>NZ_JBIBUU010000022.1:34080-113038 GCF_043079735.1 Streptomyces sp. NPDC015144 | reverse complement strand
CCTCCACACCTACAACCACCACCGCTGCCACACCGCACTCGACGGGCACCCGCCGATCAGCCGCGTCAACAACGCTGCGGGTCAATACACCTAGGACATACGGAAGGGCCCCGTGGACGGTCGGTCGTCCACGGGGCCCTTCCTCATACGTGCCGGTCGGGCGCGTACGGTCCTACTCGGCGAGCACGGCCTCGGCTTCGAGGGTCACGCCGACCGCCTGGATCACCGAGGCGATCTTGACGGCTTCCTGGATGGTCTCCCGGTCCACGCCGGACTTGCGGAGCACCTGCTCGTGCGAGTCCAGGCACTGGCCGCAGCCGTTGATCGCGGAGACCGCGAGCGACCACAGCTCGAAGTCGACCTTCTCCACACCGGGCTTGCCGATGACGTTCATCCGCAGGCCGGCGCGGAGCGTCCCGTACTCGGGGTCCGACAGCAGGTGCCGGGTCCGGTAGAAGACGTTGTTCATCGCCATGATGGCGGCGGCCGACTTCGCGGCGGTGTACGCCTCCGCGGAGAGGTTGGCCTTCGCCTCCGGCTCCAGCTCGCGCAGCACCTTCGGCGAGCGCGAGGCGATCGCGCAGGCGAGGACGGTGCCCCAGAGCTGCTGCTGCGGGAGCTCGCTGTTGCCGATCACCGAACCGAGGTTCAGCTTCAGGTCCTTGGCGAAGTCCGGAACGGCGGCCTTCAGTTCGTCGAGTGCCATGTCGCCGTCAGCTCACTCGCCCGCGAGGAGCGCGACCGGGTCGAGGGTGTTCTCGCCCTTGGTCCAGTTGCAGGGGCACAGCTCGTCGGTCTGCAGGGCGTCCAGGACCCGCAGGACCTCCTTGGGGTTACGGCCCACGGAACCGGCGGTCACCATCGTGAACTGGATCTCGTTGTTCTGGTCGACGATGAAGACGGCGCGCTGCGCGAAGCCGTCCTCGCCCTCGATGCCGAGGTCACGCATGAGCTCGTGCTTCGAGTCGGCCATCATCGGGAAGGGCAGGTCGGTCAGGTCCGGGTGGTCCTTGCGCCAGGCGTGGTGCACGAACTCGGAGTCGCCGGAGAAGCCGAGGATCTGCGCGTCACGGTCGGCGAACTCGTCGTTCAGCTTGCCGAAGGCGGCGATCTCGGTGGGGCACACGAAGGTGAAGTCCTTCGGCCACGCGAAGACGATCTTCCACTTGCCCTCGTAGGTCTTGTGGTTGATCTGCTCGAACTCCTTGCCGCTCTCCAGCGAGACACAAGCAGTCAGGTCGAACTCGGGGAACTTGTCACCGACAGTGAGCACGCGCTCTCCTTGCAGCGTTGGAAATCCCTTTTGGGGCTTTCCTGAGGGTTGGACGAGATCCACCTTGGCACAGAGTGCATTGATCGCGGAAATAGCTACACTTGGTCGTGATGATCGGAGGTGCCTATCAGTGGTGCAGAGCAATCAGGGCACTCGACCCAAACAGCCCAGTCTCTCGCAGCTGCGCGCCTTCGTCGCCGTCGCGGAGTGCCTGCACTTCCGGGACGCGGCGGCCTCGATCGGGATGAGTCAGCCGGCGCTCTCCGGCGCGGTGTCGGCGCTGGAGGAGGCGCTCGGTGTCCGGCTCATCGAGCGTACGACGCGCAAGGTGCTGCTCTCGCCGGCGGGGGAGCGGCTCGCGGTGCGGGCGCGGGCGGTGCTGGAGGCGGTCGGTGAGCTGATGGAGGAGGCGGAGGCGGTCCGGGCGCCGTTCACCGGGGTCCTCCGGCTGGGCGTGATCCCGACCGTCGCCCCGTATCTGCTGCCGACCGTGCTGCGGCTGGTCCACGAGGACTATCCGGAGCTCGACCTCCAGGTCCACGAGGAGCAGACCGCCTCGCTGCTGGACGGACTGGCCGCCGGACGGCTGGACCTGCTGCTGCTCGCGGTGCCGCTCGGGGTGCCCGGGGTGACCGAACTTCCCCTCTTCGACGAGGACTTCGTCCTGGTCATGGAGAAGGACCACTGGCTGGGCGGGCGCGCCGACATCCCGCGCGAGGCGCTGCGCGAGCTGCCGCTGCTGCTGCTCGACGAGGGGCACTGCCTGCGCGACCAGGCCCTGGACATCTGCCGGGAGGCGGGGCGCACCACCGGCGCCCCCGTCACCACGACCGCCGCCGGACTCTCCACGCTGGTGCAGCTGGTCGCCGGCGGGCTCGGGGTGACGCTGCTGCCGCGTACCGCGCTCACCGTCGAGACCGACCGCAACGACGCCCTGGCCACCGGCTACTTCACCGAACCGGCCCCCTCGCGGCGGGTCGCGCTGGGGATGCGCACCGGAGCGGCGCGGCGGGAGGAGTTCGAGGAGCTGGCGGCGGCGCTGCGCCGCGCGATGGCCGCGCTGCCGGTCCGGGTGACGGACGGCGTACGGGACCGGCCCGGCGCCTGAGGCGAACGGCCGCCCGGGGCGCGCGGCGGCCGCCCGACAGGGAGCGAACGGCCCCGGGAGACGGCCGAAGGGGCGCGGCCCGCACGGCCACGCCCCTCCACCCTCACCGCCCGGTCACTCCGTACGGAGCCCGTCCGGCCGCATCATGCGCCACAGCGGCGGCAGCGACACCAGCGTCACCAGCGCGATCAGCGCCGCGCCCGCACCGGTCATCGGCAGGAACAGCCACCAGTTGGTGACCTCCTTGTCGATCATGTAGATCAGGGTCGCGCCCAGGCCGAGCCCGCCCGCGATGGCCACCGCCAGGCCGATGACCACCGGCACCGCGGTCTGCCAGAGCACCGACCAGCCCATCGTGGAGCGCCGGGTGCCGAAGGCGACCAGGACCGAGAGCAGGCGCTTGCGCTCCCGCAACTGCTCCAGCTGGGAGACCAGCATCGAGGCCGCGATCAGCAGCAGCGTCACCGTGCCGCCGACCTGGAGGCCGCGCTGCACACTGGCGTACTTCTTGTCCCGGGCCTCCGACTGGAAGGTCACCACCCGCGCGATGGGGTCGATCCGGGCCACCGTGTTCCGCACGTGCTCCGCGACGTCCGGCACGCTCGGGTCGATCGTGATCTGCGCCTCGGTCGTCGCGTCCGGCAGGGTGCTTGGGTCCACCGCGCCGAGGGTGGCCAGGATGCCGGTGGCCCCGTCGCCCAGCACGGTGTTGTGGGCCGTGACGGTCCGGGCGTCGGCGGGCAGCGTCCACCGCATCGACTTCCCGCCGGAGCCGCCGGACTCGATCAGGACGTCCTTGCCCTTGCGGGCTGTCCGGTCGATCCACCGCGACATGTCCTTGTCCTTCGCGGGGTGCGAGACGAAGGTGTCGCCGTCCTTGCAGGCGCCGATCCGGGCCATCTCGCGCAGGCTCGCGCAGTCGGCGATGGTCAGGCTGGTGGTCCGCTGGACGTCCTCGTCCTCGGAGCTGTCGGGGTGGGTGACGTAGACGCTGACCATGCCGACGACCGACGTCACGCCCTTGGTGGCCCGGAGCGCCTCGGCGGTCCGGGTGGCACCGTCCCGGGTGACCTTCTCGGAGTACGAGGAGAACTGCGCCCCCGAGGTGTTCTCCTCGATCATCTTGTTGAACTCGTCGCCGACCGCGGCGAACATCATCTGCAGCGCCACCGCGCCCGCGACCGCCACCGTGATCCCGCTGACCGCCCGGGAGGCCGCCCCGCTGCTCAGCTGGAGCCTGCGGACGGCGAGCTGCCAGGAGACCGGGCCGCCGTTCAGCCGGTTCACCAGCGCCTCGACCAGCCAGGGCAGCAGCAGCGCGAGCCCGACCAGGACCAGCACCGCCCCGCCCGCGATCGGGTACGGATTGACCGGGCCGTACGCGTCGACCTTGCCGGTCAGCCCGAGCACCGCCAGACCGGCGAGCGGCACCGGAAGCCGCCACCAGATCCGGCGCCCGCGGCTGCGGCCGTTGCGGATCACGCCGAGCGGCTCGATCACCACCGCGCGCATCGCGCCGAGCGTCACCACCACCGCCGTCAGCGGCACCGCGAGGACCACCAGCGCCGTCAGCAGCGGATCGGGGACCAGGTCGCCCGGGAAGACGCTGACGTTCCAGATCTCCACGCCGCCGACGAACTCCCGGCCCACGAAGAAGAACAGCACCCCGGTCACCAGGCCGAGGAGCGCACCGAAGAGGGCCTCGCCCGCGGCGATCCGCCGGGTCATCCGGATGTCCGTGCCGACCAGGCGCAGCGCGGCGAGCCGGCGGTCGCGGCGGTCGCCGCCGAACCGGACCGCCGTCACGATGAAGATCGCGACCGGCATCAGCAGCACCACGCAGATCAGGATGATCAGCACGATGAGGATGGGCGGCATGTCCTCGGCCATGTTCTGGTCGCCGTACCCGGCGATCCGCCGGGCGCCGCGGTCGTCGGTCAGGGTGTCGTTGCCCGCGTAGTAGACCAGGTCGCCCGGGGAGACCAGGCCCGGGTCGGCGATGGTGCCGATGATCCGGTACGGCAGCCGGTCCTTGAGGAGCTCGCCCTCGGAGGAGGCCAGCAGCTCCTTCAGCGCCGGGGAGACCACCGCCTCGCCCGGGGCGGGGAAGCGGTCGACGCCCGGCGGCCGCACCGGGTGCGCCCCGTCCGCGCGCATCAGCTGGCCCTCGACGACGCGGCCGCGGAACTCCGTCTCTACGTCGGACCGCAGCACCGAGATGTCGGACTTCGGGGCCGGCTTGCCCGGCGAGGAGTCGATGACGCTCGCGGCGCGGGCGGCGCTGCGGTCGCTGCGCTGCTGGAGCATGTGCGGGACGGAGGCCGCGGTGAGCAGCAGGGCCACCCCGAGGCCGACGCCGACGGCGGTCAGCGCGGTACGGATCCAGCCCTCGCGGCCGCCGCCGGCGCCGAAGCGCATGCCGAGGCCGAGGTCGCGTATCCAGGCCGCGAGGCCGGTGGGGGCGGTGGGGCGCGGGGCGTCCGGCGGGGCCGCCGCGTTCTTCTCGTCGAGCAGGGTCATGCGATGTGCTCCAGGTCGCGGGTCCGTCCGTCGCGCACGGTGACGTCACGGTCGGAGTACGCGGCCACCCGCGCCTCGTGGGTCACCAGGACCACCGCGACGTTGGTGGACCGGGCGGCCTCGGTGAGGAGCTGCATCACGCGCTCGCCGTTCAGCGAGTCCAGCGCGCCGGTCGGCTCGTCCGCGAAGATCACCTTCGGGGAGGCGGAGAGGGCGCGGGCCACGGCGACGCGCTGCCCCTGGCCGCCGGAGACCTCGCCCGGACGCTGGGCGGCGACGTTGTCGACCTCCAGCCGCTCCAGCCAGTGCAGGGCGGTGCGCTCGGCCTCCTTGCGCTTGGCCCCGGCCAGCCGGAGCGGCAGCGCGACGTTCTCCACGCAGGTCAGCTCCGGGACGAGCTGGCCGAACTGGAAGACGAAGCCGAACTCGGTACGGCGCAGCGCGCTGCGCTCGGCGTCCGACATGGCGGACAGCTCGCGGCCCGCGTAGGTGATCGTGCCCCGGTCCGGGGTGACGATGCCCGCGAGGCAGTGCAGCAGGGTCGACTTGCCGGAGCCGGAGGGGCCCAGCACGGCGACGACCTCGCCGGGGTGGATCGAGAAGGACGCGCCGTCGAGGGCGGGCGTCCGGTTGTACGTCTTGTGCAGGCTGTCGGCGCTGAGCAGGGAACCGGCGGGGATCACGCGCCCACCTCCATGGCGAGTCGGTCGAGCCGGGCGGCGGTCAGTTCCAGCCAGCGCAGATCGGCTTCGAGGTGGAAGAGCGCGTGGTCGCAGATCAGCTGGTCGGCCAGATCGCCCTTGCGCTTGCGGTCGGTGAGTATGCGCATCAGACGCAGGTGCTCGGCGCGCTGGGTGTCCAGCAGCGACTCCGCGCTCCGCCCGGTGAGCAGGGCCAGGACGACCTTGGTGTAGAGCGTCGACTGGAGGTACGGCTCCGGCTTCTCCGGCTGCTCCAGCCAGGCGCCGACGTCGGTGATCCCGGCCTCGGTGATGGCGTAGCGCTTGCGCTCGGGGCCGCCGCCGCTCTCTATCCCGTCGACCTCGACGAGGCCGTTCTTGAGCAGCCGGGACATGGTCGAGTAGACCTGCCCGTAGTGCAGGGGGCGGTCATGGCCGAACTTCTCGTCGAACTCGCGCTTGAGGTCGTAGCCATGGCGGGGGCCGGACTCCAAAAGTCCGAGCAGGGTGTGGCCGATAGACATGCGGAGCACTCTACACGGTGTGTATACCTACGATGTATACCCCTGGTGAATAGGCTATCGGCCGCCCCCGGCGGCTTCCGGAACTCAGTCCTCCGGGGCCTCCGACGCCCCCGGGGCCTCCCGGGTCTCCGGCGTTCCCGAGGGGCCCGGGGCCCCCTGCGTCCCCTGCGTCCCATGCGTCCCCGGCTCCTCCTGCCCCTCCTGCCGGTTCTTCGGCGGGCGGCCCCGGCGGGGGATCGGCCGTGCCGCGCCCGGCAGGCGGCCCGCCTCCGCCAGCGCCCTGCGCAGCAGGAACTCGATCTGGGCGTTGGCGCTGCGCAGCTCGTCGGAGGCCCAGCGGGCCAGCGCGTCGTGCACCGCCGGATCCAGCCGCAGCAGCATCTGCTTGCGCTGCGGCGGGGTCCGGCGGGGCGGGGGCTGTCCGGTCACTGGTAGAGGGTGCCCGTGTTCAGGACCGGCTGGGCCGCGCGGTCGCCGCACAGCACCACCATCAGGTTGCTGACCATCGACGCCTTGCGTTCCGCGTCCAGCTCGACGATGTCCTGCTCGGCGATCCGGGTCAGCGCCATCTCGACCATGCCGACCGCGCCCTCGACGATCTGCTGCCGGGCCGCGACCACCGCACCGGCCTGCTGGCGCTGGAGCATCGCCGAGGCGATCTCCGGGGCGTACGCGAGGTGGCTGAAGCGCGACTCGATGATCCGTACCCCGGCGGCCTGCACCCGGGCGGTGAGCTCCACGGCCAGCTTCTCGGTGATCTCCTCGGCGTTGCCGCGCAGCGAGAGCCCGCCCTCGTCGTGGGCGTCGTAGGGGTACTCGATCGCGATGTGCCGGACCGCCGCCTCGGTCTGGGTGGCGACGAACTCCAGGAAGTCGTCCACCTCGAAGAGGGCCTGCGCGGTGTCCTCGACCTTCCAGACGACGATCGCGGCGAGTTCGATCGGGTTGCCGTAGGCGTCGTTGACCTTGAGGACGGCGGTCTCGTGGTTGCGGACCCGGGTGGAGATCTTGCGGCTGCTGGTGAGCGGGTTGATCCAGCGCAGGCCGTCGGTGCGGATCGTGCCGACGTAGCGGCCGAAGAGCTGGATCACCCGGGCCTCGCCCGGTGCGACCATCTTCACGCCCGTCATGCAGAAGAACGAGGCGATGACGAGCAGCACCCCGAAGATGCAGACGGGGACGCCCACGGCGTTGTTGCCGTGGGAGCCGACGACGCCGCCGACAATCGCGAGGCCGATGCCGGCTATCACCCCGAGCACCGTCAGCAGCAGGCCGAGGCCGCCGGGGATGCTGTGCGCCGTCACCTCCCGCACCTGCGGTTCGGGCATCTGCGGGGCGTCGGGTACGAGGTCGGTGCCCTGGGCGGCGGCGTCGCGCGCCATGTCGTGACCGGTCATGGGGTCCCCCCGTTTCGAGAACGAGCAGTCGGCCTGCCCGCTGCTAGCAATGTGATTACACATTACCCCGGATGGCAACCTTGGACGCCTCTCGGGAGTCGGTTCCCATGGGAGTAGGTGCTGATTGTCACGTCCGCAAAAGACCGCATCTCTTGCTTTTCGTCCTTGCCGAAGGTGTTAGCTGGCTGGGCTGAGCTGAGCTGAGCGGGTCGAGCAGAGAAACAGGAGCGAAACAGCGATGGGTCGAGCGGATGCGCGGCGAGCCCAACGAAGGGCTGCGAAGAGCGGCGGCATACGCAGACTCTTCACCTGGCGGAAGATGCTGGGCGCCTTCTTCGGGTTCTGCCTGCTGGGCATGGGTGCCTTCGTCGCCCTCTACCTCTACGTGGACATCCCGAAGGCCAACGCCCTGGCCGAGCGGCAGAGCAACGTCTACCAGTACAGCGACGGATCGCTGCTGGCCAGGACCGGCGACGGCGTCAACCGCCAGATCGTCGACCTGGCCGTGGTGCCCAAGGCGGTCCAGCACACCTTCGTCGCGGCCGAGAACAAGACGTTCTACGACGACAAGGGCATCGACCTGAAGGGCACCGCGCGCGGTCTGCTCAACACGCTCAGCGGCAAGGGCAAGCAGGGTGGTTCGACCATCACCCAGCAGTACGTGAAGAACTACTACCTGACGCAGGACCCGACGATCAGCCGGAAGCTCAAGGAACTGGTGATCTCGCTCAAGGTCGACAGCAAGAAGAGCAAGGAGTACATCCTCGCCGGGTACATCAACACCGCCTACTACGGGCGGGGCGCCAGCGGCATCCAGGCCGCCGCGCAGGCGTACTACGGGGTCGACGCCAAGGACCTCACCGTCTCCCAGGGCGCCTACCTCGCCTCCGTGCTCCAGGCCCCCAGCCAGTACGACTGGCAGACGGCCAGCGAGACCGGCCGGAAGCTGGTCAAGGACCGCTGGGCCTACACCCTCGACAACATGGTCGAGATGAAGTGGCTCTCCCAGGCCGAGCGGGACAAGCAGAAGTTCCCGGTCCCGCAGAAGGCCAAGCCCGCCCCCGGGATGGAGGGCCAGACCGGCTACCTCGTCGAGGCCGCCAACGCGGAGCTGCGCGAGCAGGGCGTCACCGACGAGATGCGGCAGGCCGGCGGCTGGACCTTCACGCTCAACATCGACAAGAAGCGGCAGAAGCAGCTGGAGGAGTCCGTCGACCGCCAGCTGGAGTCCAAGCTCGACCGCAAGGGCAACAAGGTCGACGCGACCGTCCAGGCGGGCGCCACGTCCGTCAACCCGAAGACCGGTGCCGTCGTCGCGCTGTACGGCGGGGTGGACTACGTCAAGCACTACGTCTCGAACGCCACCCGCCGGGACTTCCAGCCCGCCTCCACCTTCAAGCCGCTGGTGTTCGCCTCCGCGCTGGAGAACGAGTCCAAGACCCAGGACGGCGACCTGATCGGCGTCAACACCCGCTACGACGGCACCAGCAAGCGGCCCGTCGTCGGCAGCGACACCCCCTTCGCCCCGGAGAACGAGGACGACCAGAGCTACGGCTCCGTCACCGTGCAGAAGGCGATGAACGCCTCGATCAACTCCGCCTTCGCGCAGATGGTCGTCGACGTCGGCCCGGCCCAGGTGAAGAAGACCGCGCTCTCCCTCGGCCTGCCCGACAAGAACTTCCCCGAGCGCCCCGCCATCACGCTCGGCACGATGAACGCCTCGACCTGGGACATGGCGGGCGCGTACGCCACGCTCGACAACCACGGCAAGAAGGTCACCCCCTTCATCGTGAAGTCCGCCCAGCACCGCGACCGGACCGTCGAGCCGGTCGAGGGCATCGGCAAGCAGGTGATCAGCCGCAAGTCCGCCGACACGGTGACCTCCGTGCTGACCGGGGTCGTGGACGCCGGCTCCGGCAAGGCCGCCAACACCAGCGCCTACGACGCGGCGGGCAAGACGGGTACCTCCGAGAACAACAAGTCGGCCTGGTTCGCCGCGTACACCCCCGAGCTGACCACCGTCGTCGCGCTCTTCGGCGAGTCGCCCAAGGGCGGCTCCCAGGTCAGCCTGACCGGCACCGCCAACTCCGGCCGGGCCAACGGCGGCGGCTTCCCCGCGCAGATCTGGGCGGACTACACGCTCGGTGCGCTGGGCGGCGGCTCCACCGCCCGGTTCGACCTGGAGGACGTCGAGCGCGGCGAGTCCACCGTGCCGTCCTCGCCGTCGATGTCGCCCTCGCAGTCCGCGAGCACCGACACGTCCCCGAGCAAGTCGCCGGACGCCCCCTCGCAGGACACGAGCCAGTCGCCCGAGGTCCCGCCGAGCCAGTCGCCCGAGGTGCCGCCCAGCCAGTCCCCGGAGGTGCCGCCGCCGAGCCAGTCCCCGGAGCTGCCGGGCGACGGGCTGGACAACGGGCGCCCCGGCCAGGCGGGCGGGAACAACGCCCCGGCGGGCAACCAGTGAGCAAGGGGTGAGGGGCGGTGCCGGAATCCGGCACCGCCCCTCACCCCTTCCTCGTGGGCTGCGATCAGCCGCCGTCGACCTTCTTGGCGACCCGGTCGCCGAGGTCCTTGTCGACGTTCCGCCAGTACTGCAGCGCCCGCTCCAGGACCGGGCGGCTCACCCCGTCCAGCAGATGGCCGGAAATGTTCCCCACCAGCCGCTCGCGCTGGGCGTCGTCCATGACCTCGCGCACCAGCGTGCCCGGCTGGCCCCAGTCGTCGTCCTCGCTGTGCAGCTTGTACGCCTCGTGGACCATCTCGCCCGCCGTCGCCCAGCCCGCGGGATCACCGAAACGCGCGGTGTCCGCGGCCGGACCGCCGTACGAGTTCGGCGCGTAGACCGCCCCCGTACGGCTCGGCTCGTACCGCATCGGGCCGTCCTTCGCGTACGAGTTGCGGCCGAAGCGCGGGCGGTTCGGGGGCAGCTGCGCGTAGTTCGGGCCGATCCGGTACCGGTGGGTGTCCGGGTACGAGAAGAGCCGGCCGAGCAGCATCTTGTCCGGCGACGGACCGATCCCGGGCACCAGGTTCGACGGCTCGAAGGACGCCTGCTCGATGTGGACGAAGAAGTCCTCCGGGTTCTCGTCGAGCGTCATCCGCCCGACCTCGATCTCCGGGTAGTCCGCGTGCGGCCACACCTTCGTGAGGTCGAACGGGTTGAACCGGTAGTCCGGCGCGTCGTCGAACGGCATCACCTGCACGTACAGCGTCCAGCTCGGGTGGTCCCCGCGCTCGATCGCCTCGTACAGGTCGCGGCGGTGGACGTCCCCGTCGATCCCGGCCATCCGGTCGGCCTCGGCCTGCGGGTAGTAGTCGATGCCCTGGTCGGTCTTGAAGCGGTACTTCACCCAGAACCGCTCGCCGCCAGCGTTGACCCACATGTAGGTGTGCGAGCTGTAGCCGTTCATGTGGCGGTAGGTCTTCGGGATGCCCCGGTCGCCCATCAGCCACGTCACCATGTGCGCGGACTCCGGGGAGAGCGTCCAGAAGTCCCACTGCATGTCGTGGTCGCGCACCGCGTTGTCCGGGCGGCGCTTCTGCGAGCGGATGAAGTCCTGGAACTTCATCGGGTCCCGTACGAAGAAGACCGGCGTGTTGTTGCCGACCATGTCGTAGTTGCCCCGCTCGGTGTAGAACTTCAGCGCGAAGCCGCGCGGGTCGCGCCAGGTGTCGGGCGAGCCCTGCTCACCGGCGACCGTGGAGAACCGCGCCAGCATGGCGGTCTCCTTGCCCGGCTGGAACAGGTCGGCCTTGGTGAACTGGCTGATGTCGTTGGTCACCCTGAAATGGCCGTACGCCCCCGATCCCTTGGCATGGACCACCCGCTCGGGGACCCGTTCACGGTTGAACTGGGCCATCTTCTCGATGAGGTAGTGGTCCTGGAGCAGGATCGGCCCGTCGGCCCCGACGGTGAGCGAGTGCTCGTCGCTCTCCACCGGGATTCCGGCGTTGTTGGTGGTGTACGCGGTGTTCGGGGTCTTGGTGGTGGTGGGTTCCTCGGACACGAGCGTCCTCCCGTCGGTGGGGGTTTCGGCCAGGCCGTCTCGTCACGACCGAGTGAAACCCGCCGACAGGAGGTCGGCAACATTTCGTCGCTCTCCGTACAGGGCGATACGGCGTACCCGAACGGAGAGCGACGCCACTACTGCCCGCGCGGCGGCATCTCGAACCAGACCACCTTGCCGGTCGAGAGCCGCGTCGCCCCCCACCGCCTGGCCAGCCGGTTCACCAGGAACAGGCCCCGGCCGCCCTCGTCCATGTCCCGTGCCCGGCGCTGCCGGGGCAGCTGCGGGGAGTCGTCGCCGACCTCGCAGCGCAGGATGTCGGTACGCAGCAGCCGCAGCGTCACCGGCCGCTCCGCGTACCGGACCGCGTTGGTGACCACCTCGCTGACCAGCAGCTCCACCGCGTCGGACAGATCGTCCAGCCCCCACCGGCTCAGCGCCCGCCGGGCCAGTCGGCGGGCCCGCCCCGGCGCGGTCTCCTCCGGATCCAGGTGCCAGTACGCGACGTCGCTCGGCGCGATCCCGTCGAACCGGGCGGCCAGCAGCGCGATGTCGTCGTCCCGGTCGCCCGGGCCGAGCATGTCCAGCACGTCGTCGCAGAGCGCCTCCAGCGGCGGCGAGTGGTCCGGGCCGGTGAGCCGGGCGGTGGCGGCCAGCCGCTCGCGCAGCAGCTCGATCCCCGTCCACACGTCCCGCAGCCGGGACTCCACCAGCCCGTCCGTGTACAGCAGCAGCGTCGCCCCGGCGGGCGCGTCCAGCTCGACCGCCTCGAAGTCCACCCCGCCGACCCCGATCGGCGCACCGGCCGGCACCCGCAGCACCTCCGCACGGCCGCCCAGGTGGAGCAGGACCGGCGGCGGATGGCCCGCGTTGGCGACGGTGATCCGGTGCGTGACGGGGTCGTACACCGCGTACAGGCAGGTCGCCATGCGGTCGCTGCCGAGCCGCTGCGCCTGCTCGTCGAGGTGGTGCAGCACCTCCTGGGGCGGCAGGTCGAGCCCGGCGAGGGTCTGCGCGGTGGTGCGCAGCTGGCCCATGATCGCGGCGGAGGTCATGGAGTGGCCCATGACGTCGCCCACCACCAGGGCGACCCGGCTCCCGGGGAGCGGGATCGCGTCGTACCAGTCACCGCCGACCCGGGCCGTCTCGGCGGCCGGGAGGTAGCGGGAGGCGAGCCGGACGCCGGTGGGCTGCGGCAGCGAGTCGGGGAGCATCGTGCGCTGGAGCTCGTCCGCGATGTACGCCTCGCGCCCGTACAGCACGGCCTTGTCGATGCCGAGCGCGGTGTGCGTCGCGAGCTGGGCGGCGACCAGCAGGTCGTTCGCCTCGAAGGCCGGCCGCTCCGTGCCGCGCAGGAAGACGGCGGCGCCGATCACCCGCCGCCGGCCGCGCAGCGGGGCCAGGATGGCGCGGTGCCCGGTCGGTACGGTCCGGCCCGCGCCGAGCAGCTCGGGCAGGGCGGCGCGGGCCGCCGCGGAGTCCCCGAAGACCGGCCGCACCCCGCGCAGCACCTCGGCCAGCGCCCCGCCGGAGCGGACCTCGCACAGCTCGGCGGCGGGGGTCAGGTCGCCGTGCGGATCGATCACCGGCAGCCGCAGCCGCTCGGTCTCCGCCGGGCCCTCGGTCTCCTCGTCGCTCAGCCGCAGCCGGTCGGAGCGGCGCAGCCGCAGCACGAACGGCGCGACCGGCCGCTCGTCGCCGACCGGGAGCGGGTCGCGGAGGTAGACGAGTATGGCGTCGGAGAACGTCGGCACACTGGCCCGGCACAGGCCCAGCACGATCTCGTCCAGGTCTATGCCGCGGGCGATCCGCCGGGTGGCCGCGCCGACGAACCGCAGCCGGTCGCCCTCACGACGGACCGCGGCCTGCGGGTCGAGCCCCGCGGGGGCGGGGCCGGGCGCCGGAGCGGGGGCAGGGATCGCCGCGGTGGCAGGGGAGGCGGCCGGCGCGGCGTCCTGCTGCCGCGGCCGGGTGCGTTCCTGCGACCGGGCTGCCAGGGGCTGCCGGCCTTCGTGGGAGGTGGGGTGCTCCGTCACGCTTGGGGTTCCGTCCGTCCGGGCCGGTTGTACGAGGCGGTCGCCTGCTGGGGCGTTACTGTGCCCCCGCGGGAGCGGCGATAACAACGGCTGTCACCGGATGCCCCGGGACGAGGGGCTGAAACCTGACGCCCGCGGAACGGCCCGGTGACAACGTTTCCGGCGACGGGGCGGGCAACGGTGAGCACGTCTCCACCCCCTCGAAGTGGTTCATACGATGCGTACGCCTGATGCGGCTCGTACAGCTCACAGCTCATGCAGTGCGTGGTGCTCGTGCGGTGACTTGTGGTCAGGTGCGGTGCCGCGCCTCCCGGTCGGAGCGGTGCGGCTCCCCGGAGGACGATCCTACGTTTGCCCCCTCGGGATGCACCAAGGGTCTCACGACGGCATGGCCGAAGGGGTGCGGTCCCAGTCATCCGGCAGTGCGGGAACCCGCCATTGTGGATCGGGTCGCCAGCGCTCCCAGCCGTCCCGGAACGGGGCGCCCCAGCCCTCGATCAGCCGGACGGCCGCCCGCCCCGCCTCACGCACCCGGCGCGCCGTCTCGGGAGCCATCAGTCCGGCCCGCTGCGCCATGGCGAACTCGTCCTCGTCGCGCCAGACCCAGCTGTGGTCCGGGTAGACGGAGATGTCGAGAAAATGATCCTCGGAGTCGACGCCGCCCTGCCAACGGGTGTGCGGCTCCTCCAGGTTCACGTACCAGCTCCGGAACCGCCAGGCCGGCTCCCAGAACAGCCAGACCGACCAGGGGTCCCCGGGCCGGGCCAGCTTCAGCACCCCGTTGCCCAGCCAGGGCGAGCGGGCCGTGGTGCGCGGGGCGGTGTAGCGGGTGGCGAGCGGTTCGGCGTGCACGTCCCGCCCGTCCGCCAGCACCGGCTTCACGCACTCGGTGCCCGGCGCCACCCAGACCGCCAGCAGTTCGGGGGTGTCCTGCACCACGGTGACCGGACGGCAGATGTGGATGTCCCCGCCCCACCGCCCCGGCGCACCGCCCTCCACCGACGCGCCGTTGCGGCGGTAGCGCCACAGGATCTGCTCGCCCGGCGCCCAGCGCTCACTCTCTCCGGTACCTGCCATGGCCGGATCTTAGGGCTGCCCGGCCCGCCCGGGCAGCGGTGCGGGTCACGGCCGGGTCATGCGCAGGACGTCGAGGGCCTCGTCGAGCTGTTCCAGGGTGAGGTCGCCCCGGTCGACGTAGCCGGACTCCAGGACCACCTCGCGGATGGTGCGGCGCTGGGCGAGGGACTTCTTGGCGACCTTCGCGGCCTCCTCGTAGCCGATGTACTTGTTCAGCGGGGTGACGACGGAGGGGGAGGACTCGGCGTACTCGCGGGCCCGTTCGGGGTTGGCGGTGATGCCGTCGACGGTGCGGTCGGCCAGCAGGCGGGAGGCGTTGGCCAGCAGGCGCACCGACTCCAGCAGGTTCTTGGCGATGACCGGGAGCATCACGTTCAGCTCGAAGTTGCCCGCCGCGCCGGCGGCGGCGACCGTCGCGTCGTTCCCCGTCACCTGGGCGGCCACCATCAGCACGGCCTCCGGGACGACCGGGTTGACCTTGCCCGGCATGATCGAGGAGCCGGGCTGGAGGTCGGGCAGGTTGATCTCGGCGAGGCCGGTGCGCGGGCCGGAGGACATCCAGCGCAGATCGTTGGCGATCTTGGTGAGCGAGCCGGCGATCGTGCGGAGCTGGCCCGAGGTCTCGACCAGGCCGTCCCGCGCGCCCTGTGCCTCGAAGTGGTTGCGGGCCTCGGTCAGCGGCAGCCCGGTGGCGCGGGCCACCTCGGAGATGACGGCGGCGGAGAAGCCGGGCGGCGTGTTGATGCCGGTGCCGACGGCCGTGCCGCCCAGCGGCAGTTCGGCGAGGCGGGGGAGCGAGGCGCGCAGCCGCTCGACCCCGTACCGGATCTGCGCCGCGTAGCCGCCGAACTCCTGGCCGAGCGTCACGGGCGTGGCGTCCATCAGATGGGTGCGCCCCGCCTTGACCACCGGGGCGAACTCGCTGGACTTCCGTTCGAGGGAGGAAGCCAGGTGATCCAGCGCCGGGATCAGCTCGCGGGTGACGGCCGCCGTGGCCGCGATGTGGATGGAGGAGGGGAAGACGTCGTTGGACGACTGCGAGGCGTTGACGTGGTCGTTGGGGTGGACCTCGCGGCCCAGCCGTTCGGTGGCGAGGGTGGCCAGCACCTCGTTGGTGTTCATGTTGGACGAGGTGCCCGAGCCGGTCTGGAAGACGTCGACCGGGAAGTGCTCGTCCCAGCGGCCCTCGGCGACCTCGGCGGCGGCCGATTCGATGGCCGCGGCGGTCTCCGGGTCCACCACCCCCAGTTCCGCGTTCACCTTCGCGGCGGCGGCCTTGATCCGGGCCAGCGCCTCGATGTGGGCCCGCTCCAGGCGCTGACCGGAGATCGGGAAGTTCTCCACCGCGCGCTGGGTCTGGGCGCGCCACTTGGCGGCCGCGGGCACCCTGACCTCGCCCATCGAGTCGTGCTCGACGCGGAAATCCGCCCCGTCGCCGGGGGACGCGGAGCCGGTCGACGACCCGTTCATCTCGTTCATCTCCTTGAACCTCCTGAAAAAGTTGAGCACTTGTCTTGTTCTTTCTATTCCCAAGACAGCTACCGGCCAGTAAATACCGGGGGTAACCACAACCCGGGGAGGCACCATGAGGCACACCAGGCACAGACTCCGCTGTACGGTCGCGGCCGCCGCGGCCATCGCGGCGGCGCTCGGCGGCACGGCCTTCGCCACCGGCCCGGCGGCGAACGCGGCGGACGGGGCCACCGCCCGCACCACCGCGTCCACCCCCCTCCCGCCCGAACTGGAGGCGATCCGCGCCGCCGAGGCCACCAAGCTGTACGGCGACTCCGCCGAACGGCCGATGGCCCAGCGCAAGACCGGGCTGATCTCGCTCGGCGACAGCGAGATCTCCGGCGAGGGCGTCGGCAACTACGAGGCCGGCACCAACGGCCCCGACAACTGGTGCCACCGCTCGCCCGACTCCGCGATCCACCGCACCGGCATCCCGGCGGACGTCACGTACAACGTCTCCTGCTCCGGCGCGTACACCGGCAACATCGTGATCGGCGGCTCCAAGCAGTACGCCGACGAGCTGGTGCAGAGCGACAACCTCGCGATCAAGGCGCGCAACACCCGGATCAAGATGATCGTGCTGGTCGCGGGCGCCAACGACGACCTCCAGTTCGGGCCGGTCATGACCGACTGCGTCACCCGCTGGGTGCTCTCCCAGGGCACCTGCGAGCCGAAGTACGACGGCGGCTGGCAGGCGCGCGTCGACGGACTCGTCCCCAAGGTCGAGAAGACCGTGCGCGACCTGAAGACCGTCATGTCCGACGCGGGGTACGCCTCCGGTGACTACAAGCTCGTGGTCATGGGCTACCCGAGCCCGATCGGCCCGGACTTCTACGACAACCCCGCCTTCCCCGGCAAGCTCCCCGGCGGCTGCGCCGGATACGACTCCGACGCCGCCTGGGGCCGCAACGTCGCCGTCCCGACCTTCGAACGCGGTATGCGCAAGGCCGCCGCGGACACCGGCGCCGTCTACCTCGACAACTCCCGGCTCTTCCACGGGCACGAGGTGTGCAGCGAGGACACCTTCGCCCGCGGCCTCTACATCGACCTCGGCCACTTCCCGCCGGACTCCAACTCGCTGCGGCAGTCCTACCACCCGAACGAGCGGGGCCACGGCGCGTTCGCGTCCTGCCTCACCCAGGTCTACAACTCCGGCCTGCGCGAGGCGAGCTGCGCCGACCCGGCCAGCACCGGGAAGCCGGTCCTCCAGGCCGGGGCCTGGGACGACCTGTTCAAGCCCGTGAAGAACGAGGCCACCGGCACCTGCCTGGACGCCCCCGCCTCGGTCACCCGCAACGACACCAAGGTCGGCGGCTGGGACTGCCACGGCGGCCGCAACCAGGGCTGGTGGTACGACTCCGGCACGAAGAACCTGCGCACGGAGCTGAGCCACGACCGGTGCCTGGACGTGCCGGGCGCCGACTACAAGGCCGGAGCCACGCTCATCCTGTACAACTGCTCCGGCGCAGCCAACCAGCAGTTCGTCAAGAACGGGGCCACCCTGCGCCCGGCGGCCTCCACGGGGCTCTGCCTGACGCTGGCCGGAGCCAAGGACCCGCTGAGGCTCCAGCCCTGCGACGGGGGCGCGCAGCAGCGGTTCGCGTAAGCGCACGAGGACGCACGACGGAGGGGCAGGGCGGCCGGGGAGCCGCCCCGCCCCTCCGGGCGTCCGGGCCTCAGCCGGAGGTGACGAACGCGCCCAGCGCGGCCGCCAAGTGGCCCGGGTCCGCCGCCCCGCACAGCTCACGGGCCGAGTGCATGGAGAGCCCCGGCACCCCCACGTCGACCGTCGGCACCCCGAGCCGGGCCGCGGTGATCGGGCCGATCGACGTACCGCACGGCATCGCGTTGTTGGAGACGAACGGCTGCCACGGCACGCCCGCCCGCTCGCAGGCCGAGGCGAACACCGCCATGCCGGTGCCGTCGGTCGCGTACCGCTGGTTGACGTTGACCTTCAGGGAGGGGCCGCCGTTGGGCAGCGGACGGTGCTCCGGGTCGTGCCGCTCCGCGTAGTTCGGGTGCACCGCGTGGGACATGTCGGCGGAGACGCAGAAGGAGCCGGAAAGGGCCCGGGACCAGTCCTCCGGGGAGCCGCCCCGGGCGGTCACCGAGCGGCTCAGCACCCGCTCCAGGAGCGGCCCGTGCGCCCCGGTCGCCGAACCGCTGCCGACCTCCTCGTGGTCGAAGGCGGCCAGGACGGGAACGCACACCGGCGCGTCGACGGCGTCCGCCGCGGCCGTCAGGGCCACCACCCCGGCGTGCACGGAGACCAGGTTGTCCAGCCGCGACGCCACCACGAACTCCCGTTCCGCGCCCAGGTACCCGGGCGGCTGGACGTCGTGCAGCATCAGGTCCCAGCCGAGCACCCGGCCGGGCTCCGCCCCGGCGGCCGCCGCCACTCGGCGGATCAGCGCGCCCCTCTCGGCCGTGCCGAGCGACCACACCGGGGCGAGGTGGCGCTGCGGGTCCAGCGCCAGCCCGTCGTTGACCGAGTGGTCCAGATGGATGGCGAGCTGCGGCACCCGGAACAGCGGCTCGTCGATCCGGACGAGCCGGGTCTCCACCGCCCCGCCCTCCCCGCGCAGCGCGAGCCGCCCGGAGATGCCGAGGTCGCGGTCGAGCCAGGTGTTCAGCGGGACACCGCCGTAGATCTCCACGCCCACCTGCCGCCAGCCCGCGCCACCGGTGTCCGGGACGGGCTTGACCCGCAGGTTCGGGGAGTCGGTGTGCGAGCCGACGATCCGGAACGGGGTGTGCGCCGGGGCGCCCTCGGGGACGTACCAGGCGATCAGCGCGCCGTCGCGGATGTGGAAGGCGCCGCCGGTCGTGCCCGTCCAGTCGTCCGTGCCGCGCAGTTCGCGGAACCCGGCCTTCTCCAGACGCCGGGCGGCACTGGCCACCGCGTGGTACGGGGACGGGCTGGCACCGATGAAGTCCAGCAGGTCGTCGCTGTGACTGCGGTGGGGAAGCGGCGTCATGCGGCGTCCGCCTTTCCGGTGTTCGACGTGGCGAGGGGAGGGTGTACCGCGCGAGGCCGCCGGGGGCGGTGCGGTACGGGTGGCGCCCGGAGGCGGTGGGAGCGCTTCGGGATCGCCGGACAACCCACCAAAGCGGCTCGGTGCGGCGCAAGTCCGTCGCGCACGCCGGTGCGGGAAAGCGGTGGTGCCGGTCCACCGCGGGGATCCGCCGGGCTCCGTGCGCACGGCGGCCCACCGGCACCACCCGGCCGGACACGAGGGGCGTCCGGCACCGCGACGACCTCCGCGGAATTGGCCGGATAACGCTGTACGGCCCGGTCGCCGCTCCACCCCGGCCGGGGGCGGCTCCGGGCGCGCGGAGCGGCTACGGCGCGCCCGCCGCGCGCCTCCTGGAACCTGCCCGGGGACATGGGAAGGCCAATGCAGTTGCCTTTGGGTCGCGGGGATCGTTGCCCCGCGTGTGACGGGGTGGGGCGCAGGGCAGCGGGTGCGGATCGGGATCCTGACGAAGGTGTTCACCGCTGAGCTGGTCGACGCGGCGATAGCCAAGCACGGCCGGGCCGAGCAGCGGCGCCGCCTCCTTCCGGCGCGGCTGGTCGTGTACTTCGTCCTGGCGCTGTGTCTGTTCGCCCGGGAGTCGTACGAGGAGGTGCTGCGGGTGCTGACCAGCGGCATCCCGGGCAGCCGGGCCCTCACGCGGGTGAACCGGTCGTCGTTGTGCCGGGCCCGCGCCCGCCTCGGCGAGGACGTGCTGGAGACCGTGTTCCGCCAAGTGGCCGGCCCGCTCGCCACCCCGGCCACGCCCGGCGCGTGGTGGCGGGGACTGCGGCTCCTCGCCCTGGACGGCACCCAGTTCGATCTTCCGGATTCGACGAGCAACGGCGACACCTTCGACGGCCCCTCCACCACCGGCGGCGTCCCTTTCGGCTTCCCCCAGGTCAGGGCGGTGGTCCTCGCCGAGATCGGAACGCACGGCGTCCTCGACGCCCGCCTCGGCGGCTACCGCGACGGAGAACGCAGCCTCGCCTACCCGCTGGCCGGCTCCACCGGTCCCGGTGACCTGGTCATCGCCGACCGCGGCTTCTGGTCGGTCGAGTTCGCCCACGTCTTCACCGCAGCGGGCGCGGATCTGCTGCTCAGGCTCCAGTCCAACCATCTCGGCACCGCCCAGGAACAACTTCCGGATGGCTCGTATCTGTCGCTGGCGCGACCGGGAAAGGACGTCCGGCTCCGAGCCGCGCGAGAAGGCCGAACGCTGCCCAAGCACGTGATCTACCGGGTCATCACCTTCGCCAAGGGCGACAAGGTCGCCTACCTGGGCACGACGCTGCTGGACCCGAGCAGTACCCGGCCGCTGAGCTGGTCGCGCTCTACCGGGAACGCTGGGAGATCGAGCTCGCCTTCGACGAGATCAAGAACCACCTCGGGCCAGGCGGCCCGATCAGGACGCGGACACCGGAGGGCGTCCGGCAGGAACTGTGGGCCTACCTCGCGGTCCACCACGCGATCCGCCAGTTCGCCCACACAGCCGCACTTGCCCGGCCGGCCGTGGACACCGACCGTGTCTCCTACTTGAAGTGCGTACGCATCGTCCGCCGCAGCATCCCGTCCCAGCTCGGAGCGACCGCCACCAAACTCACCCGCTCCTTCACCGAGGCCGGGTGGGAGGCACGTGCACGCCTCCTGCCGGCCCGGCGCAGCCGGGACTGCCCACGCGCGATCAAGAAGCCGAACCGCTGGCCCGTCCTGAGGACCCGGGCCAGACGGGACACGGTCCAGCCCGGCCGCTGGGCCCACAACCAGACCACGAAGCCGAAGAGCAACCGTCGAGCCGGAAGACCGGTGCTCAGGGGAAACCGAGCCCCGTCACCGCAGTAGGCACCTACGCCCGCCCCGTCCGCTTGCATCCGCTCACTGCTCGGCTGCCTCCTCGGTCCAGACGCCGGTCGGGTGCTCGTCGACCGGAAGCCACAAACTGGGCTGCGCGCGGCAGCCCGGGTTGGCCTGCTCGTCCGACGGCCAGCGGTGATCCCGGTCGGGCCAGACGAGCTGGACGACGGGGACCGTGGCTCGGCAATAGAAGCCGACAGCCGTGCCCAGCAGAGGACGGTGCCAGCTGACGTCCACCGGTTGGACCTGGATCTCGTACCCCTCGATGACACCTGAGAGCAGCGTGCCGGGCTCTGTCGCAGCCCCATCACGCAGCTCGGCGGCCCCGGCATTGACCCAGTGCATCAGCCCTTGAAGCTCCAGACCGAACATGGCGACCTCTGGGATCCGATAGGAATGCCACAGGCCAACGGTGAAGGACCAGTCCGGGATGTCCCCACCGCCGACACCCACGACGTGCCAGCCATGCTCACGGACGTTCGCCATCTCTCGGGACCAGTACTTCTCCTGCTGCCGACGAGCCGGGAGGGTCGCCGAGGCGGCGGGATCGCACAGCACACAAGGGCACGAGGACAGGGTCTGGTCAGTCACCCGCGCATCCAAGCAGATCAGGATCGACACCCCGCTGGTCGGGGTGTCACGTGGGCCGCGGCGCTAAGGCAATTGCATTGACATGGGAAGGCCCCCTGGTACGCGCAAACACGTACCAGGGGGCCGACCGGCGTACGGATCAGGCGAGGCCCGGGCCGCGGACCGGGATGCTGGTGAACGTCGGGGCCGGGGCGGGCTCGGTGAAGAAGTCGTTGCCCTTGTCGTCGACGACGATGAACGCGGGGAAGTCCTCGACCTCGATCTTCCAGACCGCCTCCATGCCGAGCTCCTCGTACTCGACGACCTCGACCTTCTTGATGCAGTCCTGCGCGAGGCGCGCGGCCGGACCGCCGATCGAGCCCAGGTAGAAGCCGCCGTGCGCGTCGCACGCGTCGGTGACCTGCTTCGACCGGTTGCCCTTGGCCAGCATCACCTTGGAGCCGCCCGCCGCCTGGAACTGGGCGACGTAGCTGTCCATCCGGCCCGCCGTCGTCGGGCCGAAGGAACCGGAGGCGTACCCCTCGGGCGTCTTCGCCGGGCCCGCGTAGTAGACCGGGTGGTCCTTCAGGTACTGCGGCATCTCCTCGCCCGCGTCCAGCCGCTCCTTGATCTTGGCGTGCGCGATGTCGCGGGCCACGACCAGCGGACCGGTCAGCGAGAGCCGGGTCTTGACCGGGTACTTGGTCAGCTCGGCCAGCACCTCGTCCATCGGCCGGTTGAGGTCGATCTTCACGACGTCGCCCGACTCGTCCAGGTGCTCGTCGGTGGTGTCCGGCAGGAAGCGCGCCGGGTCCTTCTCCAGCTGCTCCAGGAAGACGCCCTCGGCGGTGATCTTCGCGACGGCCTGGCGGTCCGCCGAGCAGGACACCGCGATCGCCACCGGCAGCGAGGCGCCGTGCCGGGGGAGCCGGACCACGCGCACGTCGTGGCAGAAGTACTTGCCGCCGAACTGGGCGCCGATGCCGATCTTCTGCGTCAGCTCGAAGACCTTCTCCTCCAGCTCCTTGTCCCGGAAGCCGTGACCGGTGGGGGAGCCCTCGGCGGGCAGCTCGTCCAGGTAGTGCGCGGAGGCGTACTTCGCGGTCTTCAGCGCGAACTCGGCCGACGTACCGCCGACGACGATCGCCAGGTGGTACGGCGGGCAGGCGGCCGTACCCAGCGAACGGATCTTCTCCTCCAGGAACTTCATCATGGAGGCCTCGTTCAGTACGGCCTTCGTCTCCTGGAAGAGGAACGACTTGTTGGCCGAGCCGCCGCCCTTCGCCATGAAGAGGAACTTGTACGCGCCGCCGTCGGTGGCGTACAGCTCGATCTGCGCGGGGAGGTTCGAGCCGGTGTTCTTCTCCTCCCACATGGTGAGCGGGGCCATCTGCGAGTAGCGGAGGTTGAGCTTGGTGTACGCGTCGAAGATGCCGTGCGACAGGGCCTCCTCGTCACCGCCCTCGGTCAGCACGTTCTGGCCGCGCTTGCCCATCACGATCGCGGTGCCGGTGTCCTGGCACATCGGCAGCACGCCGGCCGCGGCGATGTTCGCGTTCTTCAGGAGGTCGAGCGCGACGAACTTGTCGTTGGACGACGCCTCGGGGTCGTCCACGATCCGCCGCAGCTGCGCCAGGTGGGCGGGGCGCAGGTAGTGCGAGATGTCGTGCATGGCCTCGGCGGCCAGGGTGCGCAGCGCCTCCGGGGCGACCTTGAGGAACGTACGGCCGTCGGCCTCGAAGGTGGAGACACCCTCGGAGGTCACCAGGCGGTACGGCGTGGTGTCCTCTCCCAGCGGGAGCAGATCGGAGTACGCAAACTCTGGCATTACGGCCATTCCTCACTCGGCAGACGGTGGCTGACCTCCCTCGGGCAGCGCATCCACCAGGGTAGAGCGCCGCGGGCGGGGCGAAGCTGTGAGGTAAGGCTCAGTCGCCGGATGTGCCCCGTGCGTCCGGGGTGGCGGGTGTGCCGGACGGGGCGGTGGACACGGCTGGTCCGGCACGCCGGGCGACCCGCACCCTAGTCGCGATCTATCGCGTTTGGGTAGGCTGGTCCGGTGGACCTAGAGAAGCAGCCTCAGCAGCCGGTGGCGCCGGTCGGCATCCGTGCCTCCGACGCGGACCGGGACCGGATCGCGGACATCCTGCGGGAAGCCATGGCCGAGGGCCGGCTCACCGCCGACGAGCACGCCGAGCGGGTCGACGCCGTCTACCGGGCCAAGACCGTCGGGGAACTGGAACCGCTGGTGCGGGACCTGCCGGGCGCCCCGGGCGCGGTCCGCTCCGCCGTGCCCGCCGCCCCCGGCACGCAGGAGGCGCAGGGGCCCGAGGGTCCGGCCGACAACCTGGTGGCGATCTTCAGCGGATCGACCCGCAAGGGCCGCTGGCGGGTCGGCGCCCGGACGAACGCCTTCGCGCTCTTCGGCAGCGTGGAGATCGATCTGACCGAGGCACTTTTCGGTCAGAGACTGACGGTCATCAATGCGACGTCCGTCTTCGGGAGCGTCGACATCAGGGTTCCCGAGAACATCTCGCTGCGCGGCGGTGGTGCGGGCGTCTTCGGTAATTTCGAGGTCGCCACGCTGGAATCCGGCGACCCCGAGGCGCCGGTCGTCGTCATCAACGGATATTCCGTGTTCGGCAGCGTCGAGGCGAAGCCCAAGCGCGGCAAGTTCATCGCGGATCTCCAGGACCGGCTGCGCAAGCGCCTCGGCTGACCGGTCGTACCGGCATCCGCGTCGGAGCTGGTCCGCGACGGTACGAGGGGGCGCGCCGGGCGGCTCTCGGTGGCTCCCCGGGGGTTCGCCCCGCCTTCTTCCGGCGGTCCCGGAATGCCGTGGCGAACTCCCGCGAGGGCTTTCGGCGGGCCCAGGGCGTTCCCGGGCGGGCCTTCCGGACCTCCGTGGGACTTCTCGAACCCGCGTGAATCTCCGTGAATCCCCATGGGTTCCGGTGGGTCCCCGCGAATCTTCGCGAATGTTTGCGAACCTTCGTCAAACTTCGAGAACAAGCCAATTCCCGGGGCGCCGCAATTCGACCCCGGGTGCGGGGCGCCACTCAGTGCATGGGCGTGCGCACAGGGGGTAGGGAATGCTGCATCGTCTCTCGCTCGCGAAGCCGTCGTCAGGAGTGGACCGTGCTGCAACTGCCGCATCAGCCCCTGCAGGTAGCCGCCGTGCCTGCCCAGCGCGCCCCCGCGCGGGAGGACCAGGCCGGCCCCTGGCACTCGGAGGCGGTGTGCCGCCGGGACGAGGCCGGGCTGTTCTTCGCCCCGTCGAAGGAGCCGACGGCCGCCAGACTCGCGCGTGAGGAGTCCGCCAAGCGGGTCTGCGCGCGCTGCCCCGTGATGATCGAGTGCCAGGAGCACGCGCTCATACAGCCGGAGCCCTACGGGGTCTGGGGCGGGCTCACCGCCGCCGAGCGCCGTGTGGTGCTCGCCCGGCGCAGACGGCGCGAGATGGAGCTCAAGGCGTCGTCGGCGTCGGCCGGGGCCACGGGCCGGATCGCCGCGGCCGGCTGACCGCCCGACCGGGCCGCGCGCACGCCGCCGCGGTCCGGCCTCCGCGCGCACCGGCCCGACGACGGCCCGGTGGCGCGGCCACCCACGCGAAGAGGCGCCCCCACCGCACACGGGGGGCGCCTCTTCGCGTGGCCGTGCCCGGGGACCCGCTCCGGAGAGGCGTCCTCGAGGGCGGCTCCTACTGCGCGCGGTCGAAGCCGACGGCGCTGTAGGCGCGCAGCTTCGAGAGCCGGTGCGTGGAGTCGATCCGCCGAATCGTGCCGGACTTGGAGCGCATCACGATGGACTCGGTGGTGGCCGTCTCCGCCCGGTACCGCACCCCGCGCATCAGCTCGCCGTCGGTGATGCCGGTCGCGGCGAAGAACACGTTGTCGCCGCTGACCAGGTCGTTGGTGGACAGCACCCGGTCCAGGTCGTGCCCGGCGTCCAGGGCGCGCTGCCGCTCGGCCTCGTCCTTCGGCCAGAGCTTGCCCTGGATGACGCCGCCGAGGCACTTTATGGCGCAGGCCGAGATGATGCCCTCGGGCGTGCCGCCGATGCCCATCAGCAGGTCGACGCCGGTGCCCTCGCGGGCCGCCATGATCGAGCCCGCGACGTCGCCGTCGGAGATGAACTTGATGCGGGCGCCGGTCTCGCGGATCTCCTTGACGATGCCCTCGTGGCGCGGGCGGTCGAGCACGACGACCGTGACGTCCTCGGGGGCGGAGTTCTTCGCCCGGGCGACCCGGCGGATGTTCACCGAGACGGGGGCGTTGATGTCGACGAAGTCGGCGGCCTCGGGGCCGGTGACCAGCTTGTCCATGTAGAAGACGGCCGAGGGGTCGAACATGGCGCCGCGGTCGGCGGCGGCCAGCACGGCGATCGCGTTCGGCATGCCCTTGGCGTTCAGGGTGGTGCCGTCGATCGGGTCCACGGCGATGTCGACCTCGGGGCCGGTACCGTCGCCGACGCGCTCGCCGTTGAACAGCATGGGGGCTTCGTCCTTCTCGCCCTCGCCGATGACGACGACGCCGTTCATCGAGACGGTGGAGACGAGGGTCCGCATGGCCTTCACGGCGGCGCCGTCCGCGCCGATCTTGTCGCCGCGGCCCACCCAGCGCCCGGCCGCCATGGCGGCGGCCTCGGTGACCCTGACCAGCTCCAGGGCGAGGTTGCGGTCGGGGGCCTCGGGGGAGACCTCCAGCGGAGACGGCAGATGATGCTCGGGCATCGGAGCGCACCTTTCTGTACGGCGACGACCGGAAGAGGGTGCTGTGACTCTATCGTCAGGTCGACAAAATGAGCAGACCGGGTCACTTTTGAGCGCTCGTTGTCGGCCGCCGCCCCCCGCTCGAGTCCGCCGGGCGCAATGCGACCATGGGTCCGTGGCTAGCAAGCGAGGCAAGCAGACGGCGCGGGACATGTTCCTGTCGATGGCGGTCATCACCGCCGTCGCGGGCAGTGTCTACATCTTCATTCCGCAGGACAAGAACGCCGATCCGGTCCCGGCCGTCGACTACCGGGTGGAGCTCCTGACGGCGCGGCGCGCGGCGCCGTACCCGGTGGCCGCCCCGGACGGGCTGACCGGCGGCTGGAAGGCCACCTCGGTCAGCTACGACCGCAAGGCGGGCAACAGCTGGCACCTGGGCTTCCTCGACCCGGACGGCAAGTACGTCGCCGTGGAGCAGTCCACCTCCCCGGCGAAGCGGTACGTCACCGAGGTCAGCCAGAAGGCCGCGGACACCGGCCGTACGCGCCAGGTCGCGGGCGAGGCGTGGCAGCACTGGGAGGGCGACAAGTACGACGCCCTCGTGCGCCAGGACAAGGGCTCGACCACGGTGGTCACGGGCTCGGCGTCGACGGAGCGGCTGGCGGAGATGGCCGCCGCGCTGAAGACCGCCGCCCCGTCCCCCACGCCCTCCCCGTCCTCCTGACGGCTCCCGCCCGCGCGGCGCGCGGGCGTACGCGACGAGGCCCCGGAGCGTGCGTCGCTCCGGGGCCTCGTCGCGCTGCGGGCGGTCGACGACCACCCGGACGGCCGTGCGGCCGGGGGGCGGCTCAGACGGTCGTGATGACCTCGTCGTAGGAGAGGCGCGGCAGGCGCGGGAACCAGGCGTCCTCGCCCGGCTTGCCGATGTTGACGACCATCAGCAGGCTGTGGTCGCCGTCCAGGAACTCCTTCTCGATGCCCGCGGCGTCGAAGCCGGTCATCGGGCCCGCGGCCAGGCCGGCGGCGCGGACGCCGATGATGAAGTACGCGGCCTGCAGGGCGCCGTTCAGCGCGGCGGACGACTCGCGGACCGGGCGCTCGGAGAAGAACGCGTCCTTGGCCTGCGGGAAGTGCGGCAGCAGGGCCGGGAGCTCCTCGTGGAACTCGTTGTCGGTGGCCAGGATCGCGACCAGCGGGGCGGTCGAGGTCTTGGCCTGGTTGCCCTCGGCCATGTGGCTCACCAGGCGGGCGCGGGCGTCCTCGGAGCGGACCAGGACGACGCGCAGCGGCGACTGGTTGAATGCGGTGGGCCCGAACTTGACCAGGTCGTAGATCGCCTGGACCTGCTCGTCCGTCACCGGCTCGTCGGAGAAGGTGTTGGCGGTGCGGGCCTCGCGGAAGAGGAGGTCCTGGGCGGTGGGGTCAAGAGCGAGGGACATCGTGCGTATTACCTTCCGGACGTACACGGGGGTCGAGCGACTCGGCCACCGTAACGGAGAGGTAGGTTAATTTTCAACTAAACCGTGGGTGGGGGTGACCCGCTCCACAGGGAGCCGCGCGGATTCAGCCGTTGCCGCCGCTTTGCTCCTCGTCCTCCCGGCTCCCGGCCTCCGGTCCCGCCAGGGCCGCGTCCAGCTTGGCCCGGGCGCCCTCCAGCCAGTGCCGGCACACCTGGGCCAGCTCCTCGCCGCGCTCCCAGAGCGCCAGCGACTCCTCCAGCGTCGTACCGCCCGTCTCCAGGCGGCGCACCACCTCGATCAGCTCGTCACGGGCCTGCTCGTAGCCGAGCGTGCCGGTGGCACCGGCCTCCGCGGCCGTCTCGTCCGTCATCTTCTCCACCTCGTGTCTCGGTCCTCTGCCGCTTGTCCGGAACGTTCCGCCCGTTGTCCGGCACGTTCCGCCCGCTGTCCGGCACGTTCCGCCCGGCGGGCACCGGCGCACCGGTCCCTCGTCACTCGCCCGTACGCCGACCGGTCCGCCGTCATTCGCCCATCCGTCACTCGCCCACCCGTACGGCGAACTCGCCGCCCGAGACCCGCGCCCGGAGCACCTCGCCGGGCTCCCCGGCCTCCTCGGGGTCCCGCACCACATGGCCGTCCGCCCGCTGGAGCACCGCGTAACCCCGCTCCAGCGTCGCCGCCGGGGACAGGGCCACCACCCGCGCCCGGGTGTGGGCCAGCTCCGAATCCGCCCGGTCCAGCAGATGGCCCAGCACCCGGCGGCTGCGCCCGGCCAGCGCGTCGATCTCCGCCGCGCGCTCGTCCACCATCCGCTGCGGACGCTCCATCGACGGCCGGGCCAGCGCGTGCGCCAGGCCCCGCTCCTCGCGGTCCAGCAGCCCGCGCACCGAGCGCAGCGCCCGCTCGCGGAGCTGCCGTACCCGGTCCAGCTCCTCGCCCACGTCCGGGACGACCTTCTTCGCCGCGTCCGTCGGTGTGGAGGCGCGGACGTCCGCCACCAGGTCCAGCAGCGGCGAGTCGGGCTCGTGGCCGATCGCCGACACCACCGGCGTACGGCACTCGGCCACCGCCCGGACCAGCTCCTCGTCCGAGAACGGCAGCAGGTCCTCCACGCTGCCGCCGCCGCGCGCCACCACGATCACATCGACCTCGTCCAGCCCGTCCAGCTCGCGCACCGCCCGGACCACCTGGCTCACCGCGTGCACCCCCTGCACGGCCGTGTTGCGGACCTCGAAGCGGACCGCGGGCCACCGCCGCCGGGCGTTCTCCAGCACGTCCCGCTCGGCCGCCGACGCCCGCCCGCAGACCAGGCCGATCAGCTGCGGCAGGAACGGCAGCGGCTTCTTCCGGTCGGCCGCGAAGATCCCCTCGGCGGCCAGCGACTTCCGCAGCGCCTCCAGGCGGACCAGCAGTTCGCCGATGCCGACCGGCCGTATCTCCGTGGCCCGCAGCGACAGCTGCCCCCGGGGCGCGTACCACTCCGGCTTGGCCAGGACGACGACCCGCGCCCCCTCCGACACCACGTCCGCGATCCGGTCGAAGACCTGACGGAAGCACGTCACGCTCACCGAGATGTCCTGCGAGGGGTCGCGCAGCGTCAGGAAGACCACCCCGGCGCCCGGCCGCCGCGAGAGCTGCGTGATCTGCCCCTCGACCCAGACCGTGCCGAGCCGGTCGATCCAGCCGCCGATGAGCCGCGACACATCACCTACGGGCAGCGGAGCTTCCGCCGACGTGTGGAGAGCCATGCGGGCGAGCGTAACCGCCCCCACCGACAACCGGCCCTCCACACCACCGCGCGACTGCGTCACTGCGCGACTGCGCCGCCGGACCGCTGCGGCATCGCCGCGCCACTGCGCCGCGGGCGGACCGCCACCGCACCACCGCGCGACTGCGTCACCGCGCCGCGCCGCCGGGCGTGCCCTACCGCCCCGCCCGTCGCCCCCGCTGCGCGGCCAGCACCACCAGCCCCACCGCCAACCAGCACACCCCCACCACCTGGGCGCTCCCGGTCGCCTCCACGATCACCGCGATCAGCACCCCCGCCCCCACCACCGGCACCAGCACATGCCGCCACCAGCTCGGCGGCCCCGCCATCCGGCGTACGACGAACCAGCCGACCACCGACGCGTGCAGCAGCACGAACGCCGTCAGCGCACCGATGTCGACGACCGACACCAGATGGTCCAGCCCGTCGGCCCGCCGGGCCGCCCACACCGCGGCGACCAGCGTCACCACCGCCGCCAGCAGGATCGCGAGCCGCGGCACCCCGGACCCCGCGTCCACCTTCGCCAGCACCCGGGGCAGCCGCCGCTCCCGGGCCATCGCGAACAGCAGCCGCCCCGCGGCCGCCTGCCCGGCCAGCGCCGCGAACGCCGCCCCGATCGCCTTGCTCACCGCCACCAGATCGTGCAGCCAGCCGCCGACCGACACGTCCACCGTGTCGTAGAACGCCGACCCCTGCGCGGCCGGATCGGCGGCCAGTTCCGCCGAGGTCATCGGTTCCAGCAGCGCCGCCAGATACGCCTGCGCCACGAACAGCACCCCCGTCAGCACCAGGCAGAACAGCAGCGCCCGCGCCACCTTCGCCGACCCCCCGGACACCTCCTCCGCGAACGTCGCGATGGCGTCGAACCCCAGGTACGACAGGACCGCCACCGACACCGCCCCCAGCACCGCCGCCATGGAGAACCCGGAATCACCCGTGAACGGCGACAGCCAGCCTCGCTGCGCCCCGTCCCGGACGAGCACCACCACCGCCGACACCAGGAACACCGCCAGCACCACGATCTCCATCGCGAGCACCGCGAACCCCACCCGGGCGGCGGCCCGCACCCCCCACAGATTGAGCAGCGTGGTGACGACGACGGCCAGCGCCGTCCACACCCACCGCGACACCGACGGCACCAGCGCGTTCAGCGCGATCCCGGAGAAGAGGTACGCGACCGCCGGGATCAGCAGGTAGTCGAGCATCGCCATCCACCCGGCCACGAACCCCGGCCCCTCGCCGAGCCCCTTGCGCGCGTACGCGAAGACCGAACCGGCCAGCGGCGCCACCCGCACCATCTGCGCGTAGCTGAACGCCGTGAACGCCATCACCACCGTCGCCGCGACGTACACCAGCGCGACCGCGCCGTCCGACTTCGCGTCCAGCGTCCCGAACACCCCGACCGGGGCCATCGGCGCGATGAACAGCAGCCCGTAGACCACCAGGTCCCGGAAGCCGAGTGTCCGCCGCAGCCGCCCGGCCTCCTGGTGCGCCCCCGAGTCCCCGTCGTCGACCCCGGTGGCGGCGTCCGGCATGGGACCTCCCAGATCAGGTACGGATCAAGGCCCAGTCTCACCACCGGCCCGCTCCTCCGCGATCCCGACGCCGCCGACCGGGCCGTACGATGGGCCGCATGACTGCTACGACCTCCCGCCGCGTCCTGCTCGCCGCCCCCCGTGGCTACTGCGCGGGCGTGGACCGCGCCGTGATCGCCGTGGAGAAGGCCCTGGAGCAGTACGGCGCCCCGGTGTACGTACGCCACGAGATCGTCCACAACAAGTACGTCGTGCAGACCCTGGAGAAGAAGGGCGCGATCTTCGTCGAGGAGACGGCGGAGGTCCCCGAGGGCTCGATCGTGATGTTCTCCGCGCACGGCGTCGCGCCGACCGTGCACCAGGAGGCCGCCGAGCGGAAGCTCGCCACGATCGACGCGACCTGCCCGCTGGTCACCAAGGTCCACAAGGAAGCGGTCCGCTTCGCCCAGGAGGACTTCGACATCCTGCTGATCGGCCACGAGGGCCACGAGGAGGTCATCGGCACCTCCGGCGAGGCCCCCGACCACATCACGCTGGTCGACGGCCCCGAGGACGTCGCCGGTGTCGAGGTCCGCGACCCCTCCAAGGTCGTCTGGCTCTCCCAGACCACGCTCTCCGTCGACGAGACGATGGAGACGGTCGGCGCCCTCAAGGAGAAGTTCCCGCTCCTGGTCTCGCCGCCCAGCGACGACATCTGCTACGCCACGCAGAACCGCCAGATCGCGGTGAAGCAGATGGGTGAGGACGCCGATCTGGTGATCGTCGTCGGCTCCAAGAACTCCTCCAACTCGGTCCGCCTGGTCGAGGTCGCCCTCGGCGCCGGGGCGAACGACGCCCACCTGGTCGACTTCGCCGAGGAGATCGACGAGGCGTGGCTGGACGGCGTCTCCACGGTCGGCGTCACCTCCGGCGCCTCCGTGCCCGAGGTGCTGGTCGACGGGGTCCTGGCCTGGCTGGCCGAGCGCGGTTTCGAGGACGTGGAGATCGTGAAGGCGGCCGAGGAGTCCATCACCTTCTCGCTGCCCAAGGAGCTCCGCCGCGACCTGCGCGCCGAGGCCGCGGCCCTCACGGAGCAGTAGCCCCGGATGCCGCCCGGATGCCGCCCGCCGCAGGGCGGCATCCCGTTCCGGGGAGTGGGCGGGGCCGCCTGCCCGTACCGTGGATCGTATGCAGATCTTCGGCGTGGACATCGGCGGATCCGGGATCAAGGGCGCACCCGTGGACCTGGCCCGCGGAGACCTGGCGCAGGAGCGCCACAAGGTACTGACACCGCGACCGGCCACCCCCAAGGACGTGGTCGAGTGCGTGGCCGAGGTCGTCGGCCACTTCGACTGGTCGGGCCCGGTCGGCGTCACCTTCCCGGGCGTCGTCACCGACGGGGTCACCCGTACCGCCGCCAACGTCGACAAGAGCTGGATCGACATGGACGCCCGCGCCCTGATCGGTGACCGGCTCGGTCTCCCGGTCACCGTGCTGAACGACGCGGACGCGGCCGGCGTCGCCGAGATGACCTTCGGCGCCGGCCGCGACCGCAAGGGCACCGTGATCATGCTGACGCTCGGTACGGGCATCGGCAGCGCCCTCTTCGTCGACGGCGGCCTCGTCCCCAACACCGAGCTCGGCCACCTGGAGCTGAACGGCCACGACGCGGAGAAGCACGCCTCCACCAAGGCCAAGGAGGACGAGGACCTCAGCTGGCACCACTGGGCGCACCGGCTGCAGAAGTACCTGGCCCACGTGGAGATGTTGTTCTCGCCCGACCTCTTCATCATCGGCGGCGGCGTCAGCCGCAAGGCCGCCAAGTTCCTGCCCCTGATCGAGCACGTACGCGCCGAGATGGTGCCCGCGGAACTCCAGAACAACGCCGGGATCGTGGGCGCGGCCATGGCGGCCGGGAGCGCTGCCTGAGGCAGGGCCTACGAGGCGTCCTCCCGCCGGCGCGGGCGGCGCGGACCCCCCTGCGGGGCGCGCGCCGCCCCCGCGGTCCGGGGGGCCACCGCCGTACGGCGCCGGCGCTGACGCATCTGCCGCACCTTCCGTACCGTCGTGATGACACCGGCGACGAGCGTTCCGCCGTACAACCACCCGGCGTGCACGGCGAGCGCGGTGACGACCGCCATGATCCGGCCGCCGAGCCCGCCGGAGCCCCCGGAGATCGGCACGATCCCGACGGCGAACGCGATCGGAACGATGATCGGCGCCGTCACCAGGTCCGCAGGCCGGACCCAGAGCGCGGTCAGCGCGCAGACCGGCAGGAACAGCACCCCGAACACCGCCGGCGACCCGTCCAGGGCCACCAGGTCCAGACAGGCCAGGACGAACATGGTGACCGCGGCGAACAGCCCGGCCCCGATACCGGTCAGCCGGGGATTGGGCAGTCTGCGCAGCGCGAGCACCACGGGCGGCACCGGACGCCTCCGGCCCGTCGGCGGGCGCACCGCCCGGTAGACGGTCGCGGCCTCCTCGATGGTGCCCTGCGGGGACAGCGGGGCCTGAGGCGGCTGAGGTGACTGAGGCGCCTGCCTGCGCTGCGGGGGACGTGTCCTGTGCTGCTCCACCGGGACAACGTAGGGTGCCGGGCGCCGTGAAGCGGGTACGGGACACGCCCTTTGGGCGAGCCGGACGATGAGTTCGATGCCACACGGCCGAACGGGAACCGGCCCGGCCGCCCGGACCCCTCCCCGACCGGACCCGTGGGTACCCGCTTGCCCCCGCCCGTAAACTGGAGAATCGGCCCACCCAGGGCCCCGCTCTCCGCCCACCGCCTCACTCCTCAGGAAGTCGCCAACGTGTCGCTCACGATCGGAATCGTCGGTCTGCCGAATGTCGGCAAGTCGACCCTGTTCAACGCCCTGACCAAGAACGACGTGCTGGCGGCCAACTACCCGTTCGCCACGATCGAGCCGAACGTGGGCGTCGTCGGCGTCCCGGACCCGCGCCTGAACAAGCTCGCCGAGATCTTCGGCTCCCAGCGGCTGCTCCCCGCCACGGTCGACTTCGTCGACATCGCGGGCATCGTCCGCGGCGCCTCGGAGGGCGAGGGCCTGGGCAACAAGTTCCTCGCGAACATCCGCGAGTCCGACGCGATCTGCCAGGTCATCCGCGCCTTCAAGGACGAGAACGTCGTCCACGTCGACGGCAAGGTCTCGCCCAAGGACGACATCGAGACGATCAACACCGAGCTGATCCTCGCCGACCTCCAGTCCGTGGAGAAGGCCGTCCCGCGCCTGACCAAGGAGTCCCGCCTCCAGAAGGAGAAGGTCGCCGTCCTCGCCGCGGTCGAGGAGGCCCAGAAGATCCTGGAGTCCGGCCAGACCCTCTTCGCCGCCGGTATCACCGCGGGCACCGAGAAGGGCAAGCTCCTCCACGAGCTGCACCTCCTGACCACCAAGCCGTTCCTCTACGTCTTCAACGTCGACGAGGACGAACTGGTCGACGAGGACTTCAAGAACGAGCAGCGCGCCCTGGTCGCCCCCGCCGAGGCGATCTTCCTCAACGCCAAGATCGAGTCCGAGCTGATCGAGCTCGACGACGACGAGGCCCTGGAACTCCTCCAGTCCATGGGCCAGGAGGAGCCGGGCCTGGCCACCCTCGGCCGCGTCGGCTTCGACACCCTGGGCCTCCAGACCTACCTCACGGCAGGCCCGAAGGAAGCCCGCGCCTGGACGATCAAGAAGGGCGCCACCGCCCCCGAGGCCGCCGGTGTGATCCACACCGACTTCCAGAAGGGCTTCATCAAGGCGGAGATCATCTCCTTCGAGGACCTGATCGAAACCGGCTCCGTCGCCGAGGCCCGCGCCAAGGGCAAGGCCCGCATGGAGGGCAAGGACTACGTGATGCAGGACGGGGACGTGGTGGAGTTCCGCTTCAACGTCTGATCCGTTCGGCGAAAGGCCGTCCGACCTGCGACGAAGCGGGTTGGGCGGCCTTTGTGGTCCGCACAGAGTCCGCAGTGTGCTGACTTCGGTCAGTGCGCGGGGAGCGGCTACGCCGCTTCGTCGACCTGTGACTGGGTGTCGGCGGACTGGTCCGCGTACGCCTTGTCGACGGCGGCCCGGGTCCGCTCCTCGGAGTCGGGCCACAGGTGGGTGTAGATGTTCAGCGTCATGGCCGCGTTGGTGTGGCCGAGACGCTCGGAGACCGTCTTCACGGACTCGCCGTGCTTGATCAGCAGGCTGGCGTAGTGGTGCCGGAGGGCGTGGGGTCCGGTGCCCTTCGGTATGCCGGCCTTCGCGCAGGCGGGCCGCCAGGACCCGTCCATGAAGTGCGTGTAGACCACGGGTCCGCCTTGCGGCGCCGTGAAGATCCAGCCCTCGGGCCCATCGGCGGGGAAGTCCCGCAGGTGGGCCTTCATCGCATCCACCGCCATGCGGGGGAGCGGGACCGTGCGGTGCGAACGAGCGGTCTTGGGCGGGCAGACGTACACGCCGTGCTTGGCGGTCTGCTGGATCTGCTGCTCGACCGAGACTGTCGCGTGCAGCAGGTCCATGTGCCGGAGCTGGAGACCGAAGAGCTCGCCGGGGCGGAGCCCGGTGGCCGCTCCGAGCAGCACGAGGCCCTTGTAGCGGGCGGGCATCTCCTCGGACAGCGTCCGCACCTGCTCGACGGCCAGCGGCACGACCTTCTTCCGGGGTACCGAGGGCAGTTTCGCCTCGGCGCACGGGTTGTGAGGGATCATCCGGTCACGGACAAGGAGGGTCACAAGGAGGCTCTGCGGAGCCAGGACCTGCTTGCCGCGCTCGTCCAGGACGCCGAGGCACCGTGGGCCGAGTACGGCACCAAGGGCCTGAACGCCTACCACCTGGCCAGCCTGCTGCGCGACTTCGGCATCAGCCCGGCCAACCACCGCTTCGAAAACGGCAGGCAGGCCAAGGCGTACGCCCGCAACCAGTTCCTCGACGCCTGGGCCCGCTACTGCCCCGACCCTGCCCAACCGGTACCCACAGCCGACGAGGTCGCGCTCGCACGGCCAACCCATGGCAAGCCGCCCGCCCCTCCGTCCGGGACGCTGCCCATCGGCCCGCCCGGCGGGCCTGCTGGCCCCAAGCCCACTCGCTGACACCAGCTCCGTATCACTCCGTCGCATCCGTCCCCGCGCAGGTCAGTGCGGGGACGGAGTTCCTTGCCGATACGGATCACTCCGTACCTGCGACCGTCTCCGTACCTGCTCTGACCAGCTACGGGACGGATGCAACGGACGTGACGAAGCCCCACACGACTACCGGAGCACCACCATGCCCGAAACGAACACTGACAACGCCCCCATCCGTCGCCGCAAGGGATTCTTCGGCCTGACCCGCCGATCAGCAGCAAGCTGGAGCGAACGAGCCTCTAACGAGGCTTCGTCCGCGCTTGCCCCCGCCCCAGGGGCGGCGGCGGAGAAGGCCGAGCGCCAGGGGGCGCCCGAGCCGGAGGAGGGTGTAGCCGAGACCGGCTGCCCGCCCGCAGCCGACTCCGTCGCCCCGTGCACTCAGCCGCCGGCCGATGTTCAACCGCCCGGCGAGCAGCCCTCCTGGCGGGATCTCGATGCCCCCGTCCTGCCCGCGCTGATGAACCGCAAGCGCACCGTGGAGAAGCGCGACCAGGAGAAGACCATCCGCTTCACGCGGACTGCGGTCCGCGTGATCAGCGCCGCCGCTCACCAGCGCGGTCAGAAGTTCGCCGGATTCGTCGGGGACGCCGCCCTGGCCGTCGCTCTGGGCAAGGCGGGGCTGGTCGGCAGCCCGGAGGACGATCCTCTCCGCCCGTTGATTGAGGCCGTCGAGGCACACACAGTCGCGCTGAACCGCATCGGCGGCAACCTCAACCAGATCACCGCAGCCATCCACCGAGGAACGGTGCCCGAGCGTGCCGAGGCGGTGCTGGACCGCGTTGAGCAAGCGGCCGAGAGCAGCTACCGGCTGATCGACCAGCTCCTGGCGGAAGGCACCGCGCATGGTTCCTGACGTCTCCACCGGCTCCGACACCCGTGGGCTGATCGTCTACCTCTTCGGCCCCGGCCGCCGCGACGAGCACACCGACCCTCATATCGTCGCCGCCTGGGACATGGCCGGCGCCCCCGACCCCGGCCGCGACCCGGCAGCCACCTACTCCCAGCTCGCCAAGCGCCTCGACACCCACGTCGACCTGCGCACCCGCGAGCTGGGCGGCAAGAAACCACCTCAGCATGTCTGGCACTGCCCGGTCCGCACCGCGCCTGGAGACCGCTACCTCACCGACACCGAGTGGGCCGAGGTCGCCCGCCGCATCGTGGCCGCCGCTGGCATCGCCCCCGAAGGCGACGACAAGGCATGCCGTTGGATCGCGGTACGCCACGCCGACGACCACATCCACATCATGGCCACCACCGTCCGCGCCGACGGACGCCGCCCGCGCACCCACCGCGACGGACAGCGGGCCCAAGCCGAGTGCCGCAAGATCGAAGCCGAGTTCGGCCTGCGCCGCCTGAAGTCCGGCGACCTCACCGCGCCCCGCACCCCCACCGGCGCCGAACGCGCCAAGGCCGAGCGCCAGGGGCAGACGGTCACGGCACGGCAGTGGCTGCGAGAGCAGGCGTACGCGGTCGCCGCCGCCGTACACAACGAAGCCGACTACTTCACCGTGCTGCAGTCCCTCGGCATCAAGGTCAAGACACGACTCGGCCCCGAGACCGGCGACATCATCGGCTACAGCCTCGCCGCACCCGGCGACACCAACGCGGCCAGCGAACCCGTCTGGTACGGCGGCTCCAAACTCGCCCCCGACCTCTCCATCAACCGCCTACGCGAACGCCTCCCCGACCAGGAGATGGCAGACTGCCCCCGGCATGTGGCGGAGCCCGCCGACCCATGGCGGCACACCACCACCGCCATACACACGGCGCACACCGTCCTCGACTCTGATGACGATGCCACCACCCAGGGCCACCTCGACGCCTTCGGCGACGCCCTGTACAACATCGCCAGCGCCACGACCGGCCCTCACCGGGCAGAACTGCGGGCAGCGGCGATGGCGTTCAACCGCGCCCGCCGCTCCGCCACCCGCGCCGACCACCAGGCCGCCACCGCCCTGCGCAAGGCTGCCAAGGAACTCGCCTACGCCTCCAACCAGCCGGGCGGACTCGCCATCGCCCTGCTCTTCGCCACCGTGCACCTGGCGCGCGCCGCCGCCAAGTGGCACGAGCAGCACGGCCACGAACAGCAGGCCGCTGCAGCCGAAGAAGCCTTCCGCCACCTTCAGGTGGGCTACCAGCAGGCCGCCACACCCGTCCTGGCGGACCTGGCCCGCCGTGCACCACGAGCCGCAACCGCCCACCGCTTCGAGCAGGACGTTCGTGCGGCCCTCCTCGACCACGCCGACCGGATCCTCGCCGACCCCACTTGGACCGCCCTGACCACCACCCTCGCCCACGCCGAAACCGCCGGCCACAACCCCCGGCACCTCCTGGCCACGGTCGGCACCCTGCGGGAACTCGACAGTGCCGAGCGCCCCGCCGAGGTCCTCAACTGGCGCATCACCGCTCAGCCGAACAGGCGGACGCAAGCGGCTCGCAGGCGAAGTACGGTCAGCGGCACGTCGTCCATGTCCGCCACACCAATCCCACCGGCCACACCAGTGGGCACGAGGCCCGAAGAGCACAGTCGACACCGCTGACCCGGCCGGATGCCCCCGCCACGCATCGTGGCGGGGCACCGGGTCGAGTTCAATGGCAAGCTTCATGATGGTGCTGTCCTCTGCGGCCCGCACGATGATCGCCGCGGCCGTAGCCGCCCGGCAGCCCCAACGTCGTGATCACCACTGCTCGGGCTACGCGCGAGCTCACCCACGGGGCGAACCTCCCGTCAGACGCTTGTGAACCTGGCTTCGTTGAGCTGAGGTCGAGAACGGGTCAGGATTGTCAGACCGATCATCTACTGTCAAAACCTGATCAGTTCTCAACTGACCTGCTGTACCGGAGACTTGTATGAGGTGTGCGACGTGGATGTTCCGTACGAGGCACGACTGCGCGACATGCTGGCCGACCTCCTGCCGCTCATCGAGCCGAGTCTTCGGTTGATTGGCACGGAGTACCCGCTGCCCAATGCTCATGGAACACGCGGGCGTATAGACATCCTGGCCCGAGACGGCCACGGGTCGTGGGTGGTGATCGAATTGAAGCGATCCGACTCGACCTCGGCCCGCGCCCTTCATGAGGTCACGAAGTACGCCGAGCTGTTGCAGCAGGAGTTGGGGCTCCGCAAGGACCGCATCCGCGCGATGATTGTCTCCACCACTTGGCACGAACTGCGCGTCCCGGTGAGCAACATGGCGAGAGACTGGTCCCACGATCTCCGCGGGTACCAACTCACATTGGACGACAACGGCGTTCCTGTGCGCGCGGACCAGGTGGAATTTCTCGAAGCGGCGGTACCGCCGCGGGTCACCCCACATCACTTCATCTACTTCTACAACTCCCCGGAGGAGCGATCGAAAGGCTGGAACGAAATTCTGGCCACATCCGCCGAGGCGGGAGCGCATGATCTCCTCGCGGCGGACTTCCGGCGCATCTCACAGAAAGACCTTGTGGTCGCACCGTACGGCCTCTATTTCGCAATCGGGCGTCTGGACCCCGATGAAGCGCCAGCATGGCTCGATGGCAATGAGACGGATTCGTACGAGGAAACTGGGGGGTATCCCCTAGAGTACTCGGCCCTTTGTCATATCGCCCGGAATGTCTTCGCAGCTGGCTATGATACGGCCCGCCCCGGCGTGCTCCGGCATCTGGCGGAGAACCCGCACTGGGAGATTGAGGGCTATAGGGCGGCAGGTGAATTCGAGAAGCGTACTTCGCTGGACGAGCGAGATCTTCTCCGCGACCTGAACGGTGACGAAGAGGGAATCGGCGAAGTCCTCTACACAGGCTCCGCGCGTACCACGGATCGTGGAAGATGGCCGGCTTTCCGGGAGGAGAGCAGGATGTGCTTTGCGGGGAATCCCGATTGGGAGAGGCTCGTGGGACGGTGGCTGGACGACGTCTCGGCTAATGCCGTAGAGCGGGATGTCATGCTCCACGTGTACAACCCCTGCGACCTGATTCGATCCCTGGTGCACGGGTGGCCTGACAAGCTCTCAAACCTTGTTCCGATGGCCTTTGGAACGGCGCTTACCCAGGATGGCGTCAACCGCACGATCCATGGCTCGCTCTATTGGGACGGCATTCCGCACACCAATGTGACTGACCGAGTAAGGTTGGTTTATCGAGATGCTATGCACTGGCAGGCCCACCGACTCATGGATGCGGCCTGGGTCACCGATCTTGATCTCCTTAACCTTCTCGGTCTTCGTTACGTACTCATCGAGCAGATTGGGGGAAATCCATTGAACATCTCCGAGGCGCGCGAACTCCGACTCCACTTCGTAAAGGACGCGGACCTCTGCACACTACCGATCCCCTGTGAGGGGTCGCAGCTGCGCGACGCTGGCTGGAACGGCGCCTACTCGCTCGATACATTCCTGGAAAAGTACAGAGATCAGTTCGATGCAATGATTTCGACATATCGATCCGGATTCCATTTCGCGCCCTGATGTTCCACAGTGATCGGCCAGCGGGTCACTTCGCGCGATCACTAGAATCCGGAGGTCATGGGGTCAATCCCCTGGACAGTTGATAGATGCCAACAAATTGCTGGTCGAGAGCAATATCGACGAGTAATTTTCGTTGGCGAGTCAATAGAAGATCGATCCCAACGGCGCAAGTCCCCACTATGGAACGCCGAAGCCGCCGCCACCACTCCGCCGCACGCGGCTATGCCCTCGGCCACCCTGGATGCAGTCGGCGTTCGCTGCCTCCGCCATCAGCGGCGCCGATGAAAATCCCTATCACACTGCCATCTCGTTCAGAATGCCGAACGGTGCCCAGTCGCAGGCAGCGCCCACAGTGCACCCTGATGCCCTCGCTGCTCGTGGCAGCGAGGGCATCAGTCGTCAGGTGGTGTGGGCTGCGGGCAACTGCGAGGCCCACGTCGTGACCTCGGTCAGGTGCTCGGGCTGCAGCCCGAGGTGCGGCTCGGGCTGAATGAGGATGGTCGCTGTTCCCTTCGCAGTGCGCTCCACCGCCCATTCATGGTCGAGACCGGTGAAGTCGTCATCGATCCAGACGGCGGGGGCGTCGCCCAGCCAGGCGTCGACGTGATCGCGCTTCCACAGGTAGCCGTTGGGGTGGCTGGTGGTGATCTGCGGACGTGGGAGATCGATGTACGGCAGCGTCGGGAGGCCCAGGAGGGGCCCAATGAGGGTGGTGGCGTCCTGGCGCCAGCTCGTGCACCAGACCGGGGTGACCAAGCCGGTGCGGACGACGTCCATGAGCAGGCGGCCGTGGTCGGGGTTGAGCCAGACCGTGACCGGGTTGTCGGCGCTGCGGCCGGCGGGGACGACGTCGTGGCGAGTGTGTGTGGCTGGGGTGGTCCCATCCTCGTCGGGGAAGGGTATGAGGACGCCGTCGACGTCGAGGAGCAGGTACGGCGGGCGCATTGGTCCTCCAGGGGCCGGAGAGAAGGCGGCGGTCAGAGCTTGCGAGCGCGGATCAGCATGGTGGTGGGCCAGTGGCCCATGCGGGCGTCGTGGAATTCCTGTGCCGAGGTGAGCCAGAAGCCCGCCCTGCTGAGGTGCTTCTCCCAGCGGTCCGTGGAGAACTCCCAGCGGGCGATGGGTAGGCGGGTTCGATCGGGAAGAGTGACGTGGTCGCGGCGGGGCCGGTCGTCGCCCGAGGGGCTTCGGCCGCCGCGCTGCGGGTGAGGGACAGAGAAGACGAGCACCCGGCCAGGCGTGAGGCGCTGGGCCACGGCCGGCAACAGGAGCTCGGGGGCGACGAGGCCGACGGCGCCGAATACGGAGTAGATCGCGTCGAACTGCTCGTCGGACGCGTACAGGTAGTGCAGGGCGTGGCCGGCGACGAAGGTGAGGTTGTTCAGCCGTCCGTAGTGCGAGCGGGCCCGGCGGACCTGGAGGCCGACCAGGTCGACGCCGGTGACGCGGGCTCCGTGGCGGGTGGCGAGGTGGGAGGCGTTGTGGCCGGGGCCGCAGCCGAGTTCCAGGAGTCGCTTGCCGCGCAGGTCGGAGCCGAGGATCTCGGCTCCGGGACCTTGGCCGGGTCTCGTGGCCCATTCCATCCGGGCGGGTACGGAGAGGGGTTCGGCGAGTCCGGTGGCGGTGCGCTGGAGGGCGTGGGCGTGCCAGGGGGATGCCTGGGCGAGCACGTCAGATCTCCAGGAGGTGGAGGACGTCGGTGAGGTGGCGGCGGACGGCCTTGATGTAGGCGGGGTCGGTGGCCGGGTCGTTGATCCAGCGGATGGACTGCTCCATGAACCACTCGACGGCCCACATGCGGTGCCAGCCCAGGGCCCAGTTTTCGGCGGTGAGCCCGCCGCGTGGGGCGAGGGCGTCGGGGGTGCCGCCGGCGGTGACGTACTGCTCCAGGAAGACGCGCAAGCGCACGGGGTGCGGGGGCTCGATGGTGCCGTGCCAGCTGGCGAGGTCGAGCAGGCCGGGGCCGGTGAAGGCGCGGGCGAAGTCGAGCAGTCGCCAGCCGCGCTCGCCGATGTGAAGGCTGGTGGGGTGGAACTCCGAGTGCACCCAGCCGAACGGTTCCAGCATCGCTCCGGCCGAGCGGGCCTCGGCTGCCTGGACGATACGGTCGAGCGAGTCCTCGACGTCGTCGGCGTCCTGCCACCGATCGGCCTTGCGCAGCTGTTCGAGGTGTTCCAGCGCCCGGGCCGGGAGCGTGCGCAGCCGGTCCTGGTCGAGGACGGGCAAGGGCGGAGCCGTACGGGTGCCGTGCAGGATCACGGCCGCGGTGACGCCGTCGAGGTCGTCGGCCTCGCGGACGGACGGTCCGAGGTCCTCCATGAGCATGCCGAGCCATCCGTCCAGGACGGCGGAGGCGTGGACCTGGGGCACGGGTACGCCGAGGGTGTGGGCCAGGCGGAGGGCCTGGTCCTCGCTGTCGAATGGCTTCTTGGCGTACTTGAAGATCGCCGTGGAGCCGTCGGGGAAGGCCACGCGCTCGACGCCGGACATGGACCACACGCGCACCTCCTCCCGTACGGCGGTGGTCTGGCCGGTCGCGGTGAGCAGGTTGTCGAGGAGTTCGGCGCTGGGGTTCGTGGTCACAGGAGGGCTCCGGGGAGATGGTGGCGTCCGGGGCGGGCGAAGGATGCCGGCCCGCCCCGGAGCCTGATCGGGTGGGGTTACGCGGCGGGGTTCACGCGGTGGGCGTAGACCTGCTCGATCCAGCCCGCCTTGAAGGCCGCGAGGGCGTCGCGGAAGTTCGCCATCGAGGCACCGAAGGGCGCGACCACGCCGCCGGACTGGTCCGGCACGGACTGGCAGCCGTGCACGAGCCGGCCGCCGAGCGCGGCGTGGGCCTTGATGGACTCGATCCGGCGGTGCTCGTTGAACCAGCCGCCGTGGTAGACCTCGTCGAGCATCCCGCCCATCTCGTCGTCCAGGTCGAAGACGACAGAGGTGGCGGCGGGGAAGAACCAGCACGGGCCGACGTTGGAGATGTGTCCGTCGAGCTCGACCTTGTTGAGCGCCATGAGCGTGGCGGCCTCGCGCAGCATCCGCAGGTGCTCGGCAGTGATCTGCGGCAGGCCGAGGCCGGCCAGGTGCTCGTAGCGGAAGAGGTACGCGTACACCTCGTACGCGGTAGCCAGGACGCGGGCCGCGTCGGACGTGGACTCGGCGTGCTGCTTGATGAAGTCGAGCGCGAGCTGCTCGACTGCGCTCTCGGTCGTCTCGTCCACGTCCAGGAGCTGGGACTTGACCAGCTCCCAGTCGGCGACGAGCCAGGTGTTCGACTCGAAGCGGAAGAAGTACTCGGCCGGGTCGATCGTGATGCGTCGGCCGTCGACCTGGATGCCGGGCAGGCGGCTCCAGCGCGGGTCGAACGCCTCGGGCAGCTCGACCGTGATGGTCGTGGTGTCGATGGTGGTCAACGTGTCTCCGTCTCTGATTGGCCGGGTTCGGGCACAGGAATGCCCGAGCCTTGTGTGGGCGTACGGAACTTCGGGGTGCCGCCCGGACCAAGGGGGAGCCGTGGATCACGGTCGCGCCGTTCCGGGCGGCTGCTGATAAGTGAACCCGTGGTCACGCTCAGTGGGTACGGTGGAAGGCAGTTGAAGCGGTATACGCGGTTTACAGCTCCAGGGCGGAGGCGATCGTGGCGGCGCAGAGAGACCCCAATTCCCGTCTGCGCGACGTCATCGCGGCGGTCGACTGCACCTACGAGGCCCTCGCCCGAGACGTGCGACGTATCGCCGCAGAGAACGGCGAGATCCTCCAGACCAACAAGTCGGCTATCTCGCACTGGGTGAACGGCACCCCGTGCCCCGTCGGGCCGAGTAGGCCAGTACCTCGCCGAAGCGTTGTCCCGTCGAGCGGGGCGCACGATCACCCAGACCGAGATCGGCCTCCAGGCCAGCGATGACGAAGCGCCGGCGGAATCCGACCCTGTCCTCGCGGCTACCGACCTGGGCCGGGCCGACGTCGAGCGCCGCCGCTTCCTCGCCATCGCGGCCTTCACCACCGCCGGCGTCGCCATGCCGCTCGGCTACGACCACGAAGCCACCGCCCGCATGCTCCGCGCCCGCACCGGCACGTCCCTGGTCGGCGCGGAGGACGTGGACGTCGTACGCCACATCACAGCGGCCTTCAGTGCGGCAGACGAGCGCCTCGGCGGCGGGCACGGCCTGACCACCGTCACCGCGTACCTCGCCGACACCGCCGCCCCCATGCTGCGCGGACGCTTCCCCAACGAAGCCTTACGCCGGGCCGCCTTTGGAGCCGTCGCCGAACTCGCCTACCTCGCAGGGTGGAAGCACCACGACCTCGGCCAGGAAGGCGCCGCCCAGCGCTACTACCAGGTCGGCTACAAGCTCGCCTGCGAAGCCGACCCCCACGGCCACGCCGCCTGGATGATGCGCGCCCTCGCCCACCAAGCCCTAAGCCTCAAGCAGCCTCACCACTGCGTTGACCTCGTCGAAGGCGCCCTGCGCGCAGGTCTCGGCCACGTCGACGGTCAGACCGAGGCGCTCCTCCACATCACCCACGCCCGCGCCTACGCCGCCACCGACGAGAACCCGTCAGCCGCACGCGCCCTGCTCGCCGCCGAGGACGCCCTCCTACGGGACGACGGCCCCCAGCCTAGCTACTCCCGCGTCAGTGGCCCCGCCGCCGGCACCGTGGCCAGCCACACCGCCCGCACCCTGACCGATCTCGCCGACCACATCGGTACCGAGCAGCAGCACCGCGACGCCCTCACCCGCTGGGACCCCGAGAAGTACAAGCGGGTCCACGCGCTCACCCACGCCGACCTCGGCGACAGCCTCGCTGCCCAGGCACGCGCCGACGAGGCCGTCGCCGCCTGGACCCAGGCCCTGGTCACTATGGAGGGCATGACCTCCGACCGAACCCGCAAGGCGATCACCTCAATCCGCTCCACGCTCGCGGTCTACCAGCGCCGCCGCGTTCCTGGTGCCGCCGATCTCGCCCGCCGCACCCGCGAGGCCCTCGCCTAACATGCCCAACAACCCGCCCGACGAAGGGAACACCGTGGCCCAGCAAACCAACGACCAGCCGAAGGCCCTCAGGCCAGCTCTGGAATCCATGACCCTGCTGGTCGCCGCCGTGATCGTCCACGACAAGGCCACCAACCGCGTCGTCCTCCTACAGCGCAGCGAAAACGCCAAATTCGCCCAGGGCCTGTGGGACCTCCCCGTCGGCAAGAGCGAGCCGGGCGAACCCATCACCGAAACTGCGGTGCGCGAGCTTTACGAGGAGACGGGCCTCACCGTGAAGCCCGAGTCCCTCAAGGTCGCCCACATCATCCACGGCGCCTGGGGCGTCGAAGCCCCCAACGGCTTCCTCACGGTCGTCTTCGCCGCCCACGACTGGACCGGCGAACCCGAAAACCGCGAACCCCGCAAGCACTCCCAGGTCCGCTGGGTTGAAGCCGACGCTATCCCCGATGCCTTTGTGGACACCACAGCAAGCGCTCTTCGTCAATATTTGAATGCTGGGTCGGCGGTCTCGTTGAACGGGTGGTGAATCGGCTGGGACGTAGGCAGCGTGCGTCCCTATTTATTCCCTGGTCGAAATAGTGAGATAACTCCCGAAGGGAGATCTTCTTCGGGGTTAGCTTCTGCAGATTGTGGGCCGTCCCAGGTGGGGAATCGTGATGTGGCCACCCGGAATAGATCCAAGGGAACCCTGGCTTCGCCAGCCAAAACCTTTTCCCCTATTCCAACCTGGCCCAGAATTTCCACGGCTCTCGGGAAAAGGGATGGCTGCTCGGTCACTGGCATTACGCCTGGCTCGCGTCGCCTCCATCCCTTTGAGGAAAGATACAGGACTGCATTCCTGTAGGTCACGTCACTCATTGCACCCAGTTGTCGCGACCTGTAGAGGAGGGCCTGTAGGCTTACATTCCAGTCGGCCTTCAAGGCGCCGAGGATTCTCCAGTCCGCCTTCGTGGGGAGTAGGTCTCGCATCTCGTCAGCAGGCATCAGAAACTCTGCAGCAAATCGATTGGCCTGGTTTTCCGTAATGCGATCTCCGGGCTCCGAGTCTACGTGCATGACCAAGTGTCCGAGTTCGTGTGCAACATCGAAACGTTGGCGAAAGTAGTCGTTCTTGGTTGGATTTAGCACAACCGTTGGTCGACTGTCTGTTTCGAAGGAATATGCATCAACTGCGGCCGTCTGGCTGGGGCTGTAGACAACAAGGACACCACGATTCTCGGCCATCCTGACTAGGTGGCCGATTGGTCCACTCGGCATGTCCCAGTGCTTGCGGAGGAGTCTCGCAGCTTGCTCGGGGAGATCAGTCTGCTCGTCCTCGACGTCGACGCTCAGGCGCGGGATGTCGGGATTGGGAAACTCGACATGCCTCTCCAGGGCGGCACCTACATCAGTAGCGACAAGCCCATAGGCGAAGGCTTGATCGCGAACCAGTTGTGATGTGGACCGCAGCGACCTGAAGTGCGGAACGGAGTATCCGGCTTCAAGCCGCTGCGCCCCAGGCAGAAAGAACGAAGGGTCAACGCCGAGGGTCAAGCACAACTGGGCCACGGTGGCCGGAGCCGGCCGCTTGGAGTTGCTTTCGTAGGCCGCTACGGCAGTCGGGCTCTTGTCGATTTGAGCTGCCAGCGCATTCTTGCGAAGTCCCGCGAGTTGGCGAGCCAGCGTTAGTCGACGCCCGTCGAAAAGTCGCGAGGCGTCGTTTACGCGAACCTCCACAGGACGACTATGCTCCATGACCATCCGCTCATTCCGTGATTACTTTCCGTCGCCCTCCAGTGCGTGACGGCGGAGTCGAACGGCCGCGTCAGGTACGGCGTCAAAGCCCCCTGACGGCTTGGGTGTGATCGGCTGTTCACCCCTGCCGTAATCGCCGAAGGGCGGCTTCAGTAGATCATGCTTCCAGTGCCACGCGGCGCCGCCCCCCTTGTTCAAACGAGAGCGCCCAAGGAAGAGTTCTCTTGCGCCAAGCTCCTTCTGAACTGCGTGCGCGATGACCAGTGTCGTAAGGTCGTCGGCGCTTTCATCGAGAGCTAGCAGAGTCGCCGCCATGACGTCCCGGAAGAGGTGGGCTTCATCATCGTCCACGGGAAGCATCGGCTGATCTGCCGGGCCCGGAAGGCGCTGGGCCGCGACGCGCCGCTTGGTGGGACTCTTCTGGGGCCACGGGATCGCGTTGCTCTCCCCGAAGGGGAAAGCCGCCTGGAGCCACCTCCAGTCGCCGAAGCGCCAGCCCGGAGAACCATTTAGGTTGGCTCGCCGAACCGCACCCGGAAGGAGTCGGGGCATTCGCTCGAATTCTCCCGGGAGAAGGCCAGCTGCGACCGTATCGAGACCTGACAGCGCGTCGGCCGGCGAGCCGACGGCGTACTTGCCGCACGAGAAGACTCGATCCTGGCGGTCACGCAGAAACCCGTGGGCGGTGTATCCCACCCAACCTTGATCGTGCCCGGCGTCCGGGTCGTAGTCGCGCATGGTGCGCGCGTACGCAGACTCCGCCGCCCAGCTCATCGCTGCTAATACGCCAGCCTCTTCAAGGTCTTCCAGCGCATCCTGCTGCTCACTCATGAGGTGACTCTACACGACTCCAGTATCTAGTGCGGAAAACTGAACCAATGGCAGGGTCTTGTGCCATCAGCTGAATCGATCATACGTTCTATGGAGGCTAGCTGGCTAGGGAGGGCGGGGGTGGGCGCTGGCAAGTCAGCGGTGATTTGGGGTAGTTGAACTAACCGCCGCTTCAGGATCCGGCAGGACTGTTGCTTCTGGGATTGGCCCCAACAAGCGCCGTCACTGGGGACTCCGAGGCGTCAGATCAGTGCGCCCCCACTCCCCGGTCCCTGGGAGTGGGGGCGGGGGTGTGGATGAGTCGGTGCTGGTCCCGCCAGGGCTGCTGCCTGAGTCGCTGGCGGTGGCGAGCGTCAACAACAGGGTGGCGACTGCCACGCCGACCAGGAGGGCGGCGCCGAGTCGCTCGTCGTTGTACGCCTCGCGCACAGCGAGGACAACCAGGACGGCTATCAGAACGACCGTGAGTGCGTCTTGCATTCACGCCTCCGACTGTTCTGCTTGGCCGCTGCGACCGGCTGAGGGGCCACCGAGTGGGTCGGCTTGGGGGAATGCGTTCCCATCCGAGAGGGCCGCCTCTCCCGGGGCGACCCCGTCAGGCCGCTGGATTTGGGCCCTGGCGGAAGCGTGGCGGGCGGTGTGTCGGCCACCAAGTCGCTTGAGCTTACGGCGCACCCGCTCACCCAAGGCTTGCGCGTCGAGTCCGGCGTACTTGCGGTGGCCGGGACTGGCAAGGGCGTCAAGGGCCAAGATGTCTGCGGCGGCTTCTGTCCAGCTGGTGGTGCGCGGCCGAGACCAGGCCAGTGCTACCGCCCGTTCCAGAGGGGATAGCTGATTCAGAACACTGAGTACGCGCGGGTCGTCGGGCAGTGTGCCCCCGAGGGCATCGGCGGGGTCGGGGCCGCTCGCGATGAGATCGCCCAGAGTTAGGCCGCTGTCGAGGACGGGAGCGTCGAGGCTGAGCAGTCGCTCTCCGGCGCAGCGCCGTCGCCATAGCGGGGTGAGCTGGCGGTGGATCTCACGTACGTCACGCATCAGTTGGTCCAGGGCGCCACGGCGGATGGTGCCGTGGGTGTAGAGAGTGCTCGCCCATTCGCCCATTAGGGCGGTGGCCACCGGTTCCTGCCAGCGGGCTCCCCGCCACAAGCCCAGGTCGGAGGCCATGAACCTTTCGACAAGTTCCATGTTGCCCAGTGCGGCCTCGTTTCGAGCCTCCACTGCCCGCGCAGCCTGCAAGGCTTCGCCCCGATAGGGGGTGCGAGGCCATTGGCCGTCACTGCCATGCCCCCAGGTTCGGACGATGTCACCTGGCGAAAGCCTGGAGGTCGTTGTATCGATGAACAGTCGCCCGGCCAGCAGGCGGCCGCCGACCTGCTCGGTGCCGAAGTAGAAGTACGAGCTGTCTCGGATGCCGTTCCCAGGGCCGGCGTAGGCGATCAGATCGTCCTCCTCCAGCTTGGGGTGCTCAGTGGCGGACTCGGGGGCGGGCGGGGCGAGCACTGGTTCGGGAAGGTTGCGCCATCGTCTGATCAGTCCGAACCTGGCGTAGTAGGCGTCAAGGTCCTCATCGGGGGATACGGCTGCTTCCGATGCTGTGGTCGAGTCGTCCGACTCGGCTGTCTCGGCCGCGTCGGTTACTTCAGGGGCTTCAGGTGCCACAGGTCCAGGCGCTTCGAGTGTCACGGGTGGTGCCTCCAGGAATAAAGGTCGAGCCTGTCTCCTTTCGGCCCCCGGAAGTTCGAGAACCGGCAATCAATGCCCCTCTCCATCGTGTGATGTGCATCACGCTTGGATGTGTCGCGTCGATGACTGGCTGGCTCTGAGGACTCGCGTCATGAGGGGCGGATCGCGACCGCCCCTCGGCCGTGCCTGTCACCTCGATCCGGTGGGTAACTCCCGTGCGTTGCCAAGGCCCGGCATGGTGAGGGGGGAGCCTGCCGCGGCCGCTGACCTTGGGCTCGCCTGTGCCTTCAGTTCGTCGTATGTAGCTGGAGTGGTCGCGGAGCTGGAGGAGGTGCTGACTCATTGGTCCCGCAGTCCGGTGGCGTCGCCCGTCCCAGGCGGGCGCGGTAGGCGCGACGCAGGGGTTCGACCGCGCAGGCTGATCTCCAGGGGCAAGGGGCGCGACATCGCCGATGCCAACCAGTCGCGTGCGGGCACCATAGGCGACACCGCCGAGCTGTGGGCGAGGGCCTTGAAGAGGGACGCCATGATGCCATCCGGTGATCGTGGCGCCAGAAGGTGGGGAGCCACCATCAGAGCACCGAGCGGTCGTCGGGCACGGGGCGCGGTCCTCGGCTGCCCAGTCCTCGAAAGAGTTGCGCGTCAGATCGATGGGGCGCCAGGCGGGGTCGAGCGGCTCGTCCTCCACCAGCGGGCGGACGTACCGCCGGCCGTGCTCGTCGCAGGCGCCGAAGTCCTGGTAGTTGCGCTGGGCCTCGATCAGGGAGACCTTGTTCGCCCCGCCTGCCATGGTCGGCCAGCGGAACTGGACCCCGTCGTCCTCTCAGAAGTAGACGGGCAGATCTCGTAGGAGCCGGGCATGGCGTCGAGCACGCGGTGCCCGCAGTAGGGGCAGGGGTAGCGGTCGCTCAACTGCGCAGTCTCGTTGCGGGTCCGGCCGGTGCGCCATGGATTTCTCTGCCTCGGCGTACCCAGCCAGTCCGCAACCAGTCCGCAGAACACCCGTAAACGGCCGTCGGGAGCCAGCGTATGCCAACGAGGAAATCCCAGGTCAGGGCCCTGGATGGGGCTCCGCCGCAGGTCAGGATTGGCTGGCAGACATTCCGCTTCAACGTGTGAGCGTCGTGTTACTGCGAGCAAGGCACTTCGTCAGGTTTGCAGGTGGCAAGGGGCCGGCTGCCCGGGCAGCCGGCCCCTCGTCGTCTCCCGTGCTGAAATGGTGCTGGGATTCTTGATCTTTCGTCAGGTGTCTGCCCTGTCCCGGAGTGGTGAAAGTGGTACGTTATTCGGTACCACAATCGGGAAGGGGCAGGTCATGTCCATAACTGCGAGTGAAGCCCGCAAGGCGCTCTTTCCGCTGATCAAGAAGGTCAACGACAATCACGAGGCCATCGAGATCGTCTCCAAGCACGGCAACGCGGTGCTCGTCTCGGCCGAGGACTATGCGGCGCTACGCGAAGGCTCGTACCTCCTGCGCTCTCCGGCGAACGCTCGCCGCTTGCTCAAGGCGTACGAGAACGCCCTGGCCAACATCAACGTGTCCGAGCGGGATCTGATCGACCCCGACTCGCCGGATGCGGCACGTGAGGGTGCCGCGTGAGGCTTGTCTTCGAGGATCAGGGCTGGGAGGACTATACGTCCTGGCTCAAGAACGACCGGAAGATGCTCGCTCGGATCAACAAGCTCATCGAGGACGTCAAGCGTGACCCCTTCACGGGGATCGGCAAGCCCGAGCCGCTGAAGTACCACTTGCCCGGGGCATGGTCGCGGCGGATCGACGATGAGCACCGCCTCGTCTACCTGGTCACGGGCAAGGAGATCGTCATTCTCGCGGCTCGCTATCACTACTGACGTCCGGGACGTTTTCTTGTGGGGCGAGGCCCGTGCGTTGCAGGCTGGCGACGGAATGCGCTGCCAGGGGCACAGTCCGGGAGTTATGTCGCCCATGGCTTGCTGCGGTCGGGCATGGATTCCTGACCGTGTTGGGGCACCCGGCGGAGAGCCCGTCCGCCGGTCAGCCGGAACCAAACTTGGCCTCGACCTGAGTGACCAAAGCGCACCCGGCGACGACGTCAGGGATGCGGTCATCTTCGGGGTGAGGGGCCGGCGAGGACGTGGTGGAGGGCGCTCAGGACGGCCGGCGCGCGGAGGTGGGTGCGGAGTTCGACGAGGTCAGGGAGGCACCGATGCCGACACGGGCGCGCCGGAGGCGGACGGAAGCGGATGGATTGATTGCGCTCCGCGTCCGGAAGTGAGTCGTCGGTTTCTTGTCGTGGTCGGATGACGCCGGGATGGCGCAGCGGAGGGGCGGGCTCTCCGGGTGTGGGGGCAGGGGCGCTGAGATCTTCAGCAACACGCGCAGCGGGTATGGGTTGTTAGGGTCCCGGCATGGCGCGGTTGAAGATTGAGATCGCTGTTCCCGAGAGTCATGTGGAGGCCGTGATCGACGCCCTCCACGGGGCCGGTGCGGGGCGGGTCGGGGCGTACGTGCGGTGTTCCAGTGTCTGGAGGGCGACCGGGAGCTGGCAGCCGTTGCCTGGTTCGCAGCCGTACGACGGAGAGGTCGGCGTCATGCGGCACAGTGAGGAGTGCCGGATCGAATCGGTCTGTGACGTGGAACAGGCCGCTGCCGTCCAGCGGGCCGTGCGCGCCGCCCACCCGTACGAGGAGGCGGCCGTCCACTTCCTGCCGCTGTACGGGCCGTAGGCGGGGTCGGCCCGTTCCCGGCTGCACTGTTCCGGGGCGGCGCCGCGGAGAATACGCGGGCCCACCGGGTCCCCGTACTCCGTCTCCGGTCCCCCTGCCGGGACAGGTGCACCCCTGGGCGTGACGCGCAATGTCCGGCATCTCGTGGCGTGGCTTCCGTGCCGGACGGCACCGAGCTGTCCGACCGGTCGGTAGCGGCGAAGGACTGTCCGTCCCGGCGGCTACCGGTCCTCCGACGCCGCCTGTGAGGTCCGAGCCGCAGCCGTCCTCTGCCGTGCCTGCGCGGGCCCCGCTGGGGCGCTGCCGGCCGGGCGAGCGGGATGTCCGAGGGGCTCAGGAGGTGGGGTGGCGCGACGAGCCGGCCCAGGCGAGTCCCTCCAACTGCTCGATGCCGTGGTTGAACTCGATCACCAACGTGAGGAACTGCTGGGTCCGTTCGCCGTCCCAGCCCGCCTCCTCGATCAGCCGGGCCGCGCCCGCGCGGCTGATGGCGCGGTCGGCCTCCAGCCGTTCCAGGCCCAGGGGGGTGGGGCGGAACCGGCGGGCGCTGCCGCGGGTGGTGGCGTCCAGACGTTCGACGAGGCCGTGCTTGAGCATGGTGCCGACCTGCCGGTTGATGGTCGACACGTCCGCCTGGAAGGTGTGGGCCAGTTCCTTGAGCGTGAGGGGTTCGCCCGTCTCCAGCCGGGTGAGCAGTACATAGGCCGACCGGTCGAGGCTCTGGCCGATCCGCGGACCGCGCGAGGCGATGAAGTGCCGCGACATCAGTGTCAGTTCACGTTCCAGGTCGTCCGGACGGCGCTCCTGTTCGCTCGGCTCGGTCATGTGCGCCGTGCTCCCTTCCTCGGCTTTCTCCTCCCATGATGGCCGCTCCCCGGTCCCGTATCACCGGGTGGCACCGGTTTTGTCAGCTGGATGTGTATGTAGCATACACATCAGGGCCCACGCCTCACGCTGCCCCCGGCCCCGCCCCGGCGAGTCCGCGGGACCCCCGGACCCACCGGACCGCCTCTTCCCCCCCACGAGAACATCAGAGAACACCAGGAGAACCCCATGGGAACCATCGCAGTCACCGGAGCCGCCTCGGGCATGGGCGCCTCGATCGCCGCCCGGCTCACCGAACAGGGCCACCGCGTCATCGGCGTCGATCTCCGCGGCACCGATGTGGACGCCGACCTCGGCACCTCGGAGGGCCGGACCGCCGCCGCGGCCGAGGTCACCCGCCTCGCCGACGGACGGCTCGACGGCTTCGTGCCCTTCGCCGGGATCTCCGGGGGCGCCGGACGGCCCGCGAGCCTGCTGGTCTCCGTCAACTACTTCGGCGCCATCGGTCTGCTGGAGCAGCTGCGCCCGGCGCTGGCCGCCGCGGGGGAGTCCTCCGTGGTGCTCGCCTCGTCCAACTCCGCCACCACGCAGCCCGGCTGGAACCCGGAGCTGGCGGAGGCGTGCCTGGCCGGCGACGAGGACGCGGCCCGCGCCCTCGCCGACGCGCTGACGGACGAGGGCGGCGTCCTCACCTACCCGGCGACGAAGGCGGCCATCGCCCACTACACACGCACCCGCGCCGCCGACTACATCACCGACGGCATCCGCCTCAACGCGATCGCGCCGGGGTACATCGACACGCCGATGACCCAGGCGGCCCGGAAGGACCCCCGGACCGCGGCCGGTATCGAGGCGTTCCTCGCGTCCATTCCGGCGGGCCGGGCGGGCCGCCCGGAGGAGGTGGCGGAGCTGGTGCTCTTCCTGCTGTCCGAGAAGGCCGGGTACTGCGTCGGCAACCTGATGTACTGCGACGGCGGCCTGGACGCCAAGCTGCGCGGCACGGACTGGCCGAAGGTGTGGACGCCGGGCGTCTGACGGCACGGGACGGCGCGGGACGGCGCGGGACGGTAGGGGACGGTAGGGGACGGTAGGGGACGGCGCGGGACAGCACGGGGCCGGACCCGTACCGTCCCGACGCCGCGTCGTCCTCGCCTGTCTGCACTAACTCCGCGCGCGCCCGGGGCGGGGGGCCGGGAGGCTGTGGGCATATGCGCTCACGCCGGTGATCCGGCGAACGACGAAGAAGGTTCCTCCTGTGCGTCTGTACCGAATAGCGCTCTGGGCCGTCGTGCCCGTGACGCTTCCTCTGCTGGCCGCGCCCGCCGGAGTGCCGACGGCCCGCCACGCCCGCGACCGGGTCCACCAACCGCCGCTCTCCGCCGGGCGGTTCGAGGCGGCCACCCGCCCCACCCGGGGCGACCGGCCGTCCCCCGCGCTGGGGGCGCGGCCGATGGCGCCGCCCCGTGCGGCACCCCGGCCCGCCATCGTGCCGCGTGCCGGGTGGCGGCCCGACGAGACCAAGCGCGACCGCACCGCCCGGTACGCGGGCGGCGTCGGCGCGGTCTTCGTCCACCACACCGACACCCCCAACGACTACGACTGCGCGGACGTCCCCCGCACCCTGCGCAACCTCTACGACGGGCAGACCGGCGACCTGCACTGGGGCGACATGGGATACAACTTCCTGGTCGACCGGTGCGGCACCGTCTACGAGGGCCGCGCGGGCGGGGTCGACCGGGCCGTCATCGGCTCCCACACCCTCGGCTTCAACCAGGGCACCACCGGGATCGCCGCCATCGGCACCTTCGGCCCCGGCGTCCCCGTCCCGGCCGCGATGGAACGCGCGATAGCCGCGCTCGCCGCCTGGAAGCTCGGCCTGGGCGGTGTCGATCCGCTGGGCAAGACGCGGCTCACCTCCACCAACAGCAACAGCCGCTATCCGAGGGGGACATCGACCTCCTTCGACGCGATATCCGGCCACCGCGACGGCTTCGCCACCAACTGCCCCGGCGAGGCGCTCTTCGCCCGGCTCCCCGCGATCCGCAGGCTCGCCGCCGAACTCCAGGCGGCTGCCGCGACCCGGCGCGCCGCCCTTCACCCCGTCGGACCGGGCAGCCCGAACGGTGCGCAGAAGAACATGAAGTGACGGTGCGTCAGGGCTGGGTCACGCGCAACTCCCTCACCCCTGCCGGTCGGCGTTCGTCCGTCGAGGTGACCGTCAGCCGGATCCAGCGGGCCGGTTCCCCCGCCCGGTAGGGCCGCCAGCGGCGCTGGTCGGCCGAGACCTCCAGGCGGTACGCGGCCGGGCGCGGCTCCGCCCATTCCGGTACCGCCGAGGTCACCGCGGCCACCCGTCCCAAGTCCACCGTCAGCGCGCCCGTCCGGCCCGCCGGGGACCAGGAGGTGGCGCGGCTGCCGTCCACCGCGGCGGCCGCGTACAGTCCGGGGGCCTCGGAGTCGGCCGTCGCGGGGCGGCAGCGGGCCGCGTCGTCCGTCGCCGCCAGGTCGGGCCGCCGGGTCGGCAGCGTCAGCGCGCCGCTCAGCAGGCGGGGGCCGGTGGGGGAGTGGACGGTGAAGGGGGCGCCGGAGGTCAGCCGGACCGTCGTCGTGCGCGGGCCGATCGCCACGTCGTACGTGCGCCCCTGGTAGCGCAGGCCGGTCAGGGTGACGCCGGGCGCCAGCTGCGGCGGCAGCAGCGGATCGAGCCGCACCCCGTCCTCCCGCAGCCGCAGTCCCGTCAGCCCGTGCGTGAAGACCTGGAGGAAGCCGCCCTTCCCGGTCAGGAAGTCCTCGGCGGGCGACCCCGACAGGGCGTCCTGGGCGCCCGCCTTGGCGCCCCTGGCCTCGCTGAACAGCGCGTACGGCTCCCGGACGAACGGGCGTACCGCGCGCTGGAGGTAGGTGTACGTCGCACAGCCCGGCTCCCCGATCGCGGCCGCGTCGATCGCGTGCACCGAATCGGTCATCGCCGGGCCGTCCGGGTCGGTGCGCTCGGCGTAGTGGTCGAGGGTGGCCGCGGCGGCGCCCGGCTCCATCGGCCACTCCAGCGGGTAGATCAGCAGCACCGTGTCGGCCTGCTTGATCGTCGAGCCGTCGTACCCGGCGTACTGGAGGAAGAGCTTGCGGGCCGGGTCGTACGGGATGCGCAGCCCGTCCGCGACCCGCTGCCAGGCGGCCGGGGCGGGGCGGCCGAGCAGCCGGGCCGCGCGGGTGGCGTCGCGCAGGGAGGTGGCGGCGACCGCGTTGGTGTAGGCGCCGTCGGTGACGCCGTTGCTGTACTCGTCGGGGCCCGCGACCTCCTTCAGCGAGTAGCCGCCACCGTCGTCGGCGGTGGCCCGGGAGACCCAGAAGTCGGCGGCCCCCGCCAGCAGCGGCCAGCCGCGCCGGGCGAGCCAGTCGCGGTCGCCGGTCGCCAGGTAGTACTGCCAGACGGCCAGTGCCACGTCGCCCTGGAGGTGGATCTGGGTGACGCAGTGCGGCGGGTTCCAGCTCTGGCACTCGGACCACAGATCGCCCCGGCTCGCCCCGGTCCACGGGTGGAACAGGCCCTGGAACCCCAGCTTGCGGGCGTTCTCGCGGGCGGCGTCCCGGGTGCGGTAGCGGTACTCGACGACGGAGCGGGCCAGTTCGGGCCGGGTGGCCAGCAGCCCCGGGTACATCCAGATCTCGGCGTCCCAGAAAATCATGCCCGCGTAGTCGTCGCTGGTCAGACCGGCCGGGGCGACGCTGTCCCGGGAGCCGGGCCGGGTGGACGCCAGCAGTCCGTACTGGGCCGCCCGCAGCCACTTCTGGAGCTCGGGGGCGCCGGGGACGGAGATGTCGGCGGACCGGTCCCGCCGCCAGGCCGCCGCGTTCGCCGCGAGGACCCCGGACCAGCCGCGCCGGGCGGCCCGGCGGGCGGCGTCCCGTGCCGCGCCGCGCGGGTCGCGCGAGGTCAGCGTGGTGTCGACGCCGACGTACTTCTCGACGGTGTACGTGCGCCCGGCGCGCACCCGGTGCGTGCTCCGGAGCGCGAGCGCCGTCCCGGTTCCGCCGGAGCGCACTTCCTGGGCGATGGCGCCCCGGACCCCGGTGCCCCGGGTGCGGAAGGTGCCGTCCCCGGCGAGGTCGATCCGGCGTGCGCCGCGCGGGTCGAGCCGGGCGGTGACGGTCGCGGTGCCGCTCCAGCGCGGGGTGAGGCTCAGTCGTACGGCGCCGGTGTGCACTGCGGACCGGTCGGTGAGCACTTCGTGGACGAGGTCGGTCGCGTGCCCGTCGGCCGTGGTCCAGCGCAGCGCGGTCCGCACCAGTCCGCAGCGGAGGAAGAGGGTCTGGCGGTAGTGCGAGATCCGGCCGGCCGGGGTGGCGGGGCCGTAGACCTCCCCGCCGACGCGCAGCTCCAGATCGGTCCAGGTGGGGAGCGCGGCGGCCACCTCGCGGCCCGCCGCCAGCGCCGGTTCGCGCCCGTACAGGCCGGAGACGAGGGCGCCGTCGTAGCGCGGGGTGTAGAGCGGCCAGCCGGACTTCCCGCCCGGGACGGCGTACCCGGCCCCGGCGGCGGGCACCCGGTGGCCCAGGTACCCGTTGCCGGTGTACGGGTCGTGACCGGCCGCCCGGCCGTACCCGGTGGAGGACGGCGCCCAGGCGGGGTCGGTGTCCCGGCCGCAGGCGGTGGGCGCCGGGGCGCCCGGCGACGCCGCCCGTGGCGCGGGGGCCGGGGCGGCGGCGAGCAGGGCGCCCGCGAGCAGCGGCACGCAGCAGGCGAGGGCGGTACGGCGGCGGATGCGCGGGAGGCTCACCGTACGACCGTAGGAAGCCGCCGCCGCCCGGTGGCGCGCGGCGCGCGGGGTGATCGGGCGACGGTGTGCCACCGGGCGGGCGGCGGTGTGCCCCGGGCGGGTGGTGGTGGCCTCCCGCCGGGTACCGGTGCTGTTTGTTCCCGGCGGTGGGTCAGGCGGCGGCGAGGCCGGTCTTCAGACCCGCGCCGCACAGCGGGACGACGACGCTCCGGTCCGTCCAGCCGCCGACCGCCGCCCAGCAGGCGACGCCCGTCGTCTCGACGTAGAAGCCGCGCGCGGCCAGATCCAGCTGGGCGGCGCGGATCTCGTCCTCGGTCACGGTGAGGAAGGTGCCGCCCGACTCCCGGACCGCGGCCAGCACCGCCCGGGCGCGCGGCGGCCGGAGGATCGCGATGCCCTCGGCGAGGGTGGCGGCGGCCGGCCCGGCCGGGGCGTCGGGCAGCCCGTCGGCGCCCGCCCGGAAGGCGGCGGCCAGCGGGGAGACGGCCTCGGCCTGGACGGCGATCAGCGCGGGCCGCCGGTCGATCAGCCCCCGGGCGTGCAGTTCGGCGGTGGCCAGGGCCGCGCCCAGCAGCAGGGTGCCGTTGCCGACCGGCACGGCGAGGGCGTCCGGCAGCCGCCCGCCGAGGTCCTCCCACAGCTCGTACACATAGGTCTTCGTCCCGTGCAGGAAGAAGGGGTTGAAGACGTGCGAGGCGTAGAAGGTGCCGGGGACGTCGGCGGCGGCGCGGGCGGCGGCCGCGGCCGCCTCTCGGTCGCCGGGGACGATCTCCAGGCGGGCGCCGTGGGCCCGGATCTGCTCGGTCTTCTTCGCGGAGGTGCCCTCGGGGACGTACACCGTGCAGGGCAGCGAGGCCCGCGCGCAGTACGCGGCGACGGCCGTCCCCGCGTTGCCGCTGCTGTCCGCGACGACGCGCTCCGGCGCCAGACGGCGGGCCAGCTCGGCGAGCATCACCGCGCCCCGGTCCTTGAACGAGAGCGTCGGCATCAGGAAGTCGAGTTTGGCCGAGACCGTTCCCGTGAGCGGGACGAGCGGGGTGCGCCCTTCGCCGAGGCTCGTCGCGGGCGCCGAGAGCGGCAGCACCTCCTCGTAACGCCACAGTGAATTGACGCGGCCCGCGAGGGAGTCGGGCGAGAGCGTGCCGGTGGGCTCGAACGCGAGGTCCCAGGGGCCGCGGCAGACCGGACAGCACCAGGTGAGAGCGGTGGTGTCGGCGCGGGTGCCGTCCTGCGGGCAGATGTATGCGGGCATGCGGTCAGCATGTCAGCCGTATGACCGCCCCGTGGCGAAGGTATTGCGGAGCCCAACGCACTCTTGTGCGATTCCCAAGGATCGGCCAATCTTTCGCTGTCGACGGGGACTTGGCGGCGCGGCGATCCGGTCCATCGGTTGTCATGCGCATGCCTGTCCCCGTTCCGGCGCAGCTCTGTCTCGACGCACGTGATCCCCCACCTGAGCACCGCAATCGAGGAGGCCCCCACATGTCAGTGACGCGTCACACCCCTCTGTCCCGCCGAAGAGTCGCCGCGGTGAGCGTGGTGGCGGGTGCGGCCCTTGCGCTGTCCGGCGCGGCCGTCTTCCCCGCCTCGGCGTCCGGCCCGGCCGCCGAGGGCCGGATCCTGAACGCCGGCGCCCCGGACACCGTCCGCGGCAGCTACATCGTCACGCTCGACGCGTCGGCGGCCAGGGCGGGCTCCGCCGAGGGGCGGGCGCTCGCCAAGGAGTACGGCGCCAAGATCAGGAAGACCTACCGGGCCGCGCTCAACGGCTACTCGGTGGAGCTCTCCGAGGCCCAGGCGAAGAAGTTCGCCGCCGACCCGGCCGTCGAGTCCGTGGCGCAGAACCGGACCTTCCACGTCACCGGCACCCAGACCTCGCCGCCCTCCTGGGGTCTCGACCGGATCGACCAGAAGTCCCTTCCGCTGAACCAGAGCTACACCTACCCGGACCACGCCGGAGCGGGCGTCACCGCGTACATCATCGACACCGGTGTGCGGATCAGCCACAGCGACTTCGGCGGCCGGGCCTCCAACGGCTACGACGCCATCGACAACGACAACACCGCGCAGGACGGCCACGGCCACGGCACCCATGTGGCGGGCACCGTCGCCGGTACGTCGTACGGCGTGGCGAAGAAGGCGAAGATCGTCGCCGTCCGGGTCCTCGACAACAGCGGCTCCGGCACCACCGACCAGGTCGTCGCGGGCATCGACTGGGTGACCGCCAACGCGGTGAAGCCCGCGGTGGCCAACATGAGCCTGGGCGGCGGGGCGGACGCGGTGCTCGACGCCGCCGTACGCAAGTCCATCGCGTCCGGCGTGACCTACGCCGTCGCGGCGGGCAACGAGTCCACCGACGCCTCCACCAAGTCCCCGGCCCGCGTCGGCGAGGCCATCACGGTCGGCTCGACCACCAGCACCGACGCCCGCTCCAGCTTCTCCAACTACGGCAGCGTGGTGGACATCTTCGCCCCGGGTTCGTCGATCACGTCGACCTGGAACACCAGTGACAGCGCCACCAACACCATCTCGGGTACCTCGATGGCGAGCCCGCACGTGGCCGGTGCCGCCGCGCTCTACCTGGCCGACCACCCGGGCGACACCCCGGCGCAGGTCTCCGCCGGACTGGTCGCCGCCGCCAGCACCGGAGTGGTCACCAACCCGGGCACCGGCTCGCCGAACCGCCTGCTCAACGTCGGCACCGGCTCCACCACCCCGCCGACCGGCAAGAAGTTCGAGAGCACCACGAGCTACGCCATCGGCGACTACACCACCGTCGAATCGCCGATCACCGTCAGCGGCGTCGGCGGCAACGCCCCCGCCACGCTGAGCGTGCCGGTGGACATCACCCACACCTACAGCGGCGACCTGAAGATCGACCTGGTCGCGCCCAACGGTTCGGTCTACAACCTGAAGGCGTACGGGGTCGGCGGCAGCACCGACAACGTGAAGACCACCTACACGGTGAACGCGTCCGCCGTGGCGGCCGACGGCACCTGGAAGCTCCGGGTCAGCGACAACGCCGGCGGGGACACCGGACGGATCAACTCCTGGGGTCTGCAGTTCTGACCGCGGGGGTACCGGATCACCGCCCGTACGGGCACCGGTGAGGGAGCGCCCCTCGTGACGGGGCGCCCATGATGCGCGGAACGCGTGGGGCGGCTGCTTCGGCGGCCGCCCCACAGCCATGCGGGGGACATCGGGGGCGTACGGCCCGAACCGGTCACGGCCGCGGTGAACCGGGGACGGGCGCCGCTCGTGCAGAGGACGGGAAGTCTCCGGGGCCGCCGAACGCGCACCCGAGGGGCGCGCGCCGGACGCGGGCGGGCACGTGCGGAGGTGTCCGGGCATGCGCGGACGGCCAGGGAATCATCACTTCGGGTGAATCTCTGGCCCATGCTTGCGGTTCACAACCGACGGTTGTCAATCTGTTGCAGTCCGTCAACCTGTTGGGAGTGGCCTGTGGCTTTCGGTGAGCAGCCCGCGTATCTGCGCGTCGCAAGCGACCTGCGGGAGAAGATCGTCAACGGTTCGCTGGCGCCGCACACGCGCCTGCCTTCGCAGGCCCGCATCCGCCAGGAGTACGGCGTCTCGGACACGGTCGCGCTGGAGGCGCGCAAGGTGCTGATGGCCGAGGGGCTGGTCGAGGGCCGTTCCGGTTCCGGTACGTATGTGCGCGAGCGGCCCGTTCCGCGGCGGATCGCCCGCTCCGGCTACCGCCCGGCGGCCGGCGCCAGCCCGTTCCGCCAGGAGCAGACGGCGGAGGGGGTGCACGGGACGTGGGAGTCCCGCAGCGAGCAGGAGGCGGCGAGCGCCGAGGTCGCCGGGCGCCTGGGCATCGAGCCGGGCGACCGGGTGATGCGGACGGCGTACGTCTTCCGCGAGGCGGGGGAGCCGATGATGCTCTCCACCTCCTGGGAGCCGCTCGCCGTGACCGGGCGCACGCCGGTGATGCTGCCGGAGGAGGGCCCGCTGGGCGGCTGCGGGGTGGTCGACCGGATGGCCGCGATCGACGTCGTCGTGGACAACGTGTCCGAGCAGGTCGGCGCGCGCCCGGGGCTGGCGGAGGAGCTCCTGGCGCTCGGCGGCGTGCCGGGCCATGTGGTGATGGTGATCGAGCGGACGTACTACGCCTCGGGCCGCGCGGTCGAGACGGCCGACGTGGTGGTCCCCGCCGACCGCTTCCGGGTCGCGTACCACCTCCCGGTCCGGTGAGCCGCCGGAGGCCGTGACCGATCGATTGTCATGGCCCGGACGCAAGGCGTCCCCAAGGTCCCCTCGGGGACTCCTCGTACGCACCTCGAAGGGGCGCATCCAGCCGGATGCGCCCCTTCTGCCTGCGCTTCTCGGACTGATCGGTGTCTCTTTGTGTAATTACGTATTCGTTGCGTGAAGGTCAGGCGTACGCTCGCGCATATGCGTACTGCGGTTTCCTGGGGATCCTTAGTGAGGTGCACGATGTTCGTGGGAGGGGCACGATCCGGGGGAGGCGCGCGATGAGCGACAACCGCGCCACTCTGCCCTGGCTGGTCATACGGCAGGACGACAACGGCAATCGCTACCGCGTCGGCCACTTCGCCACGCAGGGGGAGGCCCAGGCGATCGCCGACAAGCTCGACGGCCGCGGGCACAAGCAGCTCTACTGGGTGGAGCGCGTCGAACGCGGCCCCCGCGCCTGACCCGCCCCGCCGTCTCCTCCCGCGCCCGCGCTCCCGCTCCCGTACCGCCGCCCGCGACCCCGGCGTCCGCCGGAGGCGCGCCGCCTCGTTAGGGTCCTTGCGACCGGGCGGTACGAACGAAGGCGGAGCGATGTCGGGCCTGATCGACACGGTGGCGTGGGTGCGGGTGGAGAACGGCAGGATCCTCTGCGCCCGATCGCGGGGGAAGGACGTGTTCTACATCCCCGGCGGCAAGCGCGAGGGCCGGGAGACCGACCTCCAGACGCTGTTGCGCGAGGTCGACGAGGAGCTGAGCGTGGCCATCCTGCCCGCCACGGTCTCCCCGAAGGGTACGTACGAGGCGCAGGCGCACGGCCATGCCGACGGCGTCCTCGTCCGCATGGCCTGTTACACCGCCGACTACGAGGGAACGCTGGCGGTCGGCAACGAGATCGAGGAGATGGCCTGGTTCTCCTACGCCGACCGGCCGCTCGTCCCGCCCGTCGACCAGCTGCTCTTCGACGACCTGAAGGCCGCGGGCGAGCTGAGCTGATCCGGCCCGGGCCCCGGGCGTCGGCCCGGTCGCCCGGCGGTCGGGTCCGGGTCCGGAACCATGGCGGCGGCGCGTGTCGGAGGGCCGTGCGCCCTCCCCGCCCTGCTCACCTGTCCGTGTGCGCGGGCATACACCCGTACGCCCCACGTGCCGATCCTGGCGGTAATTTGTACCGATTATCGGGTATGTGAGGGGTAGTCCTTGCACACGGGACGTCCCCGCCGCTGGCCCTGGGAAGTGATCGGCGTGATCGACACCGAAGGCGACACCGCCGAGTGGACCTTCCCGGCCGAGCCGGGCGCCGCGCGATCCGCGCGGCACGCCGTCCACGGCGCGCTGAGGGACTGGGGGATCGACGGCACGGTCGGGGACATGACGGTTCTGCTGGTCAGCGAGTTGGTCACCAACTCGATGCGGTATACATCCGGCCCCATTGGCGTACGGTTGGTCCGCCCCCGGTCCGACGGTGAAACCGCCGTCGCCCGTCCCGGCCTGCTGGTGGAGGTCTCCGATCCGCTTCCGGATCCCCCCACCGAACGTATGGCTGGGCCGGAGGACGAAGGGGGCAGGGGGCTCCAGCTGGTGGCGTGTTCCGCCCGGCGCTGGGGGACCCGCCGGGGAAAGAGCGGCAAGACCGTGTGGTTCGAGCTGGCTCTGCCTGGTTAGGAGTGGGGTGGGACGGACTGCGATCACGGCTCGGCCCGAAGCGGGCGGAAAGGGACTGAGACCGTGCTGTGATCGTGAACGCCGTGTCGGTTGAGGCCGGAGTGCTGAATACTGCGGGCAGGACCGGTCCGGTGTGTGAGCTGGAGGGGACGGTCGCGTGAGCGAAATACCTGGGACAGCGGGCGACATCATGTGGCAGAGCAGCCCGCCTGGCTCGATCTACGACTACATCAGGGTCGCCTCCTTCTCGATCGGCCCCGATGGCCGGATCGAGCAGTGGAGCCGCCGGGCAGCCGGCCTTTTCGGCATGGGCGCCGACAAGGCGGTCGGCATGGACCCGGTCGACGTCTTCATGCCCGCCTCGATGCACGCCGACGGGCGGCGCCGGGTCGCGGAGATCCTCGACGGCAAGGAGTGGACGGGCCTGGTCCCGTTCCGGATGCCGGGCGAGCGGGCCGCGCACGGGCTCGCCGAGATCTACGTGATGCCCAGTGAGACGGCGAGCGGGGAGCGGGGGGCGCTCTGCATCGTCGTGGACGTCCGGGCGCTGCGCCACATCGAGACGGACCTCGCGGCCTCGCAGGCCATCTTCGGCCAATCACCCTTCGGGTTCGTGCTGTTCGGCACGGACCTGGCGGTCCTCCGTGCCAACCAGCGGTTCGCCACCGTCTTCGGCGGCCGGGCCGAGGACCACCGCGGCCGCACCGTCGAGGACTACCTCTCCGGGCCCGAGGCCGACCGGCTCACCGCCACCATCCGGCGCGTCCTGGAGACCGGGGTCTCCGTCACCGACCTCCAGATCGTCGGCACCGCGCCCGGCGAACCGGGCAGCCGCCACTGGTCCATGAACCTGTACCGGGTGCACTCCGGCTCGGGCCGCCCCACCGGCGTCGCCGGGCTCGCCACCGATGTGACCCGCCGCCACATCGCCGCCCGCGAGGCCGCCAGCGCCCGCCGCAACCTCGCCCTGCTCAACGAGGCCAGCGCCCGCATCGGCAACTCCCTCGATCTGGAGACCACCGCCCGCGAACTCCTCGACGTGGCCGTGCCCGGCTTCTGCGACCTCGCCTCGGTCGACCTCTACCAGGGGCTGCTGACCGGTGACGACGCCCCGCCGGGGAGCTGGGACTCGCTCCGCCAGGAATCCGTCGGAGGCTCCGCCGAACTGCGCCGGGTCGCCCTGGCCAGCGCGGTCGCGGACGTACTGCCCGAGGACGACGCGGACACCGGAAGCCCCGAGCTGGGCTCGGTGCACCGCTTCGCGTTCAACTCGCCGTGCGCCGTGGCCCTGCGCACCGGCCGGGTCGAGGACGTGCCCGGCGACGACCGGGGCTTCGTCCAGTCCACCCTCGCCGTCCCGATGGTCGCCCACGACACCGTCGTCGGCCTCGTCCGGTTCTCCCGTACGAAGGGCAGCGAGCCGTTCGGCGAGCGGGACCGGGGGCTCGCCACCGAACTGGCGGCCCGCGCCGCCGTCTGTATCGACAACGCCCGCCTCTACCGGCGCGAGCACGAGCGGGCCCTGATCCTCCAGCGCAGCCTGCTGCCGCCCGGCGACCCGGTCGCCGCGGGCCTCGACATCGCCTGTCGCTACCTCCCCGGCAACACCGCCACCGAGGTGGGCGGCGACTGGTTCGACGTGATCGAGCTGCCCGGCCACCGCACCGCGCTCGTCGTCGGCGACGTGATGGGCCGCGGACTGCGCGCCGCCGTCGCCATGGGCGAACTGCGCACGGCCGTGCGGACCCTGGCCCTGCTGGACCTGGAGCCCGCCGAAGTGCTCGCCGCGCTCGACGAGGTGGCCCGGGGGCTCGGCACCCCCGGCGGGACCGCGTCCGGCGGCGGCTCCCAGTGGCCCTCCCGGGCCGCCCACAAGTCCCGCGAGGCCGACCTCTCCGAGGTCTACCTGGCGACCTGCGTCTACGCGGTCTACGACCCGGTCACCCGGCGGTGCACCTTCGCCAACGCCGGCCACCTGCCGCCCGCCGTGGTCGAACCCGGCGGCCGGGCCCGGCTGCTCGACGTACCGCCCGGGATGCCGCTCGGCGTCGGCGGCGAACCCTTCGAGGAGGTCGAGGTCGACCTGAAGGAGGGCGCGCTGCTCGCCCTCTACACGGACGGGCTTGTCGAATCCCGCGACCACCCGCTCGAAGAAGGGCTCGACGCCCTGCGCGGCGCGCTGGTCGAGGCGGAACGGCCGGTCGAGGAGCTCTGCGACCACGTACTGACCACGCTCGACACCCGGCACGGCGAGGACGACATCGCCCTGCTGATGGCCCGCATCCAGGGACTGCCCGACGAGGCGGTCGGCGACTGGCGGCTGCCCCGTGAACCCCGCTCGGTGGGCCGCGCCCGCGAGCTGGCCCGCGACCGGCTGCTCGCCTGGGGCCTGGACGACCTGGTGGACACCACCGAACTGCTGGTCAGCGAGCTGGTCACCAACGCCCTGCGGTACGGGGAGGGCGAGATCAGGCTCCGGCTGCTGCGCGACCGCACCCTGGTCTGCGAGGTGTGGGACGCCGGGCTCGTCCAGCCCCGGCGCCGCCGGGCCCGCGACACCGACGAGGGCGGGCGCGGGCTCCAGCTCGTCGGACTGCTCAGCGTGGCCTGGGGATCGCGGCGGACCCCGCGCGGCAAGACCGTCTGGTTCGAACTGGCCCTGCCCGACGGCGAACCGGCCGTGGAGCTCTCCGTCGACCAGTTGCTGAGCATGTACTGAGCGGCCCGCGCGGGGGACAGGACGGCCCGGGTCACGAGGAGGTCTTCAGCGCGGCCAGCCGGGCCTCGACCTCCGCGCTGTCGCCCAGGCTGTCCAACTGCTCGAACTGGGCGTCCAGCGACGAGGCGGCCAGCTCCTGCTTGCCCATCGCCCGCGCCTCCTCGCGCCGCACCTTGTCCTCGAACCGGCCGATCTCACTGGTCGGGTCGAGGACGTCGACGCTCTTCACCGCGTCCATCATGCGGTTCTGCGCCTCGGCGGACTTGGCGCGGGCCACCAGCTCGTCCCGCTTGGCCCGCAGCTCCGCGAGCTTCTCCTTCATCCGGTCCAGCCCGGACTTCAGCCGGTCCACCACCTCGGTCTGCGCGGCGATGACCGGCTCCGCGCCCTTCGCCTCCCGCTCCGAGCGGAGCTGGCGGCCGAGCGCCACCTTGGCCAGGGTGTCGAACCGGTCCGCCTCCGCCGCCGAGCCCGCCGCCCGCAGCTCGTCGGCCTTGCGGCTCGCGGCCAGGGCCTTGCCGCCCCACTCCCCGGCCGCCGCCACGTCCTCCCGGTGGTCCTGCTCCATCAGGCGGAGGTTCCCGATGGTCGCGGCGACCGCCTGCTCCGCCTCCGCGATGTTGGCGGTGTAGTCGCGGATCAGCTGGTCCAGCATCTTCTGCGGATCCTCGGCCTGGTCGAGCAGCGCGTTGATGTTGGCCTTCGCCAACTGGGTGACCCGGCCGAGAATGGTCTGCTTGGACATCTATGCCTCCTGGTCGTGAAGGGGAGTGGGTGATGCGTACGGGTTGTCAGAACCGGCCGCCGCCCCCGCGCCGGCCCCGGGTGCCCCCGCCGCCGAAACTGCCCGGCCCGCCGCCCCCGCCGAAGCCGCCGTGGCCCCCGCCGCCGTACCCCCCGCGGCCGCCGCCCCCGCCCAGCAGGCCGCCCAGGATGATCCCGCCGAGCACCGCGCCCCCGACCCCGCCGCCACTGGACGGGCCACCGCCCATGCCACCTTGACCGCCCGGCCCGCCGTACGACCGCACGTCGTGCTCCGCCAGCCGCCGGGCCTGCCCGGCCAGCGCGTCCGCCTGCTGCGCCTCGGCCAGCGCCGTCTGCGGGTCGGTGCCCGCACCGGCCAGCTCCCGGGACCGCTCCAGCCGCCGCTGGGCCTCCGCCAGCCGGGTGCGGGCCTGGCTGCCCACCGCGCCCCGGTTGGTGGTGATCAGATCGGCCGCGGCGGCGATCGAGGAACGGGCGGTGAGCGTCGCCCCGTCCAGCAGGGCGAGGGCCCGCCGGTCGCCCTCCTCCCGCTCCCGGGCCCCGGCCAGCGCGGTGTCCAGCGCCGTGTCCGCCTCCTCGACCCGGCGCAGCGCGTCGATCGGGTCGTACGGGCCGGTGCGCAGCTCCTCGCGCACCGCGTCCACCACCGCGCGGGCGCGGGCGATCCGGCCGCGCAGATCGGCGGTCGGCACCCCGGCCGGGGTGCCTTCGAGCAGCCCGCCCGCGTCGGCCAGATCGGTCTCGGTCTCGGCCAGCGCCCCGGGCAGCCGCTCCGCCGCCTCCGCCAGCTCCCGGGCCCGCCGGTCCACCGCGTCGACCAGTGTGGCCGCCTGGTCCACCCCGCCCTCACCGGCCCGGAGGTACACCGCGGCCGCCGACCGGTCCGCCGCGTCCAGCGACTGCCGGGCCCGGTTCAGGTTCGACGTGGCGAACAGCAGCCGGTCCTTGGCCAGTTCCAGGTCCTCGCCGGCGGCCGCCGAGGCGGCGGGCGCGTACCGCTCGCGCATCGCGATCAGTGTGGTCTCGGCGCCGGAGACCCGGCCGGCCAGGGTCCGGAACGCGGTCTCGGCCGCGGCCAGGGCCTGCGGGGCCTCGCGCTCCAGGGCGCGCAGCCGGTCGAAGTCCCCGGCCACGGCGTCGAGGCGGGCGCCGGCCGCCGCGCACCGGGCGAGGATCTCGTCCAGCATCAGGCGCCGGTCCTCGTCGTTCTCGGGGACGGCGTCGTCCAGCCGCTGGCGCACCCGGAACGCGGTGGTCAGCTCACCCTTCGCGAAGTCGACGGCCGAGGTGAACGGGGCCGCCGCCTCCTCGCCGAACTGGGCGGTGGCGAAGCCCAGTTCCTCCTCGCTGGTACGGACCGCGTCGTCGGTCGCCACCAGCGCCTCCTTCGCCCGGGCGTCCAGCTCCGGCAGCGGCACGGGCGGCCCGCCCGGCCCGGCGGCCGGGCCCCAGCCCTTCGCGGCGGGCGTGGTGCGGGTCGTGCCGCGCTTCCTGCGCCGGACGTACGCGTAACCGGCCAGCCCCGCCACCCCGGCCACGACCATCAACGGGAGGACCAGACCGGCGGTGTCCGTGCCGCCGGAGCCGGTGCCGGGGTCGGCGGGGCCGGGGGTGAGGGACGGGACGGGCACCGGCTTCCCGGTCAGCACCGCCGAGTAGCCCTTCGCCGCGCCGATCGCGGCCCCCGCCCAGTCGTGCACCCGCAGCGCGGGCTCGATCGCGGTGGACGCCACGTCCCGCAGTTGGGCGTCGGTGAGCCGGGAGCCCTGGTCCACGGTGTAGGCGTACCGCCGGTCGTGGGTGGCGACGGCGAGCAGGACGTCGTCCTGGCCCAGCCCGTTGAGGTCGGCCGTCGCATCGGCCCAGTCCTGCGCCGACCGGCCGGAGAAGTCCCGTACGTACACCACGAAGAGCTGGAGGCGGCGGTCGGCGTAGAGCCGGTCGAGCGCGGCCCGCACCTGGCCCGCGCGGTCGCCCAGCGCGTCGACCCGGTCGGTGACCTGCCCGTCCCGGGACAGCGTGACGGGCCCGTCGGCGTGGGCCGGACGCACGGCGGAAAGGGCCGGCCAGGCCACCGCCAGCAACACGGCGAGCAGCGCCCGGCCCGGCAGGGATATCCGGGTACGGCTCACGAGCGGCGTCACGTTTGTGAGGCTATGTCCACCCTCCGTCACCCGCGACCGGAGCCCGGCACCCGCACCGGACCGGTGCGGGTGCCGGGCTCCCGCCGGGCGGGTCAGATGGAGAACCGCTCCATGGCCAGCAGCGGCCGCACCTTCGCACGGAAGCCGCCGGTCCGGAACGGGCGCTGGAGCAGACCGGGGCGGAGCGCCTGGGCGAGGGCGGCGGCGATCATGCCCTGGTCGAGGGCGAGCAGGTAGTCGCTGACCCGGCCGGTGGAGACGTTGACCGAGTCCCGGAAGCCGTATCCGGGGTGGTACGCGCCGAAGTCGCGGTCGAGGGCGCGGAGGTTGGCGATCGCCTCGGCGGGCGCGTGGGGCAGCGCGAGGAAGGAGGCGTGCGGGGTGACCACCCCGTTGGTGAAGGCCGAGGCGGGCGGCAGCGGGGCGCCGTCGGTGGTGTAGGTGCGGTCGGTGTTGGAGGCGTAGCCGTCGACCTGCATGCCGATCGCGTCGACGCCGTACTCCTGGTAGCCGCCCTCGGGGATGTTGGCGGGGGAGAAGCCCCAGTAGCCGTACCCGGCCTCCGCCAGGCCGTGCTCGATGTGGCTGCGGACGTAGCGCTGGTGCGTCAGGCCCCAGGAGCGCGGCGACCACTCGGCCTCCGGCACGAAGAGCGGCACCATCAGGGCCTCGAACATCGACCCGCCCCAGGACGGCACCAGCTTCCGGCCCCGGTGGGTGTAGTGGCCCTGCCAGACGCGTACGCCGTTCATCGCGACGTAGGAGCCGTCCGGGTGCTGCTCCTGCTCGTGCTCGGGGAGCATGGTGCGCAGCAGGTGCCAGTAGTGGTCGGCGGGGAGCGAGCCGTCGGCGATGCCGAGGTAACTGGCCATGCGGGGCTCGGTGTTGAGGGCCCCGTAGTGGTGGCCGGTGGGCTCCTCGGTGTCGGGCCAGAAGCCGCCGCGCAGCTGGCCGGGGCCGGCGACCGGGTCGGCCGGGTCGTACGGCGTGTAGTAGTAGGACCAGTCGGCGGTGGCCAGGATGCGGGCGATGCGGGGGCCGAGGGCGGGGGCCGCGTCGGCGGCGATGCGCAGTCCGGTGATCAGCCAGGCGTTGTCCACGGAGGACAGGAAGGGGCGGACCGGGTCGCCGGTGCCGGGCCACTCGGTGATGACGGAGCCGTCGTGCGCGTCGTACCAGTTGAGCCAGAAGCCGTGGTGGCGCTCCAGCTTCTCGACGGCCCGCACGGTCTTCTCCAGGCGGCGCAGCATGGTGTCCTGGCCGATCACCCCGAGACCGGCGGCGGCCACGGTCGACCAGAGGCCGCAGCCGATGTTGGTGGGGGAGGTCTGGCGGGACCGGACGGGGGCGCCGGGGCCGCTGACGTCGATCTTGTCGACGGCCAGACCGAAGTCGGTGGTCATGGCCTCGATCGAGCGGTACGTGTCGCGGAACCAGCGCAGCAGCAGCGGGGCGTGCGGGCCGCGCGCGGGCTGGGCGGCGCCCGCCGGGGTGGCGGCGAGCGTGCCCAGGGAGAGGGCCGCGGCCCCCGTTCCCGCTGCGGTGAGAAACGTACGACGGTCCATCAGATCCCCTCGGGAAGGCAACTGGGAGGACCCACCGACTGTGGGCGGTGGGCGGATTTCGTGCGTCGGTCGTGAGGTGCGGGCGCCGGGGCGCGGTGCCGGGTGCGGCACCCGGGCGGGCCGCCGTCCGTGAGCAGGGCCGGACACGGGCGGCGGCCGCGCGGGCGTACGGGAACCGGTGTCCGTCAGGTGCAGCCGGTTCCCGTACGGGTGGGAGCGGTCAGGTCGCTCCCGGTTCGGGGGCCCTCGCGGGCGTCAGGCGGTGGTGCGCGGCAGGGTGCGGGTGCGGCCCATCGCGCCGAGCCAGGAGGCGGACGGCTTGGGCAGCCGCTCGAAGGTCTCCGGGTCCCAGCCGACCAGGCCGAAGGTGGCCTTGTAGGTGCCCCACTCGTAGTTGTCCAGGGCGCTCCAGGCGAGGTAGCCCCGGACGTTCAGACCGTCCTCGATCGCGGAGGCGACCTCGTTCAGGGCGCCGGTGTAGTAGTCGATCCGGCGCTGGTCGTCGTCGGTGGCGATGCCGTTCTCGGTGACGATCAGCGGGACGTCGTTGCCGAGGACCTCGGCGGTGTGGCGCAGCGCGTGGCCCACGGCGGTGGGGTAGTACTCCCACGTGGTGAGGGTGCGCTCGACGTCGGCGGGGGCCGGTATCGGGCCCTCGGGGCCGATCTTGGTCCGGGTGTAGGACTGCACGCCGATCCAGTCGTCGCCGCGCGCGGCCTCGATGAAGACGTCCTCGCGCGGGTGGCGGTAGGCGGCGGTGACCTCCTCGGCGCCGGGCAGGGCCTGGTAGACCTGGTTGGCGATGGTCCAGCCGACCTTGATGTCCGGGTTGATCGCCCGGACGGCGGCGACGGCGGCGACGTGCGCGGCGATGACGGCGCCGGTGGTCTCGTCGTCCGGGGTGGGCAGACCGGCGGGCGGGAAGCTGTTGTCGCCGCGCTTGGCCTGGCCGGCCATGACGGCGATCATGTTCGGCTCGTTGATGGTGCAGACGTACTCGACGCCCTCGGCGATCACCGGCGCGCAGGCCGCCACGTACCGGGCGAAGAGCTCGACGGCGCCCTCGGCGGTCCAGCCGCCGCGCGCCTCGAACCACTGCGGAACGGTGAAGTGGTGCAGGGTGATCATGGGGCGCAGGCCGCGCGCGATCGCGCCGTCCACCATGCGGCGGTAGTGGGCGAGCTCGGCGCGGGAGAAGGTGCCCTCGACCGGCTCGATGCGGGCCCACTCGATGGAGAACCGGTAGTCGGTGAAGCCCAGCGAGGCGAGGATGTCCATGTCCTCGTCCCAGCGGTGGTAGCTGTCGGCGGCGTCCAGGCTGGGCTCGGCGATGTGGGTGCCCTCGGCGTGCTCCTTGACCCACCAGTCGCAGTTGGTGTTGTTGCCCTCGATCTGGTGGGCGGCCGTGGAGGCGCCCCACAGGAAGTGGTCGGGGAACGGGACCTGGGTGTGCGTCATCGCGGACTGTCTTTCTGGTGAGGAAGGGGTGTGACCGCGGGTGCGGGCCGCGGCCTCGTACGTTTCGGTGGGGCGCCGTGCTCGTCGGCGGCCGGGCTACTTCATGCCCGCGGTGGCGATGCCCTGGGTGAAGTGCCGCTGGAGCGCGATGAACAGGACCACCACGGGCAGGACGACCAGCAGGGAGCCGGCCATCAGCATGCCGTTGGAGCCGCCCGCCTTGTTGGGGTCGGTGGCGAAGGTGGCCAGGGCGACCGGCAGGGTGTACTTGTCCGGGTCGTTGGTCGCGATGAGCGGCCAGACGAAGTTGTTCCAGGAGCCGAGGAAGGTGAAGATCGAGAGCGTCGCCAGCGCGGGCTTCACCAGCGGCATCACGATGCGCCAGAAGATGTACCACTCACCGGCGCCGTCCATCCGGGCCGCTTCCAGCAGCTCGTCCGGGATCGACTGCATGAACTGGCGCATCAGGAAGACCCCGAAGGCCCCGGCGGCGAACGGCAGCACCAGACCGGCGTACGTGTCGATCAGCTGCAACTTGCTCATCAGCACGAACAGCGGCAGCAGCATCAGGTTGCCGGGCACCATCAGGGCACCGAGCACCAGGCCGAAGATCTTGTTGCGGCCGGCGAAGTTCAGCTTGGCCAGGGCGTAGCCCAGCATCGAGCAGAACACCAGGTTCGAGACGGTGACCAGCACCGCCACGATCACCGAGTTCATGAAGTACAGCGGCAGGTTCAGCTTGTCGAACAGCTCCCGGAAGCTGTCCAGGGTCCATTCGGTCGGCAGCCACACCGGCGGGCTGGCGGTCAGCTCCCGCTGCGTCTTGAACGCGGACAGCGCCATCCACAGGAAGGGCGCGGCCATGACCAGCAGGCCGGCCGAGAGCAGGACGTAGACCAGGACGCGCTTGGGGCGGAGCCGCCCCGTACGGCCTTCGGGCTTCTTCACGGGCGGAGCGGGGACGGCGCCCGGTGCACTGGTGGCGCTCATTTCGTGTTGTCCTTCAGCAGTCGGAGCTGGAGCACCGTGATGCCCATGATCACCACGAAGAGGACGTACGCCATGGCGCTCGCGTAGCCCATGTGGAAGAAGTTGAAGCCCTCGCGGTACATGTTCAGCGAGACGGTGAGGGTGGAGTCCGAGGGACCGCCCTGGGTCATCACGAACGGCTCCTCGAAGACGTTGAGGTAGCCGATGGTCGTGATCACCGTGGCGTAGAGCAGGGTGGGCCGCAGCAGCGGCACCGTGATCCCCCTGAACTCCTGCCAGGCGCCGGCCCCGTCCAGCCGGGCGGCCTCCCGCACCTCGGTGGGGATGGCCTGGAGGCCGGCGATGAGGAGCACCATGACCGTGCCGAGGTTCCGCCAGACCGCCATCGCGATCATCGACGGCATGGCGAGCGCCTCGGAGCCCAGGAAGTCGGGCGCGGTGAGCCCCACCTCCGAGAAGAGCCCCGCGACCAGCCCGTCGCTCGGGTCGAGCACGAACCGCCAGACCACGGCGACCGCGACGATCGTCGTGACCACGGGGGTGTAGAAGCCGACGCGGAAGAAGGTCCGCGCCCGGTCGATGCCGTTGTTCAGCAGCACGGCGACGACCAGCCCGAGGAAGAGCGTCAGCGGAACGCCGATCACCACGAAGTACGCCGTGTTGAACAGCGACTTGAGGAACCTCTCGTCGCCGAACAGCTTGGTGTAGTTGTCGAGGCCGATGAAGTTCGCGTCCATCGGGTGCGTCACGTTGCGCAGCCCGAAGTCGGTGAAGCTCATCACCAGCGTGGCGATGATCGGGAACGCCATGAAGACGAGGAAGAGCACGAGGAAGGGGGTGGAGAACAGCCAGCCGGCCACGTTCTGCACGCCCATCGACTTGCGTCGGCGGCCCTTGGGCCCGGCGGCCGGGGGCGTGGTGGGTGCCCCCGGCCCGGCCTGCGCCTCGGCCGCCCGTGCGGCCTTTGCGGTCATGGTGCGCATGACTCCTACTTCACGAGGCCTTCGATCTCGGACTGGGCGGTCTTCAGCGCGTCCTCGGCGGACGCCTTGCCCTGGGTGACCTTGGCGATGGCCAGGTCGACCTTGTCCGTGATCTCCGTCCAGTTGGACAGCGACGGGGAGGACTTGGCGGTGTCCATCTGCTTCTTGAAGACCTGGAGGTCGGCGTCACCGGCGAGGTCGCCGGAGGTCCAGGCGGCGGTGTTGGCCGGGAGGTCCTTGGTGCGCTTGTACCAGTCGGCCTGGCCCTTGGTGTCGGTCAGGTACTTGATGAACTCCTTGGCGGCGGCCTTGTGCTCACTGTCCTTGGAGATCACCAGGGAGGAGCCGCCGGCCATCGAGACCGAGGACTTGTCGGCGGGGACGTTGGCCACCGCCCACTTGCCCTTGAGCTGCGGCTGGCCCTCGTTCAGCAGGGTGACGTGCCAGGGGCCGCCGAAGAACATCGGGACGCGGCCGTTGCCGAAGTCCTTGACCACGTCGTAGCCGGGCTGCACGGACTTGTTGGACAGGCCCTTGTCGAAGTACGAGCCGTACTCCTTGAGCGCCCTGACGGCCTCGGGGCTGTCGATGACGGCCTTGCCCTGGTCGTCGAGGATCTCGCCGCCGGCCGAGTACAGGAAGGAGTAGAAGTTCTGCACCGTGTCCAGGCCGCTGGGCTGGATGGACAGGCCCCACTTGGTCCCGGCCTTCTTCTGGTAGGCCGTGGCGAGGTCCTGCATCTCCTTCCAGTTGGTCGGAGCCTTGGTGATCCCGGCCTTCTCGGCCAGGTCGGTGCGGTAGTAGAGGACGCGGGTGTCGACGTACCACGGCACGCCGTACGCCTGGCCGTCCACCTCGCCCTGCTTCCAGCCGGAGGCGAAGTAGTCCTTCTCGTCGAAGGTCTTGGTGTCGACCGGCTCCAGAACACCCAGCTCGGCGAACTCGCCCATGTAGCTGCCGCCCATCTGCGCCACGTCCGGCAGGGTGCCGGCGGCGGCCGCGGAGACCAGCTTCTGGTGGGCGACGTCCCAGCCGACCGGGGTCACCTTCACGGTGATGTTCGGGTTGGCCTTCGTGTACTCCTTGGCCACATCCGTGAGCTTCTCGCCCTCGGCCCCCATTGCCCAGACGGTGATCGTCTGCTTCTTGTCCGCCGCGACGTCGTCGCCGCCGGAGCTGCCGCACGCGGTGAGACCGAGAGCGAGCGCGGCCGTGGCTGCGATGCCGATCGTGGCGTTTCTGGCGGTGCGGGACATGGAGGGCTCCTCCTTGAGCAATCCGAATGTATGCGCTGCCTGTAAGCGCATACATCACTCTGCGGCAGAGATTCGGGAATCCGCAAGAGGGTGCTGGGTCACACTCGTGCAACGTGCCGGACACCTGGACGTCCCATAGGTGCCGACCGGGACGCGGCAAGTGTGTCATTTGTGTGCTTGGGGGAGGTGTGACCTATTTCGCTCGCCGGGTGGCGACAGGCCCCGGCCGGGGCGTCCCGGAGGGGGCTATACGGTCGTGACCATGGCTGAATTCGTGCATGACTTCCCCTTCGATCCGCGGTACGACCACACGCTCCCGGAGCTGCTGGAGGTGCCCGCCCCCGCAGGTCCGGACGATTTCGACGCCTTTTGGCGTGATCGTCACGCCGAGGCCCGCGAGGTCGCCACGGAGCCGGAGATCGGCCCGCTGGAGGAGGAGCGCGACGGGGTGCGCATCCACGGTGTGACCTTCACCTCGGTCGGCGGCGTGCGGATCGGCGGGTGGCTGGCGCTGCCCGTCGACGGGCCCGCCGGGCACGGTTTCGTCATCGGGCACGGCTACGGCGGCCGTGAGGCGGCCGGCCCCGAGGTGCCGCTGCCGCTGCCCCGGTCCGCGGCGATCCTGCCCTGCGTACGGGGCATGAAGGACCGCGGCCTGGTGCCCGGCATCCCGGACGTCTCCAGCGGCCACGTGCTGCACGGGATAGCCGACCGCGACACCTACGTCATCGGCGACTGCGTCGCGGACCTCTGGTGCGCGGCCTCGGCCCTGGCCGAGCTGGTGCCGGGCCTCACCCCGCAGGAGGGCGGCCCCGGCCTCGGCTACTACGGGGAGAGCTTCGGCGGCGGGCTCGGCGCGCTGGCGCTGCCCTGGGACGACCGGTTCCGGGCCGGACAGCTCACCGTGCCGACCTTCGGCAACCACCCGCTCCGGCTCACCCTGCCCTGCATCGGCAGCGGCGAGGCGGTACGCGGTTACCGCGTCGAGCACCCCGAGGTCACCGAGGTGCTGCCGTACTTCGACGCCGCCACCGCCGCGACCCGGCTGGAGCTGCCCGTGCTGGTGGCCGCGGCGCTCTTCGACCCCTCGGTGCCGCCGCCGGGGCAGTTCGCCGTGTACAACGCGCTGGCCGGGGAGCGCGAGCTCCAGGTGATGGACGCGGGCCACTTCGCGTACGAGGGCACGGCCGCCGACGTGGCGGAGCTCCAGGCCGCCCGCGGCCGGTTCTTCGGGAAGTGGCTGACCGCGTAGGCACGCCGGGCCCGCCGCGGCGGGCCCGGACCCGCGCGGGGGCGGTGCCCTCCGTCAGCCGCAGCCGCAGCTGGCGCGGCGGGCCTGGGAGACCGGGAGCATCAGCGAGACCGGCTCCCGGTCCCGTTCGGCCAGCCGCTGCACCAGCAGCTCCACCGCCTGCTCGCCGAGCCGGCGGATCGGCTGGCGCACCGTCGTCAGCGACGGCGTCACGATCCGGCTCAGCGGAATCCCGTCGAAGCCGGTGACCGCGACGTCCTCGGGCACCCGCACCCCGCGCCGGGCCAGCGCGCGCAGCGCGCCCACCGCCATCTGGTCGTTGGCGAAGAGCATCCCCTGCGGCCGCTCGCCGGGCCGGTCGAGCAGCGCCTCCGCGGCCCGCGCCCCCTCCGCCTGCGTCATCATCGCGATCCGCAGATCGGGCGCCTCGGGCACCGGCAGCCCGGCGTCGGCGCACGCCTGCCGGAAGCCCAGGAACCGCGCCTCGGCGTCCGGCGAGTCCGTCTCGCCACCGACGAAGGCGAGCCGGCGCAGCCCGTGGTCCTCGATCAGGTGGCGGGTCAGCTCGCGCTCGCCGTCCGTGTTGGCCACGACGATGTGGTCGAGGTGGTCTATCTCGCGGGGACCGGCCAGCATCACCACCGGGAGCCGGCGCGACAGCACGTCCAGGTCCTCGGTCGGCACCGTCCGCGCCATCACGGCGAAGCCGTCGACCCGTCCGGCGACCTTCGCGACGAGGTCCTCCGTACCGCCGTCCAGCAGGGCGGCGATCAGCAGCGCGTAGCCGTGCCGCCGGGCCGCGCGCTCCATGCCGCGGATGATCTGGTCGGAGTAGAGCATCACCGCGTCGTCGGCGTCGCTGTCCTCCGCCTCGGCCTCGGCCTCGGGGTCGGCGTAGTCCGGGAAGCAGAGGCCGAGCACCCCGGTGGTCCGGCTGGCCAGGCCCCGGGCGTTGCCGCTGGGGACGTAGCCCAGCGCGCGGGCGGCCTCCAGGACCCGCTCCCGGGTCTGCGCGCGCACCGAGTCCGGGGTGCGGTAGACCCGCGAGACCGTGGCGATGGAGACGCCCGCCCGTTCGGCGACGTCGTACACCGTGGGCGCGCTCACTCGACCGACCGCCCGCTGTTCGTGCTGTGCCGAAGCACCAGTTGTTCCATGGACCGACCCTTTTCTGAAAGCGCATTCACCCTAGGTCCCCGGCCGCTCGGCGAGCAAGGTCGTCCGGCCGTCCGGCGGTGTCCCGCCACGACGGCCGCATCCCGTACGGGCCGGCGGGCCGTGCGGTGGTGCGGGCCAAGGCCGCCTCCGCTGCGCCGCACGGGTGAGCTTCGCGGGCGGCGGCGCCGTGTCTGCGCCGCCGCCCGCGCACGGGCGCATTCAGTAGACGGACCAATCAGTGTGATCATCTGCAAATGCCACCAAGAGCGCCCCATCCGGCCCCCCCACTGACGGGCGGGCCGGACCGGGCCGGCCCCGGAGGTAACCAGCCATGTCCCACCTCGGCGTCCCGTGGGGGACGGCCCGCACGCGCCGCTCCCTCGCGCTTCTCACCACCGGTGTGCTGGCCTTCCCCCTGCTGGCCGGCTGCGACTCCGGCGACGGCTCCACCGCCGGTCCCGACATCGCCGTCGTGGACCGGAACCGGATCGCCGACGGCGGCACGGTCGACTGGGCGGTCGACGCGCTGCCCACCACCCTCAACGCCTTCCAGGCGGATACATTCCTGGAAAAGTACAGAGATCAGTTCGATGCAATGATTTCGACATATCGATCCGGATTCCATTTCGCGCCCTGATGTTCCACAGTGAT
>NZ_JBIBUU010000022.1:0-33981 GCF_043079735.1 Streptomyces sp. NPDC015144 | reverse complement strand
CATCGCCGTCGTGGACCGGAACCGGATCGCCGACGGCGGCACGGTCGACTGGGCGGTCGACGCGCTGCCCACCACCCTCAACGCCTTCCAGGCGGACGCCGACGCCACCACCGCCCGGATCACCGGCGCCCTGCTGCCGACGCTCTTCCCGCTGGACGCCCGGGGCGAGCCGCAGCCCGATCCGGACTACCTGGAGTCCGCGAAGGTGATCGAGCGCGAGCCACGCCAGGTGGTGCTCTACCGCCTCAACCAGCAGGCGGTGTGGAGCGACGGCCGGCAGATCGGGGCCCCCGACTTCCTCGCCCAGTGGCGGGCGCTCAGCGGCCGCGACAGCGCGTTCTGGACCGCCCGCAACGCCGGCTACGACCGCATCGACAGGATCGAGCGCGGCGCCGACGACCTGGAGGTGCGGGTCACGTTCAACCGGCCGTACGCGGACTGGCGCTCGCTCTTCTCCCCGCTGTACCCGAAGGAGGTGACCGGCTCCCCGGACGCCTTCAACGACGGATCCCGCACCACGCTCCCGAAGACCGCCGGGCCCTTCCGGCTGGGCGCCGTCGACAGGAAGGCGGGCGAGGTCACCCTCGTCCGCAACCTCCGCTGGTGGGGGAGCCGGCCCAAGCTGGACGCGCTGGTCTTCCGGGCCGTCGCACCCCGGGACCGGGCCGCCGCGCTCGCCGAGGGCCGGGTCGACGTGGCCGACATCGACGCCGCCGCGGACCGCCGGATCACCCGGGCCGTCCGCGACCGGGCGAAGGGCCGCCCGCCCCTCGCGATGGGCCCCGGCGCGGCGACGGACCCGGCCGCGGCCCTCCGCTCCTGGGCCGTGGCCCACGGCTCGGACCCGGCGGCGGCCGCCGCCGAACGGACCGCCAGGGCGAAGGCGCGGGCCGAGGCCGAGGCGTACGCCGCCGAGCAGAAGGCGCTGAGCGGCTACGTGGTGCGCAGGTCGCTGGAGCCCGCCTACACCCAGCTCGCGCTGAACGGCGAGTCCGGACCGCTGGCGGACGACCGGGTGCGCCGGGCGGTCGCCCGCGCCCTGGACCGCCAGGAGCTGGCGGAGACCGTGCTGCGCCCGCTCGGCCTGCCCGCCCGGCCGGTCGGCAGCCACCTGGCGCTGGCCGGCCAGCCCGGCTACCAGGACGGCAGCAGGGCGCTCGGCGACCAGGACACCGGGCAGGCCCGGGCGCTGCTGGCCGAGGCGGGCTGGACCCGGGAGGGCGCGTCCCGCCCGGACGCCGGCACCAAGGCGGGCAGCGAGGCCGGGCGGCAGGGGCCCGAGGCGGACCCGGACGGCGACGGGGCCGACGACGACGGCACGGACGGGGCCGACGACGGCAAGCCCGGCGACGGCGAACCGTTCGACGGCGTCGGCCACGTCCTGGCCCCCGCCCCCGCCGCCGCGTTCCACAGCGCCGTCCTGCTGCGCCAGGCCGGCGCCCTCACCGCCTCCGCCGGGGACGCCCCCGCCCGGGACGACCGGCCCGGCGGCGCGGTCGGCGCGTACGCCCCGCCGGGCACCGCCGCCCCCGCGCGGGCGACGGGGCCCCGGCCCGGACCGCTCGGCAAGGACGGCAAGCCGCTGAGCCTGCGCTTCGTCCTGCCGTCCGGCCCCGGCTCGGAGCAGCTGCGCGGGGTGGGCGACCGGATCTCGGCGATGCTGGAGGAGATCGGCATCCGTACGGAGATCGTCAAGGTGCCCGACGAGAGCTACTTCCGGGACCACGTCGCCGCCGGCGACTACGACCTCGCGCTGTACTCCTGGCCGGCGACCGCCTACCCGGCCACCGACGACCGGCCGATCTTCGCCAAGCCGGTGCCCGCCGCCGACGGCTCGCTCCAGGTCGAGCAGAACTACACCCGCGTCGGCACCGACCACATCGACCAGCTCTTCGACCGGGCGGTCGCCGAGCTCGACGAGTCCGCCGCCCGGGAGCTGATGAAGCAGGCCGACGCCCGGATCTGGGCCGCCGCCGGGTCCATCCCGCTCTACCGGCGCCCGCAGCTGGTCGCGGTCGACCGGAAGCTGGTGAACGTCGGCGCCTTCGGCTTCGCCGCCCCCCGCTACCAGGACATCGGCTTCGAACGGCCCCAGGCCGCCAAGGCCGGCAGCGAGTAGAAGAAGCACCAGGTCAGCCGGGCGGACGCCGACCGTCCGCAACCTCAGAAAAGGCTCAAATCCCTTGCCCGCCGCCTTGCCCCGCGGGCAAGGTCGGCCCGGGGCCCTCACCCGACGGACGGGGTCCCTTGCCCGTTGACCCGGGCGGCCGCTCGCTCCCCCCACCTCCAGGAACCGCGCCGGGGCCCCAAACCCCGGTCTCCCGGAGACATCCGCTCCGGAGCCCCACCTCCGAAGCCGCGCAGAATCCGGGCCCGTCCCGGGACGGGCCCACGTCCCCCATCGCGCCCCCGTGCCGCGTCCCCGGTGAAATCCGCCGGAAGACCCGGCCACGGGGGCGCGAACGTGCGGCCGACGAGGCGATCCGCCCGCCGCGTCCGCGCCGGTCGGGGCGGCCGTTCCCGGGCCCGGGGGAGCCTCCGGCCCTTGCCCGGGAAGCCGCTGGGGCCCCGGGCCCGTACCATGGGACGAGCCGTGGCGTGTCCGCCCGGTGGGCGTACGAGGACTCGAGACCGACTTAGACGCCTGATCCCACGATCCGAGAGAAGCGCAAGCCACCCATGCCCACGCGCCATGACATCCGTAACGTAGCCATTGTTGCCCACGTCGACCACGGCAAGACGACCATCGTCGATGCCATGCTCAAGCAGGCCGGGGCGTTCGCCGCCCACCAGCTGGAGTCCGTCGACGACCGCGTCATGGACTCGAACGACCTGGAGCGTGAGAAGGGCATCACGATCCTCGCCAAGAACACGGCGGTGAAGTACCACCCCAAGGACGGCGGGGCGCCCATCACGATCAACATCATCGACACCCCGGGCCACGCCGACTTCGGTGGCGAGGTCGAGCGCGGTCTGTCGATGGTGGACGCGGTCGTGCTGCTCGTGGACGCCTCCGAGGGCCCGCTTCCGCAGACCCGGTTCGTGCTCCGCAAGGCCCTCCAGGCCCGGATGCCGGTGATCCTCTGCATCAACAAGACGGACCGCCCGGACTCCCGGATCGACGAGGTCGTCAACGAGACCTACGACCTCTTCCTCGACCTGGACGCCGACGAGGAGCAGATCGAGTTCCCGATCGTCTACGCCTGCGGCCGTGACGGCATCGCGTCCCTCACCAAGCCGGAGGACGGCACCGTCCCGGCCGACTCCACCAACCTGGAGCCGTTCTTCACCACCATCCTGGAGCACGTCCCGGCCCCGACGTACGAGGACGACGCGCCGCTCCAGGCCCACGTCACCAACCTCGACGCCGACAACTTCCTCGGTCGTATCGCGCTGCTCCGCGTCGAGCAGGGCGAGCTGCGCAAGGGCCAGACGGTCGCCTGGATCAAGCGCGACGGCACGGTGTCCAACGTCCGCATCTCCGAGCTGATGATGACCGAGGCGCTCACCCGCAAGCCGGCCGAGGTGGCGGGCCCCGGTGACATCTGCGCCGTGGCCGGTATCCCGGACATCATGATCGGCGAGACGCTGGCCGACCCGGAGAACCCGGTGGCGCTGCCGCTGATCACGGTCGACGAGCCCGCGATCTCCATGACCATCGGTACCAACACCTCGCCGCTGGTCGGCCGCGGTGCCACCGGCAAGGGCGCCGACGCCAAGGCCGTCGTCAAGGACCGCAAGGTCACCGCCCGCCAGGTCAAGGACCGCCTGGACCGCGAGCTGATCGGCAACGTCTCGCTCCGCGTCCTGGACACCGAGCGCCCCGACGCCTGGGAGGTGCAGGGCCGCGGCGAGCTGGCGCTGGCCATCCTGGTCGAGCAGATGCGCCGTGAGGGCTTCGAGCTGACCATCGGCAAGCCGCAGGTGGTCACCAAGGAGGTCGAGGGCAAGACGTACGAGCCGGTCGAGCGCATGACCGTCGACGTGCCCGAGGAGCACATGGGCGCCGTCACGCAGCTCATGGGCGTCCGCAAGGGCCGGATGGACAACATGTCGAACCACGGCTCCGGCTGGGTCCGCATGGAGTTCGTCGTGCCCTCCCGCGGCCTGATCGGCTTCCGTACCGAGTTCCTGACGCAGACCCGCGGCACGGGCATCGCCCACTCGATCCACGAGGGCCACGAGCCGTGGTTCGGCACGCTGACGACCCGCAACAACGGTTCGCTGGTCGCCGACCGCTCCGGTGCGGTCACCGCCTTCGCGATGACCAACCTCCAGGAGCGCGGTGTGCTCTTCACCGACCCGGGCACCGAGGTCTACGAGGGCATGATCGTCGGTGAGAACTCGCGCGCCGACGACATGGACGTGAACATCACCAAGGAGAAGAAGCTCACCAACATGCGCTCCTCCTCCGCCGACTCCTTCGAGGCGATCGTGCCGCCGCGGAAGCTCTCCCTGGAGCAGTCCCTGGAGTTCTGCCGCGACGACGAGTGCGTCGAGGTGACCCCGGAGGCCGTGCGTATCCGCAAGGTCGTCCTGGACCAGAAGGAGCGCGGCCGCACCGCGTCGCGCGCCAAGCGCTGATCCGTCGCGGGCGCCGGGAGCGCCCGCACGGTCAACGGGGCCCGGCCCGCCGTCGGTTGACGGAGGCCGGGCCCCTTCGTATGCCGTAGCGCGCATGGTCGGGCGGGGACCGGGGGAGAAGGATGTGCGACCGCAACCGCGCACTGTTGGCGGTGTGCTGTCAAGCAGGCGGCACAGGCCCCTGTCCAGTTGTTTTCCCCGGCGATCCGTCCGCATATCGATCGTCGCTCTCCGAAAGCTGCGTTAACGGTCCGTTTCGAGCGTGTCTGTCTGGGATCGCTTTGTCCGGATTTCGGGCAATCGCTCTTCTGTGATGTTGTTAAAACGAGACCCTTTAAGTGTGGTTTACGGCCCGGTCGTACTTAATAGTTGGCTCCATTGAGCTCGGGTCAATGGGTCACGCACTGTGGGGAGTGCCGACTCACGAGCACACTAGGGGCACTGAACGATCACCGTCAGGGGTGTCGGTGTATCACTCCAGTGCCCTTCTTGTAGTCAAAAGTGGACTCATGAGGAGGAAACCCATGCGTGGTGCCAAGAGCGCCAAGTGGGTCGCGGGTGCGGCCATCATCGCCCTGGCCGCGACTGCCTGTGGCGGTAACGACGACGGTGGCGACAAGGCCATGAACTCGGGCAAGGCGGACCCGAACGGGATCCTGACCGCCCAGCTCGGCGAGCCGCAGAACCCGCTCCAGCCGGCCAACGCCAAGGAGAGCCAGGGCAGCCGTGTCCTGCGCACCATCTTCTCCGGCCTGGTCGACTACGAGCCCGGCACCGGCAAGCTCGTGAACGTCAACGCCGAGTCCGTGACGCCCAACGCCGACTCGTCGGTGTGGACCGTGAAGCTCAAGCCGGGCTGGAAGTTCCACGACGGCACCCCCGTGACCTCGAAGTCCTACGTGGACTCCTGGAACTGGTCGGCCAACGTCAAGAACAACCAGACCAACTCCAGCTGGTTCCAGGACATCAAGGGCTACGAGGACGTCCACCCGGAGAAGGGCTCCCCGAAGTCGGACAAGATGTCCGGTCTGAAGGTCGTCGACGAGAACACCTTCACCATCACGCTGACCGGCCCGGTCTCGTACTTCGCGTACAAGCTCGGTTACGACGTCTGGGCGCCGCTGCCCGAGTCCTTCTTCAAGGACCCGGCCGCCGCCGGCCAGCACCCGATCGGCAACGGCCCCTACAAGTTCGTCTCGTGGGACCACAAGAAGCTGATCAAGGTTCGCAAGTTCGACGACTACCAGGGCCCGAACAAGGCCAAGAACGGTGGCATCGACTTCAAGAACTACACCACGGCCGACGCCGCCTACTCGGACCTCCGGTCGAACAACCTCGACTGGATCGAGCAGGTCCCGACGACCGCGCTGACCAGCTACAAGCAGGACCTCGGCGACCGTGCCATCGACGCCGAGTACTCCGCGGTGCAGTCGATCGTCCCGGCGTTCTACACCAAGCAGTTCAAGAACATCGACCCCAAGGTCATCCAGGGTCTGTCGATGGCGATCGACCGTGACACGATCACGAAGACCGTCCTCCACGGCACCCGCACCCCGGCCGACTCCTTCGTCGCCCGCGGCGTGCTCGGCTACAAGCCGGGCGCCCTCGGCGACGTCGTGAAGTACGACCCGGCCAAGGCCAAGAAGATGATCGAAGAGGGCGGCGGCGTCCCCGGCAACAAGATCTCGATCCAGTTCAACGCCGACCAGTCCCACAAGCCGTGGGTCGACGCGGTCTGCAACAGCATCCGCAAGGCCACCGGTGTCGAGTGCGTCGGCGACTCCAAGCCGGACTTCCAGGCCGACCTGAACGCGCGTGACAACAAGCAGGTCAAGTCCATGTACCGCGGTGGCTGGGTGCTCGACTACCCCGTCAACTCGAACTTCATGCGTGACCTGTACGGCACGACCGCCGCGGGCAACACGTCGGGCTACTCCAACAAGGAGTTCGACAAGCTCGCCTCGGACGCCGACAAGGCCAAGACGCTCGACGACACCGTGAAGATGTACCAGGAGGCCGAGCAGCTCCTGAAGAACGACATGCCGGCCATCCCGCTGTGGTTCTACAAGGTCAACTCGGGCCAGTCGACCAACGTCTTCGGCAAGATCGTTTACGGCCAGGACGGCGACCCCATCTTCACCGACGTCCAGGTGAAGGCCAAGAAGTAACTATCGGGATCCGACGGCCGGTTCCGTCGCTCCTCATCGGAGGAGCGACGGGCCGGCCCGTAGGCGTCGGCCCCGGGGCTTCTCCCCCACACCCCCGCGGCGGAGACAACTCTGAGTAGGCCATCGCCGACCCCTCACGGCATGGAGGCATGATGGGGCGTTACGTCGCAAGGCGACTGCTCCAGATGATCCCGGTTTTCATCGGGACCACTCTGATTATTTTCCTCATGGTCCACATCCTTCCCGGTGACCCCATCCGGGCGATGTGGGGAGACAAGGCGGCAGACCCCGCACAGGTCGCGTCGCTCCGCCATGAGTTCGGACTCGACCAGCCCCTGTGGAAGCAGTACGTCGACTACATGGGCAATCTCTTCCAGGGCGACTTCGGCAAGACCTTCGGTGGTCGCCAGGTCATCGACGAGATGTCCGAGTCCTTCCCGGTGACCCTGCGGCTGACCGCCGTAGCCATGATCATCGAGATCATCGTCGGCATCGGGCTCGGCGCCTGGGCCGGTCTGCGGGCCGGCAAGGCCGCCGACACCGGCGTGCTGATCTTCACCCTGATCGTCATCTCGATCCCGGTGTTCGTGCTCGGCTTCCTCGCCCGCTTCGTCCTCGCGGACCAGCTCGGCTGGGTGGCACCGAACGTCCAGGACTCGACGGACTACGCGCAGTTGTTCCTGCCGGGCTTCGTGCTCGCCATGCTCTCCATGGCGTACGTGGCACGGCTGACCCGCACCACCTTCGCGGAGAACCTGCGTGCCGACTACATGCGCACCGCCATGGCCAAGGGCCTGCCGCGGCGCCGCATCGTCGGTGTCCACCTGCTGCGCAACTCGCTGATCCCCGTCGTCACCTTCCTGGGTACCGACGTCGGCGGCTTCATCGGCGGCGCGGTCGTCACCGAGGGCATCTTCAACGTCCAGGGTGTCGGAAACCTGCTCTTCAAGGCGCTGCAGCAGCGCGAGGGCTCCACGATCGTCGGCGTCGTCACGGTCTTCGTCCTCGTCATCCTTGTGATCAACCTGCTTGTCGACCTGCTGTACGCGGTCCTGGACCCGAGGATCCGGTATGCCTGACGCGACCAAGACCCAGACCGAAGCGGTGGCCGAGGCCACCGCGGCGCCCGCGGCCGACGCCAAGAAGCAGGACAAGCCTCGTAGTCTCTGGGGCGACGCCTGGTTCGACCTGCGTCACCGCCCGATGTTCTGGATCTCCTCGATCCTGCTGGTCGTGCTGCTGGTCATCGCGGCGTTCCCCGGTCTGTTCACCGGTGCGGACCCGCGCGACGGCGACCTGACCAACCACTTCCTGACCAAGCCGGAGCTGGGGCACTTCTTCAAGCCCGACTGGTTCGGCTACGACGGTCAGGGCCGCTCGATCTACGCGCGCGTCATCTACGGCACCCGCGCCTCGATCCTGGTCGGCGTCGGCGTCACCGCCGCCGTCACCCTGGTCGGCGGTCTACTCGGCATGCTCGCCGGCTACTTCGGCGGCTGGCTCGACTCGATCATCTCCCGGATCACCGACATCTTCTTCGGCATCCCGTTCCTGCTCGGTGCGATGGTCGTCCTGAACGCCTTCACCGACCGCAAGGTCTACGTGGTGATCCTGGCCCTCGCCTTCCTGGGCTGGACCTCGATCTGCCGAGTGATGCGCTCCTCCGTCATCACCGCCAAGCAGGCGGACTACGTGACGGCCGCCCGCGCCCTCGGCGCCGGCACCCCGCGCATCCTCTTCCGCCACGTCCTGCCGAACGCGCTCGCCCCGACCATCGTCGTGGCCACCATCGCGCTCGGCGGCTACATCTCGGCCGAGGCGACGCTCTCGTTCCTCGGGCTCGGCCTCGCCGACCCGACGATCTCGTGGGGCATCGACATCGCCGAGGGCAGCCAGGCCATCCGCGACAACCCGCACGCGCTGCTGTTCCCCGCCGGAATGCTCAGCCTCACGGTCTTCGCGTTCATCATGCTCGGCGACGCGGTCCGCGACGCCCTCGACCCGAAGCTGCGCTGAGGAGGGCGTACGACGTGACCATCATGGACAAGACAGCAGACAGCCCGGCGCCCCGCTCCGGGGCGTCGGACAGCGCACCGCTCCTCGAAGTGCGTGACCTCCACGTGGAGTTCCACACCCGTGACGGCGTCGCCAAGGCCGTCAACGGTGTGAACTACAAGGTGGACTCCGGGGAGACCCTCGCCGTGCTCGGCGAGTCCGGCTCCGGCAAGTCCGTGACCGCCCAGGCGATCATGGGCATCCTCGACATGCCGCCCGGGAAGATCCCGCAGGGCCAGATCCTCTACCGCGGTCAGGACATGCTGACCATGAGCAACGAGGAGCGGCGGAAGATCCGCGGCCAGAAGATCGCCATGATCTTCCAGGACGCGCTCTCCTCGCTGAACCCCGTGCTCTCGGTCGGCTACCAGCTCGGCGAGATGTTCCGGGTCCACCAGGGGCTCTCCCGCAAGGAGGCCAAGGCCAAGGCCATCGAGCTGATGGACCGGGTCAAGATCCCCGCCGCCACGCAGCGGGTCAACGACTACCCGCACCAGTTCTCCGGCGGTATGCGCCAGCGCATCATGATCGCCATGGCGCTGGCGCTGGAGCCGGACCTGATCATCGCGGACGAGCCGACCACCGCGCTCGACGTGACGGTCCAGGCCCAGGTCATGGACCTGCTCAAGGAGCTCCAGACGGAGTTCAACATGGGCCTGATCCTGATCACCCACGACCTCGGCGTCGTCGCCGACGTCGCGGACAAGATCGCGGTCATGTACGCGGGACGGATCGTCGAGACCGCGCCGGTGCACGAGCTGTACAAGCGCCCCGCGCACCCGTACACCCGCGGCCTGCTCGACTCGATCCCGCGGCTGGACCAGAAGGGCCAGGAGCTCTACGCGATCAAGGGCCTGCCGCCCAACCTGCTCAAGATCCCCTCGGGCTGCGCCTTCAACCCGCGCTGCCCCAAGGCGGAGGACGTCTGCCGCACGGAGATCCCCAAGCTGGTCACGGTGACCGAGCAGGACGGCTCCGAGCTGCCCGGCCGCGGCAGCGCGTGCCACTTCTGGAAGGAGACGATCCATGGCTGAGAACGACAAGACGGACGGTTCCATGGACGCCACCCCGAACGTCACCGAGGTCGTCGCGGTGGACGCCACCGACGACACGGCGGCGGTCGCCGCGATCGAGGCGCCGGTGGAGCGCGGCGAGCCGATCCTCCAGGTGCGCAATCTGGTCAAGCACTTCCCGCTGAGCCAGGGCATCCTGTTCAAGCGCCAGGTCGGTGCGGTCAAGGCCGTGGACGGGGTCTCCTTCGACCTCTACCAGGGCGAGACCCTCGGCATCGTCGGTGAGTCCGGCTGTGGCAAGTCCACCGTCGCCAAGCTGCTGATGACGCTGGAGACCGCGACCGCGGGCGAGGTCTTCTACAAGGGCCAGGACATCACCAAGCTGTCCGGCCGCGCGCTGAAGGCGGTCCGCCGGAACATCCAGATGGTGTTCCAGGACCCGTACACCTCGCTGAACCCGCGCATGACGGTCGGCGACATCATCGGCGAGCCCTTCGACATCCACCCCGAGGTGGCCCCCAAGGGCGACCGGCGGGCCAAGGTCCAGGAGCTCCTGGACGTCGTCGGCCTCAACCCGGAGTACATCAACCGCTACCCGCACCAGTTCTCCGGCGGCCAGCGCCAGCGCATCGGCATCGCCCGCGGCCTCGCGCTCAACCCGGAGATCATCATCTGCGACGAGCCGGTCTCCGCGCTCGACGTGTCGGTGCAGGCGCAGGTCATCAACCTGATGGAGAAGCTCCAGGACGAGTTCAACCTGTCCTACGTCTTCATCGCGCACGACCTGTCGATCGTCCGGCACATCTCCGACCGGGTCGGCGTGATGTACCTCGGCAAGATGGCCGAGATCGGCACGGACACCGAGATCTACGACCACCCGACGCACCCCTACACCCAGGCGCTGCTGTCGGCGGTCCCGGTCCCGGACCCCGAGGCCCGTGAGCGCGGCGAGCGGATCATCCTCACCGGTGACGTCCCCTCGCCGGCGAACCCGCCGTCCGGCTGCCGCTTCCGCACCCGGTGCTGGAAGGCCCAGGACAAGTGCTCCACGGAACTGCCGCTGCTGGCCGTTCCCGAGCGCTTCAAGGGCTCCGACACCCCCGCGGCGCACGAGTCGGCCTGCCACTTCGCCGAGGAGCGCGACGTCGTGGGCGCCGCTTCGTAGCCACGCGCCCGCAGCACACCGAAGCGCCCGGAACCGATCGGTTCCGGGCGCTTCTCTCTTCTCCATCGGGACCGGGTACGCGGGTGGCTCGGGTCAGGGGCGCCCGCGCCCGGTTCCTCGGGGCCGGCGGGCCCGGGGCCGGACCGGTCGGGTCCTGGCCCCGGGCCCACCGGGAGCGTCAGGCCTTCTCGTCGGACCCGGACCCGGAGGCGGGTCCGGAGGCGGCTTCGCGGGCCTTGGGGACGGACCCGGTGGTCCGGGTGTCCTCCGGGTAGTGGCAGGCCGTCAGATGGCCCTCGCGGCTGCCCTCGACCCGCACCAGCGGCGGAGCCTCGGCGGCGCACTTGTCCGTCGCCTTCCAGCACCGGGTGCGGAAGCGGCAGCCGGACGGCGGGTTGACGGGGGAGGGGACGTCGCCGACGAGCCGGATCCGCTCCTGGGCCGGGGTGTCGTCGGCGGAGGCCTCCGGCACGGCCGAGAGCAGCGCCCGGGTGTACGGGTGGCGCGGGTTGCCGTACAGGTCCTCGCGGTCGGCGATCTCCACGATCCGGCCGAGGTACATCACCGCGACGCGCTGCGAGAAGTGCCGTACGACCGCCAGGTCGTGGGCGATGAACAGGAAGGCGATCCCGAGCTCCTTCTGGAGCTTCTGGAGCAGGTTGACCACCTGCGCCTGGATCGACACGTCCAGCGCCGAGACCGGCTCGTCCGCCACGATCAGCTTCGGCTCCAGGGCGAGCGCGCGGGCCACCCCGATGCGCTGGCGCTGGCCGCCGGAGAACTCGTGCGGGAAGCGGTTGTAGTGCTCCGGGTTGAGCCCGACGATCTCCAGCAGCTCCCGCACGCGCGCCTCGCGGCCGCCCGCCGGCTCGATGCCGTTGATCTCCATCGGAGCCGTGATGATCTTGCCGACGGTCTGCCGCGGGTTCAGCGAGGCGTACGGGTCCTGGAAGATCATCTGGATCTCGGAGCGGACCGGGGCCAGCTCCTTGCGCGAGGCGTGCGTGATGTCCTGCCCGCGGTAGGAGATCCGGCCGGCCGTCGGCTCCAGGAGCCGGGTGATCAGCCGGCCCGTGGTCGACTTGCCGCAGCCGGACTCGCCGACCAGGCCCAGGCTCTCGCCCTCGGCGACGGTGAAGTCCAGTCCGTCGACCGCCTGCACCGCCCCGACCGTCCGCCGGATCGGGAAACCGGCCTTGATCGGGAAGTGCTTGGTGAGTCCGGAGACGTCCAGGAGGGGATCTGTGCTGCTCATGGTGGGGAAGTCCCGTCTCTTGTACGTCAGTTGGCCCGGGTGCCGGTGAAGTCCGCGAAGAACTCGGCACGCTGCTCGGCGGTGAGATGGCAGGCGGAGCCGCGCCCGGCGGTGATCTCCAGCGACGGCTGCTCGCTCGCGCAGCGCCCGCCGCCCACCTGCTCGGTGAAGGAGCACCGGGGGTGGAAGCGGCAGCCGCTCGGCGGGTTGAGGAGGCTCGGCGGGGTGCCGGGGATCGGCGACAGCGGTACGTCGACCGGGCCGTTCAGGCTCGGCATCGAGCTCAGCAGGCCCAGGGTGTACGGGTGCTGCGGGGCGCGCAGCACCTCCTTCTTCGTACCGCGCTCCACGCAGCGGCCGCCGTACATCACCAGCACGTCGTCGGCGACGTCGGCGATGACGCCGAGGTCGTGGGTGATGAAGATGATCGAGGTGCCGGTCTCCTGCTGGAGGTCCTTGAGCAGGTCGATGATCTGGGCCTGCACGGTGACGTCCAGCGCGGTCGTCGGCTCGTCCGCGATCAGCAGCGCCGGGTCGCAGACCAGCGCCATGGCGATCATCGCGCGCTGGCGCATGCCGCCGGAGAACTGGTGCGGGTAGTCGTCCACCCGCAGGTCGGGCTGGGGGATGCCGACCTTGGTCAGCATCTCGACGGCCCGCGCCCGGGCCTCCTTCTTGGAGGCGCCGGTGTGCTTGCGGTACGTCTCGCCGATCTGCCGGCCGATGGTGTGGTACGGCGACAGCGAGGCCAGGGCGTCCTGGAAGATCATCGCCATCTTGTTGCCGCGCAGCCGCTCCAGCTCCCGCTCCGAGGCGCTGAGCAGGTCCTGCCCGTCGAGCAGGATCTCGCCCTCGATCTCGGTGTGGTCGGGGTGGTGCAGGCCGAGGATGGTCAGGTTGGTCACCGACTTGCCGGAGCCGGACTCGCCGACGATGCCGAGGGTCCTGCCCTTCTCGACGTCGAAGGAGAGGCCGTCGACGGCCTTGACCATGCCGTCCTCGGTGGAGAAGTGCACGCGCAGATCGCGTACGGAGAGGAAGGGGGTGCTCATTGGATCTCTCCCTAGGCGAGGCGGACGCGCGGGTCGATGAGGGCGTAGACGGCGTCGACGATGATGTTGAAGACGACGATCGCCGCTGCCGCGACCAGGACCACGCCGAGGATCATCGGCAGGTCGTTGTCACTGACGGCCTTGATCGAGAGGGCGCCGATCCCGTGCAGACCGAAGGTCTTCTCGGTGATGATCGCGCCGCCGAGCAGGACGCCGATGTCGAGGCCGAAGATGGTGACGATCGGGCCCATGGCACCGCGCCAGGCGAACTTGAAGAACACCGTCCGGCGGGAGAGGCCCTTGGCGCGCGCGGTGCGCACGTAGTCCTCGCTCAGCGTCTCCACCAGTTGGGAGCGGGTCATACGGGTGTAGTTGGCGGTGAAGATCAGCGCCAGCACCAGCCAGGGGAGCAGCAGCCCGGTGAACCAGCCGGCCGGGTCCTCGCTGAGCGGGACCTCCTTGGGGCGGTTCAGGAGGTGCCACTGGTCCGCGAGGTAGTACATCGCGATGACGCCGACGAAGTAGATCTGCATCGACGAGCCGACCAGCGAGGCCGAGGACGCGATCTTGTCCAGCCACTTGCCCTGCTTGACCGCGGCGAGCATGCCGGTGCCCACGCCGAAGACCACGAAGACGAACGCGCTGCCGACGGAGAGGGAGAGCGTCGTGGGGAGGCGGTCGATGATGGTGCCGACGACCGGCTCACGGTTGGTGAAGGAGTACCCCAGGCACGGGGCCGGGCAGTGGCCGAAGGAGCTGTAGTCCCGGCCGACGAACACGCCCTGGAGCCAGTGCCAGTACTGCACCGGCAGCGGGTCGGCGATGCCGAGGTTGTGCCTGACCAGTGCCAGTGTCTCGGGTGTGCACACCTTGCCGCAGGCCACGCGGGCCGGATCGCGGGGCGCGACGTAGAAGAGGACGAATGTGATGACACTGATGATCAGCAGGATGACCAGTGCGCCGATAGCCCGGCGGATGAGGAAGCGGAACATGGCGATGGGTTTCCCTGGCAGGCGCCGACGAGGGGGAGTGGAGCGGGCGGGGCGCCACGCGGGCGCCCCGCCCCGGGAGTGTCGGCGTCAGGCCTTCACGTACAGCTTGTAGCTGACGGCCGAGGAGTACAGCGGGTGGAACATCGCCCCGCCGATCTTCTCGCCGTAGAGGTAGAAGCGGCGCTGGAACGTCTCGGGGATGATCGGCGCCTCCTCCGTCATGATGCGCTTGTCCAGCGCTGCCCAGGCCTTGCCGGCCTCGTTCGGGTCGGCGACCGCGACGTTCTTCTTGATCGCCTCGTTGACCCAGTCGACGTTGAGCTGGGAGATGTTGTTCCCGCCGTCGGCGATCGTGCCACCGTCGAACAGCGGCTGCATCAGGGTGTAGCCGGTCGGCCAGTCCGGGGACCAGCCGAACCACATCACGTCGAACTTGTTGTCGATCTGCTGGATCTGGTCGTAGTAGCTGGTGGCGTCCAGCGGCTTGATGACCGGGTCGAAGCCGGCCGCCTTGAGGGCGTTCTCGATGACGACCTTGGTCTTGTTGTACGTGTTGCCGACCGGGAAGGCGTAGACGATCTTCTGGCCCTCCTTGCCGGCCTCCTTCAGCAGCTTCTTCGCCGCCTCCGGGTCGCCCTGCGGCTTCTTCAGCTTGCCGTAGACGTCGTCCTTGGCGTAGCCGACGATGTCGGGGCTGAGGATGGAGGAGGCGTAGTCACCGGCCGACGGGCCACCGTAGATCTTGCGGATCTGCTCCAGCGGCCAGGCGTGGATCAGGGCCTGGCGGACCTTCAGGTCGGTGATCCGCTTGGTGTTGATGGCGTAGTAGTAGATGCCGCTCAGCAGGCCGTTGAAGCTCCGCTTCTTCAGCTCCGGGTCGGTGAGGACCTTCTGGATGCGCTCGGCCGGGACACCGCTGTACGCCATGTACGCGTACTGGTCGTCGCCGTTGTTGGCGATCAGACGGTCGGCGGACTGGAGCGACTCGGGGCCGAACTCGTAGGTGAAGCTGTCCGGGTACGCGTTGCGGATCGAGTCCGTGTTGGGGTCCCAGTGCGGGTTGCGGACCAGCGTCATCGACTTGTCGATGGAGTGCGCCTTGATCCGGTACGGACCGCAGCTCACCGGGTCCTTGTCGTACTTCTCCTTGGTGTCACCCTTGACCGGGACGGCGCCGTAGGAGGTCATCGCCAGCGTGAAGTTGAGGTCCGGGCGGGCCTCGGCCAGCTTGAAGGTGATCGTCTTGGCCTTGGCGTCGGTGACCACCGAGTCGAGGTGCTTGCCGCTGAACGGGCCCTTGTACTTCGAGCGGAAGCTGGAGGTGCCCGTCAGCGCGCCCTGGACGTAGCCGGCGCCCTCGGTGGTGAAGCTGGCGAAGCCGCGCTCGATGCCGTGGCGCACGTCCTCGACGGTGAGCTCCTTGCCGTCCTCCCACTTCAGACCGTCCTTCAGGGTGAAGGTCCAGGTCTTGCCGCCATCGGACATGGTGCCCGCGTCGGTGGCGAGGTCGCCGACGAGCTTCATCGAGCCGTCCGCGGCGATCTTGTAGCCGGTCAGGCAGCGGATGAAGAGGTCACCGACCGCGGAGTTCCAGGAGTAGTAGATCCGCTGCGGGTCCAGGTGCGAGAAGTCGCTCGGCGCGAGGCCCTTGATCGTGCCGCCCTTCTTGGCACCCGGGATCTCGGGGGCGGGACCGGTGGAGTCGGCCTTCGTGCCGACGGTGACCGAGCCGGTGTACTTGTCGGCACCGCCGTGTCCGGCACCGCCGCCCTTCTTGGCCGTGCTGCCGCTGCTGCACGCGGAAAGGAGCATCGATCCGCCGGCCGCGACCGACGTGGCGATGACGAAGTTTCTGCGGGAAAGGGACATGGCTTCCTGCTCTGGTCGATGGAGAAACGATCAATCCGGCGAGCCCCGTCGCCCGCCGGAGGAAGTGCGGTTCAGCGCTTGGTCTTCGGGTCCAGTGCGTCACGCACCGAGTCGCCCAGCAGGTTGAAGGCGATGACGAAGATCACCATCGAGAGGCCGGGGAAGAGCATGAACGTGATGTCGCTCTGGTAGACGTCCGATCCGCGCTGGATCATCACGCCCCAGTCGGGCGTCGGGTCGCTGAGGCCGACGCCGAGGAAGGCGAGTCCCGCCTCGGCGGTGACGTACATCGGCAGCGCGAGCGTGGCCTGGATCAGGATCGGCGTCCAGAGGTTCGGCAGCAGCTCCTTGAAGATGATGCGTGCCGGAGACGCTCCCGTGACCTTGGCGGCCTCGACGAACTCGCGCTCGCGCAGGGCGAGTACCTCGCCGCGCAGCAGGCGGGCGATGGAGGCCCAGCCGAACGCGGTCATCACCGTGATGAGGCTGACGACGACCAGCCAGGTCGGGGTGTTCTCCTCCGGGGAGACCAGGATCGACAGCATCACCGGCCAGAAGGCGATGAAGAAGAGCGTGGAGGGGAAGGCCAGCAGGATGTCGATGACCCGGCCGATGAAGTAGTCCGTCTTCCCGCCCAGGTAGCCCGCGGTGATGCCGATGACGATGCCGAACAGGGTCACCAGCAGGGTCGTCGCGGTGGCGATGAGCAGCGAGTTGCGGATGCCGTAGAGCAGGAAGGTGAAGACGTCCCGGCCGAGACCCGGTTCGATGCCGAACCAGTAGTCGCTGCTGATACCGCCGTTGGGCAGGACCGGAGAGCTGAAGTCGTCCAGCAGGCCGGGCTCGTTCTGCCCGTACGTCGTGTACGGGTCCTTCCCGTAGAGCTTCGCGATCAGCGGCGCGGCGATGCCGATCACGAAGAAGAAGATGACCACATAGGCCGAAATCACGCCCGTGCGGTCGCGCTTGAAGCGCAGCCAGGCCATCTTGCTCGGCGAACGGCCGGCGTCGCCCTTGGTCGCGGCGGGGGTTGCCGCGGGGCGAGGGGTCTCGCCCTCCGCCTCAACGGAGGTGGCGGCTTGTGGCGTTGGAATCGTCATGGTGCTCCTGGCCCGGAGGGTCGAAGGACTCCGCAGGGCAACACCTACGGGCTACCGGGACTTTTTCAACGCAATTCATGCAGGGTCAATGAATGTCCGACGCCCTTGGCACGCTCTTTGGAAAGTTTGCCAATCCATGACCAAAGCAAGGGGGTGCCTTTGCTTCCACTTGGCTTTTCCGGCGGTGCGAACGCGGCTTAACGGGTGAACTCCGGCAATGAGTCCGATATGCGGGCGCTGTTGTCTCGGAATGCGTACATCGGATCAGACCGACTCGCGGTCGATGCGCATTCGATGCACGGCCGTTACCGGGCCGCTGTCGCCGACCCTCGCGTACCGGTCGTACGCCGGTCCGTGCGCGTGGAGCGGAATCGCTCGCAGTGTGCCACTCGGCATCCAGTGCGACGCGCCCGAATGGGTGGGATAGAGGTGCATCACGTCCCTTGTGCGGTGATATTTGCCCTAAGTGAGACGAGCACTACGAGGAGGCACTCCATGCGCGGAGCCACACGGGCCAGGTGGGCCGCATGCGCGGCGGTCGTCGCGCTGGCCGCGACGGCATGCGGCGGCGGGGGCAGCAGCAGTGGCGGCAGTGGCGCGAACGGCATCGTGAGCTCGTCCTGGGGTGACCCGCAGAACCCGCTGGAACCGGCCAACACCAACGAGGTCCAGGGCGGCAAGGTCCTCGACATGATCTTCCGGGGGCTCAAGCGGTACGACCCGAAGACCGGCGCCGCCACCAACATGCTCGCCGAGAAGATCGACACCAAGGACAACCAGAACTTCACGGTCACCGTGAAGGACGGCTGGACCTTCAGCAACGGCGAGAAGGTCACCGCGAAGTCCTTCGTGGACGCCTGGAACTACGGCGCCCTGCTGAAGAACAACCAGAAGAACGCGTACTTCTTCGGCTACATCGACGGCTACGACAAGGTCCACCCCGCGTCCGGCAGCGCCGGCGCCACCTCGCTCTCCGGCCTCAAGGTCGTCGACGACCACACCTTCACGGTCAAGCTGTCGCAGAAGTTCTCCCTCTGGCCCGACACCCTCGGCTACCCGGCCTTCGCCCCGCTGCCCAGGGCCTTCTTCACCGACCACGCCGCCTGGATCTCCAAGCCGATCGGCAACGGGCCGTACAAGGTCGACACGTACACCAAGGGCTCCTCGATGAACCTGCGCAAGTGGGACGGGTACCCGGGCGAGGACAAGGCGGTCAACGGCGGCATCGACCTCAAGGTCTACACCGACAACAACACCGCCTACACGGACCTGACGGCCGGCAACCTCGACCTCGTCGACGACGTGCCCGCCTCGCAGCTCAAGAACGTCAAGTCCGACCTCGGCGACCGCTACATCAACACCCCGGCCGGCATCATCCAGACCCTCGCCTTCCCCTTCTACGACAAGAAGTGGGACACCCCCGGCGGCGTCAAGGTCCGTCAGGGCCTGTCGATGGCGATCGACCGGAAGCAGATCACCGACCAGATCTTCCAGAAGACCCGCACCCCCGCCTCGGACTGGACCTCCCCGGTCCTCGGCGAGAAGGGCGGCTTCAAGGAGGGACTGTGCGGCGCCCCCTGCACGTACGACCCGGCGAAGGCCAAGAAGCTGGTCGAGGAGGGCGGTGGCATCCCCGGCGGCCAGCTCAAGATCACGTACAACGCCGACACCGGCTCCCACAAGGAGTGGGTGGACGCCATCTGCAACAGCGTCAACCGGTCGTTGGGCAACAACCGGGCCTGCATCGGCGCCCCGGTCGGCACCTTCGCCGACTTCCGCAGCCAGGTCTCCCAGCAGAAACCGACCGGTGCCTGGCGGGCCGGCTGGCAGATGGACTACCCGCTCATCCAGAACTTCCTCCAGCCGCTCTACTACACCGACGCCTCCTCGAACGACGGCAAGTGGAGCAACAAGAAGTTCGACGACCTGGTCGACAAGGCCAACGCCGAGGCCGACCGGGCCAAGGCCGTCTCGACCTTCCAGGACGCGGAGAAGGTCCTCGCCGACCAGATGCCCGTCATCCCGCTCTGGTACCAGAACGGCAGCGCCGGCTACTCGGACCGGATCTCCGGCGTGACGCTGAACCAGTTCAGCGTCCCGGTGTACGAGCAGATCAAGGTCAAGTGACCCGTCGGGGCCGGGCACCGGTGCCGACCGCGCACCGGCCGCCCGGCCCCCGGCACTTCGCCCCCCGGGGACCGGACGACCCCCGGCCCCGCGCCCTCGAACCCCGCGACCCCCGGAGCCCCGCATGGGACGTTATGTGATCCGGCGGCTGCTGCAGATGATCCCGGTCTTCTTCGGCACCACGCTGTTGATCTTCCTCATGGTGAACGTGATGGGCGACCCCATCGCGGGTCTCTGCGGCGACCGCCAGTGCGACCCGGCGACCGCCGCCCAGCTCCGCTCGGAATTCGGCCTCGACAAGCCCGTGTGGCAGCAATACGCGACCTACATGGGCAACGTCTTCACCGGCGACTTCGGCACCGCGTTCAACGGGCAGAAGGTCACCGAGCTGATGGCCACCGCCTTCCCCATCACGATCCGGCTCACCATCGTGGCGATCGTCTTCGAGATCGTCATCGGCATCAGCCTCGGCGTCATCACCGGACTGCGCCGCGGCCGCCCCGTCGACACCACCGTCCTCATCCTGACCCTGGTCGTCATCTCCATCCCGACCTTCGTCACCGGCCTCCTCCTCCAACTGCTGCTCGGCGTCGAGTGGGGCGTCATCAAACCCTCCGTCGCACCGGAGGCCCCCTTCAACGAACTGCTCGTCCCCGGGCTGGTGCTGGCCTCCGTCTCGCTGGCCTACGTCACCCGGCTCACCCGCACCTCGATCGCCGAGAACGCCCGCGCCGACTACGTGCGCACCGCCGTCGCCAAGGGGCTGCCGCAGCGCCGCGTCGTCGTACGCCACCTGCTGCGCAACTCGCTGATCCCGGTCGTCACCTTCATCGGCACGGACGTGGGCGCCCTGATGGGCGGGGCGATCGTCACCGAGCGGATCTTCAACATCCACGGCGTGGGCTACCAGCTCTACCAGGGCATCCTGCGCCAGAACTCCCAGACCGTCGTCGGCTTCGTCACCATCCTCGTCCTGGTCTTCCTGGCGGCGAACCTGATCGTCGACCTGCTGTACGCCGTACTCGACCCGAGGATCCGATATGCCTGAGCAGACACCGGGCGAGGCGATCTCGTCGGCCGGATCGGGCGGGGCGATGGACCTCGCCGTGGCGGAGGGCACCACCCTCGAAAAGGCGCCCGGCGGCCCTCCCGGCAGCGGACCCGCCCAGAAGCCCCGCAGCCTCTGGTCCGACGCCTGGCGCGACCTGCGCCGCAACCCGGTCTTCATCATCTCCGCGCTGGTCATCCTCTTCCTGGTCGTCATCTCGATCTGGCCCCAGCTCATCGCCGACCAGGACCCCCTCGACTGCGACCTCGCCAAGGCCCAGCAGGGCTCCCAGCCCGGCCACCCCTTCGGCTTCGACGGCCAGGGCTGCGACGTCTACACCCGCACCGTCTACGGGGCCCGGAACTCGGTCACCGTCGGCGTCTGCTCGACCGTCGGCGTCACCCTCCTCGGCGGCCTCCTCGGCGGCCTGGCCGGCTTCTTCGGCCGCTGGTCGGACGCCGTGCTCTCCCGCCTCACCGACATCTTCTTCGGCATCCCGGTGGTCCTCGGCGGCCTGGTCTTCCTCTCCGTGGTCACCAGCGCCACCGTCTGGCCGGTGATCGGCTTCATCGTCCTGCTGGGCTGGCCGCAGATCGCCCGCATCGCCCGCGGCTCGGTGATCACCGCCAAGCAGAACGACTACGTCCAGGCGGCCCGGGCCCTCGGCGCCTCCAACAGCCGGATGCTGCTGCGCCACATCGCCCCGAACGCCATCGCGCCCGTCATCGTCGTCGCGACCATCGCGCTCGGTACGTACATCTCGCTGGAGGCGACGCTCTCGTTCCTCGGCGTCGGGCTGAAACCGCCCGCCGTCTCCTGGGGCATCGACATCTCCGCCGCCTCCCAGTACATCCGCAACGCCCCGCACATGCTGCTCTGGCCCGCCGGGGCCCTGGCGGTCACCGTGCTCGCCTTCATCATGCTCGGCGACGCGGTGCGCGACGCCCTCGACCCCAAGCTGCGCTGAGGAGCCCGCTGCCATGTTGCTCGAAGTGCGCGATCTGCACGTGGAGTTCCACACCCGCGACGGGGTCGTCAAGGCCGTCAACGGCGTCGACTACTCGGTCGCCGAGGGCGAGACGCTGGCCGTGCTCGGCGAATCCGGCTCCGGCAAGTCCGTCACCGCCCAGGCCGTCATGGGCATCCTCGACATGCCCCCGGGGCGGATCGCCGGCGGCGAGATCCTCTTCAAGGGCCGCGACCTGCTCACCATGAAGAAGGACGAACGCCGGAGGATCCGCGGCCAGGAGATGGCCATGATCTTCCAGGACGCGCTCTCCTCCCTCAACCCCGTGCTCAGCGTGGGGGAGCAGCTCGGCGAGATGTTCGTCGTGCACCGGGGGATGTCCCGCAAGGACGCGAAGGCCAAGGCCGTCGAACTGATGGACCGGGTCCGCATCCCGGCGGCCAGGGAGCGGGTCGGCAACTACCCGCACCAGTTCTCCGGCGGCATGCGCCAGCGCATCATGATCGCCATGGCGATGGCGCTGGAGCCCTCGCTGATCATCGCCGACGAACCCACCACCGCCCTCGACGTCACCGTCCAGGCCCAGGTGATGGACCTGCTCGCCGAGCTCCAGCGCGAGCTGAACATGGGCCTCATCCTGATCACCCACGACCTGGGCGTGGTCGCCGACGTCGCCGACAAGATCGCCGTGATGTACGCGGGCCGGATCGTCGAGGCCGCCCCCGTCCACGAGATCTACCGGGCCCCCGCCCACCCGTACACCAAGGGCCTGCTCCGGTCGATCCCGCGCCTGGACCAGAAGGGGCAGGAGCTGTACGCCATCAAGGGCCTGCCGCCCAACCTGCTGCACATCCCGCCCGGCTGCGCCTTCAACCCGCGCTGCCCACTGGCCCAGGAGGTCTGCCGGGGCGAGGTGCCGCCGCTGTTCGAGGTGGGCCCGCACCGCGAGAGCGCCTGCTACTTCTGGAAGGAGACGCTCGATGCGCGCTGACGAGACGGCGGGCGGCCCCGCGCCGGGAACGGCCGTGCGGACCGGTGAGCCGATCCTGGAGGTCCGCGACCTGGTCAAGCACTACCCGATGACCCAGGGCATCCTGATCAAGAAGCAGGTCGGTGCCGTCAAGGCGGTCGACGGGGTCTCCTTCGACCTGGCCGCGGGCGAGACCCTGGGCATCGTGGGGGAGTCCGGCTGCGGCAAGTCGACCGTGGCCAAGATGCTGGTGCACCTGGAACAGCCGACGGCCGGGGCGATCCGGTACAAGGGCGAGGACATCACCAAGCTCTCGGGCCGCGCGCTGAAGGCGGTCCGCCGGAACATCCAGATGGTGTTCCAGGACCCGTACACCTCGCTGAACCCGCGCATGACGGTCGGCGACATCATCGGCGAGCCGTACGAGATCCACCCCGAGGTCGCCCCGAAGGGGGAGCGGCGCCGGAAGGTCCAGGAGCTGCTGGACGTCGTGGGCCTCAACCCGGAGTACATCAACCGCTATCCGCACCAGTTCTCCGGCGGCCAGCGCCAGCGCATCGGCATCGCCCGCGGCCTGGCCCTGAACCCGGAGATCATCGTCGCCGACGAGCCGGTCTCCGCGCTCGACGTCTCCGTACAGGCGCAGGTGGTCAACCTGCTGGACCGGCTCCAGGCGGAGTTCAAGCTCGCCTACGTCTTCATCGCGCACGACCTGTCGATCGTCCGGCACATCTCCGACCGGGTCGGCGTGATGTACCTCGGCCGGATCGTCGAGACCGGCACCGACGAGCAGATCTACGAGCACCCCACGCACCCGTACACCCAGGCGCTGCTGTCGGCGGTCCCGGTGCCGGACCCCGCCGCCCGCGCGCACCGGGAGCGGATCATCCTCCACGGCGACGTCCCCTCACCGGCGAACCCGCCGTCCGGCTGCCGCTTCCGCACCCGCTGCTGGAAGGCACAGGACCGGTGCGCGCTGGAGGTGCCGCTGCTCGCCGTGCCCGCCGTCTTCCGGCTGCTGGAGTCGCCGGCCGCGCACGACTCGGCCTGCCACTTCGCGGAGGAGAAGCGGGTGGTCCCGCCGGAGGGGCTGCTGGGGGTGCCCGCCCCGCCGGCCGCCGAGGACGTCACCGGGGCGCCGGAGACGGCCGGGAAGCCGGAGACGCCGGAGGTCCCCGGGACACCGGAGGAGCCGGAGCCGCCGGACGGGCCCGGGGAGCCGGGCCGGGCGTAACGCGTACCGGCCGGGAAGCCGCCAAGTCCTCCCGGCCGGTTGCCCGTTCGCGCACCACGCCGGTGCAACCCCTTGTCCGCCGGGCACCACGGTGTGAGTATCGCTCGGGTGATACTGACACGGGGGGCAAGGGTCACCGGCGCCGTCCTGTGCGCGGTGCTCGCGCTGATGGTCGCGGGCTGGATCGTACGGGACATCAACGCGGCCGACGACATCGGGCAGTTGGGTCAGCGATGGGCGGGCTTCTCCGACGCCCGGTTCACCATGCTGCCGACCACGTCGGCGTACGACCTGGTGCTGCTCGTGGTGTACGCCGTCGCGGCCGTCGTCGTCCTGCGGTCCTCGGTGGCCGCCACCGCGCTGGTCGCCGTCGGCGTGGTCACGGTCGCGGTGCGGCTGCCCGGACTCTGGGGCATCGGCCCGTCCTGGTTGGACTCCCGGTTCTCCGACGACCTGCGCACCCGTGCCCTGATCTGCGCCTTCGCCGCACTCGCCGCGGGCATCGCGCTGGTCATCACCGCCGGGGCGGGCCGCCGCCCGGTGCGCGACTTCACCGAACGCCACCCGGCCCGGCCGGGGGCGGGCGCCGGGGTGGTCCTCTTCCTGGGGCTCGGCGCGGCCGCGGCAGTGACGACCGGCTGGGAGATCCGCCAGCGGGTCCGGAGCACCGACCTGCACCTCGGCATGTACCCCGACTGGTACCTGGGCGGGCCCCGGATCTTCCAGCCGCTGACGGACCCGCCGCCCGGCTGGTTCTCCGTCCTGCTGGCGCTGCTCTGCCTGTTCGCCGCGGTGAGCGCGGTCGTCCGCGCCGTGCACGCGCGGCCGTTCGCGCTGATCGCCGCCGCGCTGCTGCTGCTCGAAGGGGGCCTGAGCGTGGCCCGTTCGTTCCACTTCGAACTGCTCCAGCACTTCCTCGACCTGCGCGTCGAGAACGAACTGCTCGTGCTGACCGGCTTCTTCCAGGTGTTCCTCGGGGCCCTGACGCTGCTGGCGGCGGCCCTGCCGGGCCAGGTGCCGCCGGCGCCCGCGCCGCCGGGGCACGTACCGGGGTACGGGGCGCTGCCCGGTCCCTTCGGGCCGCCGCCCCCGTCCCAGCCGCCGCCGGGCTGGTGACGGAGGCGCGGCCCGGTCCTCAGCCCCGGGGCGCCAACGACCGCTTCAGGAAGTCGACCTGGAGCAGCAGCAGGTTTTCGGCCACCTGCTCCTGCGGCGTCATGTGGGTCACCCCGCTCAGCGGCAGCACCTCGTGCGGGCGCCCGGCCGCGAGCAGGGCGGAGGAGAGCCGGAGGGTGTGCGCCATCACCACGTTGTCGTCCGCGAGGCCGTGGACGATCATCATCGGCCGCACCTGCTCGGCGGCCCCGGAGAGCCCCTCGTCGGTGACGACCGAGTTGTACGCGTACACCTCGGGCTGCTCGGCGGGGTCGCCGAGGTAGCGCTCGGTGTAGTGGGTGTCGTAGAGCCGCTGGTCGGTCACCGGGGCGCCGACCACCGCCGCGTGGAAGACGTCGGGGCGCCGGGTGATGGCCAGGGCCGCCAGGTAGCCGCCGAAGGACCAGCCCCGGATCGCCACCCGGCCGAGGTCCAGCGGGAACCGGTCCGCGAGCGCGTGCACCGCCTCGACCTGGTCGTCCAGCGTGAGGAGCAGGTTGTTCTTGACCGCCTTCTCCCAGGCGGGCGAACGTCCGGGGGTGCCCCGGCCGTCGGCGACCACGACCGCGAAGCCCTGGTCGGCGAACCACTGCGAGGTGAGATGCGCGTTCTGCGCGGCGGCCACCCGTCGGCCGTGCGGGCCGCCGTACGGATCCATCAGGACCGGAAGCGGACCGTCCGACTCCTGGTACCCCGTGGGGAGCAGTACGGCGCACGGAATCCGTCGCGCGCCCCCCTCGGTGAGCTGCACCCGGGCGGAGATGACCGGTTCCTGCGCGTGGTTGGCCACGGTGGCGACGGGCTTTCCGTCCCGGAACACCCGGACCAGGGAGCCGGACCGCTCCAGGGTCTGCGAGGCCAGCACCGTCACCCCGCCCGCGCGGACCGCCGTGTGCACCCCGGGCTCCTCCGAGACCCGCTCCACGCCCAGCTCGTTGACCCGGTAGACATGGGTCTCGCCGATCTCCGGCGCGGCCGCCTCCTCACCGGCCGTGGCCGACACCAGGATGTCCGACTCCCCGACGTCCAGCACCGCCCGGAGCTGCAACCGCGCCCCGGTCAGCGGCCGGTCGCCGACCGCGAGCACCCGGGCACCGGCCTCGTCGGCGATCCGCACGAGCTGTCCGTCCGGCGTCCAGGCGGGCACGCCGGGGTAGATTTCCAGCCACACCGGGTCCTCGTCCGCGTGCACCGTCCGGGTCCGCCCGGTCTCCGGGTCCACCGCGAGGTACAGATGGCCGCGCTGGTCGCGGGACTGCACCAGCAGCAGCGGCGCCCCGCCGGACGACCAGTGCACCTGGGCCAGGTACGGGTGGCTCGTCCGGTCCCAGACCACCTCGGTCCGGGCGCCGTCCAGACCCACCACGAAGAGCCGCACCTCGGCGTTGGGCGTCCCCGCCGCCGGGTACGCGATCTCGGCCGGCCGCCGCTCCGGATGGGCCGGGTCCGCGATCCACCACCGCCGCACCGGGCTGTTGTCGACCCGGGCCACCAGCAGCCGGTCCGACTCCGGCGACCACCAGAAGCCCCGCGACCGCTGCATCTCCTCGGCCGCGATGAACTCCGCCAGGCCGTACGACACCTCGTCCGCCTCCGGCTCGGCGAGGGCCCGGTCGCCCTCCCCCTCCACGTCGACGACGCGCAGCGCGCCCTTGGACACATAGGCGATGTGTCGTCCGTCCGGTGCGGGCCGGGGGTCGATCACCGGGCCCGGAACGGGCAGCGCACGTGCCGTACCCGACCGCAGCCCGGCGACGTAGACCTTCCCGGAGAGGGCGAACGCCGCCAGCTCGACGGCCGCGTCCACCGCGTAGCCGACGATCCCCGAGGAACCCTCGCGGCTGCGCTCGCGGCGCGCCCGCTCCTGCGCGGAGAGCCGCTCCGCCGAACCGCCCAGCAGAGTCACCGGATCGGCGACCACCCGCTCCCGCGTCTCCCCGTCCCGGGGCAGGTCCAGCACCCACAGCCGGCCGGAACGATCGGTTCCGGACTCCGAACGGAGGAAGACCACCCGTTCCCCGTCCGGCGAGACGGTGAAGGAACGGGGGGCGCCGAGCGTGTACCGCATGGTCCTGGCGTGCTGACGGGGGAACGAGATCCGCTGTGAAGTCATACGTCGAAACCTAGTCGCCGACCGATCGGTCGGGGAGTGCCCCCCGACCGGGCGTGCGCCCCTCGTGCTGCCGTGCACCGATCAGTGCCTTTCCACGGATAGTTATGATCCGTAGCGCTTGGTGGGTAGGAAACCTGCTGGCTCCATGTGTGCTGCCCGTTTCGACCGTACTGATGGAGGTGAACCGCCGTGGCACTCTCGATTTCCGTGGTGGTGCTGCTGGCGATCGTCGTCTTCCTGCTGATCCGGAAATCCGGACTGAAGGGCGGACATGCGGTGGTCTGCGCACTGCTCGGCTTCTACCTCGCCAGCTCGTCGATCGCGCCGAGCATCTCGAACCTGACCTCGAACGTGGCGGGGATGATCGGCAGCCTCAAGTTCTGAGGCCCGGCCCGTCGACGGCAGGTGCGCGGGCGGGGACCGGGGGGCCCGGCTCGTAGGCTGGTCCCATGACGGACCTCCCTGCCCGGCGCCTCCTCCTGGTGCACGCGCACCCCGACGACGAGTCGATCAACAACGGCGCCACCATGGCCATGTACGCGGCCCAGGGTGCCCGGGTCACCCTGGTGACCTGCACACTCGGTGAGGAGGGCGAGGTCATCCCGCCCTCGCTCGCCCATCTCGCGGCCGACCGGGACGACACCCTGGGCCCCTACCGCCAGGGCGAACTCGCCGCCGCGATGAAGGAGCTGGGGGTCACCGACCACCGGCTCCTCGGCGGCCCCGGCCGCTACCGCGACTCCGGGATGATGGGCACCGCGCAGAACGACCGCCCGCACGCCTTCTGGTCGGCCGACGTGGACGAGGCCGCCGGACACCTGGTGGAGGTCGTCCGCGAGGTCCGCCCCCAGGTCCTGGTCACCTACGACCCCGACGGCGGCTACGGCCACCCCGACCACATCCAGGCCCACCGCGTCGCGATGCGCGCGGCCGAGCTCGCCGCCGACCCCGCGTACCGCCCCGGTGACGGCGCCCCGCACACCATCGCCAAGATCTACTGGAACCGGGTGCCGCGCACCGTCGCCGAGGAGGGCTTCGCCCGCCTCCGCGAGACGGCGCCGGACGCCTTCCCCGGCGTCGCCGCCCTCGACGACGTACCGGGCGTGGTGGACGACTGCCGGATCGCCGCGGCCATCGACGGCACGGCCCACGCCGCCGCGAAGAGCGCCGCGATGCGCGCCCATGCCACCCAGATCGCCGTCGACGGGCCCTTCTTCGCCCTCTCCAACGACCTCGGGCAGCCGCTCTTCACCACCGAGTACTACGAGTTGGTGCGCGGCGACCACGGGGCACCGCGGGGGACCAGGGAGGACGACCTGTTCGCGGGACTGACGGGAGCGGAGCGATGAGCGACGACAGCAGCAAGCGACGCGCACCGGCCCCGGGCCCCGCCGCCACCGGCCTGGCCGCCCCCCTCAACCCCGCCCGGATCGCCGCCTACGCGGGCCTCGCCGTGCTCGGCGCACTCGTCGGGATCGCCGGGACGCTGGTCCAGGCCGCCTGGTTCCCCGGCGGGCTGCTGCTGGCGCTGCTGGGCGCGGCCGGGCTCTTCCTCGGCGGTCGGCTGGTCTTCGGCACCCAGCTCGGGGCGCTGGCCCCCGCCGCAGGATGGCTGATTTCCATCTTCGTTCTGCTGGGCGGGCGTCCGGAGGGCGACTACGTCTTCGGCGACGAACTGGGCCTCGGCCTCTTCCTGCTGGGCGGGATGGCCGTCGCTGTGATCTGTGCCACCATGTCGCGGGTGCCCCGACCGGGCGCCGGAAGCGTCCGGTCCGGCAAGTAAAGTGCCACGTCCGATCCCTTGGGCCGTATCCGGCCGAGCGGGGGACGGGCAGCCGTTTCCCCCGGTCGCGGGGTGGCCGTCGGCTGCGGCCAGTATGGTGGTGCGCGCGCCGAGCCGTCCCCAGGCCCACGGCATGGGGGAAGTACGGGCGGCGGAGCCAATCGGGAGAACCTGCTTTGAGTCGTGAAACTGACAGTACGTCCTCCGGGCCCCAGGGGCGCGGGGGCGCCGCGTACCCTTCGGGGACGCCGCCGTACGGATCACGCCAGTATCCGTCGTCGAACCCTTCGCAGGACGCCCCGGAGGGGGGCCCGGAGGCCACCGACGCGTCCCGGGCCGACGAGCCCAGGACCGAGACGACGCTGACGACGCGGATCCGGATCAACATCCCCGGCTCGCGCCCGATCCCGCCCGTCGTCATGCGTACGCCCGTGGGGGAGGCCGACGGTACCGACGCCGAGCGCACGGGCAGCGTTCCGCGCCCCGCGGACGCGCCGGACGCCTCCGGCGCCGCCCCGGCCGCCGAGTCCCGGACGGCCGCCCCGGCGGCGGAGCCCGCCGAGAAGCCGGCCCGGGAGAAGAGCGGCAGCGACTGGTTCGCCCCGCGCAAGCCCCTCGCGAACACCCCGGCGGCCGGCACCCCCGTCGTCGGCGGTACCCCGGCGGCCGGTACGCCCGTCGTGGGCGGCGGCGAGGGCGCCACGGGTGCGTCCGCCCCGGCCCGCCCCGACCTGCCGTACTTCTCGGACGGCCCGCAGCGCACGGACGGTCAGGGCGCGCCCCGGCCCGACGACTTCGGCGGTCCGCGCCCCACCCCCGACCTCGGGGTGCGCACGCCCGGCCCCGCCGGGCCCACCACGGGACCGGCCACCGGCACCTCCGCCCTCACCCCGGACCTCGACGGCCCGAAGGGCCCCCGCCCCCTCGGCGTCCCGGGCGGTCCGGTGCCCCGGCTGTCGGACGACACCGCCGTGCTGACCCCGCAGTTCGCCGGTCCGGCGCCCGCCGGACCCGGTGGCAACGTGCCGGGCGGCAACGTGTCCGGTGACACGCTCAACAGCGGCATCCCCGCCGTGCCGCCGGAGCGCCGGACGGCGTCCCCGTTCCCGGGCGGCCCCGACGGGGTCCGTGGCGAGCCGTCCCCGGGCGGCCTCGGTGACCCGATGGGCACCGGCCCGGCGGGGCCCGGCGGCCCGGCCGTACCGGCGCCCGCCCCCCGGCCCGAACCGGCGTCCGCGCCCGCGAAGAAGAAGGGCCGCTCCAAGCTGGTCCTCCTCGGCGCGGCCGTGGTCGGCCTGCTCGGAGTCGCGTACGGCGCCGGGCTGCTGATGAACCACTCCGACGTGCCCAAGGGCACCACGGTCCTCGGCGTCGACATCGGCGGCGGCACGAAGGAGGAGGCCGCCACCAAGCTGGACGCCGCCCTCGGCAAGCGCGCCGTGGCCCCGCTCCAGCTCTCCGTGGACGGCCGCAAGACCGAACTCGCGCCCGACAAGGCCGGGCTCGCCCTGGACAGCCAGGAGACCGTGCGCGCCGCCGCGGGCAGCGACTACAACCCGGTCTCCGTCATCGGCTCCCTCTTCGGCACCAAGCGCGCCGTCGACCCGGTGATCCCGGTCGACGAGGAGAAGCTCGGCGTCGCGCTGACGGACCTGGCGGGCGTCTCCGGCTCCGCCAACGACGGCACGATCAAGTTCGAGCCCGACAAGGCCGTCGCCGTCCCCGGGAAGTCCGGCAAGTCGCTGGACGTCGCCCGGTCGATGAACTCGGTGCGCGACGCCTACCGGGCCCAGGTGCAGACCGGCCGCTCCAAGGTGGTCGAACTCCCCGTCGGCACCCACGAACCCACCATCGACCAGGCCGAGCTGGACCGGGCGATGAAGGAGTTCGCGCAGCCGGCGATGTCGGGCCTGGTCACCATCAAGGCGGGCGCCAAGCAGATCCAGTTCGGCCCGGCCAGGTCGCTGCCGCAGATCCTCTCCATGGTCCCGGTCAAGGGCAAGCTGGTCCCCCGGTACGACTCGAAGGCCATCGACACCCTCTGCGACGGCGTCTTCGACGGCATCATGGTCACCGGCGACGACGGCAAGAAGCGCCAGCTCGACGCGGGCGACGTGGCCAACGCGATGCAGAAGGCGCTGCTCGGCAAGACCCCCGCCGAGCGCACCGCCGTCATCGCCCTCGACGGGACGGGCGGCACGGGCGCCACCGGCTGACCGGAGCCCGCACCCCGGGCACGTACCCACCGCCGCCCCGGCCGGACCCTCCGGCCGGGGCGGCGGCGTAGGTCCGGCCCGACGCGCGTGCCGGGCATGACATCTGTCATGCCGAATCCACGAGGAACGGCTCTGCCGCGGGCACCCGTGCTCCGCGACGCTGGATCCATGACGACGACAGCCGACGAGGCCGCCGGGGCGAGGACCGCCGCGGTCCGCTTCACGCAGGTCAGCAAGACGTACGGAGAGGTGCGCGCCGTCGACGGGCTCACCCTCGAACTGCGCCCCGGCGAGACCGTGGCGCTCCTCGGCCCCAACGGCGCGGGCAAGTCCTCCACCCTCGACCTGCTGCTCGGCCTGCGCACCGCCGACTCCGGCAGCGTCGAGGTCTTCGGCACGACCCCGCAGGACGCCATCGCGGCGGGCCGGGTCGGGGCGATGCTCCAGAGCGGCGGGCTGATGGAGGACGTCACGGTCGGGGAGCTGGTCGGCCTCGCCTGCGCCCTGCACCCCCGCCCCCTCCCGGTGGCGGAGGTGCTCTCCCGGGCGGGGCTCGCCCAGATCGCCGGACGGATGGTCAACAAGCTCTCCGGCGGCCAGGAACAGCGGGTCCGCTTCGCGCTCGCCACGGCCGGCGCCAACGACCTGATCGTCCTCGACGAGCCGACCACCGGCATGGACGTCACGGCCCGCCAGGCCTTCTGGGCCACCATGCGCGAGCAGGCCGAGCAGGGCCGTACCGTCCTGTTCGCCACCCACTACCTCGAAGAGGCCGACGCGATCGCCGACCGGGTGCTCGTCCTGCACAAGGGGCGCCTGCTCGCCGACGGCACCGCCGCCGAGATCAAGGCGCGGGCCGGGGCCCGCCGGATCTCCTTCGAGCTGGAGGGTCCGGTCGACGAGGCCGCCCTGCGCGGCCTGCCCCACCTCTCCACGCTCGACGTCACCGGCAACCGGGTCCGCATCCAGTCGCACGACGCCGACGCCACGGTCCACGCCGTCTACCGGCTCGGCCTCTACCCGCGCGCGCTCGAAGTCGCCGGACTGGGCCTGGAGCAGGCCTTCGTCGCCATCACCGAGGCCGAGGAGGCCAGGACCGCATGACGAACCTCTTCTCCGGGGCCCTGATCAGGCTCGAAGTGACCCGCACCCTGCGGAACAAGAAGTTCATGTTCTTCTCGGTCATCTACCCCTCGGTGATCTACCTGCTGACCTCCGGCACCCGGAACACCACCGACCGGGTTCCGCACACCGACCTCACCTTCCAGGCCTTCTTCATGGTCTCGATGGCCTCCTTCGGCGCGCTGACCGCCGTCCTGATGGGCAACAGCGAGCGCATCGCCAAGGAGCGGGAGAAGGGCTGGGTCCGCCAACTGCGGCTCACCGCGCTGCCCGGCCGGGGCTACGTCCTCGCGAAGATCGCCGGCGCCGCCATCGTCACCCTGCCGTGCATCGTGGTGGTCTTCCTGGTGGCCGCCGCCGTCAAGCACGTACGGGTGGAGACCTGGCAGTGGTTCGCGCTGGGCGGCGTCATCTGGGCCGGTTCGCTGGTCTTCGCCGCGCTCGGGGTGGCCATCGGCTACCTGGCCAGCGGGGACGCGGTCCGCCCGGTCACGATGATCATCTACTTCGGGCTCTCCATCCTCGGCGGCCTCTGGATGCCCAGCGCCACCTTCCCGCAGTGGCTCCAGAACATCGCCGAGTGGCTGCCCACGCACGCGTACGCTTCTCTCGGACAGGCGATCGAGATGGGCGGTTCGCCGCACGGCAAGGACGTCGCGATCCTCTGCGCCTACTTCGTGGTCTTCGCGGGCGGTGCGGCCTGGCTCTACCGGAAGGACACCCTGAAGGCGTGAACGACGACGAGACGTCCGTGGGGATCGGACGCCCGCCCACCAACCGCGGACAGCGATGGATCAAGCTGCTCTGGGTCGGCATCTGGCTCGCGTTCATGAGCGCGCCCGTCAGGGACCTGACCGACGGCGGCCACACCCCGTGGGCGACGGCGCTCGGCGCCCTCGGTCTGCTCGCCTTCGTCGGCGCCTACCTGCTCCTGGTCCTGCGCCGCACCCCCCGGGACGGCAACGACCGCGGCGCCCACGCCGCCATCGCCTTCCTCGGCGGACTCGCGGCCCTGCTGACCCTGACGCTCGGTCCCTCCTGGCTGGTCCTCTTCGTCTACGTGGCGGTCTCGGCCGGCGCCACCCTCCCGCTGCGGACGGCCGCGTGGCTGATCCCCGCCGTCACGGCGGTCCTGGTCGGCCTGGGCCTGACCGCCGACCACCCGCGCGAGATCATCACCGCGCTGGTCTTCCCGGCACTGCTGGGCGGCTTCTCGATGACGGGTGTACGGCAGCTGATCCGTACGACGATCGAGCTGCGCGAGGCCCGCGCCACCGTCGCCCAGCTCGCCGCCAACGAGGAGCGGCTCAGGCTCGCCCGCGACCTGCACGACCTGCTCGGCCACTCGCTCTCCCTGATCACCCTCAAGAGCGAGCTGGCGGGCCGGATGCTGCCCGCCCACCCGGAGCAGGCGGCCGCCCAGGTGGCGGACATCGAGAAGGTGAGCCGCCAGGCCCTGATCGACGTACGGAGCGCGGTCACCGGCTACCGCCGCCCCACCCTCCCCGGCGAACTGGCCGGCGCGCGCACGGCGTTGGCCGCCGCCGGTGTCACCGCCGACGTCCCGGCCGAGGTGCCCGGCGACCTGCCGGAGAAGACGGAGGAGGTGCTCGCCTGGGCGCTGCGCGAGGCCGTCACCAACGTCGTACGCCACAGCAGGGCCAAGCGGTGCGCCGTCGCCCTCACCCCGCGCCAGACCCTGGACGGCCCGGTCCTCGAACTCACCGTCGCGGACGACGGGGTGGGCCCCTCGGGCAGCAAGCCGGGCAACGGCCTCACCGGCATCGGCGAACGCCTCGCGGCGGTCGACGGCACGCTCACCACCTCGGCGTCCGGCCCGGGGCTGGGGCCCGGCCGGGGCAAGGGCTTCACCCTGACCCTGAGCGTCCCGCTCGCTTCCGCCTAGGACCTGTCTTCAAACTGCCGCCTGCCGTGCGGCGCCCGGCACGCACGCTCGCCGCGTTGTCGGGGTCACCCCGATACATCCAGTATC
>NZ_JBIBUU010000021.1:0-126328 GCF_043079735.1 Streptomyces sp. NPDC015144 | reverse complement strand
GGGACGCGTTGCCCTGGGCTCCGCATTCCGTGGGGTCGGTCAGGTGAATGCGGCGGCGCGCGCCTGGCCCTCGAGCACCCTGGCGGCGGCCTCGACGGGACGCGTTGCCCTGGGCTCCGCATTCCGTGGGGTCGGTCAGGTGAATGCGGCGGCGCGCGCCTGGCCCTCGAGCACCCTGGCGGCGGCCTCGACGTCGTCGCCCAGGTCGACCCCGGCGCGCCGGAGATCCTCGAGCAGCTCCAGGGCCGTCGGGTCGTCGCCCGTGTCGTACGCGGCGATGTGCGCGGCGACCTTCTCGCGCATCGTCAGGAGCGCCGTCTCGACGGCCAACAGCCGACGCAGCAGCGGCGGCAGCGCGGTGCGCGAGTAGTTGCCCAGGGCCTTGGTCGTACGGCGCCCGGCGATGGTGTCGGCGTGGATCTCGGCGACGTCCAGGAGGACGGGGAACGACGGCGGGACGCCGGGGCGCAGCGCCCCGTCCAGCTCGGCGAGCTGCTCGGGGGTGGCGGGTATCAGCACGGGATGGCTCCGTTCGGAGAGAAGGGGCGCGCCCAGGGGCCGGTGCGGGCCCCGGGCGCGGCGGACGATCAGGGGCGGGGGCAGATCCGCCCGGCGTGCTCCTCGAGCGTCACCAGGCACACCGCGCACCGCTTCGGCTCCGGCTCGGGCGAGGCGAGCGGGAGGCCCAGCGGCGTACGGCCCCCGTCGTCCTCCGCCTGGATCTCCTCGTCGGTGCGCAGCTCGTCGGGCAGGAAGTCGAGAAGCTTGTACGGGGACACCCCGTCGATGCGCTGGATCAGCTCGAGGACGGCGCCCGGGTCGCGCGGGTCGGCGGCGCCCCACAGGCCCGCGATGTGCTCCGGCACGGCCGGGAGCCGGTACGAGCCACGGCCGTACGGGTCCAGCTCCTGCACGGTCTCGCCCTGGGCGTCGCGGACGGAGTCCAGCTCGACACAGTCATCGTCGTAGTCACCGGACGGGCGATTGAGCACCAGGTAGGCGCCGGTGGGGAACTGGTGGCGCAGCGTCTCGGCAACCAGCGGCAGAACGGCGCGGGCGGCGGCGCGCGCCTTGCTCAGGGCGTCCTCGAGGACGGAGGCCGGAACCAGGAGCGGGGCGGTGGTGGGCATGATCGGGTGTCCTTCCGGGGTCAGCGGGCGAGGTGCGGGGCGAGGGAGACGAGAAAGTCGACGCCGATGGCGTGCAGGTCGACGGAGGCCGGGCTGGTGTCGCGGACCCGGGCGGCCGGGTCGGCGGCGGGCGCGGCGTACCCGTACACGCCCGGCTGCGTCCCGAACGCGATACCGCCCTGGTCGGTCTGCTCGACGTCCACGTACTGCGCGAGGAACGCGGCCATGCGGCGGGCCAGGCGCCCCCGGACGTCCCGCATCGGCCACGTCTTCGGCTCGAGCGGCTTGCCGGGCAGGAATCGGGCGGTGGCCCGCTCGACGGCGCGCACCGGGCCCTCGATCTGGACGTCGCACAGGGGGTTGGAGCCGTGCAGGGTTGCCGAGTAGCGGAGCCCGCTCGAGGACCAGGTGACGGTGGACGTGTTCACCAGGAGCCCGCCCCGCTCGTACGTCGCTGCGCCCTGGGCGCGCATCGCGGTGCCGATCTCGTAGAGCAGCTCCAGGCGGGCGCGGGAGACGTTCTCGCGGGTGCGGGCCGCCTCGTCGTCGAGGACGGGCAGCACCAGGCGAAGGATCTCGCGGGCGACCAGGTCCGGGCGGGTGGTGCAGAACGTGAAGTCCGGCCGGTACGGCTCGCGGTCGGGGAGCTGCCACCCGACCTCGGTGGTCCACGCGTGGCCGTTGGCAACCAGGACCAGGGCGCGGGTGCCCTGGACCAGGCGGACGCCGGCGTGCCGGGCGGTCCACCACGGGGCGTAGGTCTCGACGGTCCAGGGAACGCCAGCACGGGCGGGGAGCAGCGCGGCGACGTGCTCGGCGAGGGTGCGGGCGGGGCAGGCGACGGGGGCCGGGATGGTCACGGACGCGTTCATGTCGTGGGGCCTTTCGAGGGGGCCGCGCCCCTGCGCAAGGGGCGGGGGCGCGGCCGGGCGGGTGAGGGTCAGACCAGGTACGCGGCGGCAGCGAGCAGGAAGTCGGAGCCGACAGAGCTGACCCGGGCGCAGATCCGGGTTCCGTCGTTGGGGAGGTCGCCGGGCTCGGCGCGAGAGGGGAGCACTATCGAGCCGTCCAGGTCCTGGTAGCCGCCGAACTCGACCTCGTCGGCGTCAACGGGGCGGAGCTGCGGGAAGCGGTCCGTCAGGTGGCGTGTGAACGGGCTACCGGCGTCCGTGGGGGTGTGTGCGCCCAGCGGGGGCAGCAGGACCGGCAGCACCTCGTACAGGCCGTGCATGGGCCCCTCGTAGGTCAGGGTGTAGGTCGGGCCGCACCCGTGCGACCACACGCCCCACTCGGCGCCGCTCGCGGCCGTCCACGCCAGTCCGGGCCCGTCCGGACGCTCCATGGCCAGCGCGTGCCCCAACTCGTTCATGTGGTCGGCCTTCCATGCCATCTGGCCGGGAAGCTCTCGCGGCACGGGGTGCGCGCCGTGGTCGACGAGGAGGAATCCAACGTCGATCAGGTAAGCGCCCTTCAACCGGAGGAAGCGCTGCCACTGGTCGGCGGGATCCCTGAACCCGCCCGCGTCGGCCCACATCCGTTCGGCGTCCAGCCGGGGGAGGATCCAGCGCAGTGCGCGGGCGGCCAGCGCGGCGACGGCGGTGGGGTCCGTGCCTTCGACGACGGCGTCAGGGGTGGTGGGGAAGACGTCCGGGCGGTCGGCGTACAGCTCGACGCGGTTGCCCTCCTCAACGACGATCAGCGCGCGTCGGCCGTCCGTCAGCCGGGAGGTGGCAACGTTGTTGCGGATGCCGTACGGCGCCGGTCCGGTCCGCCACTTGCCGTTCATGCTGACGGGCAGGAGGGCGGCGAGCGGCGCGGCGGTGGTCGCCTGGGTGACGGCAGTACTCACGGGGGTGTTCCTCGCTTCGGTGGTTCGGTTCGGCGCGGTGCTCTCCGGCCGGGGTATTGGGCGGTGCGGGTGGTGCTTGCGTCGCGCCCCGGGGCGGCTCGTGTGTTCGGCCCCGGGGCGCGACGCGGTCAGGAGACGACGACGGCGGGCGGCTCGAACGTGATGACGAGTTGGGAGAAGCCGTTCAGCGGCTCGGGCTGGTAGGAGGCGTGATCCGTGAGTTCGTCGTCGGCGCCGCTCAGGTCGACGGTTTCGATCTCCTCGGTGCTCCCGTCGAAGAAGGTCACGCGCGCCGCCTCCGGGTACCAGAAGTGGCCGTTGTCCCACTCGGTCGTGACGAACGCGACGCGTAGGGGGGTGCGGGTGTCGCCGGTCTCGGCGAGTACGTCCCGCAGGACGTTCAGGACGACCCCGGCGAGTGCGGCCCCGTTGCGCTCACGGAGCAAGTCCTGCGCCTTGGCGCGGAGGTCCAGAAGGTCGTGGTCGTCGAGGGCGGCGAGGTTGTCGAGGAGCGGTGTAGTCATGACTGCGCGCCTTTCAGCGGGGTTCGGGTGATGGGGTGGTGGTCGCGCCCCGGGGCGGCTCGTACGTCCGGCCCCGGGGCGCGACGGCTCTACTGGGCGTCGGGGGCGGAGAGCCCAGCGATGACGCGGATGGCGGCGGCGTACTGCTGCGACAGGTAGTCAAGGCCGTCGGCGGCGGACGCGAGTTCCAGGTACACACCGTCGTGGGCGACCCTCATGTCACCGGTGAAGGCCGTTCCACTGGGGAGCTTCTGGCCCTCGGGGAGACGGCACTCCATGAAGAGGTCGTTGTCGTAGTCGACGAACAGTTCGAACACGATGCCGTCGGGGCTGAACACCTTGCCGGTGACGCCCCAGTTTCCGGAGTCGGCGAACCAGTCGCCGGGGAGCAGCCGGGCGACGGCGAACGCGATGTCGCCGATGCTGAACGGGTACTCGAAGCCAGCCGGGGGCGAGTAGTGGCCGTGCGCGTCGTGCATCGGCTGCTCGGGGGCGATGGTGGGCTGAGTGGTCATGCGGGGGTTCCTTCGGTTCGTGGTGGCCCGGCGTGCTCTCGCCGGGTAGTACGCCGGGCGGGGGGTTCCTGTGACGCCCCCGCCCGGCCGGGCGGGTCAGCGGCGGTTGCAGGGGCGGGCGTTGTGCACGGCTATTTCGGCCTCAAGGCGGAGGTGCTTCTCCCAGACCTTGAAGACCTGGCGCAGCCAGTCGTCCGTGCGTTCCCACTGGTGCAGGCCGTCGTTGTGCAGGAGGTGCAGCGCGTGCGCCTGGTCGGTCTCGCGCTGGGCGAACTGCGCAAAGTCGGGGTTGGCCGGGTTCAGGCGGCGGGGGAACGGAAGGTCGCGGTCGACGAGCGGCACCAGGACGTACTCGCCGAGCTCGGCGGGGAACCGGGCGGCCGGGTGGTCCACGGCGATCTGCTCGGCCGTGAACAGCTCCTCGGTGGCCTCCGAGGGCAGGTGCTCGTACGCGCCGGGCGGGACGGCGTCGAACTCGCGGGCGGCGGCGTCGAGGCGGTCCGCGATGGCGTACAGGGCGGCGCGGATGTTGGGGTCGGTGGTGAACCGGTCGCGGGCGATCTCGGCGACGGTGCGGGCGCGCTGGGCGGCCTGGGCGTACTGGCCGACGAACGGGGCGGTGGTGGTGGGCATGGGTGTCTCCGTCTCCGGGGGTGTCGAGGGGCCGGGGCGCGGCGGGGGGAGGGCCGCGCCCCGGCGGTTCGGGGAGGGTCAGGCGGCGGCGCGGGCGGCGGCCGGGCGGCCGAGGCGGAGCGCGGCGAGGAAGTCGGCCACCTGGTCGTTCTTCGGGGTGAAGCCGGAGAGGGCGACGGCGCGGATGTCCTCGCGGGTCCAGAGCGCGACCGGGACGACGCGGTGACGCTTCATGCGGGCAAGGTCCCCGGTGCGGGAGACGGTCAGGCCCTTCTTGCCCTTGCGCTTCTTCGCCGTGGTGCCCGCGCCTGCCTCACGGTCGAGGCCCTTGGCCTTCTTCGTGATGGTGGCCGCGTAGTTGTGGGCGACGAGCGGGGCGACGCCACCGGCCATCAGGTGGGCGGAGGCGGGGGCGGGACCGGCGGCAACGGCCTTGACGGCGTTGCGGGTCTCGCGCTGGGCGCGGGCGCGGGTCCGGAGGGTGGAAGCGGCGCGACGGCTGCGGGCACTGGCCATGTGGTGTTCCTCGTGTTCTTCGTTGGTTCGTCGGCGGTGCTCTCCGCCAACAAGAGAAATAGTACACCAAGGGAAACGGTGAAGGGAACACGTGATCCGCAGTGATCTACATTTTCCCAGGTGGGAGCCATCCGGCCCCGTCGAGCGGGACCGGACGGGTTGCCCTTGGCTTACTGTTCTCAGGGGTTAGAACAGGGCGTCGTCATGGGGCGCGGGCGCGGCAGCCGGCCTCCGGGCGCGGGCGGCGCGGGGGCGGATCGGCTCGTCCCCGAACAGGGCGTCGGTGCCGTTCATGTGCGGCGCGGCCTCCACGCGGTGGCTGACGAACCGCTTGTCGATCAGGGCGAGCGGGGCGGCCGGGTCGAAGTCGGCGCGGTGCATGGTGGACCAGTTGATGCCCTGCTTCGGGCGCGTCACAGCGGCCACCCCTCCGGGTTCGCGCCGAGGGCGAATGCCTCGTACGTGATGCCGTCCTGGTGGCCGACGAACAGCACGTCGGGGTGGCCACCGAGGGCGGTCTCGCACGGATCGCCCTCGGTCCCGTCGCGGCGGACAACGACGGTGAGCGTCACGAACTCGACCTCGGACGCCCCCTCGTCGTCGGGCGGCAGGGTCAGGGTGGGCGGGGTGGTCATCGCTGGGGGTTCCTTCCGGGTGAGGAGAGGGCCGGGGCGCGGGGTGCGCCCCGGCGGGCAGGGAGCTGTCAGGCGCGGGGGCGGGTGTCGGGCAGCTTCCCGACGGCGGCGGCCACGCCGAGGCGGAACCACTGCGCGCGCTCACTGCCCCAGTCGGCGCGGACGAACTCCGGCACGTCGACGCCCAGGTGCGTGCGGGGCACGCCCGGGTGCGGGTCAACCGGCTCCGGCTCCGCCTTCGGCCACGGTGCGGTGATCGCCTCGGCGACCTCGTCCGTGGGACGGCCGACCGTGTGCTCACAGCCGGACCCGGTCGGGCCGATCAGTCCCCAGGTGTCGTAGATCCCCAGCCACGCGACACGCCACGTCTGCCCCTCATGCTCCGCGAGCAGCGTGACGCGGGTGTTCGGGGCCGGGCCGGTGATGCGGACGCCGGTGCCCTCGAGGGCGGCGTCAAGGGCGCGGCGGGCATGGGCGGGGATCTGGCGCGGGAGGACGGACACGGTGGCTCTCCGGGGCTGTGAGGGGCCGGGGCGCGGTGCTGCGCCCCGGCGGGGGGTGGGCGGGGTCAGCCGCGCGGGGCGTGTTCGCGGTATTCGGCGTCCAGGGCGCGCAGCTCCAGGAGGAATGCACGGCTTCCGGGCTTTGCGTCCAGGTCGCGGACGACGGTCCGGCCGTCCGGCACGTCGACGCGGGAGCCGTCCGGGTTGGTCCAGCCGTAGGCGGGGCGCATGGCGACGGCGACGCAGAGGGGGAGCGCGGGGCCCGCCTTCTGGCACGGCGTCGGCGCGTCCGGGCCGCACTCGCGGTTGCCCATGGTCCGGCAGTCCCACCCGGATTCGTCTTCGTCGATGCGGCCGTCGCGGTTGTCGTCGCCCATCGCGTCGGCGCGCCCGTCGATGAAACCGTCGTTGTACGCGGTGACGGTGTCGCTCTTGGGGGCGAAGTCGGCCGGGGTGGCGTCGGAGGCGCCGATGGCGCCCATGGCGCCCAGGATGATCACGGCGGTACCGGCGGCGAGCAGGGACGCCGGGCGGGGACGGCGGGCCAGGATGCGGCCGAGACGGGGGAAGCGCTGCATGGGGCATTCCTTCGCTGGTTCGTGCGGTCCCGGTTGCTCTCCGGGGCCGTGGGCGGTGCGCCCTGCGCCCGTTCCGGCGGACAGCCGGCCCGGGGGCGGGGCGCACCGCCCGCCGGGGGGTGGCGGCGGGCGGTGCGGTCTGTGGGGTCAGGCCGTGACGGCGCTGTCCGTCATGAAGAACGGGTTGATGAGCGCGTCGGCGCTGTCGCCGTTGCGCGCCTCGCGGAATCCGGCGGAGCGGTCCTTGGCGACGACGAGGTGAACGGCGGAGCCGGGGACGGCGTGCTTCACGTCCCAGGCGCGGTTGACCTGGTCGTCGTAGGCGAAGGCGTCGGTGAGGCCGAGGTGGTGGACGGCGGCGCGGTCGGTGCCCGCGTCGGTGACGACCGCGATGAAGAGGTGGAGCTGGGGGGTCTTGTCCAGGGTGACGGCCATGGTGTGTTCCTCGCTTCGTTGGTTGGCCCCGGTGCTCTCCGGGGCGACGAGAAGAACAGTACACCAAGGGAAATCCAGTGCAACACCCCTGACGTCAGAATCCGTAAGAACCACAGGTCAGCAGCCAAGAAGTCGCGCGGCGCAGCGCCCCTAGATTTCCCAGGGTTGACTATTTCTGGGGGTGGGGGGTACGTTCAGGGCACGCCACTAAGGCGGGGCCGGGGCGAGCATCCCCGACCGAACCAACGAACCGAGGAGCACCCGATGGCTAAGACCCCGACTACCGGCATCAAGAACGCGGACGAACTCATCACCCTTGCGGCCGCGTTCGGCCTGACCGTGACGGTCGAGACGACCGACCGCGACACGCTCACCTCCTACGTGGTGCGCATCGCGATCCCCGTCCCCGTCGCGTACGCCGGTACCGAGCTGGGCCGCACCATCGCGGGCGACACCCTGACGCTCGTATGGACCAAGGCGAAGAAGAAGGGCGCCCGCGGCGGCCTGGTCGACGCCACCGTCTCGAGCGCCGTCGACTCCCGCAAGGTGCGCACCCTGCGCGCCGTCACCGCCGCCGTAGAGACGCTGGGCCACTCCTCCGTCAAGTACGCCCGCGACGCTGCGCCGCTCCCCGAGGACGTCGTTGACGCCCCGCACGCCGTGTTCGTCGACGGCCGCCAGGCCCACGCGGGCATCCCCGCCGACCACGTCCGCACCATCGTGAAGAACCGCCGCTTCCGTGGCTGGACGTTCCACCAGGACGCCGACAAGGCCATCGTGTGCGAGTCCCGCCGTTACGTTCCGGCGCAGCCAGCGTCCGCCGAGGAGACCCCGGCCCCGGCCGCCGACGAGCGCCAGCACGTCCGGATCACGAACGACGGCCCCGCCGAGGTCATCCCGACCCGTGAGGCCCAGGACGAGATCAACGCCGCGCAGATGCAGCCCGAGGTGAAGCGCACCGTCAAGCGCATGTCCGCGAGCCAGTCGACCGCCCACATCGTCTACCGCGACGGCCGGACCGTGTACCTGCGCCCCGCCACCCCCGGCGACGTGTTCCCCACCCCGGCGGAGCGCCCCACGGACGCCGAGCTGACCGGCGAGATCACCGCCGAACTCTCCGCGTACTACGCCGAGACGTTCGCCGCCGTCGCCGACGGCTCCGCGCTCCCCGTCCGCGCCGACATGATCCGGCCCGGCATGGACGTGATCCACGCGCACCTGGGCGAGACCCGCACCATCGCCACCGTCACCACGTACGTCGGCGCCCCGGGCGCACCGTGGGTCCGCCCCTCCTGGACGTTCCGCAGCCACGACGAGAGCAGGACCGGCAGCACCTACCCGCCGGAGATGCACCTCATGGTTACCCGCGCCTCCCTGGACACCGTGTTCGGCCCGGCCCCCGTGGCTTCGGTCGACGAGAACGCGGCCGCCCTTCTTGGCGAGGGGGAGCGTTGGGCGCAGCACTTCCGCGTGTTCGGCCGTGACCCCCGCGTCGAGAACATCGACCGCGCCGCCGCCCTGGCCCTTATCGCCTGGGCTCAGGACCAGGGCTGGCAGTGCTATCGCGCCGACGCGGGAGGCGTGAACCTCGAGTCGGACACCGGCGAGTCCTCGTACTGGCTGGAGCCGCTCCCCACCCCGCGCCCGGCGGCCGAGGCCCTCGCCGACGAGAAGACCCGCCGATGGGCCCAGGGGTTCGCCGCGAAGTGGTGGGCCGAGCAGAACACCGGGCAGCCCACCGACGACGCCCTGTCCGCCGCGTTCGCCCACACGGTGAAGCCGCCGAAGCCGGAGGCGTACCCGCTCATCCGCGAGGCCATCACCGCGCTCACGCCCCCGGCCGCCGCCGCGCCCCTGTTCGCCGCGCACGCCGCCCGTGAGGCCGCCGAGGAGGCCACCGACTTGTCCCCGGCCAGCCTTCACCGGCTCGTCAACCACCTGGAGGCTCTGCCGCTCGCCGCGCCCCCCGCGCTGCATGACAGGCTGCGCGCGGCCCGGGACCACGCCGAGGGCGTGTGGGAGTCCCTGCGGGCCGCTCACAGCCTCTCGGCCAAGACCGCCGCCCGCAGCGCCGCCAAGGACGCCATCGTGCAGGCGCGCGCCGCCATCCTCGCCGTGCAGCCGCACGCCCGCCGGATGTACGGCACCGACATGCCGCACACCGCCGACAGCATCCGCGCCGCCGCGCTCGCCTACATGCACGTGGGGGCCACCCCCGACGAGACCGACGCGATCGAGAGCGGCACCGCCGAGGTACGCGTGGACTGCCGCCCCGACACGGGGGCCGGGCGGACCGTCACCGCCCGTATCACCGCCGGGATCCGTGACGTCGGCTGGTTCCTGCCCGCGCACCCGCCCATCGTCGTCAAGTTCCGCCGGGTCGACGGCCGCCAGAGCCCCGCCGACAACGCCCGGAAGGTGCTCGGGTCCATGATCCGCGTGGACGTCCCCATCCAGTACAAGGACGCCGCCCACCGCTGACCCCGACCGGTGCCGCCCGGCCGGATCGGGTCGGGCGGCACCCTCGAGGCCCCATACGCGCCCGCGCGCGTGTGGACGGTCCAGAAAGTCCAGAAACCCGCGTCACCTGCCCCGTTCCCCCTGGGGCGACGCAAGCCGCGTCCGAGCGGCCCACTGCCCGGCGAGAGCACGCCGGACCGAACCACGAAGCGAGGAACCCCTGATGTTGAGTCCCACGGAGCGCGCCGACGAGTTGGCGCGTCTGATCATTGCTGCGGCGCAGCAGGACAACGCCTGTGTTGTGACGAGCACCGTGATTCATGCCGTGTTGGCGCTGCATGCGGGCACGGAGTGTGTGAAGGCGAAGCCGCAGACGGTCAGCCGGCTTCTCCGTAAGCAGGCGGCGGCGACGGGTGTCCGCGTCATCCTGAGCAGCGGTGAACGGTACTGGGCGATCCGTGAGCAGCTCCACCACATGGACGGCGACCAGGTGCACGCGTTGCGCGACAGCATCGCGGACGGCGGGGAGCTGGACCCGCGCGGGCATGACCGCGAGCTGGTCGCCGCGATCTCCGCCCGCCTGTCCCGGCGCCTTCCCCCGCACCGCCTGAGCGGTGTCGAACCGGTCTCCGTCAGCCTGTGGCACGTGCCGGAGCCGGATCAGGTCGGTTCCCTCGCGGAGTTCGCGGACTACCCGGGCGTGGCCGAGGCCCTCGCCGTCCTTCGCGCGGCCGCGGTGCCCGTGGCAACGTTCCCGGGCCGGAAGATGCTGTGGCGGGACTGGCACAGCGCCCAGGGGCCGCAAGGCGCGTTCGTGGACCCGCACTGCGGCCGAACGCTGGAGGTCTCTTGGTTCGTCGACGGTGCGCACGACGAGCGGCACACGCGGACGGGGAACACGCGCACCGTGCGGGCCGCCCGTAACCAGGCCCTCGACGACGTCGCCGGAGCGTTCGACCGGGCGGGGTGGAAGGTCTGGCGGGTCGAGAGCAGCAACACGCAGACGCGGCGCGCTCTCCGTGTCGACGTGATCCCGCCTGAGGTGGAGCCCCCGGCCGTCTCCTGATGCCCCCAGCAAGTCCCCAGCCCCGTTCTCCGGCCCCGCCGCCGTCGTTCTGGTCGCCGAGTGCGTCCGGGCGCGGCGGGGCGTTCCCAGGAAGGCTCAGCCTGCCCATGCTTCCCCACTGGCTCCGCTCTCACCTCCCCAGCGAGCCCACGTTCGTTGCGTTCACCGATGCCGTCGCCCGGCTCCTGGAGCTGCCGCCCGCGCCCCCGGCTGACGTCTACGTGCGCCGGTACGACACGGACCGCGTCTGGATGGTCTGGTGGTACAAGGACGGCGGCGCGTCGCTGTTCCTCGAGCGCCCGTACGGGGACCTGCGCGACGGCGTGTGGGTGCGCCTGCACTGGCACGAGTCGCCGAACCCGGAGGCGGTGGCCGCGATGATCCGGGCGTACGCGCGCCGAGGACATTGCGAGCAGCGCCGCCGCCCGTCCTGGTTCGTCCGCGTGCTCCGCGTGCTCCGCAGCCGTTGACCGGCCCCCGTGATCCCCGGCCCGCATCCCGTGGGCCGGCCCCCGCGGCGGAGAGCTACCGCCGCAACCCGAAGGAGAGGAACAAGCGCGTGAGCGCGTACGTAGAGATCCCCCGCCCGCACGAGTCGGCCCCCGGCCGGTTCACCGCCGAGCTGGCGTTCCCCGTCCAGTCGAAGCGCAGGGCGCAGCAGCACCACGACATCGCGTGGGCCCTGGCCGACGTCCACGGTCTCGAGATGTCGACGCCGTACAAGGTGAACCCCCGTTGGTCGGTGTACGAGGAGCGGTGGGGCAACGGGGAGCGGCACGGGTGGCAGGACATGCGCCGGCTGCGCGTCGACGGCCCCGCGCACGCCTTGGCCCGCTACCTGGTTGCCCTCGAGCGGGTCCTGGGCGAGGTGGAGGCCATGGTGACCCGGGCGGTCCGTGTGTTCGGCGCGTGGAAGCGGTCCGTGGCCGCCGAGCCGTTCCTGGAGTACGAGGACGCGTCCACCATGCGCACCCGGGCCCGGGTGTTCCGCGCGGACGCCCTGCGCGCCCTGGCGCAGCATCTGGGGGCCCGTACGCGGCCGGTGGGGGAGCGGGACAGCTCCCGGCCGCTGTGGGAGCAGTACGGGGCTGTCGCCGAGGATGTGTGGGCCGACGCGGGCGGAGTTGACCTCGAGCGGGCCGACGACAGCGCGGTGAACGCCCACATGGTCCGGATGGTGCCCGCGGTCGTCGTCGAGGCGGAGCGCCTGGCCGTCCTCGAGGCCGCGCGGGTCGAGAAGGAGCGCCAGGAGACGGAGCGGGTGGAGCTGTTCCGGCAGGTCGACGCGGCGTGCGCGCGGGAGGCCGACGAGGTGGACGCCGAGCGGTACGCGCTGGACGGACAGGGAGCGTTGTTCGCCGTGTTGGAGGTGAGCCCGGACCGCCGGCGGTACGCGCCCGCGGCCTGACAGCTCCCCGCGGCCGACACCCCCAGGATTACCCCGGAATGGTAAGCCCGGGGGAATCCTGGGGTGCACATCTGCCGTATTTCCTGGGGAACCCCTTCCCTGGATTGCCTTGGGTGTACTATTCTTCTTGTTGGCGGGAGAGCAACCCGCCGCAACCAACGAAGGAGGAACACCCCTCGTGAACGCTGCCCTCGCTGCGAAGCCCCTGCCGCAGCTCTCCGCGCAGTACGGGCCCATGCGGTCCGTGATCGGCGCCCCCAGCACCACCGACGTCCTCGCCGAGCAGCACGACGCCTTCCTGTTCAACATCGCGGGCGGCAAGGTGCTTCGGGAGTCCGTCATCAAGGGCGCCGACCGGAAGCCCGTGCTGGCCATCCGGTTCGTCGAGTACACCGACCCCGTCACCCGCACGCAGCGGTACGCCCTCGACTTCTGGTCGATCCGGCGCGTCAGCGTCTCGGACCACGGCAACCGCCTCATGGCCGAGGTGACGTACGAGCGGGTGGTGCGCGCCGAGTACGAGCGCCCGACGCTCGACATGCCCGCCGAGCGGCTCGGTAAGGGCCTGTCGGTCTTCTACGACGTCACCGACGTCGCCTGACCGGTCCGGTCCCTCTCTCGCCGGGGCGCGACCGTACGCGCCGCGCCCCGGCACTCTCCCCCAACTCGCCAGACCTCACCGAGGAGAACTCCGTCATGACCCGTGCCGCGTGGGACGCCACCCCGACCGACTACCAGGGCCGTCTTCTGCTCGCCGCGCTCGCCGTCTCCCAGCACCGCATCCCGTCCGACGCCAAGAAGCGCACGGTCGGCATCATGCTCGAGCGGCAGTGGATCCGGACCCGCCAGCTCGCCACCCAGCCGGGCGGCGTGGACCACGTGCTTACCCACCACGGCGTGAACGCGGCCCAGAAGGTGCGCACCGCCCAGCTCGCCGAGAAGTACCCCGTCGGCGCCGCGGCCGCCTTCACCCCCGAGGGCGCCACGAAGCGGAACGTCGTCGTCGTGAACTCCGGGCCCGACGCGGACGGCACCGTAGAGGTGCTCAGCGCCACGCAAGGCGGCAAGGCTCTCCGTGCCCCGCTCGCCGCGCTGGAGGAGCTGCCCGAGCTGCCCCCGGCGCCCGCGGGCGAGCCCACCGACTGGTGGACGATCACGGACGCCCAGGGCGCGGAGCTAACCCGCGTGAAGGCCGGAGACGACCCCGGGGCGCGCAAGGCGGCCGAACGTCACCCGGCGGTTGTCGCGGCGGTCCGCCGGGACAAGGGGTTCGCCGTGCGCCGTCTGGTCACCTCGGAACTGTCCACCCCCGTCGGGAAGCTCCGCGGCCTTCCCCGCTTCTCCCCGGCCCCGGCCGCCGAGAAGCCCGCCCCGGCCACGCCGCACGGCCTCGGTTGCCTCCCGCGGAACGTCGATGTCCCCCAGGTGAAGGCTGCTCTCCGCCAGCTCACGATCGACGGTCAGCCGCTGGCGGCGTTCAACGACGCCCACCAGGTCGTCAGTGTGGGCGCCTACCTCGACCCGCGCCCCGAGACCGGCGAGGTCGTATTGCGGTTCGTGACCGAGCACCGGCCGCGCCCCTCGGAGTTCAGGATCCCGCCCGCTGAGCGGGAGCGGATCACCCAGGAGTACGCCGACCTGTTCCACACGGCGGGCTGGGCGGTGGAGAAGTTCCGGGAGTCCGGGCGGCTGACGGCGGTCATCCTCACGCCCCCGGCGCCCGCGGCCCACTAGCAGCTCCCCCGGTCGGGGCGCGGCCCACGCTGCGCCCCGACCCCCGTCATCGCCCGTTCAACCTGCCCAGGAGCCAGCCATGCAGACCATCGCCCTGTTCGACGTCCCGACCACCCCGCAGCCGGCCGCCAGGCCCCGGCGGGCGCCGCTCGCCCTGGGGGAGCTGCCCGTCTCGAGCGTCCCGGCCGCGTACGACCGGGAGCACCTCTACAGCCCGAAGGCGAACACGGCCTCGGTCGTCGACCACCGGCCCGGCGACCAGTTCGCGCCGCTCCCGGTGTCCCCGTCCGCGCCGAAGGCGTGGGGCGCCTGGTGGCGCAGCGAGGCCAGCGTGTCCACGCCCGACTACCTGGGGCTCGAGCCCGGCGACGTGATCACCCTGCACGACGGCGACACGGCAACCGTCGTATCCACGTGCCGGTTCGGCGCGGTCGTCCGCTACGCGCTGCCCCCGAGCGAGTGGCGCGGCGAGGAGTACGCGGAGCAGTTCGTGACCGCCCGCAACCAGTTCGGCCACTGGTACCGCTGACGGCCGCTCCGGGGCGCCGCCGCGCGCCCCGGGCCCGTTCCCCGCTCTCCGCCCGCTCCGCGCCCTCGAGGACCTCGCCATGCAGACGATCGCCCTGTTCGACCTCCCCGACATTCAGACGCTCCAGGAAGCCCCCGTGGCGGCCGCGCCGGCGAAGCCCAAGCCGAAGCGGAAGCGGGCGAGCCGGGTGCACCCGTCCGTCCCCCTTGAGCCGTCGACGACCGTGCCGGACGAGATGATCCTCAACGCCGACTGGATCGTCATCTCGAGCAGCGGGGGCAAGGACTCGCAAGCGATGCTCTCGTACGTCGTGCGGCGCGCGAAGGTCCTGGGGATGCTGCACAAGGTCGTCGTGGTCCACGCGGACTTGGGCCGGGTCGAGTGGGAGGGGACGCGCGAGCTCGCCGAGCTCCAGGCGGCGCTCGCCGGAGTCCCCCGGTTCGAAGTGGTCCAGGCGAAGGGCGCCGATCTCCTCGACCGCGTCGAGATCCGGTACGGCAAGCTCAAGGCGAAGGCCGAGGAGGAGGCGCGCGGCCGCGGCGAGGATCCGGCCACGGCGAAGGTCGCCCCGGCCTGGCCGTCGAGCGCGGCACGCTGGTGCACCCCGGACGCGAAAAGGGGCCCGATCCGGACCCTCTACACCCGTCTCGTCGACGAGCTGGGCGACCTGGGCCGCCCCGTGCTGATCCTGGAGTGCATCGGCCAGCGGGCCGCGGAGAGCACCGCGCGGGCGCAGCTCGCCGAGGTGGAGGTGAACCGGGGGGCGAGCAACGGGAAGCGGCACGTGACCACTTGGCGGCCGATTCACGCGTGGAGCGACCGGACGGTGTGGGCGGAGATAGCCCGGTCGCGTCTGCCGTACCACCCGGCGTATGACTGGGGAAATCGGCGTTTGAGCTGCGTTTTCTGTGTCCTCGGGTGCAACAGCGACTTGGTGAACGGTGCCCGCCGGGTGCCGGAGCTCGCCGCGGCGTACGCCCGGACCGAAGTGGTCGTCGGGGCCGACTTCAAGAAGGGCTTGTCGATGCGGGAGATCATCCGGCGCGCCCAGGCGCTCGAGGAGGCCGAGGGCCCCGCCGCGCGGCCGCCGGCCGGAACCGCGATGGCCCTGCACATCGGCCAGGCCGCGGCCACGAAGTACCGCGTCCGTCAGGTCGCGTTGTACGGCCTGGCCGCCTGATCCGCACAACCCCGCGCCGGGCCAATCCCGGCGCGGGCAGACTGACCAACTGCCCTACCAGTGATGGAGAGACGAGCATGTCCGAGAACACGCCGATGGAGCCGCAGAACCTCGATGACGAGCTGGAGTGGCTGCGGCACGACGCCGCCGCACTGCGCCGCCCCCTCGAGCTGGCTGGGACGACGTCGGACCAGGTGAAGGCCCTCGAGGCGCGCGCCGCCGCGGGCAAGGAGCTCGCGGGGCGGTTCGCTCAGTTCGACGCCGCGGCGACGGCCGGCCGGGAAGCGCCCCGGGCGTGGCAGCGCGGACAGAACGTGTCGCACGAGATGGTCCCGGCCTGGCTCGAGGAGCACCCGGGCACGGCCGACGCGCTCGGGACGACGTGGGTGCAGTCGCTGGCCGCGGTGGGACTGACGCCGCCGCAGATGGCCGCCCTGGTGCGCCAGGTGCAGGGAGTCCGGGAGCTGCCCGAGATCGAGCCGGGAGACATCGTCGAAGGGATCGTGGCGGGCAACGGGCCCGCGCGCACCGTGCGAGTCCATGTGGACCGTGTCCCGTGGACGAGCGGCCCGGACACGGCGGTGCTGTGCGACCGCACCGGGGCGACCGCGGTCCTGACGTCGTCGGTGCGCGTCGTCCTGGCCGACGAGGACTAAGCCGGCCCGCACCGGCGGGGGTCGCCCTGGTGGGCGGCCCCCTTCTTCTTTGCGCGGATCCCTACCCCAGCGGATTTCCCTTGGTGTACTATTCGGAGTGTTGGTGGAGAGCAACCGCCGACGAACCAACGAAGCAAGGAACACCATGTCTGCTGCCGTTCTCTTCGACGTCCCCGCCATCACGGCGAATGCTAAGCCCAAGGAAAAGCGTCCCGCCCCGGTGTACGCCGAGCGTCGGTGGTTCGCCGACCTCGACCGGGTGACGTACCTGGGCACGCATCAGCCGTCGTGGCTGGCCCGCGAGGAGTTCGGCACCGACTGCATCCCGCTGTGCGTCGCTCACCAGCGGCTCGACGGCCGCAAGACCCTGCCGCGCGCCGTCACCCCCTGGATGCTCGACTCCGGCGGCTTCACGGAGCTGTCGAAGTACGGCCGCTGGACGGTGTCGCCGTACTACTACGCGGACGCGGCGCGCCGGTACTACGACGAGACCGGCCTGATGGATGCCTGCGCGATCCAGGACTGGATGTGTGAGGACGAGATCCTAGCGAAAACCGGCCTCACGATCGCCGACCACCAGCTCAAGACCGTCGCGTCGTTCCTCAACCTGATGACGCTGGATGCCGAGCTCCCGTGGATGCCCGTGATCCAGGGCCGCACCCTCGACGACTACCTGCGGTGCATTGACCTGTACGACCGGGTCGGCGTGAACCTCACGCTCGAACCGGTCGTCGGCATCGGCTCCGTGTGCCGCCTGCAGCAGACCGACGAGGCCGCCCGGATCATCGAAACGATCTGGGGGATGGGGATCCGCCTGCACGGGTTCGGCTTCAAGAAGACCGGCCTGCGACGGGTCGCCCACCAGCTCTACAGCAGCGACTCCATGGCCTGGTCGTACAACGCCGTCAACCGGGCCCCGATGCCCGGCTGTGTCGGCAAGCACGTCCACTGCGGCAACTGCCCGAAGTACGCCATCGCCTGGCGTAACGCGCTCCTCAACTCCCTGCCGGACGACCCGCAGCTCCTGCTCGCCGCCTGACCTTCCCGAAGTCCTCCGGGGCGCCCCGCACGGGCGCCCCGCCCCCTCCGGGCCGGAGAGCACCGGCCCCAACCACGAAGCGAGGAACACCCGATGGCCTCCCTCAACACGCGCGTATACGGCACCTGGGCCAACCGCGTGAACGTGCACTCCACCGGCCCCGACGCCGACGTCGACGACCTGGTCGGCGGCGGCGCCCCGGCCTGGCGGACAATGCTCGCCGACACCGGCGCCCTCGCCCGCATCAAGGCCGAGTACCGCGCCGCCATCGACGCGGCCCTCCCCGGCGACGTCGCCCTGTGCGGCGAGACGTTCATCGGACCGGCCGAGCCCGAGCCCGGCGAGTTCAACGGCTACCCCACCGACGAGTACGGGGCCCTCGACATCGCCGCCGCCGTCGAGGGGATCGACCTCGACGCGATCGTCACCCGGCACGACCCGGACGCGTAGCAGCTCCCCGCCGGGGCCCCTCTGGGCCTGCCCCGCCCCCGTTCTGACACAGCCTGCCGCGGCGTGACGTTCCTCCAAGCGCCCGGCGTCACTGCAACGTCCCTGAAAGGACACCGATGGAACGCGTCACCTTCACCGTGAAGGACATCAGCACCCTGCGCCAGGCCGCCCGGTTCCTGCGCGCGATGGAACTGCAGCTCCCGGCCACCGCGCACGACATGACGCACACGGGCGTTCTCACGTCCGCGATGTGGCTCGACCACCAGGCCGACAAGTTGGTCGCCGCGCCGCAGCCCCCGTCCAGGGAGACGCGCCGCCCGATCTTCAACCACCTCGTCGCCCCCGCGGCCGGCGGGCCCGTGTTCCACGTCCAGGCGAAGGCGATGCTCGACGAGCACGAGGCCGCCGTGCGAGCCGAGGTCCTCGCCGACCCGGAGGCCGTACGCGCCGCCGTGGCCCGCCTGGACCAGGGCGACGCGGCCGCCGAGGACGACGCGGCGCACCGCTGCAACCTGCCACCCACCCGCCGCCTGCCGTGCGGCTGCTGCCCGCACGAGCTCTGCGAGGACTGCGAGCGGTGCGGCCACACGTGCACGTGCAGTCGCGTCCCCGAGGTCCTCGAGAAGTAGCCCACCGGCCGGGCGGCCCCACACGCCCGGCCCGCTCCACCCCCGCACAACCGGCAGGAGATGCGAGATGACGCCGTACGAACGCCTCATGGCCGAGGCCATCCCCACCGGCAGGTTCGGTGACCCCGTCGACGAGGCCCGCCCTCAACGCCCCCTGATGACGAGGCAGGACCAGCAAGCCGCACGCCGCGCCGCCCTGGTCGAGGCGCAATCCGACTGGCGTCTGCCGGATACCGCCTCCCAGCGCAAGCGCGCGCGGTCCGCCGCGGTGGCGCTCGAACGGTCCGCCGAGCGGGCCCGGGAGCGCGAGGAGTCCCGCCCGCGGCACCTGCGCATCGTGCCCGACCCGAACGACACCCAGGCCGCTTGACCACCACACCCGCAGAGAGGCACCGCCATGCGCTGGAACATCACGCCGCGCCGCAGCAAGCCGAACTCCGGCCGTTGGAGGACCGACCGCACCGAGTACGCCCGCCGCCGTACGTGGCCGCTCGAGCTCCCCAGCCTGCCCTTCCCCGGCCCCGCCTAACCATCCGTCCTCGCCTTACCAGGAGAAGATCATGACCAGTTCCACCCCGGCCGAGCCCGGCCGGCTGACCTACCCGTACGGCTACGTCGACGGCCAGAACCACCGTCTGCTCCTGCGCACCGCGGTCGACGGGACCGGGCAGCCGTACGTGTGGGCGGAGGCCGAGAACCTTGCGGCCGGAGGCGGTACCGCAGCCGTGTGGCTGTCGCTCGAGCAGGCCGCCGGCCTCCGCGCCGCCCTCGGCGAGGGCCAGGCGCACCAGGTCACCGACTACACGGGCGACACCCTGAATGTGCTGCCGGGCAGTACGTGGACCACCTTCGAGGTATCCCGGCAGGCGAACGACGAGGAGGAGGCCGCCGCGGTGCGCGTCGTCGTCCTCACCGGCCGGCTCCCGGAGCTGCGCGAGGCGCTCGCCATGACCGCGCAGTTCGCGCAGCAGCGCATAGCCGCAGGCGAGCGGAAGCCGGTCGTGCTCACCCCGGCCGAGCACGATCGGGCGTGGTACGCGATCGAGGGCGCCGCGGGGGAGCCGGGGGCCGACCCGGGCACGATCCTGCGGGCCGTCCTCGGCGCGCTGCGGATCCTGCCGCCCAGCGCCGAGGACTGGCAGGCCGCCCGGGAGGAGCTGCACAGCCGCCTGGGCAGGCAGGACGGGGCGCCGCACCGTGGCCGGTGAGCGGGACGGGGGCCGCGCGCTGGTCTGCCACTGGTGGGAGGACGAGCACGGCGGCCGCTACCTCATCCCCGGGTGCCACGCCCGCGTGGAGAACCCCGACCTCGAGGTCTGCCACTGCCCCACGATCGAGCAGCAACTCGAGGCCGCGCGCCGCAACGCCGCGGCGACGGGCCGGGCGCTGCGCGGTCAACAGGCGTGGCACGACGCGATCGTACGGGCCGTCTACGACCACCCCGACGGGATTGCCATCATGAAGGCCGCCGCCGACCTGGCCGAGCGCGGGTACGGCAGGAGGGCACGCCGTGGGTGACTGGTTCGGCGTCGACCTGACCGACTACTTCGACCCGTCGGGTGACGACCACTTCATCGAGCGCCCCGTGTGCGCTGAGGACGACTTCACCTTCTTCTTCGACGAGTACGGCCGCAGACAGCCCGTGGACCACTGGTCGGACCTGCTCTTTCAGTCGACGTGGTGGCAGGACGCCGAGCGGAACGTCTGGCGCCTGGACGAGCTCGACGAGATGCGGTGCAGCCGGATCTACGGGTTCGTTGCCCGGCACGAGGAGGAGACCGGCACGCTCCTCGCCTGGGAGGCGACCCGCGGGCCGGTGCCCGGCGGGGACGTGGCGTTCGACGCGCACGACCGCGGCCAGGGGCAGCTCCTGGACATGGTCAGCAAGCACGGGTGGATTCACCGCACCAACCTGATGGTCGCCCTGCAGCGCCGAATGCACGGATGGCCCGCGGTCGAAGGGTCGTGCTTCTGCGGCTACCCCGTCGCCGAAGGATGGGACCACGCCGCGTGTCACGCCGGGATGGAAATTGCCTGATCGGCCGGGCGGTGCCAGTGCCGCCCGGCACCATGTGCCAAGTAGACCGGGGAGGGTCGCTGTGGTGAACGAGCAGACGACGGTGCGGGTGGAGATCCCAGCCGTGCCGGACGGTGCCGATGTGCACCGGTCGTGGAGGCGGGCCCTTACCGGCCTGGACGAGCGGGCCGAGGGGGACGCCGTGGTGCTCGGGCCCGAGGTGGGGCACGGGGCCGTCGTGAAGACGGTGCCCGGCGCGCTGCTCCTGGTCATGGACCAGCACGTCACCGGGTGGGGTGAGGCGTACCGCACGGGCAAGCCGTACCCGCTGATGGACGCCGCGGTGACGCTGCACCTGGTCCAGGACGACGGGGCGCTCAAGGCGTTGTGGACCCGGCACTTCAAGAGGGCGAAGGGGGCGTTCGGTTCCGCCGGCCTGACGCAGCTCCGCAAGCATCTGGCCGCGCACCCCCCGGCCGAGGAGCTGCCGCTGGACGTCGTCGACCCGGGCCCCGGGCGGCCGAACTTCCGGCCCGGCCCGTGCCGGTGGTGCGCGGCGGTGCTGCAGAAGGGCCAGGGCGTCCTCGTCGGCCGCGGGGAGGCCGCCCAGGTCGAGCACAACCGCGAGTGCTCGTCCGTGCTCGCTGAGCCCGGTACGTACTGCGCACGGTGCGGCGGGTCGGTCGCGCCCCGCTCGGCCCGCCTGGTCGTCGTCCGCGAGGGCGTGGGCCGCCGGGAGGTCCAGCACACGGGCCGGTGCGAGGATCACCCGTCGTTCGAGGAGTACGAGCAGCGGGCGGCGCAGCGGCGGGCCGCCGAGGAGGAGCAGCGCGCCGCGGCGAAGGCTGCCGAGGAGAAGGCCGCCAAGCGGCGTGAGGAACAGGCGGAGAAGCGGCGGCTGGCCCGGGAGGAGAAGGAGCGGGCCGCCCGCGCGGCCGCGGAGGCGACGCGGGCCCGGGTCGAGTCCCTGGCCGTCGTCGAGACGATCGGACGCCAGGAGCTGTACAACAAGAGGCTGAACCCGTCGGGGGAGCGGATGCACCTGGTGGAGGTGTCCGTGGTCCTGGAGGACGGCGAGCCGGCCGTGTGGTGGGACGTGGCGGTGTACGGCGGGCGGCCCGTGGGCGACGTCGACGACCGCGGCGGCCGGTACTTCCTCCTCGCGGACGCGCGCAGCGAGTACCAGCGGTACACGTACGAGGCCGCGCCGCCCCGGCTGGCGCGGTGGCGGCCGCGGGTCGGTGACGTGCCGTGCCCTGACGACGGGGCGAAGCACTGCGACCACTGCGGGACGACGTCGGCGCCGGCTGGCTGGATGGTCGCGTCTCTGGGGCTGTCGTGCGACGACGTGGATTGCTACACCGCGATGTCCGACGACATCGGTGCGCACGCCCGGCGGTATCACGCGGACCGCTGAGGACAGTTTGCCAGCCGGTGAACTGCCGTATGCTGCACACCAGTTTCACGCGCACGGAGGCCCGGCCACCAGCATTGGCCGGGCCTCCGTGTTGTGCGGGCGCAGACGCCTACTTGAGCGCCTTCCTGGCGGCCTTCTCCGCCTCCTGCATCCGCTCGAGGACCGCGTTGTAGACGGTGGAGTCCTCCGGGTCGGCGAACGCCTCCATGAGCCTGAGGGTGACCTCCGAGCGGGGGATCCGGGGACGGTTGAGGGCGTCCGCGATCTTGATGGCGGTCTTGTCGACGGCCCGGGTCACCGCGGGCGGGATCGCGCGGGAGACCGACGGCTGCAGCTCCTCGACGAGCACGCCCTTGATGACCTTCGCCAGGGCGTCGACGTCGTCTTCCTCGTTGAGCTTGAGGTCGCCCGGCAGCAGCTTGACGGTGTCGCGGATCCGCTCGGCCGTGACCTTGGCCGCTCCGACAGCCTCGACGACCAGGACGAACACGGCGACGGCTGCCTTGAGGCCGAACGCGTTCTTCACCGGGACGAGTTCGCGGACCTGGCCCGGGTTCGACTTGTAGTCGAGGGTGGCGAGCTCCCAGCCGATCCGCCAGGCCGCGCGCAGCTTGCTGCACTGGCCGACGGAGATGCCTTTCTCGAGCGGCGCCCACTCCTCGATCGTCTCGTAGTTGCGGTGCGGCTCGATTCTGTGCGGCGTGTTTCGGAAGAGGCGGCCAACGGCGATGGTGTCGAGGCTCTTGGCCTGGATGAACCAGCCGAGGTTGCCCAGGTCGACGCCTTCGTTGCAGGCCCGAAAGGTCTCCTCTTCCTCCTTGGTGAGCGCGCCCTCCCCGGCGGGCTCGACGGGGTCCGGGATCTTGTGCAGTCCGGGCTTGGCCTCCTCGACCGCGGCCGCGACCTGGTCGGCGATGAGCTTGGCCTGGGTCTGCTGCTGCTTCTTGTCCCGGTCGGTGTCTACGGCGGTGAGGGTGTCCGCGGTCTGCTGCGGCTCGTCGTCTTCGCCCCACCCGAGGTCGAATTCCGTGTCGCTCATGCCGCCTTCACCAACCCTGCGTTCGCAGCGATCCCGCGGAAAAAGTCGGCGGTGTCGGAGCTGGCCGTCTTCTTGTAGTGGGTCACGGGCAGTCCTCTGTTCCGGGCCTCCTTGAGGTGTGCCGCTCGGACGGGTACCTCGCCGAGGCAGGGAACCCGGGGGTGGTTCTGCAGCAGCTTGTAGACTTCGGCGTCGAACTTGCCCATGGGCTTCTGCACGCGGCCGATGATCAGACCGATGACGTCGAAGTCGTCGCGTTCGGCGCGCTTCATGGCCCGGGTCTGCTGGGCGAGCTGCATCTTGAGCCCCTCCATGGACCACTGGTCGACGTCCGTCATGATGATGGCTCTGTCGCACGCGACCAACTGCGAGTCAGTGTCCATGTCCAGGGCGGGGCGCTGGTCGAGCAGGATGTCGTCGAAGAAGGGCCGCAGCTTGTCGATCATGATTCGGTAAAGGGAAAGGCCCGCGCCGGTATCGCGCAGAGCAGTCGACAGGCCGGCCATGTCGATGCTGGCCGGGAGAACGTAGATGCCGGGCACGTTCGTCTCGCGGATCAGGCGCAGCGGGTCCAGGACGTCAAGGACGACCTTCGCCTGTGTCAGGTCGTTGGGGCCGGGTGGGCGGACCCGGAACCCTGTGGTCGCGTTGCGCTGCGGGTCGCCGTCCAGGACAAGGACCCGGCGGCCGTGCTCGGCGAGGGAGCCGGCCAGTTGGATGGTCGTCGTCGTCTTGCCGACACCGCCCTTCTGGTTGCACATCGCGATGACGCTGGACGTTTCGGGACGGTGCTGCTCAAGGACCGCACGGACGCGGTCCTGTCGCTGCTGCTCCGTTTCCTTCTTGGGCGGCGGGGTGTCGCCGGTGGGCTGGGCGCCGATCGTAGGCACCGCTGTGGTTTCTGCCATGGGAGGGACGATAGTCAGACCGCGGCCGTGTTTTGGGCAGCGAGCCCTTATCGGTACTGCGCGGGGCGCATGGTAGGACCCCGTACATCACCCGTACGGGGTCCTGTGATCTTGCCCAATTGGGCAAGAATGATCTTGGTCACCTGCCGAAGGTGCGGCGCTGCTCGGCATGTACGGCGAGTGCCTCCTCGAGGGCCTGGCCGTCGTAGTCGGGCCAGTACCGGTCCTCGAAGTGAAGCGTGGCGTCCGCGGCCTGGTAAAGCAGAAAGCCGGACAGGCGGCGCTCCCCGCTGCTGCGGATGATCAGTTCGGGGTCGGGCAGGCCGGCGGTCGACAGGTACGGCTCGACGCGCAGCTCCCACTCCTCGTCGAGGGCTCCCGCACGCTGTGCGTCCTCGACGGCCCGGCGGACGTCGGCGCGTCCGTCGTAGCCGATGCCGAGGCAGACGGTCATGCCCGTGCGGTCGAGCGTGGCCATCTCCGCGCGCTCCATGGCGAGTCGGAGGCGGGCGGGGACCGGGTACTTCCCGGAGACCTGGGAGAGGACGCGGATCGGGCCGGTGGAGGCGGCCGCCTCGATGTCGAGTAGGTCGACCAGGACGTCGGCGAGGATCTCGACCTCGGCCTCGGAGCGGCCGAAGTTCCGGTCGGACATCAGGAAGACGGAGGCGGTCTCGACGCCGAGGGCGCGGCAGTGCTCGAGGACCTGGTGGACGACGGCCGCGCCCTGCCGGAAGCCCTCTTCGACGGTGGTGCCGTGGGCGGTGGCCCAGCGGCGGTTGCCGTCGGCGATGAAGCCGATGTGGCGGGGGACGTCGAGGCCGAGGGGGTCAACGACGGGCGCGGGAGCGGGAAGCGTCTGCATGGCCGGAGGAGTACAGACACGGCGGCCCTTACGTCATGTGGTGAGCGCGGCGAAGACCAGACCGGCGGTCGCGGTGCCCGCGGCGGCCCCCGCGATCGTCTGGGCGAGGGTGTGGTCTCGCAGGGAGATGCGGGACCAGGCGATGACGGCGACGAGCGGGTAGGCGAGCCAGACGAGCGGGCCCCAGGTGAGGGCGAGCATCGCCAGGGCGCCGCCGGCGACCGCGGTGTGCACGCTGATCTTCCAGAACGCGGTGACCGGCAGAAGGACGGCGAGGGTGGCGAGCATCGCGACGACCAGGGCGACCATGTCGGTCGGGGCGTCGAACCAGAGCATGCCGCCGATGCCGAGGCCGACCAACGTCATGATCACGGGGATGAGGATCATGCGGCGCTGTCGCTGGCCGATGTGCCGGTCGGCCCACATGCCTTTGCGCATGCCGTACTTGATGAACGCCATGGGCAGCACGGCGGCGAACAGGATGGCCTCGAGCGCCCAGAGCACGCCGGTAAGCGGGTTGTCCTGGGCCAGGCCGACGCCGAGGCTCACCGCGACGATGACGTTGCGCGGCTCCATTCCATCGGTGATCAGCCGGGCCGCGCGGGTCTCCGCGCGGGCCGGAGCGGGGGCGGTTGTGGTGCTGGTCATGCGGTGACTTCCTGGGGGGCTTGCTGGCCGGAGAGCGCGGCGGCCGCTTCGGCGAGGCTGGGCGAGGTGTAGTGGTGGGCAACCCGGGCGAGCCACTCGGCGTTCGCCAGCAGGTCGTTGTGCATGGGCATCTGGGAGCCGGCCGCGCGCGCGGCGTAGTCCTCGCCCTCGACTGCCTTCATGCGGGCGACGCGCAGGGTGATGGCTTCCCGGGCGGCGTGGGCGTCGGCGCCGCGCATGCCCGCGTCGTGGGCGACCTTAAGGGCCTCGCGGTGTACGTCGTCGCTGATCCAGGGCAGGAGGGTGAACCAGGCGTCGGAGATGTCGACGACGCGCTTGTCGAGCCGGTCGTAGAGGTCTCGGGCGCGGCGCCGTTCCTCGCGGCGCGAGTCGACCTCCTGGAGGCGGCGCAGGATGACGTCCGGCGGGAGGATCGTGACGAGCTCCTCCCACAGCGGGCGGAGTGCGAGCAGGCCGCGGCGGAGTCGGATCGCGCGGATGAGCAGCTCCGCGGCGCGTACGGAGCTCCCGGCGAGGACCAGGAGGATCGTCACCATCTGGATCAGGGAGCCGCCGCGGTGGAACTGCCCCTCGCTGAGAGGGAACGTCCAGTTGGTGAAGCCGCACACCAGAAAGGCGATCCGGTAGACGGGGTAGACCGCTCCGGCTCCGGCGCCTGCGGCCATCAGGCGCATGCACAGCCGTAGAAGCCGGTCGTCGGTGCGGCGGGCGACGGTGAGGCACAGCATTGCCGAGGGGACCAGGGCGGTGCCCATCGAAAGCAGGTACAGCGACAGGTGCACGCTGCCGGCGACGTTGCCGTACTGGGCGGAGGCGAAGTCTGCGGAGCCGTCGGGGGCGACGATGGAGACGGAGGAGAACGGGAACACCAGGGAGGCCGCGATGCCGGTCACGATCAGGAGGGCCATGCGGGGCTTGAAGGCGACCCAGCGGCGCCAGACCGGTTCCTTCTCGCTGGGCGGCACCACCGACTCGACCCAGCCCACCAGAAGGGTGCAGGCGACCATCACGGCCAGGTGCTTGGGGAGCACCGCGGCGTCGTGGATGCCGGTGACGCGGTTCAGGTACTCCTCGAGATACGACAGGCGCAGCGTCGCGCCGATGGCCAGGGCGGCGAAGGTTGCGAGGATCGCCCGCTTCCCGCTCGTCCTGGCCTTGTCGCGGTCCTTCTTGCGGTCGCGGATCTCCTGGTAGGAGCGGACGGCCACCACCAGCCAGAGGGGAATGGTGGTGAACAGGTCGATGACGTCGTCAGTAGGCACGGTGGCTCTCAGCGCGGGGCGTTGGCGGTCACAGGCTGTGGTGCAGCCGGTCGACCAGGGGGTCGTGGTGCCGGGTGTCGCGGGCCTGGTCAGCCGCGGCGCGGCGTAGGAGGTAGGCGAATCCCTCGGCCTCGTCCTCGATCCGGCGGTACTCGGGATCCTGGGGCCCGTCGTGCGAACGGGCCCGGCCGAAGAGGCAGCCGCCCAGGAAGTCAGGGCTGAGGAACTCGTACGACTCTGGCTTCGGGGCAGGGGCCGCAGGAAGGACGAGCGGCGTGTGCCCCAGCATCTGGTGGCCGAACTCGTGGCCCAGGCTGTGGGTGGCGGCGGCGCCGGTGAGCGCCGGGTCGAGCCAGACCACATCACTGTCGTGGCTCGGTCGGGTGAGCCACAGGGCGTTCGCGTGGAGGCCGGGCAGGGGGGAGGCCCCCCGCCACAGTTCCAGCGGGCGCGGGTAGTGCGCCTGCATGAGCGCGAACAGGGTGTCGACCGTCAGGGGGTTCGGCACGGGAAGTGCGGCAAGCGCTTGTCGGAGCTTGCGGTCGCGGGAGGACTGGATCACCGGAGTTGGGCACCTTGAGGGGGGCTAGTCGTCGGACGGGAGCGCATGCGGGTCGGTCTCGCTCTCCATCGCCTCGAGCTGTGCGACCCGCTCGGCATATCGAACGACACGGGCCTGTCCGGCGGGGGACAGCCTGCGGGTTGTCCGGGCCAGGACAGCAACGGTCGGCGGCTCTGGGTCCTCACTAGTCGTTCGACGTCTGGAGTCCACAAACCGTTGTACTTCCTCGACAACTCTTCGGGACGTCTCGCTTCCGGTCGCCTTGAAGACGTCCAGGGGGAGATCGAAGAAGTCGGCGAGGATGGAGGCCACCTCGAGGCCGGGGTTCTTCACGGTGCCGTTCCGGAGCCGGCGGATGTGCTCGTTCGTGATGGTGCCGGCGCCGAACCTGCTGTTGATTGCGTCGGCGATTTCCGTGTTCGTCGGCTCGATGAACACGCCGGGTCTGGTCGGATCCTCTTTGGCCTGGGCCTTGAGGAGGAGGCCGAGCACGTCCTGGAAGGTGCGGACCTGCGCGTTCTGGGCGGCAGGGTCCTGGGCATGGGGATCTGCGGTCACGGTGGGGTGGTCTTCCTTGGCGGGATGTGAGGCCTTCACCATAACCGGCCTCCACCGATCGTTTGACGGCTGGAAAGGCTTCAACCACAGATCGTTTGACGATTGCCCTTTGACCCTCTTTGATGGGTCGCGGAACAGCACGCTCCGGGCACGCGCAGTTACCGGACGTATGTGCCCATACGACGCATCACCGCAGCCCATGGCCAGAAAGACCCTTCGTGCCACCACACCCTCCGTGTCGCTCCGTGCACCTCACCAGGCGCATGGTCCCGCCGTTTTGACCCTCTGCATACGCTAGCCGGTTTCGAACTAGCATTCGAACGAGCTACCCGACGGAACGGACCACCGTGACGATCTCTGACGCCGCACCACACAACTGGCCCCCGCACGCCCTCGGGGAGGGAGGTGCCGCCCTCCTGCTCGGCGTCGAGAACTCCGTCGATTTCGTGATCGGCCCCGACGTCTCGCCGCTCGAGGCCATGGAACGCGCGAACGCCACGGGGGCCCTGATCCTGCCCCGGCTCCTCGAGGGCGCGCCCTACGTCGACCGGACGCACGACAACGTCCAGGCCGTGCTCCAGGAGCTGGTGGACGTGACCGCCCGGCACTCCGCCGGGGCCGGCCTGGTGGCGCGGCTCGCGTACGACGGCGCGCACGTCACGGTGTCGGTGGGGGACATGGACGGCACTTTGCCCGCGCCCGAGGTCGAGCCGGGGCTGTACCTGGTGTACCGCCTGGCCTCCGATGTGGGGCAGTACGTCGGCGACCACGGCGGCCGGGTCACCTGGGCCGCGGTCCCGGCATAACAATGCCCCCGTCCGGAGTTCGGCGGGGGCGGGCTGACGAGGCCCCAGGGTCCAGGGAGCGGCCGGGCTCACATCGGGGGAGCGGGCTCGAACGGGTCCAGCAGGCCGTCCTCTGTGCCTACGAAGAAGCGGGCGGCGGTGCCGACGGCATTGCACATGAGGTCGAAGGCCCCGGACAGGGAGAACGCCAGCCGCCACAGCTCGATCACGTCGACGAGGGGGTTGACGCCCAGCGCCATGCGGGTTTCATGCCAGGCGTCGATCGGCTCAGCCGCCAGCAGCGCCGTGGCGGTGTCAGCCACGACGGGCACCTCCTGAAATGCCTGCCAGAGGCGCAGGATCCGCTCCGCCTCCCCGTCGTCGCTCAGGAAAGCAGCGATCTCGGCCAGGAGCAGCAGTGCGCCACGGTGCACCGCTTCGGGCGTGACGCTGTGCTGCGTGAAAAGAGCTCCCAGGGCGTGCAGCTCGGGGCTGTTGCCGAGCTTACGGGTCTCGCCGTCGCGGCCGCCGTACGCCCTCCAGAATTCCCAGGCCACCAGATAGGTGGGCTCGATCGGGTTCACGACCGCGGTCAACTCGCCGTTGCCGATCTGCCACCCCGGCCGGGCATAGAAGTAGTTCCGCCGCAGCGTCTCGATCGCACTCCGCTCGAGCTCTTCCTGCGGAACGGACTCCGAGGTGGCGCGCGGTTCCGGGACACCCGTGTCCATCGTGGCGACGTGCCCGTCCTCGTCATCGGGCTCGACGGGCTCCTCGTAGTCGTCGCTGAGCCGAGGCAGGTCGCGGATGACGTCGATCATCCAGGTGCCGCTGTCCGCGCTGGGGTACAGGTGCGCCTTCAGGGGGAGTTGCTTCATGACGGTCACTTCTCCTTGATGTGCTCGTTGACGACCGGGGTCTGCTGCGTCCACCGGGTGCCCCGTGGCGGTGAGGTGACGGGCGATGTCCTTGACCCAGGCAAGGGGTGCGGTTCCCGCGGCGTCCCTGGAACCGTGGAGCGCTGCACGATCGAGTCGCGGTCAGCGCGGGACTGGCCGGCGGTCTCGTACCCGACCCAGATGGTGTGCTGGCCCCAGGCCGTGTGCGGCCTGCCGTCCGGGCCGGCGACCACTTTCTACCGGCAGGTCACTTGCTCCCCGGTGTCTGCGCTAGGAGGTCGGGGCCGACGACGAAGGTCTACAGGTCGAGGGCCGCGCGGAGCGCCTGGTTCACGCGCTCCATGTCCTCGGCGGACAGGTAGCCGAGGCACTTGCCCTGTTCGAACCGCAGCACCTGGTGGATGTCAGACGCCATGACGACGCCGCGCACCGGGGCCTTGATCGGGACCGTCAGCAGCGTGTCGAGAGCGTCCTCGACTTCCTGGACGAGAACACAGGCGATGCCGCCCGCGTGGTGTCGGATCACGGCGTTGTGCTGAATGACCAGGACCGTGCGGTCCCGGCCCACGGTGGGCACGCGCCACACCGCCCCCCTCAGAACCTCGGTCACGCGGCAGCCTCGGCATCAGCTTCGGCGGCCTCGAACAGGTCGTCCGCCGGGTCCTGGGACTTGATGCGGACAACCTCGGCCATGCCGTCGATCAGGAACTTCTCCCTCAGCGCTGCCTCGACGTAGGCGGACAGGTTGTTCCCGCCAGCGACCTTCGCGCGACGCATCAGGTCCGGCGGCAGCGTGATGCTGGTGCGCTCTCGGGTTGCTCCACCCGACGTGTTCCGTGTCGTCATACGATCCATCCTACCGCTCGACATACACCGGTGTAAGGTGTGATCGCCAACACCGAAGACGGTAGCGGCAGACATGCAGAAGGGGCGCCAACCTGGCCCGGTCGACGCCCCGACTTCCTACCCGGTCCTCGCCAAAGGGGGTAGGGACTGCTGGGCACCGAGCATACAGGCTGCTCGGCGCGGACCACTCGATTCCGCGCCCGCCTGTGATATTCGCGATGCGCAGTTCCTGCTCTCTGCGCAACAGAGAGAGTTCACATGAGCACTACCCGGATCCGTGCGGCGTTCAACGCCCGCGCCGTGCTTCGCCCCGTTGAGCGCCTGGTCCTGGTCCAACTCGGCAACCTTGCCGGACCGGACGGCCTCGCCTTCCCGCCCCTCAGCCGACTTGCCGCGGCCGCGAACGTTTCCGACTCCACCGTCTCGCGCGTGCTGGACCGGCTGGCCGAACTGGGGCTGATCGAGCGTACTGCCCGCCGCACCGCGACCGGTGCGGGCGCGCCGACGACGTACCGCGTGATCGGGGGCCAGGCGTGACCATCAAGCACATCGCGATGGTGCTTGACGCCGAAGGGCTGGACGGACCCGAGAAGCTGCTCATGATCGCCTACTGCAACCGGACCGACGATCACGGCTACTGCTGGCCGGGCCAGCAGCGCCTCGCCGACGACTGCGGGACGTCCCCGGCGACGGTCAAGCGCGTCAAGAAGAAGCTCGTGGCAAAGAAGCTGATCGCCTCCCAGCGCCGCCTCGACCCGAAGACGGGCGAGCCGATCACCAACCTCACGCGCGTGAACCTCGAGCTCCTGGCCGCCATGAAGCGCAAGCCGACGGACTACGACGACAACGTCATCGAGCGGATCACCTTCGCCGCCGACGCGCCCCTGCCGCAGAAGAAGCGGAAGGCTCCGAAGGGGTCGGGGCAGGGCGCTGACCAGGTGAGGGCTCAAGATGAGCCCGACCCTGTGGATAACCCCCACACCCCATCTGACCTGCTGATAGGTCAAGATGAGCCCGGCCCTGAGCTCAAGATGAGACCGACCCCGGGTCAAGATGAGACCGACCTCCCCCCCAAGTTGAGCCCGACCCCGGGTCAAGATGAGCCCCTAACCGTCAGTTATCCACCACAGAACCACCAGGGAACCGTCCATCCCTCCGTAGGTTCCACGAACGCCCCTGCGACGGAGGGAAAGACGGACGGCAAGAGGTCCCCCCAGACAGTCGAACTGACCGAGGGAGTGCGGCTGCTCCAGGACCTCGGGCAGGAGCTGCCGGAGCTGCTCCTTGCTGGCAAGGTGCTGGCCGATCAGAGCATGGTCGTCGACGAGCTGCTCCGTCTCGGGTGGGACATGGAGACGCTGCGGCAGTGGCTGGCCCGCCCGCTGCCCAACCCGCTGCAGAAGACGGCGGGCGCCGTGATCGCGGGGCGGCTGCGCGAGCTCCTGATCACGCCCCCGCCCGGCCCTCGGCCCACCCGGGGCGAAGGCAGCACCGACCGCTGGGAGGGCGGGAAAACCCCGACCCCGCCGCAGTACACAGCCGGTGCTCCCATTGTCCGGCGCCGCCACTATGAGTGCGACGGAAACGACGGCCTGTGCGGCCTCCCCGTGACGATCGAGGGCGACAGGTGCCCTCAGCACGCACTCGAGCCGCATCCGGCGTGGTGAATCGCCACCCCCTGCACCCCGCCCGAGCGGGCGCTACAAATTCAGATTGATAAATGTAGCGTCATGGCGCTACATTTATGACAGTTCACTTGTAGCGCGCACGCGCCGGAGGAAAGGACTCCCCCGATGTACCCGATCGAGCGTGACTCCCACGACAGCTACCCGCCCCGCGGCGAGACCGACGGGATTCACTTCGTCACCTCCCCGCATGGGGAGATCCTGACCCCGTACGGGACCGGCTACAACGTGGACGCGGGCGGCTACGTGTGGCTGATGGACGGGGAGACCACGGCCGCCCGGCTGGTGATCCGCACCGATCGCCGTTTCCTCGAGGGCGAGCAGGAGGAGGCGGCCCGCGAGCTGGCACCGTGGGCCCGGACCGTCACGCATCTGGACCGTGCCCGGCGGTATGTCCGGCAGGTGTCACAGGTCGAGCGCACCTTGGATGATCTGGATTACCCCGGCCCGGACGACGACCCCGCGGCCGTGTACGAGCGCCTGGCACGTCTGGCCGTGCCGGAGGACCGCACCCCGCCGGCCGACCGTCCGGCATGGCGCTCGCGCCCCGACGCGGACGCGCGGGAGTTGGGGGCGCGGATCCGGGCACGTCTGGAACGTCTGGAGCGCGAGGAGCGGTCGGCCGCCCTGGCCGCCCTGCCGGCCGCCGAGGAATCGTTGCCCGTACTGCCCCGCGGCTGGAAGCCCTGGTGGCCCAAGAGCGAGGGCACGTGGACCGACGCGATCGCAGAGACCCTGTTCGAGCGCTGGAGGGCGAGCGGCACGGGCGACACACGGGCCCGGGATGACCTAATCCGACGGGTGACGGACGCCAACATCAGCAAGAGCGCCGTTCACCGCGGAACCGGCATCGCACGCACCACGATTGACCGCGTTCTGGCCGCAGGCGAAGAGGCATCGTGATCATCGCCGCCACCCCGACGCGCAGGGCCGGTCAACCGGCGCGGCGCAGGCGGCTTGCCGTTCCTGCGACGGTCTCGGCGTCGTCCCGGTTTTCGTACCAGGAGACCGGGAGGTTGTGCTCCTCGGTGTCGACGACGGCGAACGGCTGCAGGCGGCCGTGGAGGACGACGTTGTCGTGGGGCCGGTACTCGACGCCGAAACGCTCGGCCGGCTCGTCGTTGTCTCGGCCGCCGAGGTGCGCCAGGCGCTCGACGATCCGGGACACGTTCACTCCGGCCGGAGGAGGGGGGAGCGGACGCCGGCGGCCCGGGGGCTCTGGCAGGTCCTCGGCCGTGACGCCCAGGTCCTGCAGAGCCTGGGGGAGGTAGCCGAGGTGCCGGGCGACGATGTAGTCGTTCTGCTCCTGGAGCGTCCCGAGCTCGCGGGTGCCCAGGCGGACGTACATGGTGAGCAGCTTCTCGAGGGCCGCGGCCGCGGCGGGCGTGTTGCCCCTGGCGCGGGCCGTACGGATCTGCTCGGTCAGCAGGCCGGTGACAGCGGCGAACGGGTCAGACACGAGGTGGCTCCTACCCACGTCGGGCGGTACGGACATGCCACGCTACTACCCAACGATGGTTCTGGATAACGGGCCAGGGCGCCCCCCTCTCCTAGGTGCTTTTCGCGTGCGCAGCCCACGCGCCTCGCGGCGCGGCTGGCAAGGAGGGAGGGGCGCCCTGGCCCGTTATCCAAGTGATCAGGTCAGACGATCGCGGGGACCCGCCGGTACGGCTCCTCGGCGATCCGCATCACCCAGAAGAGGCGCAGGTCGGGTTCCTTCTTCGTCCGTAGGACACCACGGCGCCGGCCGGTACGGATGACCTGCGTCAGGCTTTCACGGGGGAGGCCCAGCTCCTGCACATGCGCGGCCGCGGCCGGCATGACGATCCACTCCTCGTAAGGGAGCCGCATCAGGGCCGCGTCGATCTGCGCCGGCGAGAGCAGGGCGCGCGCGGGCGAGGCGTGCGAGGACATCGGGGTGCTCCTTCTCTTCGGGTTGGGCGTCCGTCGAGTTGCTCTCCCGACGCTCGCCTGCAGTGCGGAGATTACAGTAAGCCCAGGGAAATCCGCCATGGATCCCCGGGACGACGCCTCCCACGCCGCCGCGCTGCGCCGGCCCCGCGCGACTGACCGGCACACAAGGGCCCAGCTTGGGGCGGATCCGCCCCAAGCTGGGAACCCGGGGGCGGCAAGTGTGACGTCGAGCCGTCATACCGGCCCGTACGGCTCGATTCCGTGACGGTTGTACGTCACGCTCGCCGGGCGCGGCGGGCCGCGCGTCGGCGCCACGCTCTGGACCGGCAGCGGCCGGAGCAGTAGACCGCGTCCTGGCGGCGGCGTGCGCCGGCGAGCGTGATCCGGCCGCATTCGGGGCAGGTCAGCAGCCGGATCATGCCGGTGTCGCCGTTCCACTCCGCGTCGGCCAACATCATCGCGAGGCCCATGATCCGGTCGCACGTGCGCCGGTCCCGGTACGCCTGGGCCCGGCACACGTCGTCGCAGTACCGGCGCCTGGCCGACGCGCTCCTCGGCAGCCGGGCCCCGCAGGAGGCACAGAAGCGAACGCGGGCCACGCCTCCAGCGTCGCTCGCCCGGGGCCCCGCCCGCGCGGCCCCGGGCCCGGGGACATCCGCGCACCCGGCTGCGGCCGCCCGCGCGTCGGCGCCGACGCGCCCAAGGCGCCGGTGAGCCGTCGCCGGAAAGAGCGCGGGGGTGCCGGGGTGGCTGTGCTGCTCCTCCCACTCCTGGATCACCGTGCGCAGCATGGCGGCGATCTCGGGATTGACCCCCCTGCGCGTGGCAAGGGAGCGCAGGTACGGCTCTGCGCCCTGGAGCAGGCCGGAGCGGGGGTGGAGCGTCACCAGGGCGCGGTGGGTGCCGCGGTTCCAGCCGTAGTCGCTGATGCATCGATGACCGGCGTAACTTTGGCCGGTTATGCTTCCCTCGCGCCACGCGGAAGACGATCCTCCTTTACCCCGGTTGGGTGTTCTGGTCCATCGACCCGCCAGGGGGGCGCTCAGACGGCACATGGGGGGACATCACGCCGTGACCGACAGCACTGCAACCATTGACCAGCTCATCGCACGTGCAGCCGCCGGGGGACCGGACGCGCCGGACGCCATGAGCGCGTTCTACGCACGTCTCAACGGCACGGTCTACAACTGGGTCCGCCAGTACGTGCGCGACCCGCACAAGGCCGAGGACCTCGCGCAAGAGGTCTGGATCAAAGTGGCGCAAAACGTGGGCCGCTACCGCCCGGGGACCAACCTTCTCGGCTGGCTGATGACCATCACCCGCAACACCGCGGTCGATCACCTGCGCAAGGAGCAGCGCCGCCCCACCGAAGTTCTCCAGCCCGATCACTTGCAGCTCGACCGGCCCCGGCCGGGGCTCTCCGTGCACCAGCAGGCCGAGCGCCGGCAGCTCGCCGCGGCGATGGCCGAACGCATGGGCCAGCTCAAGCCGAGTCAGCGCACCTGCCTGCGGCTACGTTTCTTCGACGGGCTCAGTCCGGCGCATACTGCGGAGCTTATGGGCAAGACTGAGGGAGCGGTGCGTACCTTGACGTCACGGTCGTTGCACCGACTGGCCGAGGTGCTTCCGGAGGGGGACTCTTCCGCCGAACTGGTGGAGGAGCTGTTGAAGCTCGCAGCAGGCAGAGGGAAAGTTCACGGTGTTCGGGTCCAGACTTCACAGCAGCAGGAGAGGGCGCCTCATGTTGCGACGCGCTGACAGGGCGGCCGAGCGCCTCGAGCGGGCGCTCGAGGGCGGCCCGACCCCGCACGACTCCGACACGCGCCGCGCACTGGCAGCCGCCGGGGCCCTGACGCCGGGCCACGGCCGTAACCCCGCCCGCGTTCAGGAGACGCACAACATCATGATGGCGGCGTTCATGCGGACCTTGAACCCGTCTGAGTCCCGCGACGACGCCGGCACCGACGACGGCCTGGAGGAGATCGACCTCCACCGCACCGAGGTCTCCCTCCCCGACGGCGGGCAGATCGTCGTCTCCGACCTCGAGAAGATCACCCCCGAGCGTCTGGAGGAGGCCACCCAGATGGCCGCCGAGATACTCGCACGTAGGGCGAAGGACCACCACAGTTGAGCAGCCCCACCGACAAGCTCGACATCGTCGTGGGGGCGTTCCCCACCGATGCGATGCTGTGCAACATCAACGGGGTGCGCACCCTGTTCCTCGGGCTGGACCAGACGTTCGGCCGGGCAGTCAGCAACGTGCGCAACGTGCTGCCGGGCATCACCGTCGAGGCCGCCGAGCGGATGGTCCGGGAGCAGGCTCCCGAGCTGAGGGACTTCGACGAGCTGCTCGGGCGCACCGATCCCGTCCCGCCCAGGGTGGAAGGCCCCGCGGCCGCCCTGGTGGACGACGTCGTCAAGGAGCAGTTCCCGCACGCGGGGGCCAAGCGCCGCCGGAAGGCCGTCCTTGTCGCCGCGCTGCTCCCCGCCCTCGCCGCGAGCTGGGCCCTGGGCCGGTACACAACGGTCGCCGACGATACGGCCACGGTGAAAGCCAGCGCGCCGGACGCGTTGCCGGATACCGCTGACGCCGGCGTCGGTGTGGTGAAGGCCCCGTTCACCGACCCGAAGTTCAAGTGGTTCTCCGGCTCGAGCGAGGTCGTGTGCGATCCGATAAGCACGCTCGAGGCCGAGTGCACCGACTCCGACGGCATGGTGATGTCCAGCAAGGCCGCGACCGGGCCGGACTCGACGATTTTCACGTTCTCGTACGGCAGTGAGCGCATCGGCCTGCGGATCTTCTACGACGCCGAGTATGCAAAGACCTGGGCGAAGCAGGCCGGTTCCCAGGAGCTGTACCCGCACATGCGCGTCCACGACCGTTACATCCTGTGGGGCACTGACCCCGGGCGGATCAAGGAGTACAACGACCTCCTTGTGGAGGCGGACGAGCAGAAGTCCGGACTGACCACGACGGGCGGCGCCAGACCGCTGCCGCCGCGCCTGGTTGCGCTCACCCTGGGCACGCTCGGCCTAGACGACCACGAGGTGAAGCAGATCATCGCCCGCCCCCAGGCGGCACCGACCGACGCGCCCACCCTCCTTGCGGCCCGCCTGGTGCTGGGGCTCGATGGGGCGCCCGTTTGGCCCGAGCAGGGCGGCGACGACATCGTGGCGCTCGCGGCCGGGATCGAGCCGAACCCCCCAATCGTGTCCCCTTCTGGGAGCAGCACGCTTGCGGTGGTGCCGGTTACCGCGCCGGAGGAAACCGTCACACCCACGCCGCCGACAAGCGGTTCGGGCACGGCCGCGCCGTCCGGCGGGGGGACAGGGACGTCTCCGACGTCGCCGACCTCCCCGACGTCGCCGACCTCCCCGACGTCGCCGACCTCCCCGACGCCGCCGACCTCCCCGACGCCGCCTCCGGTGACCGACCCAACGCCGACCGACCCCAAGCCGACTCCGCCAGCCACCGAGATGCCTCCCCCGCCGGTGGAGGAGACGCCGCCTCCGGTGGAGGAGACCCCGGCCCCGGTGGAGGAGACCCCGGCCCCGGTGGAGGAGACCCCGGCCCCGGTGGAGGAGACCCCGGCCCCGGTGGAGACCCCCGCCGAGGGGGCCATGCCTCCCGGGCAGGACGGAACCGCTTCGGCCGGGCCGAACGGGGACGACCTGCTGATCCTGGACTCGGCCTGGACCGTCTCGGCCGCGTGAGACAGACAAAGGGCCCCGGACATCGGTCCGGGGCCCTTCCTCGTGCCTGGGGTCAGAACGGCGGTTCCTGGGTCGCCCACGGGGCGTCGACGGCCGGTCCCTGCGCGGCGGCCGCGGCCGGACGCTGCCCACCGCCCCCCGTCGTCTTGGTGACCCGGGCCGTGGCGTTGCGCAGGCTCGCCCCGACCTCCTCGACGTCCAGTTCGTACACGGTGCGCTTGACGCCCTCGCGATCCTCATAGGAGCGCTGCTTGAGGCGCCCCTGGACGATGACCCGCATGCCCCGCTGGAGGGACTCGGCGACGTTCTCGGCCGACTGGCGCCACACGGCGCAGGTCAGGAACAGGCTCTCGCCGTCCTTCCACTCGTTGGCCTGACGGTCGAGAGTGCGCGGAGTCGAGGCGACGCGGAACTTGGCCACCGCGGCGCCGGAGGGAGTGAAGCGGAGTTCGGGGTCGTCGACCAGGTTGCCTACGACGGTAATGACGGTCTCGCCTGCCACGGACGGGCCTTTCGAGGAGAGGGGCGGGCCCGCGGGTCGGGCCAGCCGGGAGAGGGTCAGGAGAACAAAAACTTCCAGGTCAGCGGCCCGGGGAAACCGTCGGCGTCACCCTTCAAGGAGGCGTGCGCGAGCTGGAAGTCGCGCACGTTCTTGCGGTCCGCGTCCGACCAGCGCGGCCCCGGGCCCGAGGTGTAGTGCTTGCCGTAGCCCTTCCGGACGAGCTGCTGTCCGAGCAGGGTGACGGACGCGTTGCTCTTGCCGGGGCCGAACTTGTCGGCGCCGGGGAACGGCGGGGCCGGCTTCGCCGAGACCTTGCCGGGCAGGGCGCCGAGCAGCTCCTTGAGGGAGGTCTTGCCCGGGACGCCGTCCGCGGCCGCACCGTTGTAGTCGAGGGACTCCTGGTAGTCCTGGTAGTTCTTCGTGTCCGCGTCGGTCCACGTCGGACCCGGGCCCGACGTGTAGTGCTTGCCGAACCCCTTCTTCACCAGGGCCCGGCCGACCTTGGTCACGTGGTCGCCCTTGGCGCCGTAGCCGTACGTCAGGCCGTTGATGGTGACCTGTGCGCGGGAGACCTCGGAGCCGCCGCCCGGCAGGGAGCCACCCGGGTTCGGAGCGGGCGCGTAGCCTCCGGCCGGCATGCCCGCCTTGACCCAGGCGTAGAGCTTGGTGCCGGGGCAGGCGGTCGCGAAGCCGTCCCGGTGGCCGCGCTTGGCCAGGGTGCGGCCGGTCTTTTTGCACGCCTCCTCGTACAGCGCGCGGCATGCGGCCAGGGCCTTCGCGCTGGGCTCCTGGTCGCCGCCGATGGCGATCTGGACGCCGATGCCGGTGGTGTTGTGGTCGGGGCAGTGGGCGCCCTGCAGGCCCCAGCCGCGGCCCTCGTAGATGTTCCCGGCCTGGTCGACGACGAAGTGGTAGCCGACGCCGCTCCAACCCTGCCCAAGGTGCTCCGCCTCGATGGCGCGCATGATCGCGTACCCGGTGCGGGTGATGTGGTGGGCTCCGTCGTAGTGGACGTAGAACTCGGTGCGCTTGGACAGCGGGACGGACGCCGGGGTGCCGTTCCACGGCTTCGCGCCCCAGGTGGCGCGGGAGATGATCTTGACGGTCATGGGGTGGTGCCCTCCACTTGGTGATCGGTGGAGGGCACCGTGCAGGGCGCGGCCGGTTAACGTCGCGTGCTGCCGGGAGGGCTACTCGTCGACGACCTCGGCGTCGACGACGGAGCCGTCCTCGAGCTCCGGCGGGTACTCGATGGAGAACAGCGAACGGTCCAGGCGCTCGGCGAGCGCGGACAGGTCGACGGCCTGGTCGTCGGCGCCGGACGGGAGGTCGCCCAGGCCGGTGATCTCGACGGCGACGATCGCGTCCTTGCCGTAGTGCTCGCGGTGCTGCCGCTCCAAATACCAGGCATCGGCGCGCCAGTCGGGCGACGTGCGGTCCTCCACGGTCTCCTCGACGATGTCGCCGGTCACGGAGTCGCGGAACTTGCGGGTGGTGACCTTGGTGACGATGCCGCCGTCGGCGACCCTGCGGATGTTCATCATGGCGCGCGCGGCCGCCGTGGCGCGGGCGGTGCGGACCTTCTCGTACAGGGCCGCGTACTCCTCCTCGGCCGCGTCCGGCTTCTCGCCTGCCTCGCGGGCCTCGACCTCGGCGCGGCCGCGGGCCATCCACGCCAGGAAGCTTGAGCGGGAGACCCCGGCCATCTCGGCAGCCAGCTCGACGGCCACGCCGGTGCGCGACGCGCCGACGAGACGCGCCTCGACCTCGTCGGAGAGCAGGCGTGGGCGACCGCTGCGGCCTGCGGGCCGGCGTGCCTTGCGTCGGGTGGACATGGTGTTCCTCGGAGGACGGGTCAGCGGCTGGACGTGAACATGTGCCCGCAGGCCGGGCACGTCGTATGCGGGGCGCGGCCCTCGTCGTCGGGGCTGAGATCACCGTCGCGTTCGCCGTCGTCGGGAAGGTGCAGCAGGGATGTCTCGTCCTCGCGGCCGCCGCCGGGCAGGGTCTCGGGGTCGACCTGGCCAAGTAGCTTGTCGATCTCGTCGTGGGGGATGGCCAGGGAGTCGAACAATTCCGCGTCGCCGGTGGCCAGGTCCTCGAGGACCTCGGCGAGCTCGCGCGGATCCCATCCGCCCTCGCCGGGGAGCCGGTTCAGCTTGATGGCCAGGGCCTCGGCCTCGGCGTCGTGCTTCGAGGACCAGCCGCGCAGCACGGGGACGAGCCAGCCGCCGTCCTCGTCGATGACGATGCCGCTGGGTGCGCGCATCCCACGGGACTGCATCTCGATCAGGGACTCCCGGCGGCCGTGGCCGTGGAGGGTCTTGCGGGTGCGCTCGTCAACGACCGGAATCTCGACCAGGCCGTGCATGTCGATGGACGCGATCATGAGCTCGAGCTCGTGACGCTTCGGGTTACGGTCCGCCGGCGTCAGGTCGGTGAGCGGCACGTAGGCGGTGAAGCGCGGCGGCCTGGCGATCGTCTCGGTCACGGCTGGTGCGGTCCTCTCCCATGCGTCGGTGTCCGGCAGCGGGAGAGGGCTGCGAGCCCGCGGACTTCAACCGCGGCGCCCTGCCTCGCAAGCAGGGCGATGCCGTCATGGCCGACCCTCACCCGCTACCGGGCCGCCTCCGCCCTCGTTCCGGTTGGGGCGGAGCCGGGGCTCCGCCGCTTCCAGTGACGTCGCCGGATGCTGCAGAACCGCGAGGAAGGTAAGTGGACGCGCCGCTTGTGTCGCGTGCTCCACAAGGCATTTCCCTGGGTGTACTATTCGAAGCGGCTGGGAGAGCAACCCAGCTACCTGGGCCTAGGTGTAACAAATTTCGGCCGGTGACGTACCTCCCTACGACGCCCCGAAGACACCCCGCCCGGGACAACCCGAATCCTGGGCCACGGCGTCCGGGGAAGAGAGGAACACCGAGATGACGAACGACGTCACCGACAGCGCCCAGGGCGACGAGAAGGTCGCCGCGCTGCCCCTGACCACGCTCGGACTCATCGGGGCAGTCGCAAAGGCCATGACCGAACACCAGACGGCGGTCATCGCGCCGAAAGTGAGCGCCCCCAAGAAGTCTCTGGTGGCGGAGTTCCTGGAGCGGAAGCAGTCGGATCTCGTCATCGAGATCGGGGGCGAGGAGGTCGGCCACTACAAGGTCAACCTCACGAAGGACCGGTTCGAGGTCGCCGACGAGAAGGCGTTCGACGCGTACGCGGAGGACAAGGGCGAGTACGACGTCATCATCGTCCGGAAGCCCTCGTTCGAGAAGGCCGTCCTGGCGCACGCTCAGCGTGACCCTGAGACGGGCGCCATCTTCGACTCGCGGTCCGGTGAGATCATCCCCGGCCTCAAGTTCGTGCCGGGCGGGAAGCCGACCGGCACGGTCACCTGGACCTGGAAGACCTTCAAGAAGCAGCCGATCGGCAAGGCCGTGCTGATGGCCGCCCTGCGGCGCGGTGAACTCGACGAACTACTGCGGGAGGCGCCGGAGCTGTTGCCCAAGGCGCAGCCCGGCGCGCGCGACGAGTGACACCGATCGTCTCGGCCCGGCCCCCTGCGGCCGGGCCCCACTCCCTGGGGACCAGCACCATGACCGCCACCGCGACCGCCACCCGGAGACTCTCCGACCGCGCGCACCGCATCGTCTTCGAGCTCGCTCTGCACGACGGCCAGTGGGTCGACGTCGCCGACATCTACACCAGTCTCGGGCTGACCTCGCACCAGGTGCGCAGCGCCCTGAACGAACTGATATCCGCGGAGATGGCCGCGAGGGAGCGGCGCCCGGCGGCCTCCGAGACCGGATGCCGTCGCACGCACCGGACGTACTTCCGTTTGACCGACGAAACCCCGAGCGAGGCCCCCGCATGAGCCGCCTGTCCAGCCCCACGGGGGTTCGGATTAACCGTCGCTACACGGTGAACGTGCCGTCGACGACCGCCCGGGACGACGACATCAGCTTCCGTGCCCTTGGCCTGCTGACCTACATCCTGGACCAGAAGGACGGGTGGCAGGTCCGGTCCGACCAGCTCTCCCGGGGGGAAGGGCGCGAGGGACGCGGGGCCGTCCGCACCGCGCTGGGCGAGCTCGCCCAGCGCGGCTACTACCGCCTCGAGCGGCGGCACTTCCTCAACGGGAAGTGCGCCATGGGCACCGCGGTTTCGGAGTCCCCCGTCAAGCAGTGGGTCGAAGACCACAAGACGTTCAGCACGAAGAAGGACCCTTCGGTTCCTGTGCACGAGCAGGAGGACGGCTCGTTCCTGGTGAAGTACCCCGACGGCACCTTCGGCAGCGACGGGTTCGAGCCCGACCCGCTCGACGACCAGGAGCCGCCCGCTGGCCCCGAACCGGAGGACGACGAGGAGGCGCCCGCGGATGCGGAGGAGCCCCCGGCCGCGCCGGAGAAGCCCGCGGCCCGCCCCCGGCGCACCCGACGCACCTCGGCGCAGAAGGCGGCCGACGACAAGGAGAAGGCCGCCGAGAAGAAGCGGAAGAACGAGGAGAAGGCCGCCCTGGACGCGGCCGCCGAAGCGGTCGCGAAGTGGTGGTGGGAGGACGCCGAGAAGCACCTGGGCAAGTACGTCGGGAAGACCAACGGCTTCGTGGCCATGCGCGGCATGGTGAAGAAGGCACTCGAGGCGGGCTACACCCAACGGCAGTGCGCCGATGCCCTGCGGCACGCGCGTAAGCACCTGCCCAGCGCGCAGCAGTGGCAGACAGCCCTCGGCGTCGTCTCGAACCACATCATCCCGAATCAGCCCACCGGGCGGATCCCCTACAGCGACAAGGCCACGTGGGGCGACCAGAGCGACGCCCCGACGTACGAGCCCGGCGAGAACCCCAGCTCGGCCGCCGACGACTCCGACGACGCCACGTTCGGCGTCATCGCACGATCGTAAGGAGCGCACCCGATGTCGGTCACCACGCACGCCGCACCCGCGCGCGGCATGAACGCCCTCGGCGGCCTGAGCACGCACATCATCAAGGTGCTGCAGAACAACGGCGCGGACATGGCGCAGCTCGGCGTTCCGCCCCAGCCCGAGCCGGAAGACGGGCTCTGGGAGGACGTGGCGGTGCCGCAGGCTCGGGCGCGCCGCAACAGTTGGCGCAACAGCGTCATCGACGCCAGCTATGACGAGTACCTGCGTTTCCGCTTCGGTGACCTCGACGCGAACCAGAAGCCGAACACGTTGAGGAACTGGCTCGACTCCCTGGTGGAGGGGAAGCGGTCGGGGGTCCGCCCGGCGACCCTCAACATGATCATTCCGGGGAACATCGGCAGCGGGAAGACGACCGCCGCGCTCGCCCTGGGCGGCGAGGCATCCGAACGCGGCATGTGGACACTGCTCGTCAAGCACTCCAAGTACCTGACGTGGCTGCAGCCGGACTCCGCCCCGCACAACCTGACCAAGCACCAGGTCCGCCACCGGTTCGCTACCTGCGATCTGCTCATCCTGGACGAGTTCTGCGGCGACATGGACCAGATCGCCACCCCCTTCGTGAAGAAGGAGACCGTCGACCTGATCGACGCGCGGATCAGCTCCGGCCGGCCGACGGCGTACACGACCAACGTGCGCAGCCGCAGCCAGCCCGGCGGCGGTCTGGGCGTGGTGGACATCCTGGGGGAGCGGCTGCTGTCTCGGCTCGAGTCCTCGGCGCACCTCGCGAAGATCGTGGGCCCCGATCGGCGGAAGCCGGCGCAGCCTCTCGACTGGTAACCCATGGCACCCAAATGCCCTGTATGTCGCTGTTGCTGACGGGGGTGAGTGTCGGTAAAGGCACAGGAGACGGAGGACGCTATATCGTTTGGTCGACCCGGAAGGCCATGAGCATAAGCCGACCGGGGAGACCCGAATGAGAGGAAAGGTGTCTTGAAGCTGCCGTTTACCCGTGTCCGCAAGGGCGAAGAACCGCAGACCCCCGCCGACCACGAGCCGAGCTCCACCGACTCCGGTGTCCCTCCGCTCAGCCTCTGGGAGCGCCGCGGCATCAAGCTGACCGCCCTGGGCGGCGCCGGCGTCGGCGGCCTTGGCTTCTACGCGTCGTTCGACGCCGTGTCCGCCAAGGCCCTGGACTGGGGCTTTGACGAGCCGTGGGTTCTCCCCACCGCCATCGACTCCTCCATCCCCGTGTTCACGGGCGCGTACCTCTTCCTGATCCGCATGGATATGCGGCTGTGGTGGGCGCGGCTCGTCCCCTGGGCGCTGAGCCTGATCACCTGCGCCCTGAACGTCGCGGCCGGTACCTCGCTCTGGTCCAAGGTCGCGCACGGCGCCATGTCCCTGCTGTGGGTCGCCGTCTCCGAGATCGCTGCACACACCTACGCCGTGAGGATCGGCGCGGCCACCGGCCGACGCCGCCGCATGGACAAGGTCCGGTGGGCCCGCTGGTTCCTGGCCCCGCTGCCCACCTTCCTGCTGTGGCGCCGCATGAAGTTGTGGGAGCTCACGTCGTACGACACGGTCCTCGAGCTCGAGCAGGAACGGCTCCTCTACCAGGCGAAGCTCCGCGCCCGGTTCGGTCGGGCCTGGCGCAGGAAGGCGCCCGTCGAGTCCCTGATGCCGCTCCGTCTCGCCCGTACCGGGATCCCGCTGCAGGAGACCGCCGCGGACGGGCTGCGCGCTGCGGGCCTCGAGCTGGGCATCTTCGCCCCGCAGGTCGCCCCCGTTGAGGAGCTTCCGGCCCTCCCCGCACCCGTGCCGGCACCCGCCGTACCCGCGGCGGCCCCGAAGCCGCGCCGGGTCACGGCCACCGTCCCCTCGCAGCCGGCGAAGGTCATTGAGCCGACGCCGAAGCCGGAGGAGCCCGCGACCGCTACCGCGGAGGAGTCGGGCGAGCTGCAGCCGTACGTGGTCCCGCCGTGGAGCACCGAGAGGGAGCTGCGCGAAATCCTCGTGCAGGTCATCGACGGCAAGCACCGCGACGTCTTCGACGGCCCCCTGACCGGAGCAGCGATTGCCGAGGTCCTCGGGCAGAGCGATGGCAACGGCCGTAAGGTCCGCAGCCGCATCATCAAGGAGTACGCCGCGCAGCGGGGTGTCCAGATCCCGGCGCGCGCGACCGTCGACGACGTCTTCGCCGCGTTCGACCAGGCGCTGACGGCAACCGGCTCGTAAGGCATCCTGCCCTTACCCGTACCAAAGCGGCGGGCCCCCACCCGGGGTGCCCGCCGCCTGCATGATCGGACCCCTTCATGACACCGGAGATCCTGGCCCGGATCGCCACCGCTCGCGCCGCCCGCGACCTGTCCGACCTCGCCCGGCAGGCAGTCGCCACCACCGCCGAGACCACCAGCCCGGCCGAGCGCATCCGCCGTGCGCGCGAGCTGCGCGAGCTGACCAACCAGATCGTCGACCTGGTCGTGCTCGCCGAATCCTTCGGGGGCGCGTCGTGGGAGGAGATCACGGCAGCACTCGGCCGGCGCGACCCGGGCACCGTGCGGCGGGAGTTCGCCGCCGACGTCGCCGAGTGGGGTGGGAAGTCCGAGGAGGAGCTCGAGCGCGCGGCCGAGGGGTACGAGGCGCTTGACCAGTGGTACGCGCGGCACCGGGAGGACCAGGACCCCGAGGGTTCAACTCCCGTCGCCGATCTGCTCAACCGGCATTGAGCTATCCCGCCGGGCAGGTAGAATAGTAAGCCGATGGCAACGGCGAGAGGCTAACCCCTCTGCCGTTGCATCCTCCGCGGGAGAGCAACCCGGGGAACCACGAAGTAGAGGAACAACCAGATGCCTGGTATCACCACGCCTCAGCGCGCCCGCACGTCCCGCCGACCGACCGGCCTTCCGAACCCTCCGATGATCCTCATCGCGGGCCCGGAGAAGACCGGCAAGAGCCGCGTCGCGGCCGAGGGAACCGCCTCCGAGCTGGTCGGAATGACGTACTGGATCGAGATCGGCGGATCCGAGGGCACCGCCGACTACTACGGCCGCATCGAAGGCGCCCGGTACGAGATCGTCGAGCACGATGGCAGCTACCAGGACATCCTCGACGCCGTCCGATGGGCCGTCGCCCAACCGCCCGCCGTCGAGGGCAAGCGGAACATGATCGTGGTCGACAACGTGTCCGTGCTGTGGGACATGCTCAGCGACGAGCAAGCCCTCTACGCCCGGCGGCGTGCGGAGAGGAAGGCGCAGGAGCAGCGCCGCCGCGGCCCGAACCCGGACCTCCCGGTCACGGTCGACCCGGACCTGTGGAACCGGGCGAAGGACCGGTGGGGCGAGATCCTTTGGCTGCTGCGGCGGCACTCCGGCCCCACGGTCCTGCTCGCCCGCCAGGAACTCGTCACAGCGTTCGAGAACGACAAGCCGACCCGGGACAAGACCCGCAAAACCAAGGCGGAGAAGAACCTCCCGGCCTCCGTCGACGCCATCGTCGAGCTCCACGCGCTGGGAGAGGCGTACCTGACCGGCGTGCGGACCCTGCACTGGGAGGTCACCCCCGGACAGAGCGAGCGGTTCGAGAATTTCAGCGTCGACGCCTTGCTCCGCCGCATGGGATTCCAGGACGCCGCGGCCGCCCGCCAGGTCACCGAGGCCCGGCCGGAGGCGTACCTGGACGAGCAGCAGGCACAGCGACAGCAGGAACGTGCCGACCAGCGGCAGCAGCGGCAGCGGCAGGAACGGTACGAGCAGGCGCCCGCCCAGCAGGACGGTCCGAAGCTGACCGGCGACCAGGCCGTGGAGCTGATCCGGGCCGCGCTCGCCGACGAGAACAACCCGGAGGCCGCGCTGCAGAACATCCGCGAGCAGTGGGGCATGGTCACTCTGCAGAAGATCCAGACCCGCACCAAGACGTGGGGCACCATGAGCGCGGACGACTTGATCACCCGCTCCCTCGCGTACGCCAAGGGCCGCGCCGAGGAGAAGCGGAAGAAGGCCGCCGAGGGGACCGCGCAGGCTCCGTCCACGCCGCCGAGCACCGCCCCGAGTCCGCCCCCGGGGCAGGGCCAGCCGGGCGCCCACGAGCACCAGGCGCACGAGGACCTCGAGCCGCCGACCGACGACGACGCACCCCCGCCGCCGGACCCCGAGTTCGGCGAGGCCCCCGTGGACGAGCGCCCGGAAGAGGTCAGCGAGGCCGAGGAGCCCCAGGCAGCTCCCTCCGCCCCGGCGGCCGCCGCGGCGCCCAGGGCGACCCGCCAGACCCGCAACGAAGGACTGGCACTCAAGGCGCTCAACGCCGAGGCAGTCGTCCAGGCCCGGATCAAGATGATGACGGTGGGTGAACACCTCGGACCGATCTCCGAGACGGGCGACCCCCAGATGACGGTGCTCCGGGACTACCTGCAGCAGCACCGGCCCGCGGTCATCGCCCAGCTCGAGCAGGAGGGGCAGACGGAGCTCGCCGCCTACTACCGGAAGGCGCCGACCGTCGACCCTCAGATTCAGCAGAAGTTCGCCCCGTACTTCGAGGGCGCGCCCGCCGGGAAGTGACGTGAGGTGATGCGCGCCCGGCCCCCTTCGGGCGCGCTCCTCCGCCGCTCCGCGCCTCTGCGATCTCATCACCTCACATCACCTCAGCACGGCGCGCCCGCGCGCCTCGGACCCCACTCACGCGCGCCCACGTGATCGCGCACCCGATCCGGAGCCGCGCCGATCGGCGCGCCGTTGCCTCCCCCGACCGCGCCGATCCGCGCGCGCCCAGGCGCGCCTCGAGGCCGAGCGCGACCACCCCGGCCGCGCCGCGCGCCGACTCGAGCGCGCCTCCACGCGCGCGCTCAGGCGCGCCGATCGCCAGGCGCGCGCGCCGTGCCCGCGCCGATCCGGGCGCGCCCACCGTGGATCGCGCGCCCGGATCGGGTGGATCGCGCGCCCGCGCCGAGGCCCCGCGCTCAGGCGCGCCCGGGACAGCGCGCCATGGCGCGCGCCTTTGACCTGCCCTTTCTCGCGGCGCGCCCCGCGCCCGGCCGCCGCGCTCCACGGTGGGCGCGGCCTCCTGGACGTTGTCGACCACGCACGCCGGCCTCGCGGAGCGCGCCGAGCGGCGCGGTGATCGCTCCTCAACGGCGCGCGCCCAACGGCGCGGATGATCAGGCGAGTGCGCGCCGACCGGCCAGCCCCGCGCCGGTGGCCGCGCCCGTGAGCGCGCGCGGCCGCGCCTGAGGGCGCGCCCCGGGCATGACGAAGGGCGCGCCCTCAGGCGCGCCCTGGAGGAGGGACGATCAGTCGGTGGCGCGCCTTACCGCGCGCCCTGCCGGGCCGCGCGCCTGATCGCGCGCCGCGCCCTGCGCTCCTCGGCCGCCTTCTCGAGCGCGCCGCCGCGCTCCTGCCGCAGCAGCTCCACCAGTTCCTCGGGGTGCCGCTCGCCAAGGACCTTGAGCGCCTGCAGCCGGACGTTCGGCTCGCTCGGCATCCGGCCCTGGCGCGCTTCCCCGTACTGGACGGCGTAGCGCAGGAACGCGGCCTCGGACTCCACGCGCCGGCGGAAGGTCTCAACGCGCCGCTCCCGCGCGTTGCCGCTCTCGCCTGCGGGCGGTTCGGGCATGAAGCGGGCCGGCTCCTCGGACATGAGGCGGCACAGGCGCACCGCTCTCCTGGCTACTCTCGGTGAGCGGAACGCGAGGGCCTCGACGTGCGGGGACGTCGGGGCGGGGACCGGCTCGTCGAGGATGAACCCCGTCCACCGGTCAGCGAACGAGTCGTCGTCCAGGGCCGCCAGTTCCTTCGCGTGCTCGTGGGCCAGGTCGTCGACGACGTCCTCGAGCGGCGGCATCGCGTCCTTGATCCCCTCGCGCCACGGCGCGATGCGGGCCGCCTGCTGCTTCCGGGTCTCACCCTCCCGCAGGGGGTTGTAGGACTTCGCCCGCTGGACGGCGGTCCTGAGCGCCTGGAGGGCGCGAGGGGCGAGACGGGGATCGTGAAGGGCGGCGCCCTGGGTATCCCGCGGCGCGCGCTTGTCGGTGGCGCCGGTGACGTACTGGACGACGGTGTCCATGAAGGCCTCGGGGCTCATCTCGGACAGACGCTTGATCTCCGCCGCAACCTGCCGGGCATCGGCCATGTACGTGTTCCTCCGCTTCGGGTGTAACCCGTGCTCTCGGGCCCTGGTGTCGTACTGCCTGCTGAAACAGGACGAGGTGGCCGCACTGGCGCGTACGCGGAGATGCGTGTGCCGGATCTTCGTAGGAGCATCCACTCCCCGGCCCCGAGTGCTCTACACGCACCCGGTTACTCGATTCGCTATGGCCAGGTAACCAACGGGCGAGAGGAACACCCCAGCTCTTGCGAGCGGCGTGGTCTTGAAGCCCATGAACCCTGGACCGGAATCTCAAACGCATTCTTCGCGGCAGCGGTACGGCCACCTCGTTGCAGATGGTACCCGCCGGCCGTAGGCCGGACGTGCGCCGTCAGCCCTATTCGGCCTGCTGGGGCGTCTTCTTGGTCGTCAGGGCCTCGATCCACGGGGCAAGCTTGGTCGGCTTCCAAAGGAGGTCGTAGCTCGTCTGGGAGGCCGCCAGCACGCCGAAGAAGGTCGCGGCCGTGAGCTTCCCGTGCTGGAACTGGTCCCAGCCGCCGTCCGTGGCGACGGTGGCGACGCCGGCGAGCAGCGCCGCCAGGACGGCTACGACCTTCTTGGCCTTCGCCGACCAGGCGGGTCGCTGGACAACCGCGGTCAGCAGCGGGAGGACGGCACCGACCTGGACACCGGTGGTAAGAGCGTTGAGCGTGGTCATGAGGTTCTGCCCTTCATGCGAGGTTGCGTGTCGGCGGACTGTGTGCGGCGTCGACGTCTTGCGTCGCGTCCTGGTTCAGCCGCCGGGCCCGTCGACCAGGTCCTCGGCGATCTCCTGCGGCGGAAGGGGCGCCGGGCGTTCATAGAGCCCGACGACCAGGGCGCGGAGCTGGTGGATGTACTCGACCGCGGCCGCCTTCCAGCGCCGCCACTGCCGTTGCTCCTCCTCCAGACGCTCGACGCGGTTCTCCAACGTGGTCACTCGCTCGAGCGTCGCCGCATTTGTCTCGCGCTGCTGCTCGAGAAGCTGGGTAAAGCCGTTCGTCACGGTCTGGACGGACGTCACGAACGTGGTGGCCTCCGCCGTCCCCGCCTCGGTCTCGTTCCTGCGCAGGTTCTGGCGGTACACCATCCAGGCCCCGCCCAGCACACCAGTCATGCCGAACAGGGGGCTGAGGACAGGCGCCAGAGAGACGAGCCACTCCACGAGCGCCTCCTCGGTCATCGGTTGTCAGATTGGGGTGCGCGGGAGCCGGGGCCCGAAGGCCCGCAGCTCCCCGCATCCGGCACGATGCACGGCCCGGCGCCTTAGCGTCATGCGCTCGGCGTCGCCGGCACGATGTCCTGCACCATCTGGTCGCACCCGGCACACATGGCTGCCCACACCGGTTCTTCGACGTTGGGGTACATGCGGACGGTGAACGACTCGTCGGCGTTGGGACACCCCGCGGTCCGGCAAGTGACGATCATCAGGGTGGGCGTGGGCTCAGACATTGGTCAGCTCGCAATCAGGATGAAGTCGATACCGGTGGGTGTGTTGTCGGTGCGATTGATCGAGATCGTCACCGTCCGCGGGGTGGCGTCGGTCAGGCCGATACCGCGGACCGTCGTCCCGGGAACGGTGGTGTTGGCGGTTGCGACACCACGGATCGTGGTGGCGTCGAGGGGGAGCTGGAGCCCGGTCACCGTCATGGACGTGGCGACGTTGGGTGTCGGCGTGATGGTGACGTGACCGACCTCGATGTTCGAGGCGGTCAGGTAGCCAGTGATGCTCGCCTTCACGTATCGGTCCGCGATGAGCGGGCTGGGAGAGCGGATTTCGAAGGCGTTGGCCTTGACAGTTGCGGTGCTGCGGCCGCCGTCCGCGGCAATGGTCAGGGAGGGCCGGCCGTTCCATCCCCCTACGGGGTCCGGGCCCTTGAGGACCACGGCTTGCATGCCGGTGTCGTCGGTACCTGAGCTGAGTTCGGCGGACAGCTTGTTCGCCGTGTTGTAGAAGCGCAGCAGGCCGCGCCCGTTGGCGTCGTTGGTGACGATCACCCGGTCGCCGGTGTCCGCGGTCTGAACGGTCGCGCCGGTGATGGTCCTACCATTCAGGGCGTCCGCTGAGATCTTCTCCGCGGTGATCGCCCCGGCCTTGATGTGCGTCGCCTCGATGGCGCCGGCCGCGATCTGCGACGCGGTGACGGAGTTGACGGCGAGCTTGTCCGTCGTCACCGACAGGGCGCTCAGCTTGTCGGTCGTGATGGCGAGGGACGCGATCTTCTCGGCCGTCACACTGAGCCCGACGAGTTTGTCCGTGGTCACGGCCCCGGCAAGGATCTTCTCCGCAGTGACGGCCCCGGCTTCGATGGCCAGGGCGGTGACGGAGCCGGCCGTGAGCTCGGACGCGGTGACGGAATTCGCCTGGAGCTCGCGGGCGCCGATGGCGTCGGCCGCGATCTTCCCGGCGGTGACCGCGTCGGTGGCCAGCGCCGCGGTGGTCACCGACCCGACGACCAGGTTGGTGGAGTCGACAATGCCCGTCTTGAGGACTTCGACGGTGACGGCGTCGACCTGCATCACACCGGTGGGCGTATTCGGCCCGGTGACGCCGGAGTCGTAGTTGAGGAGCAGATACGGGGCGATGTAGCGGACCTGGTCGTGGAGCTGCCCGGGGGCCCGGGGATCGGCCGCGACGCCGCCAAGGCCGGTGGCGTCCGGCGCCGCGCGCCCGCGCAGGTAGCCGGTGTAGACGGTCCACCCGTCCGCGGCCGCCAGGACCGGGCGCGAGGCGGCGCAGTAGAACTGCGACCCGGTGGAGTTCGCCCCGGTGCGGTTGACCATGGTGACGCCGTCCGCGCCGAACCCCATCACGCCGACGTACAGGGTGTCCCTCCCCGCGCTGGACGGGGCGGTGGTGCGGACCCGGGCGGAGATCCGGTACAGGACCGCAGGGTCGTACGGGATCGGGGTGCTGCCGCGCAGAGCGGCGTAGCCGCGGGCCTGGCCGACGGTGCGCCCGGTGGGGGCGTCGGCGATGTCGGCCAGGTGCTCCCACCGGGCGCCGGCCGGGATCTGTACGGGGGTCCAGGCGGCGGGGTCGGACATCGTGTCCGTGTAGTGCTGGGTGATGCCGTCGGCCAGGGCGCCGCCGAGCGCGTTGAGGGTGACCGCCCCTTCGCCGATCTTGCCGAGGGTGACAGCGGCGTCGGCCAGGGCCGCGGACCCGACCGCGCCGAGCGCGATCTTCGCCTCGGTGACCGCGTCCTGGGCCAGCTTCGTCTCGTCGATGATCTCGTCGATCAGGTCTTGGGGGACGGCCTGGCGGGGCGTGCCGGGGGCGGCTTCTCCGGGTTCGCCGGTGAGCGCCGCGGTGTTCACGGCGCGCAGACGCACCCATACCTCCTCGTATCCGGCGACGGCGATCGTGGCGGACCCGCCGAGGGGGGTGCTGATCGTGCCCGCGAGGGTGGTCTCGTCAGGCTCGAAACCGAGGTCGGGGCCAACGTGGATCTGGACGGTGGCGAAGTCGGCGGGGGCCTCGTCGGCGTCGGCCCACAGCCCGTCCCACGCGACGATGAGCCCGGACAGTGCCGGTTCGACCGTCGGGCCGGCCGGGGTCGGCGGCGGGGTCGAGTTCACCGGCCGGGCGGCGAATGTGCCGTCCGGCTGAACTCCGAGGTGGCCGCGAAGGTTGCCGTCGTCGTCGTAGACGTCCAGGGCCCCGCCCTCGATGGACGCGTGCGTGAGGGGGTTGGCGCTCTCCAGCGCCGTGATGCGGTCTTCAAGCTGCTTGAGGTACGTCGCGAATTGCTTGTTGGTCTCGCGCTCGTCGAGCCGGAACGACACGTCCCCTCCTGTCTGCTGCTCCGGTGAGCTGGAGCGGCAGAGTGGAGGGGACGGATGGTTAGTGTCGCGGCCTCAGCCGTAGTAGTCGGCGCGGGTGAGGGTGAGGATCGCGACGCCGGCGGCCGGGTCGATCTCCTCGGCCGTGACGCGGTGCCAGATCGCGAGTTCGCCGACCCAGGGGACGTCGACCTGGACGAGGATGCGGTCGCCGAGCGTCCAGGACCCGAGCGGGGCGTTGGGGTGGTGGCGGATCGCGATGGACGGGATGGTGAGCTGGGCGTTGTGCCGGGCCCGTTCCTTCTGCCCGGCCTCCGTCAGCGTCTTCACGTTCGCGGTCGACTTCCGCGAGATCATCCGGGCCCGCCGGACCCGCTTGTCGTCCACGACGACCCGGACCCGGGCGGTCTTCTTCCCGGAGCCCTTGCCCAAGACGTAGATGTTGTTCGCGAAGTAGTCGCCTTGGCCCTGCGGGGTGGCGATTTCGACGATGTTCTCCCCGGACGCGAACCGGAGGTCGTTGCGGGTTCGACCCAGGCGACGGGTGCCCAGGTCGATGTGGTGGATCATCTTCTCCTTCGACCCGTCCCACCGGTGGCTCTCGACGAAGTCGGCTTTCGCCAGGTTCATCACGTCGGTGATCGTCGCCCCGCAGTCCGGGCTTTCCCACCACAGCAAATTCCATGGGTCCTCGCCGGTGGACGCACCGAGGAGGTACCCGGAGTCGTGTTTGTCGAGCGTGACGCCGAGGTTGCCCCGCTGGTAGGACTGCAGGTGATCCCAGATGTGCCGGACGACGTCGTACGCGTCCCACCGGCCGCTGATCTTGTCCTTCGGCTTCGGGGGCATCTTCCGCCGCGGCTTCGACCCGTCGATGTACCCGTCACGGTTCTTGTCCTTGCCCTCATAGGCCCACTTCTGCGCGACCTTCACGCCGGACTGGATGACCGATCCCAGGTACGGCATCCCGTTGGGGTAGGCGGTGTACCCGGCGCATTCGATCTTCATCGCCTGGCCCTCGTACGCGACGCGGGTGACGATCCCGCCCCACCGGATCTTCCCCTCGTACTCCGCGTACAGGGTGGTCGCCCACTCGGTGATCACCGGCAGCCCGTCCGGCTTGGCCATCAGCCGCATGTACTCCGGCCCGATCGTGCCCTGCATCTGCCCCGGCCCGTTCAGCTCCCGCTTCGGGACGCTGGTGGCCACGAAAGGCACGTCCCAGTCGAGGAAGTCGCCGGTCGTGGTGCGCTGAGCGATGTACCGCCACGACATCAGGACGCCACCGGGGCCTGCGAGTAGACGATGTCCACGGACAGGACCGTGCCGGCATCCGCGCGCAGCACACCCGTGGCCCCGGCGCTGCCGATGCCTTCGACGCCGATCGGCAGGACCGCGCCCCGGTCCTCGGGCGCCAGCGTGAACGTGTACCCGGCCTGGACCGCGACCCGTCCGGCCTGCGCGACCAGGTGCTGAATGCCCGGCCCGGTCTGCGTGCCGCAGGTGACCCGCAGCTCCCCCCGGGCGAGCACCGCGTCAGGGTGCAGCAACCCAGTGATGGCCGTGTGGACACTGACGTGCGTGGCCCATTCAGGCACGGTCTCCGACCAACGGGCGCCGAGCGGAAACTGCTCCCACACGTCCGTGATCGCGCCCAGGTCGTCCGCGGTCGCCCATGCCGCGTACAGGTACCGGCGGTGGGACTCCTGGCGGGGCCGAACCAGCCGGCGCAGGTCGACGACCATGCCCGGAGTGATCGCGGCGGTGCCTGCGGGGATGTCGATCCGGGCGAGGGTGACCGCGGTTGCGTCCGGGTCGATGTCCTGGATGCTCGTGGTGCCGATCGGCACGTCGGGGATCACCCGGGTGAAGACGTACGGGCCGACGGACGGGTCCTCGGGCTCCGGCCACACCTCACCGCCGTACGGGTCCTCGACCCGGGCGACGATCAGGTCGCTGCGCGGCCCGTCGGCCGCCGTCGGTTCGATGTCCACCGACTCGGGGGTGGGCATCCGTGCCGCGTACGCCTGCGACGCCCCACCCGCACCGCGGCGCCGGGCGACCATCGCTCCGGTTCCTACCTGGACGCCGGCGGACGGGAGGTCGAGAGCACTCACCCGCAGATCGGCCGGGGCGACGATTCCGTCGCCGCCGCCCGCGGCCGTCTCCACGATCAGCCGCAGCGTCTCCTCCGACGCCGCGGTGTTCTCCACGAACCAGGGGATGCCGTCCCACGCCATGCTTCTCTCCCAAGATCAGACCGGATGATCTGGGTAGGGTGAGGCACCGGCCCGGTTACCGTCCTGCGGTCACCACCATGCGTATGCGTCGCGCCAGATGATCTCGATCCGAGGCCCCTTCTTCGGCACCGTCGTGGCCCGTACGTACGACAGCGACGCCAGCCAGACGCCCGGCGGAAGAGTCATCGCGGCCAGCCTCGGACTGGCCCGGGTCAGCTTGTCCGCCACCGACGCGCTACTGCTGCCCGAGGTCTTCATGACCGTCCGGGCCCAGGGCCGGGCATCGATCTGCACGTACTCGCCATCCTTGAGCGTCAGCGCCAACTGAACGGCCCACAGGCCCCCCAGCGTGACCTTGGGGTCCTTGCACGGACCGTAGACCTTGATCACGGGGTGCACGGGCAAGCGGCCCTGCACCTTCAGCGTCGCTGTCTTCTGCGGCGGCTTCGGCTCACCCGGCCTGGGCGGTACCCAGCCGGGCCGGCCCGGACGCGGCGGCAGCCCGGCCGGTACGTAGTAGTCCCACAGCTCCGCCGTCTTCTCGACCTCGTCGTAAAACTGGTCGTTGATGGCCACGAATTCGCACACGACCGGGGTGTAGCCGTGTTTCGTGAACCGGCTGTCCGCGACGTCGAACTTCCTCGGCCGGCCGATGAGCCGACGTGTCCGACCCGCCGTGCGATGCAGGAGCCAGGCCACCCGGCCCGGCTTGAGCCGGAGCGCGTCGGCACGCCATACCTGGCGCATCATGCCGACCCCGTCCTCATTCCACTGCCACGGCCCGCCCTGCTTCTTGAGCAGTTCGAGCGTCAAGGCATTGTCCGGCCAGTCGCCAGTACGCCGACCCGCCACAGGCCAGTTCGCTGGGTAGTACCGCTCGACCGGTGCGTCCACGGCATCGATTCCGAGCTCGAACGTCACCGTGGCCGAGCGCTGGTAGTCCCTGCCGAGCCGGATGCCGTCCTCACCGGGCAGCGGTTGATCTCCCACCTCCGGGTCGCTGAATTTCACCTCGGGCTCTTTCAGGCAGTAGATCCCGGACGGCTCACGTCCGAACGTGAGCGCGGCACCGGGCAAGTCCTCGTAGGTGCCGTATCCCAGGTACCAGTCCCCGTCTTTCACGCTCGTGCACCTCCCAGCCGGATCAGCCGCAGTTGATACATGGCGTCCTCCAGCGCATTGGCCGTGGTGCCCACGGCACCGATGTTCAGGTTCAGGTCGCCGCCGACGAGTGCCGCGCCGCCCTGCACGGCCCTGGCGCGAGATGCGGCAGAGACTCCGCGGCCGCGGCTGCTGCTGCTCACACCGCCATTGGCGAACGTGGAAAGCGCGCGCTCCGGGTAGACGACGGAGCCGCCGAAGAACTTGGCGACGGTGTCCAGGATTTCCTCAGAGCGCTTCCGCTTGGAGGGGGCCAGCGGGATGTAGGCCTCGCCGGGGTACGTCTCCGGCTCCGCCCACAGCCGCATCTCGCCAGCCTTGGCGATCTGCGCGATGTGCTTCTCGGCGCCGTTCGCGAAGGCCTTCACGCGGCCGGCCATGCGGTGAATGCCGCCGTTGGCGAACTGGACGATTCCGCCGTCGGCCTTCTGCGTGACCACGGAGGGCTTGCCCACCGAGTGGTACTGGACCGTGACCTGGACGGTCTTCCCCGTGAGGGAATTGATCTTGCTCTGGATCGCCTGAACCTGCTGGATCGCCCCCTTGTTCGGGGCGGTGATCCGCACGACCTTCCCGCCGCCGTCCACGTTCTTGATCTTGTACCCAAGGTCCTTGAGCGCGGCCTGGGCCGTCTTCGTCGGCGCCTTGACGTCGATCGACGCACCCTTCGGGAGGGCAGCCACCTTGTCCTGCACGCCCTTGAGCTCACCGGCAGCCCTCTTCACGATCGCGCTGACCGTCACGTTCTTCTTGTCCGGCGCGTTCGCGATGTCCTGCGCCAGGGCGGCGATGTTCACGCGCGCGCCGCCGGTCGGGGCGGTAACGGAGACCTTCTTGCTGCCGGGGACCTTCTGCACGGTGAAGCCGAGCGCCTCGAGCTGTTCGCGGGCCGCGGCCGTGGGTGCCGTGATCTGGATGGCCTTGCCTGGCTTGATGCTCTCCAGCTTGCCCCGCAGTCCGATGATCTCGGCAGTCGCCTCCGGAATGCCCTGAGCCACGACCAGGGTGTTGATGGTGTCGGGGACGAACCCCATCTGGTCGGCCAGCGCCTTGGCCTCGTCCTTGGGGATGCCGATGCTCCTGGCGAGCTCGATGGCTTTCGCGCGGGCCCGCTCCATCGCTCCCTGGCTCTCGTCCATCGCCTTCGACATCGGCATGAGGCCCTGCTCCCCGGCTTCCATTGCCCGGGTGGCCACGCCCAGCATGCCGTCGCGGAGTTCTTGGAGCTGCGTGTTGAGATTCTGACCGTTCTTGGTGGAGGTGTTGACCAGTCCGTCGTTGTCGATGAGGGCCTTGCCCCAGCCTTCCGCCCGCTTGGTGGTTCCCTTCATGGTGTCGTCGATCTGGAGCATCACGGCATTGAGCTGAGCCTCAGCGTCGTGGAAGCTCTGGGTGTTGCCGTTGAGGGCGTCCAGCGCGCGCTTGAGGGCGTTGGTCCGTTCGTCGGCCGTCTTGGTCTTGTTGCTGAACTCCAGCACCGCGGCCTGCAGGCGGGTGTAGGAGGTCGTGCCGGTGGTGCCCGACTGCTTGAGCACTTCGGCGAGTTCCTTGTGGTTCCTCTGACCCTCTTCGAGCTCGCCCCTCAGTTGGCCGAGGGCGTCCTTCGCGCGCATGGCCGCCATGCCCTCGTCATCGGTCTTCTGGATGCTGTTGCCGGCGGTGATTGTTGCTCGGGTGTGGGCGTCCTCCGTGGCCTTGAGCTCCTTCTGCAGCTCGCCGAGGGACGTTCCCTGGCCGAGGTAGGCGTTCGTCAGGTCACCGAGGCTGACACCGGCCTTCCGCATCACATCGACCAGCTTCCCCTTGCCGTCGGCCAGTTCGGTGTCCTGCAGCAACTGCGCGGCCTGGGCGCGGACATTGGCGTCGATCGCGCCGCCGGACGCAACCAGGGCGTCCGTGAGCGCCTTCACCCGCTCCTGGTGAGCCTGGGTGGCGCGGGCGGCTTCTTCCTGGCGGGAGGCAAGGAGGCCGAGGCCGATGGTGACGCCGGCGAGCGCGATACCGAGTGGTCCGCCCAGAGCGGAGGTGATGCCACCGATAGCGGTGGAGGCAACCCGGTTGGCCGCGCGCATCCCGCGCATCGCTCCGGTGAAGCGATTGCCCTGCGTGGCGGCGCCCTGATAGGCGAGCCCCATCCGCTGCCACATGTTGATCTGCGGACCGAGGACGCCGGGGCCCATGGTGCCGCGCATCGTGGTGCCCAGGGTGCGCACGGAGGTACCCGCAGCAGTGACGGAGGTACCGAAAGACCGGAGCATGCCCGAAATGCCGCTGACGACCTTGAGGGCGAGCATCGTGCCCAGGAAAGTAGCCAGGACAGTATTCGCGCCGGGAATGACGCCCATCAGCGTGTTGAAGACCTCGAGCAGGCCACTGAACGCCAGGAGCAGCACACCGAGCCCGGAACCGGCCGCCGACAGGTCTCCGATCGCCGTGGCGATGTTCGAGATCACAGAGATGACCGCCGGGCCGACGGTCTCTCCGAGGGAGCTGAAGAAGGTGCCCAGGGCGGGCCCCAGCTCGGTTCGGATCTGCCGGACCAGGTCGAGGATCCCGCCATCCTTCATGGACCGGCCCATCCCGCGCATGAGGTCGCCGAACATCATGTTGACCTCGTGAAACACGGGCGCAGCGTCCGAAAAGAACTGCTCCATGGACTTCTGGCCGGCACCCGAGTTCGCCCAGCGCTCGAACCGCAGCATGCTGCCCTCGAGCCCGTTGAGCAGCGCATTGCCGGTGTCCATGGCCGCGCGGCCGACACCGCCGAATCCTCTGATCAGGCTGCCGGTGGTGCGGCCGAGCTGGGCCGCCTTGTCCCCTGCGTGGTCGAGGAACGTGGCGAGGCTGCCGGTCTCGCGGCCTGCCTGGATGGAGGCCCGAGCCCACCGGGTGGCCCTTTCGGTGGCCTGGCCGACCCGCTCAACGAACGGTCCGCTGGCCACCAGGAAGTCCATGCTCGCCCGGCCCATGTTGGCCAGGCCATCGGTCAGGTTGCCGACGACTCGGGAGTTCGTGCCCGCTATCGCCTTGAAGTCTTTGCGGAACGGGCCGGTCTGCATCGCCTTGGCGCCGCGCTGCGCCAGGTTGCCCATCTGCGCCGCGGAGTCGCCGAGGGCGTCCTTCAGGAGCGGGAAGACCGTTTTCGCCAGGGGCTTGATGTCGTCGGCGACCTTGGAGAAGAACCGGTCACTGACCGACATGCGGACCTTGCTCCACGCCCCTTGCAGGGAGGAGACGGCCTTGACCGCGTCACGGGCCGACGGTGAGAGCTTGTCCAGCGCCTGCTTGAGCTTCTTCTGCTGCGCCTCGGTGACCTTGCCGTCGGCGGCCAGCATCTGCGCCGCGGCGGTCGACTGCTTGAGCGCCTCCCCGAAGCCGGAGAACGCGATCTTCGTGCCGATCGCTGCGGAGCCCGCCGCGGCGATCAGGCCGGGTATCGCGCCGAGCACACCGACCGCGGGCGCGGCCGCGGAGACGAGCGCGGTCAGCCCGGCGCCGTACTGGCCAATGAGGGCGACCGCGGGCTCGAGCAAGGAGACGATGGCGCCGATGCCGAGCGTCCGCAGACTGCGGCGGCCGCCCGGCATCCGCATGTTCACGGGGACGTTGACCGGGTTACGGTCGGCCTCGTCCTGGGCGCCGGTGAGGAGTGTGCGGAGCCGGGCGAGGAGGCCGCCCCTGTTGTCGCCGTCTCCGTCGCCGTCGGGGCGGATCGGGATGTTCAGGTCGGTGTCGTCGATGCGGCGCCGGATGCCGTCGAGGGTGGTGCGGAACCGCTGCTCGTCGATCTCGACGCGGATTTTCGCGGTGACGCCCTTCGACGCCTCCTTGACCGCTTCCTTGAGGCGTTGTTTCAGGCCCTTGGAGTCGACCTCGACCTTGATCTTGGCGGCCAGGCCCTCGGCGGCCGTCTCGACGGCCGTACGCAGCCGTCCAGCGAACCCCGAAAGGTCGGCGACGACCGGCACGTCGAGGCGGCCGGCCTGCAGGCCCTCAGCCACTTCGGATCATTCCTCTCTGCATGGCGGCGGCGAGCATCTGGCGGTGGCCGCTCATGCGGGGTGCCTGCGGTTCCGGGGCGGACGGGGACGGCCGGGGCGGTGTGCCGGGGCCGTTCTGCGTCGCGGCGTTGGAGCGCGGCGGGCGAACGATGGTGGTTGGCTCCTCGCGCCGCTTGTCTGCGGCCAGGAGCCCGATCTCCTCGACAGCGAGCGCCAGGAGCTCGAGGACCTTGGTCCAGCCGCCGAGAGGGGCTGAACGGACCCGTGAGTCGTCTGGCAGGCCGTCGACGTAAGAGATCAGCCGTCGGAGTCCAAGGAATCCGGGTTGTCCGGGACGAAGCCAGATACGTCGTGCATCGACTCCGTGGAAGCGGGAGAGGTCAGACTCGACGTCTGCGAATCGCTCGCGGACGAGGCGCCCGACCGAAAGAGCTTTCCCAGCTCAACCCCGTAGACCTTGACCAGGCCGATCGTCAGGCGCACGTAGTCAGGAACCGACGGGCGCTTCTTCTTGAACTCCTCGTGCTGGTCGTCCAGGAGGATCGCGTAGGTCTCCCGGATCGCGGCGAGAAGCTGCCGCGGCAGGGTCGGGCGCCGGAACAGCGCGGTGACCACTTCGCCGACGCCGGCGTCGCCGTCGGCGGACTCGATGACCTCGCCGAGGAGTTCGACCAGGCCGAGCTCGTCCGACAGGATCGGGTCGAGGGCGTCGACGGGGAGTTCCGCCGGGAAAAGGAACTGCTCTCCGCGGAACTTGACCGGGATGCCGTCGGGAAACTGGACCTCGCGGCGCGGGGCGTCCAGGTCGATGGCGAACGACGTGTCCATGTGCGTGACCTCTTCGGGGTGCGTAGCTGGGTGCCGGATGTGGCAGCGCGCGGACAGTGGCAGCGCTGCGCGGCTTGTGTCGCGCCGTACGGCCGCCCCGCCGGATCAGGGCAGAGGGGGGCGGCCGCAGGGCTGGGTCACGCGTAGGTGAAGCCGCCGACCTTGGTGACGTTGCCGCCCGCGGAGACGACGACGATGTCCTTCACGCCGGTCGTACCGACGGGAGAGATCACGGACAGCTCGGTGTCGGTCTTGAGGGTCAGACCGGTGCCCGCCGTGTCGCCGAACTTGACGGAGGCCACGCTGCCGAGGTCGGTACCGGTGATCGTCACGGCGGTGCCACCCGCGGCCGGGCCGCCCGACGGCGAGACCGACGCGATCGTCGGCGCCGGGGGCTGGAACGCCGGGTCGTCGGTCAGGACGTACCAGGCATCCGTGTCGTCGCCGCCCTGGATGGCCAGGCGCAGCGGCAGGACGCTCTCCTTGGTCTTGGCGAGCTCCTTGGAGACACCCTCCATCTGCATCGTGCGAGGGATGACGTACCGGTAGTGCTTACCGCCGTCGATCACCTCGATGCACCCGGCGATCTCCGTGCGGCCGCCGATCCGCGGTGGCGCGAACCGGTAGTGCTTCCCGCCCCCCGCGGCCGGGGTGACGGCCGAGATGCTGCCGCCGCCGTACACCGCCTTGAAGTTGCGGACGGACCACTGCTGCAGGTCGACTTCGACGGTTGCCGCGTCGGTCGTCTGGAACGTGCGGGTCGGGTACGAGGACTGGGCGCTGCGGACCTGCTCGAAGTTCGGTTCGGAGTTGAACTTCAGGGAGTCCTCGGTGAACAGGCCAACCGTGTACCAGCCTTCGGGCATTTCCACGGTGGCGTCGGCCGGGGCGGTCGTACCGACGGGAGCCAGCCACATGCGGCTGAGCTGGGGGATGAGAATCTCGTTGTTGTTCGTGGTCTCGCCAGCCATGGCGGGCTTCTCCTTGGTGTCCGGTGGTGGGGCGCGGACACCTTGGAGAGCCGGGGTGCTTAACGTCGCGCCGTCACGGATGGACGGTGACGGAGAGGTTCATGACCCACCTGGGTTGGCCGTCGACCAGCGGCGACCACACGAGCAGTCCGGACGGCTTGATGCCGCTGAGGACCGGCTGGCCGGGGACGTGGGGCGCCTCCCCGAGCTCCTGGGCAGCCTGGGCGCAGCGCATCAGGATCTTCCGCAGTTCGGCCTTGCCCGGCCACCCGCCGGGGTCGCCGTACACCTCGAGCGTCACCTCCGGGGAGATGGCCCAGTTCATGTCCCGCAGGTCTCCGCCGGGGCCGTGGTCGATGCGCAGGTGCGGCCAGGGCGCTTCTTCGATCCCGGACACCCGGCCGGGGCCGCCGAGCGCGTCGGCGACCGCCGGGTGTTCCTGCAGCCAGGCAAGGAGTGCGGAGACCGGGTCGGCGTCCGCCAGGGTGGGGTCGCTCATCAGGCCGGGGTGGCGTAGCCCTGGCCGCGCAGCCGGTGGGCGTAGTCCGGGGAGACGAGGAGCTTGGCGCCCGGCGGGTAGTCGGTGCCGTCGATGGTGTGGTGGTGCGCCAGGGTGACGGCAACGGGGTCGGCGCCGGTGGGGAGGGCGGGGCCGACAACGTCCGGGACGAGGGTCGCCTTGTGGGCGGGGCGGGCCGGGGCGGTCTCGGTGACGGCCTCGGTGGATTCCTCCGCCGCGGTGTCCGCGGCGGGCTTCTTGGGAGTGGAGTTCATAGCCATAGTGCGCACTTTGGAGCAGAGGGCACGCTACTGTCACGAGCTGATCAACGACTAGGGGGCGTGGAAAATGAGCGGGGCTGTTCGGGCCTGGTGGCGCGATACACCGAGGGCAATTCGGTGGGTGGCTTACGTATCAGTTCCGGTGGGCCTGTTGGCAACGGCGTTGGGGGTCTACGGGGACACCCGGGGCTGGTGGGACAACCGGGGGTTCCTGACCAATCTGGTGTCCAGTTTCACCAGCTTGCTCTTCGGCGTCCCAACTGCACTTGTTGTGCTCTCACACTTGCAGGGAAAGCAGGCTGAGGCTATGGAGCGGCGGGCCGTCAAAAACAGGGCTGAGGCCGCCAAACAGGCCTATCGGGAGCTTGCGCTACAGCTCGTTCGCCCGGAGGCGCGAACCAACTACGGCGTGGTCGTAGCTGGTTTTCTCGTCACTGGCGACGAGATTCGACAGGGGCTCGAACGCAATCCTCCACTTCCGGGGAAGCTGCATGAGCTGTACGAGAAGCGGGTCGCCGACTTCCGCGGAACATTCACGGGAGAGGGGCGCGAGTTGGTCGAGTGGATCGAATCGATGCTCCTGCTGTGGGAGCAGATGGACAGCGAGATTCGTCCTCTGATTGAGGGCGCTGGCTTGAGGTGGATGCCCCTTGATCGCTATCGCGAACTTCGAGTCCACCACGAGCGTCTTGCGTCTATCGATCGGTCCGCCGTGATTCGAGAGGTCAACACGTTGAATGAGTATGTGCGCAATCTATCCACCGGCTCCCTTCCTCAGCGTCGAAGCGCAGTGCGGAGGTTGGGCGCCGACTGCACGGCTTTTCAAGGTTGGACTTTGTTCGTCGTGAGCCTCGAGAGGATCCTTCACGACATCGAGCACATCGCCAGGTAGAACTACCGGCGAGCCGCAACGATGGCGGCCGCGCGGGACATGAAGTGTGTGCCGTCGGCCCGCAGGTTGCCCGGGTAGACGGTGCCCACCTCGGCCTCGACGACCATGGGGGCCTGGACGGAGACGGTGACCGTGACCCGTTTCCCGGCCACGACCGGCTGTCCGGTGTTGATGTGCCGGGCGATGCCCTGTGGGTCCTTGTGTGCGCGGCACCGGCAGTTCTTGAGGTTGGCGACGGCCCGGGAGCTCTCGTCGAGCGGCTTGAGCATGTACGTCGTGGGGCCGACGCCGCGGTGCTCCATGTCCCAGCGCATGGAGTCGATGGCGAACCGCAGGTTCCCCGGGACTTCCTGCCCGTTGGCGGAGACGTGTGTCGGGCGGACCTTGTCGTCGCCCAGGGTTACCCAGCGCTTGGTGGGCGGGGCCAGGCGCTTCGCTTCGGTCTCGACCTGGTGGGCGATGCGCTGCACCGCGGGGGCCAGCATGCGGGCGAGCTGTGCCTCGAGGCCCTGCGCGGGTGTGAACTTTGCTCCGGCCATCACGCCACCTCGGGCGGGTTGAGTGTGCCGACGGCCTGGACGTAGTCGACATCCGGGCAGCCGGCGACGGCGTGGTTGCGGGTGCTCGACAGGGTCCAGGACCGGCCGGTCTCGTCGGAGATGGTGTCGCCGTCCTTGACCGGCCAGGCCTGCGGGTCGAGCCGTACCGACCACGATCCGTCGGGCTGCTCGAGGACCGACCCGGGCCAGGTGCCGCGCGGGGCCGGCTTCTGGTTCGGGTTCGGCGGGACGGGCACGCCGTTGGCGTCGCGCGCCCAGGGGTGAGCGAGCGCGTACGCCGTGAGCATCGCGTTCGGCAGCACGACGGCCATGACAGCTCCCTTCGTCAGCGGCCGCGGGCCGAGGAGTACGGCCACGGCGGGCGGGCGGGCCGGCCAAGGGGTTGGAACAGGCGGCGCTTCCAGCGGGCGAGGCTGGTGAGCTCGGGCAGAGCTCCGGCCTGACCGGTGGTCGGCGCCGACTCGTAAGAGATCGACTGGCCCTCCGCGCTGACGGAGGACACGCGGCGCCCCTGGGATCCGACACCGCCAGGGCGCAGCCGTTCGGACTCGGCGGCGTGCGTGGTCACGTACCGGACGATCGGATCGACGGCGGCGCCGTCGAGGCCGACGAGGAAGTCGACGTCGTAGGCACCATCTGTGCGGACGCGGTAGGTGGAGACCTGGACCAGGTCGTCGACGTCGACCGGCCACGAGGCGGCGTCCTCGAGCCGGTCGTTCCCGCCGATGTACGGCGTCAGAGCGGTACGGGTGACGAGCTGGGGGATGACGGGCTGGCCTAGGTATCCGACAACGTCCGCCTGGGCCTTCCGAATAGCGGTGAGCAGGTCGTCGCGCTGCTCCGCGCTGAGCGGGAGCGGGACGCCGAGTTCCTTGGCGACCGCTTCGGGGGAGGCGACGAGACCCAGCCCGAGGGGCAAGTCCAGGCGTACGGACTCATCCTTGACGGGCTGGGCCCCCTCGCTGGGGGTGAAGGAGACGGTGGCCCAGTATCGGCCGGGAGGCACGTCGGGCAGCATGAACCGGTAGACGCCGGCGCGCAGCCGGGTCGCCGGTCCGGCGGCCGCCACGGAGGTGGTGCGGTCCGGACCGGCGTACAGGGACACGCTGGTGACCTGTCCACCTGCTGGTTCGGGGTCGTAGTGCGCCCCGCCGTACATGGGCCTGTAGTCGAACACCCCACGGCTCCTTACTTCTCGGCCTGGGCGGTGAGCCGTGCGGCCTGTTCCCGCAGGCGCTCCGTGATGCGCGCGGCGACGCCCTCGGAGACGTGGGCGCCCGCGGGCTGCAGGAGCCGGTGAACCGGGTTGCGGTGCGGTCCGAGGTAAGTCTTCTCGACCAGGCGGACGGTGCACACGAGGACGGAGCCGTACTCGGTGAGCGGGACGAACACGGAGTCAATGTCGGCCGGGGGCTGCTTGGTGGAGTCGTCGATGATGACCTCGGCGAGGTTCTCCTCGTCGGGGATGACTTCGGTGGGAGTGGCGTAGACGGGCGCCGCGGGGGCCGCCGGGGGTTCCTGGACGGCCGGGGGCTCGAGCGGTGCGGCCTCGGGCGCCTTCGCGGCGCTGTCGGCCGGGGCCTGCTCATCGACGGCGGGCGCGGTCTCCTCGGCGGCCTCGGTGGTGGAGTCGGATACCTCCTCGGTCTTCGCGGCCGCGGTCTTACGGGTACGGGTGGTGCCTGCCATGGGTGGCTCCCTCTCGGGGTTCGTGTCCGGACGACGCGCACCCTGCACACCGGACGCTGCTTGTGTCGCGCCGTGCCCCGGCCTGGCGGCGCGTGACCCGGGCGGCCCTCGAGTGGTGCGGAGGGGCGCCCGGGTCAGGGGAATCAGGCGTAGGTGAAGCCGTTGGACTTGGTGACGTTGCCGGTGTCGGCCGCGACGACGACGTTGACGGCCCCCGCTGCGCCCGCCGGGGTCTTCACGCGCAGCTCCGTGTCGGAGACGCGCTTGAGCTCGGTGCCCGGGGTGGCTCCGAAGTTGACCGCGGTGACGCCGGCGAGGCGGGTGCCCTTGATCGTGACGGTGGTCCCGCCCGCGGCCGGGCCGGTGGTCGGGCTGACGGTCGCGACGGTCGCGGCCGGGGCGTAGAGGCGGTCGATCTCGGACTGGGGGACGATGGTTCCGGCCTGGTAGAGCAGGTGGAACCGGGAGCCTTCGGCGCGGCCGTCGCCGGGCCCGTACGCCTTGGACTCGTACACGTCCTCGGTGATCCGCATGGGGACGTCCGGGACGGCGGATGCGGGGAACGCCGACTTCTTGATCAGCGTCCCGTCTTCCTTGTGCAGCATGGGGTTGTTCCCTTCTGGGTCGGTGGCGCGGCGAAGGATGGGGCACGGGGCCGTCTTGGGTCGCGTGCTGCCGGGGGAGGGGCGCTTGCCCAATTGGGCAAGAATGATCTTGAACCCTGTTACTGCGCTTCCACGGCGTGGTGGGTCTCGATCCACACGCGCGCCCCGCAGGACAACGGCCGGTCGGGCTGGTAGACGATGCGCGCAACCTCGCTGCCGCTGGCGTCTCGGATGATCGCCGTATGGGCGTAGCGGTTGTCCTTGTACGTCTTGAGTGTCAGGACGGGCTCGTTCTCGCCGTGCTGCCGGTTCCGCCGGATGACGTGCTGATTGACGTGGATGATCGTCTTCACAGGGCTCCCTACGGCTGTCCGCTGCCGAACTGCTTGCCGGGGCCACGGCGTCGGGCGTTCCGCTCACGCTGCAGCTCGCTGAACCGCTTGGTGCCCTGCCGCTTCTGCAGGTGCTTGATGCCGTTGGCGGGCAGTCCCACCTTCTGCGGGCCGAGAATCGAGATCAGGTCCCCCAGGTCGCCCCGGGAGGTGTAGCCAGCCGCCTCGACGGCTTCCTCGTCGGGGAAGACGTCGACGTGCCGCTCGGTCTCGAGGTCGATCAGGTGGTCCTCGCGGCCGCCGAGGGAGTACACCCACTTGAAGTTGGCGGGCGGGTCCGGTTCCACGCACTCGCGGAAGAGGCTAACGCTCTTGGTGTATGCGTAGAACGTGACGTCGGGGGCGGAGCGCATCACACGCATCCAGGCGGCCGTGTACTCCGGGCTGAAGAAGTCGCCGGCGTCGTGACAGCGGACGTACTTACCGCCCCGGTAGCGCTTGTGCTGGAGCTCGGCGGTCATCGCCGCCTCCCAGCCGGGCAGGTCGTCCAGGACCATCATCAGGTTCGCCTCGTGGGCGGCCTTGACGGTGCGGAACTGGTAGGTGCCCGTACGGGCGTAGCAGAGGGGGGCGCACGCAGAAGCGCCTGGGCAGGTGTTGTAGTTGCGGCCGTCGGGGAGGGTCCCTGCCCATGCGGGCAGGGTCCACTTGTAGGTGTCGGCGTGGCCGGTGCCCTTGTAGGTGGTCAGGAGCCACCGTCGTGTGGAAGTCATCCGCGGACGGTGGCCCTCCGGTCACCTTTACGTCTTCTTCACAAAATCCGGAGGTCGTCCCAGCCCTCGGGGCCGACGCTGAACACGAGCAGACCGGACGTCGACACCTCGCCGCTGCGGACCGCGTACCAGTCGCTGCCGTTGTCCAGGGTCGGGGCCTGGATCCACAGCCTGCCGTTGCCCATCTGCTGGGCCCGGAAGTGGTGGAAGTGGCCTGTGATGAGAATGTCGGCGTCCGCGACGGGCTGGCGCCCGAAGGTCTGGCCTCTCCACCAATCACCGGCCTTGTCGGGGCGCGGGTACTGGTGGCCGTGCCCCAGGCCCACGACTTTCCCGGCGACGTCGAGCGAGACAGTGTCCCGCCACCGCTCCGGCAGTACGAACGAGACGTGCCCGTACGCGTCCTCGTTGCGGGCGTAGGCGTCGGCGATCTGGGACATGACCTCGATGCCCCAGTCGTCGACGGGCGGCCCGACGGCATCCTTCCCGCGGCGTACGCGGCCGTGGTTGCTGCCGCAGGTCGCGGCGACGACGCGGCCGAACTTCCCGGCGAGGCGGTCCAGGCCCTCGAAGGTGACGCGCCGGTGGACGCGGACCATCTCGGTCAGGGTCAGGTCGTTGGTGAACGCCTGCTGCGTCGTGTTCTCGAAGCCCTCGACGCAGTCTCCGGCGTCGGCCCAATAGGCGACGGACGGGGCCCTGCCGACGGCCTTGAGGTCGCGGATGTGGTCGTCGAGCCGGTCGAACCGGTCGGCGACCCGGGCGATGAGCTCCGGGGTGCCGCCGTCGCGGCCGACCTTCCCGGCCTGGGCGTCGGCGTAGACCACGACCAGGGCGCGCTCCGCGGTGTCAACGGCCGCGCGGGGCTTGCGGCGGCGGCGCATCGCGTCGCGGACGAGCGCGTCAATGTCGCCCGCCGACTGCCACGCGGGGGCGGCCGGCTCGATGACGTACCGGCAGCGCCACACGGCTCGGGTGACGGCGTCGTCGCCCTGGTTGTCGCGGTGCCAGGCCGCCGGGTCGTGCTTCGCCTCGACCAGGCGGACCCGGAAGCCCTCGGGAACGACGAGCCCCATCTCCTCGACGCGCTCGCGCCAGTCGGCCTCTCCAGCGGGCGGCTTGTCCGCGGGCGGGGCGGTGACAATCATCGTGCCGCCCTCGTACCGCACCCCGGACTCCCAGCCGCGCGGCGCGGCCGGGTAAACGCGTTCCGCCTGCGGGGCCTGGCTCTGCCCGTGGGAGACAGGCTCGAGGAGCGCCTGCAGCTCGTTGTTCAGGGTCATCACTCGCACCGGCATCCGTTCGGCTTCCCGCGGCGCCTGTGCCGGTTGACCGTGTAGGCCGTCACGGGGTCGCCGTAGCGGCTGAGCGCCTCGGCGATGGCCGTGGCGGAGACGCTGGTCGTGTCCAGCACCGCGCGGAGCGATGCGGCAACGTCGGCGTCTGCGGCCTCCAGGAGGGCACCGACGCTGCAGCGGGGGCCCCGGTGAGCGGCGGGGGCGCCCGTGAGGGCTTCCAGCTCCTGGGCGAGGCCTGTGGGTTGTTTCTCGATCACCAGCGTCCTCCGTCGTTCTGTGGTGGTACGTGGGAGGGGGCGCACCCGTGCGGGTGCACCCCCTCACTGCGGCACGGATCAGCCGGTCGGCTGGGTCCAGGTGCCGATGACGAAGGACTCCGGCCGCGGGACCTCAAGCGCCAGGCGCTCGTCGGCGCGGAAGGTGATCAGGCCCTTCTCGTAGTTCTCCGCGTTCTCCGAGGAGACGGTGACGGACACGTTCTCGCGGTCGTGGAGCTGCGCGCCGAGACCGAACGCACCGATGAGGAAGTCGGTGTCGGCCATCGCGGTCGTCTCGACCACATTCAGGCGCCACACCTTCTTCTCGGCGCCGATGGCGACGGCGATGGCAACGCGGAAGGCGCCGTTCTTGTCCTCCTCGACCTCGACGTGCTCCCACATCGTGGGCGACAGGACGATGCCGGTGGGGTCGTACTCGGCGAGCAGGGCCTTCGTGATGCTGCGCCGGATCTGGACGCTGTACTGGTCGGTCGCGAGACCCTGGTACTGCTGGACGCCCGGGGTGTTGTAGATGCCGGTCAGGGACTGGCCGTCGCCGACGCTGTGCAGGAGATCCCAGTCCTCGGCGTACTTGACGCCCTCCACCATGCGGGTGTTGATGAAGGTCTTGAGCCTGGGCTCGTCGGACAGGATGTTCTTGTGCGCGTCGAGCAGGTGGGCGACCTCGGCGACCGGGTACATCACCGGGGTCAGCGTGAGCTTCGACCGCGGGGCGCGGCCCCAGGTGTCGGTCTCCGCACCGGTCGCCGGCGACGTGCCGTCCGCGGCGTAGCGCTCCTTGACCTGGCGGGCGTTGTTCGTCCAGCCGGTCTCACGCGCGCCGTACAGGACGCTGTTCTTGGTGGTCGACTTCGGGAACAGGTCCCGGATGTGGAACTTCCGGAACGGACGCTCCGCGATGCCGAGGTTCTGCGCGGAGCCCAGGGTCTGGTGGGTCACGGTGCCCGCGGACAGGGAGAAAATCGACTTCCCCTCGATGTCGGCGCGGATGTACGGCCGGTCACGGAAGTGCTGGGCGGTGGCGCTCTGGAAGGAGCCGGACTCGACGAAGAGGTCGCCGAGGGACTTCTCCTCGACGCCCATGGGGCGCTGGCCGTAGTGGATGGCTGCGGCCGGCGCGGACGCCGGGGCCTCGAGGTACTGCTTGATCTCGGTCAGGCCCTGCTCGGCGTCGATGAGGGCCTTGATCTCCTGCGCCTCGCCGGAGACCTTGCGGAACTCCCGGGCCTGCTCGGTGGAGACGATGAACTTGCCACCGTCCTCGACCTTGAAGGTCTGGCTGATCCGCTCGGCTTCGGCGGACTTGACCTGGAGGGCCTTCTGCAGCTCCTCGATACGGCTGGTGGTGGCGGTAGGCATTTGGGGTGCTCTCCCTGTGCTGGGTGCGGTTGACGTGCGTCGCTCGCCCGGCCAGCACCGGGACGCCTCAACGCGAGGCGTGATGAAAGAGAAGAAGCGGGGTTAACGTCGCGTGCTGCCCGCTCGGGACGTCAAGAGCAGGCAGCACAGGGGGGTTGACCTGGTGTTTTGTGGTCGCAGGTGTGCGGGCCCGGGTGAGGTGCGCGCGCCCGGGGATGTAACTCAGCTCCGCATCAGGGCGAGTGCGGCCTTCACCTCGTCGGGGTCCATGCGGACGGTGTCCTCCGGTGCGGGGGCCGGGGCTGCGTCCTCGCCGTCGTCGCCGTCGCCGTCAGTGTCGTCGTCCTCGGGGGTGTCGTCCTCGTCGTCGAAGGTGCTGTCGTCCCAGAGGTCGAGTCCGGCGGCGCCGTCGCTCGGCCCGTCCGCGGCCGGGGGCTTGTCGTCGTCGATGTCCAGGCCCTTCGCGGAGAGTGCGGCGATCAGCTCCTGGACCTGGTCGCGGACGTCCTCGAGCTGCTCCGCGCTGGCCGTACTGCCGCTGACCCGGGCGGTGGCGTCGGCGAGGGCCCCGACGGTGGGCTGGACGACGCGGGCGTCGACGTCCTCGTCCGCGGTGGCGGTACGGGCCGTGCTGGTGCCCTTCGGTACGACGATGGTGGCGAGCTCCACGGGCTGCGGCTTGTCGAGGGTGATCTCGCCGCCGGTGGCCGTGTACGGGATGGCGTAGTGGCTGCTGCGCCGCTCGTCCTCGGTCTGCGCGGAGACGATGACGCGGTCAGGGTAGGTGCCCTCGATGCAGGTCCAGGTGCCGCCGTCCTGGTCGAGGAGGGCGCGGACAGCGTCGGCGAGGCGGGCACGGAACTGCTCCTGCGACTCGGGCAGGTTCTTGGGCGACATCACGGGGGCCTCCAGCGGGACGGGGTGGCTCTTGGCCTCGGCGACCATGGAGCGGGCGGACTTGTGCTCGATGCGGGGCAGCGCGCGGGCGGACTTCACCGCGGCGCGGGCGGACTTCTTCTCGCCGCCGAGGACCTGGTAGCCGGCCATGACCCCGTCGGCGAACTTCTTGGCCTGGGGCGTGGCCATCGGGCCGGGGGCGTGTGGGAGGGCGGCGCCGGCCAGGAGCGCCCACGGCGTCTCGCGGCACTCGGGGCGCAGGAGCGGCATGTCGGGGAGGGCCGTGATCGGCCACCAGGCGGTGACCTCGGTCGCGTCGCCCTTGGGGTCGTCGGGGTTGGTGACGCGGCGCTCGCTGTGCGGCGTGTTGATCGGTACGGAGTCCTCGGTCGGGGCCACGGCCACGAAGCCTCGGTAGATGCCGTTCGGGGCGGTCCAGGAGCCGACGACGCTTGCCGTTCCGGGCAGGGTGGAGCCGGTCTCCTCGGACCACTCGCGCAGGGCGGCTGCCAGGGGGTCCTCTCCGTCCTCGCGATGTCCGCCGGGAATTTCCCAGGTGCCCGCCGCGGGGTCTTCGTCGTCGAGGGCGCGCTGAATCATGAGCACGCGGCCAGTGTCGGCGGCCTTCACCGCCAGGCCCGCCACCTTGATGGCTTCCCCGTCCGGAGCGGTGACGACGTCGATCTCGACGTGCGACGGGGTCGTCTTGTACTCGAGTCCCTCGTGCCCGCCGGTGACGGCTGCGGACTTCACCTCGAGGCTGCGCGTCAGCGGGTGCGCGCCGTGCAGGACGGGCGAGACCTCGAAAAGGTCCAGATCGTGAATGATCCTGACGCCGTCGCCGCGCTTGCTCGCGCCGGTGTCGGGGACGCGGTAGCCGATGGAGAACGCGGCCTGCTTGTGCTCGTGCCACTGCTTGACCTGCTCGTAGGCGTCTCGGCCCTGGCGGGTGCGCAGGTTGTAGATCACGGTCGCCACTAGGGCGCCGGCCTCGGCGGGCCAGTCGCCGGGGACGTCGCGGAACCGGGGGTCGCCGGGCAGCCACTCCTCGCACTCGACGACGACACCGACGGGGTCCTTCCACCCGTGGTGCCACACCGTCTTGACGGGGCGTGCGGCCAGGGTGCGGGCGAAGGCGCCGGGCACGATGAGGTCCGCGACCTCGTCGATCACGCCGGTGACGGCGTAGATAGCCCGGCTGGTGCCGCGCTGGAAGGTACTGGATACGGCGGATCTGGTGGGTGGAGCAGCGGTCGGCACGGCGGGGAACCTCCGGCGGTGGACAGTGGGCCGCCGGGCACCGTGCCGTTCGCGTAGAGCTACTGTCCTGCGCTGGCCTTCACGGGCTGCTGGGACCGCGCCTCGGCCTCGGAACGGGCCATGGACCACCCGCGGTTCCAGTAGCGGTATCCGAACCGCTCCTCGACGCTGCCGTACATGTTGTACGGGCAGGCGTCGGAGGGGTCTCCGGCTCCGTACGCGGCCTTGCCCTCGTTGAGCCGGTCCTGGAAGGTCTGACGGTCGAGCTGAATTGCCACGGTTGGATCTCCTTACTGGCCCGCGAACATCGAGTCCTGGACGCCGCGGCCGCCGGCAGGGGGCTCCCCGCTCAGCGCGGTTCCCCCTGCTGCGTTCGCTCGGTCCTCGCCGTTGTGGTGAGTCTGCGTCATTTGCGCACCGTCAACGTCGGTCGACCAGGCGTCTGGGTCGGTGTAGCGCCACACCTGGCCGTCGCCATCCCGCACCCACCCGGTCAGTGTGCCGTCCGCGGCCTTGTCGAGCCAAGCCTGTTCGCCGCCGCTGCCGGTGTACGCGCACCAGGCGTCGGGGCCGTCGGGGTCGGTCTCGTCGCCCTCGTTGTACTCGTCTCCGGCCCACGGGCGGGAGTCGTCTCCACCTTCTCCGCCGGGCGGGGCGTCCGGGGCGGGAGGCGCCGTCGGGTCCTCGAGGTTGCCCGCGGGCGCGGTGGGGTCCTCTTCGGGGGCCGGGGTCGCTGCCGGGTCCTGTGGCGGCTCCTCGTCCAGGTCCTTGGTCGGGTCGTCGAAGCCGCCGGGGCTGGCCTCGTCGAGCGGAGCCTCCTCGGTGTTCTCGTCGTCGTTTTCCTCCCCGAAGGGTTTTCCGCCCGTGGGGAGTGCCTTGATGGCGAATCCGTATCTGGTCACGGGCGGAGGATGGGCCCGCGGGACGGCTTGTGTCTCGCGCCGCCCATGCCGGTTCTGGTATGCAGTACGGCCTTAGACCGCATGGGGCGGTCAGAACGAGAAGTGAGGTCAAGTGCCCCATCGCCGCGTTCGGTTACGGGTCCGCCGAGTTGGACCGCGCCCACCTCTGCCTCCGGCCCTTGGAGCATCGTCCCCGCCGACGCCCGCCGCCCCGGCCCCCGCTCCGACAAGCAACCCCATCCAGCGCATGGCCCGTTGGTATCGGATGTCTGACTTGGCCAAACACACCGCCGTTCTTGCCGCGGTCGTAGCCGCGGTGAGTCTCGCGATCACAGCGTGGGGGACGTACAAGGCCGCACAGGTCGCGGATGACCAACTGAGTCAGTCTCGTGAGGATGGCGACAAGGAGAAACGTGCACAAGCATCTCGCGTCAATGCGTGGGCCGAAGGCCAGGCGCTCGTAACTGCGAATCGCTCACTCGATCCAGTGGTGATGTCGGTCTTTCTGAACAGCGCTGAAAGACGGAAGGCGCATTCGAAGATGGTCACCTACGTCTACTTCGGGGTGGTACCGCCGTGCACGTCGGTACAGATACCGAGGTCTGTGGTCTACACGCGCGCGGCCGAACTCACAGATCCTCCCGGAACCGACTGGAGGATACGCGGGCTGCACTTCGTTACTAGTGATGGCACGTTTTGGGTCCGGTGGAACTTTGGCGGCGGCCGGCTGAGTGAAACGAAGGATGCCGCTGCCGCAAGGCGCGAAGGCGACTACGGGCTGATCGCCGATAAGCGCGCGAAGCTCACTCGTCTCACGGAGTGCGGTTCGGCGGCAAAGTAGTCCCACCTGATACCAAGATCATTCTTGCCCAATTGGGCAAGTCCCCTGGATCAGCTCCCTGGCACGCGCGGCCGCCGCGGAACGGGCCCGCTCTCCTCAAGGACGTTGGTGTACTCGCGGAGCACCGCGAGGACGGACGCATCATCGTCTCCGGCCACGGCCACCCGGGGGCCGGTCGGTGACAGGTTGATGGTCTCGCCCTGGTGGAGCTCCACAAGGGCCGCAGCCCGGTACGACCCGATCACCGGGCGGTCTGCCCGCCCGGTGATCTGCACGGTGTAGGTCGCACCGTCGTCGAACGAGCCGGTGACGGTGAACACTTCCTGCCTCCTTACCTGGTGGCCATCAGGCCCAGGAGGAACGCGCGCAAGTCGTCGTCCTGGTACCAATCGCCGCTGAACATCGCCTGAACGGACCGCGCGAGAGTGTCACCGGTCTCCGGTTGCGTCTGCCGCTGGCGCCGCAGGAGCCGCTCCAGTGCGCTCGGCCGCATCCGGCGGGCGCCGGGCCGGCCGGTGTGCGTCTGGCCGAACCAGAACGCCCTCTGCGCGGCGTCCAGGTCGCCGAGGTGCCGGGCAAAGTGCTGCGCCAGAGCGTGCCCGGCGGTGCCCATTCCCTCGTCGGCCAGGTCAGCGATCGTGATCCGCTGCCCCTCGGGCTCGTAGCGGCCCTGGTCGCCGTTGACGGCGGTCAGGCGGCGTGCCTCTGGGGTGTTGAGCCAGGTGCGCGGGATGAGCCGCTGGACGCCCCGTACGGCCCGCTCGGCGTCCGGGTCGGTGTTCGGGCCGAACACGATGGCGTTGGCGCCGTCCGGGCCCATGTCGCGGATGTCGGCCAGGGACGCGGCAACGGCGTCCGGGACCGCGGCGGCGTACCGGCCCCGCAGGTTCTCGTACTCCCGGCGCGCGGCCGCGAGTTCGCTGCGGGCGGCGGTGATCTCGATCTCGAGGTCCTCGTCGTCGGGGATCGTCGCTCCGCTGCGGGCCGCCTGCAGATTGACCAGGCGCCGCTCGCTGGCGGCCACGTAGTCGTCGGCGTGCTGCAGCGCGGCGTGCGGGTCGTCGCCGAAGTCATCGCCCAGGGCGGCGGACAGACGACGGGTCACGTCCTGGTCGACGTCGGCTCCGGCTGCCCGCAGCGCCGCCATGTGGCGCAGCGTGGTCAGGCCGGGGCCGCCGTCGGCCGCGCGGTCCGGTGCCCACTGGATGCGGTCCGACCGGCCCGGGAGACGGCCCGCGGCGAGCGCTTCCCACGTCGTCGGCCGCCAGAAGGTGACACGGCGCTGCGCCTGCCCGAACCGGCCCGGCTCGGGCATGAGTCCGGCCCAGTGGGAGATGCGTGCGGTCAGCGAGTCGCCGTCCGCGTCGGGCAGGTTCACCGCGCGGTGCAGGCGCGCCAGGCGGCGCGACTCCGGCCACTGCCGGACCCTGCGCACCATGCGGCCGAGGAAGGCGCGCAAACGGCGCAGGCGCTCGCGCGCGCTGCGGTACTTCTCAGCGATCTTCCGGGCACCCTCCTTCACCAACTCGGCGAGGCGCTTGGCCATCCGGACCAGGAGAGCAACGATCCGGGCCATGAGGCCCGGCTGCCGTCCGGCATCCGGATTCGCCGCGGCGACCCGGGCCGCGATCCGTCGGGCGGTCGCCTGCCGGGATCCGGACATCTGCTGGGCGAGGACGCGGGCGATCCGCTCCGCGTCGCCCGGGTCCACTCCGGCGGCCTGGAGCTGCTGCAGAAGGGCGTTCACCGCGTCGTCCGCGTGCCCGGTGACGACGTTCGTGACGTCCGGGTCGGCGTCGGGGTCGGCGTCCGGACGTCCGGCGATCTGGTCCGGGATGAGCCGGAGCAGGTCCCGGGCGCGTGCGGCCAGGTCCTCGTTGCCCTCGCCGTCCAGGGGCTCGAGGTCGTTGATGGTGCGCAGGGCTGCCCGCACGGTGTCTGCGTGGGCCTGGTCCCGCATCTCGCGGAGGCGGCGCTGAGCGGCCGCCCGGTTCCGCCCCGTGATGCCTGCTGCGTCGAGCGCGGCGGATCCGTCGCGGCGGACGCTCTGGCGGGCGTCGCGCAGGACGTCGGCGGTGAGGCGCTGGGCGATCTGCTCGCGCAGGGCGTGGATGTCGCCGGGCGGCTCCGTGCCCGCGACGGCCTCGTCGATGATGCGCGCGGCGAGCGTGCGGGCGTGGTCACCGACGATCCGGTCGATGTCGCCCTGGGCGGCCTGGTTGGGGTCGCGGGGCGTGCCGGCCGGGGGCAGGGCCGGAGTGGGCCGGTTGCGGTCGTAGACGTTCACGGCACGGCCGTTGTGCAGACCGAAGTCGTGCACGTTGCCGTCCTCGTCGACGCCCGTGAGCTGCATCCACCAGCCGTTGCGCTGCGGCTCGCTGATGATGGTCAGCCGTCGGTGGCCGTTGAACTGGTAGCCGCTGCGGCTGACCGGCGCGTCGATGACGTCACCGACGCGCAGGCTCCCGGGGCGGACCTGGGCAACGGGCGCTGTGGGCTCGTCGGGGGTGTTCGCGGAATCCGGGGCGTCCGGAGCGGCGGGAACGGTCGGAGCACTCGGGGCTGCGGCATCCGGCACGCCGTTGGCGTCGTCGACGTCCGGCGGGATGACGGGGTCCGGCTCGGCATCGGGGAGCTGCCATACCGGCATGGCCCCGTGGACGACTCGGCGGCGCCACTGCTGGTTCTCGTCCTCCAGGAGGAAGCTGCGCACGCCTCCGGGGCCGTCCTCGGCGTCGATGACGCGGAAGACGTGCACCTGGTCGCCCCGGCGCTCGTCGGGCATCGCGACCAGGTCACCCTCCCCGATCTGAGTGGCATTCGCCGGACGGGGCCGGTTGAGGCCTGCGGGCGGGGTGCGGCCGGCGGCGCGGTCGATGTGGTCCGCAGCACGCAGTGCGGCGCGGCCCTCGATTGTCGTGGGGTCCGCGGTCGCGCGCAGTTGCGCGGCCAGGGCGGCGGCCTGCTCCGGGGTGATGGGCAGGTCGGCGGTGATCCGTACGGCGGCCTGCTGGGCGTCGGGATCGTCTTCCGGGCCATCTGCCTGGTCACCGATGACGTTCCGGTCGCTCGAGTCGAGGTCCGGGTCGAGGGTCGGGCCGGTCACCGGGGTCACGGGGCGCGGGGCAGGGTGCACGGCGAGGTCCTCGTCCGGCTCGGGGGCGTCGTCCGGGCCGAGGTCCGGGGTGCCTCCGTCCGGGCCCTGGGCGCGCGGAAGGACCGCGCGGGCGTCGACGTTGATCTCGCCCATCTCGCCGGTGGTGGTGTCGGCGTACTGCAGGGTGACGCGGTCTCCGTCCCGGCTGGGCGGGCTGGTGATCGCGACGGTGGCGAGGTGGCCGTCGAGGTCCAGGAGGATGACGTCGCCGTCCTTGAGGTCTGCGGCCGCGGGCTCGTCGATGCCGGTCACCGGTGCGGTAGCGGGAGCGTCGTCGCGTACCACGCCGGTGACGCGGAGGTCCCCAGCGCTGCGGGTGATCGTGCCGTCAGCCGTGGTGATGGTGACGTTGTCGCCGTCGATGTCGTCGACCGGCCCGAGGAGTCCTCCGTCCGTGTCGCTGACGACGTTCTGCGTCGTCACGCGGTGCCCGTCGGCGGTCCAGCCGTCGGGGCGCTGCCCGGCGGTGACGGACAGGGTGGTGGGGGAGAGGGCGGTGTCGTCGTTGCCGTCAGACCAGTGCACCGACACGGTGGTGTCGGTGGCGCCCGTGACGGTGCCCTCGCGGTCGCCGGTGCCGGTGACGGTGCTGCCGGGAAACAGGCCGCGGCCGTCGCGGTCCGCCGGGATCTGGTTGGGCAGGTCGCCGGAGCGGAGCGCGGCCTGGGCGCCGCTGGCCGGGGAGCCAGGCACGACGTCGTCCGGTGCTTCCGCGCGCGCCGCGGTGGCGTTGGCGGACGTGTAGACGTTGCCGCTTGCGCCGGTGCCGTCCGAATTCTCCGTGACCCAGGTGCGCCACATCTTCTCGGCGCGGCCGCGGCGGGTGACGTCGACGAGCTCGGGCGTGGTCTGCACGAATCCGGCGCGCTGGACCGGCCGGCCCTTCTTGGTGGTGCCGTTCATGCGGACCATGTCGCCCTGCTGCAGGTCCCCGACACGGGCCCAGTGCGCGGGCTGGCCGCTGATCGGCTCCGGGTCCGGCTCAGGCTCAGGTTCGGGCGTCGCCGACGGATCGGCGGTGTCGTCCGGGGCGTTCACCGGCTCCGGCGTGGGCGCGGCCGGGGTCGGGGCATCTCCGTCGCCCTGGGGCTCACCGGGAGCGTGGGGGTGTTCCGGAACGCTGTCCGGCTCGCCGAGACCCTGCTGGAGACGGTCCGCCCAGAAGGTGCGGGTCTTAAGGTCGGACAGCTCCTCGCGCTGCTGCTGGGTACGCGCCCGTCCCTCGAGGGCGTCGTGCAGCCACGCGAAGTCGTCGCGGGCCTGCACCAGGTCCTGGCGCAGGTCGCCGGTGGGCGACTGCTGGTCCCGGAAGGAGTCGACCATGCTGGACAGCCGGTCGTGCCGGGCGCGCGCCTCCGGGTCGTTGCGGAGGGACTCCGGCAGCTCGGGCAGCGGGTGGGTGAGGCCTGCCAGGTGCAGGGTCACCGAGTCCCACATGTCCTCGTTCAGGTTCGAGGAGTCCGCGGGGCCGTTCTGCAGGGCGCGGGCGACCAGGTTGGCGATGGCCGTGTCCCGGCTCTGGGAACGGCTGTTGGCCGAGTGGCCGAGGCCGTAGAACGGGGTAGCGTCCCAGACCGGTTCCCCGTCGCCGTTGCCACCGTTGACGCTCCGGATGGTGCCGATCTGCCGGCCGTCGAGCCACACGCCCTCGGATGTGGCTCCGTCCGGGCGCACCTCGGCTCGGTCGGCGAACTGCTGCATACGGTCGCGGCCGCCGAAGCGGAACGAGGCGTCGGCCTCGCTCTCGGGGGTCGCGGCGTTGAAGGCCGGCGCGGGGGTGACGTCGTCGTCAGTGAGGGGTCCCGCCCCGTCGGGGGCTCCGCCTTCGGGGGTACCCCCGGCGGCGCGCTGCAGCTCCTCCTCCTCATGCTGGTGCCGTTCGGCGCGGTCGTTGGCGCGGCGTGCCTCGCGGAACTGGGCGAAGGTCTGACGGCCGCCGTTGAGGTCGAACCACTCCTGCAGTTCCTCGCTGGCGTACTGCCGCCACCGGTCCCGGGCGCTCAGGCTGCCGCCGGAGAACAGCTCGCGCTCGTCGAAGTCGGTAAAGCCGTACTTGTACTCCCGGCGGAAGAAGTAGCCGTTCGTGGCGGCGATGGCCGCCTGGTAGCGGGCCTCGTCCCAGTCGGCGAACTCGGCGCGCAGGACACGGTCGGCCTCCCGCGCCCGGTACTGCGGGTACGTGAGCCGGCCGTTGCCGGCGGTGGTGCCGTCGCCGTCGAACCAGTGCTTCAGCTCGGGCGAGGCCAGTTCCTTCGCGCGCTTGTTGCTGTACTTGCCGCCGGAGAACAGGGCCCGCGGGTCGATGCCCTGGGCTTCGGCTTCGGGGCTGAGCATCCGCCCGCCGGTGGCCTGCATGGCGGCCTGGAACCGCTCCTCGTCGAGGGCGTCGAACTCGCGGCGCAGGCGTCCGGGGGTGGCCGGAGCGGGCTGCGTGACGTCCGTGTCGCCGAAGCGGAGCGCCTCGTCCATGGCGCGGCCTTCGCGCTCTACTTCGTCGGCGTTCGTCGGGGGCGTGGTCTGCGCGGCGGCGCGGACCCGCTCGTCGACGTAGCTGTCTCGGCGGTCCATCTCCGCCATGACGCGGAGCTCGTCCTCCGGGCCGAGGCCCTGCCGCATGGCGGCCTCGAGGTCGGCGTCGTCCATGCCCGTGAGGTCCTCGGGCAGGTTGAACGCTCCGGCGCGTTCCTGCTGGTAGTCGTCCTGCACCGCGCGGATGGCCTGGGGCAGGGTGCGGCCTTCCCCGTCGCGCCATGCGGCGACGCTGGCCGGTCCCTGCGGCTGGTGCCAGCCGAAGGGGTCTCCGTTGGCGTCGGTGATCTCCTCGAACCGGCCGGCGAGCGCGCGTGCTTCCTCGGGGTCGTTGGTGGTCAGGGTGATGCCGGGCAGGTTCGTGCCGTTGCGGGCCTGGGCGAAGCGCCAGACGGTGGTGCCGTTGTCCTGCTGCTCGGGGTACAGGGCGATTCCGCCCTGGGGGGAGAGGGCGAGGCCCTCGCGGTCCGCCAGGTCGGCGAGGTGGGCGCGGCGCTCGGGGGTGTCCTCGTCCGCGGTGAGTCCCTCACCGGAGCGCCAGGCGTCCCGCAGGGAGTCCACGTCGTGCGGACGGGTGCTGTGGGGCGTACCCGGGTGGTGGCTGTCGCCGTGGTTGCCGTCGCCACCGTCTCCGCCTCCGCCCGTTCCGGTGGGGGCGTTGAGGTTCGGCAGGCTCAGGTGCGGCAGGCCAGGCCCGCCCGGTCCGCCCCCGCCGGGGCCACCGGTACCGCCCCCACCGTTGTTGCGGCGACGCCGGCGCCTACGGCGGCGCTCCTCGTCGTCCTGGTTCTCCTCGTCGGGGTTCGGTGCGCCTTCTCCGTCGTCCGTGTGGTCGGGGCCGCCCCCGTTGTTGTCGTTCGAGTCGTTGCTGTCGTTGCTGTCGTCGCTGGAGTCGGGCGCACCCGCTCCGCCCCCGTCGGGCCCGCCGTCGGGGGCGGCCCCATCCGGGTTCGTGTCGTTGCGCTGCCGGCCGTTGCCCCGGTCGCCCTGGCGCTCTCCGTCCTCGTTGTCCTGCTGGCCCTGGTCGTCGCCGGTCGTCTGGCTGTCGTCGGGGTTCGGCTCGTCGACACTGTCATCGTCGTCGGCCGGAGCCCCCTGGCCGTCGTCCTGGCCGTCCTGCTGCTGCCCGCGGTCCTCGCCCTCGGACGTGCCGCCGTTCGCTGTGCCGTCGCTGTTGCCGTCGCTGTTGCCGTCGTCCTGGCCGTCGTTGGACGCGCCGCTGGTGCGGCGGTCCCCGTCGGCGTGAGCGTTGCTGTGGTTGTCGCGGTCGTCCTGCTCGCCGCGGGCGGCACGCGCAGCGCGACGGAACCGGTCGGCGGCGAGCTCGCCCTGGGGGCCTGCGAGCCCGTACTGGTCGGCGAGCTCGTCCATGCGGTCGGCGATGTCGCCGAGTTCCGCGTCCCGGTCGTCCGCGGAGTCTGCGCGGCCGAGGCGGTCGTTCAGCTCCTGCATCTCCGGCAGGGAGTCGCCGCCCACGGCGTTCATGCCCTCGCCGAACAGGTCCCGGGCGCGGGTGGCGCGGTCGTCGGCGTCCGGGGCGTCCGCGTTCGGGGCGTCCGCGTTCGGCAGGCTGGCGTCGGGTGCGTCGTCCCTGTGCTGCGCTCCGGCGTCGTCGGGGATGGCCACGATGTCGCTCGGGCGGAAGCTCAAGGGCTGGCCCTGAACGCGCCAGTAGCCCTCTCGCTCGGCCGGGCGCTCCACCGTGACGTTCATGTGCTCGGGGCCTTGGTTGGGGCCCGAGCCGCCACCCCTGCGCGCGACGATCCGGTAGCGGTCGCCGGGGCGGGGCTGAATCTGCGAGCCGTCAACGGCCTGCCAGCCCTCCGGCACAGGGATCTTGGACGCACGATGCTGAGCGAGATTGCCCTCGATTCGGCGCGCCAGGTCGGAGGAGTCCTCTCGTCCGGGGTTGCCCTCCGGGAGCCGCTCCGCGAGGTCAGCGGCACGGATCAACGCGAACTCGTTCCGCACGGTGTCCTTGCCGTTGAGCTTGACGTGCGCCTCGACCTCGATGCGGACCTGCCCGTTGCTGAGCACGGGGGTGACGTCGATGACGCGCCCCACCATGTGCATCGGCTCGTTGTAGGCGGGGTCACGAGAGACGGTGTGCACCCAGTCCCCGCGCTGGACCTCGGACGCGGGCACCATGTCGCCGCCGTAGCGCTGCCGCACCGCGGCAAACTCGTCGTCAGGGAGCCCGGGGCCCATGCTCGGTGTGCCCGGAACCCCACCCTCGGGCGTGTTCGCGTCGGGCGCGGTGGGAGCATCCGGTGCGCTGCCGTGCTGGAAGTCAGGGTGGTCGAGGGCGCGCTGAGCCTTCCGGCGCGCGGCCACCGCCCACGACTTATACCGGCGCGTCTCGAACGGCAGGTCCTCGCGGCTGAACTGCTCCTCGAGCCACGCGGCCTCGTCGCGAATCTTGCGGAGGTCAGCCTGTAGATCCTCGGTGTCACCGCCCTCGACGCGGTGGATGAGCTCGCCCAGGCGCCGCATCCGCTCCTGGTCCCGGTCGTCGATCCCGTCGGCGTGGTTGAGCAGCGTGGCGACGTCGTCGCCGATGTCGGCCATCCGGGGACGGAGCTCGTGCCGCCACGCGGGAGTCGGCTCCGGACGGGTGCGGTCGGTAGCCCACGCGAACGTGTCGTCGTGGCCCCGCAAAAACAGGGGGCTTCCCCAGGCGTGCGAGCCGTCGGGGTTGCTGAAGCGGACGATCGTCGTGCCGTCGTCCTGGTGCTCCACGCTGTTGACGCGGACCGGCTGGCCCCAGCTCTCGGGGTACGGCCTGCCGTCACGATCACGGCCCATCCGGGGGATCCGGATGATGTCGTTCTCTGCCACGTCGGCGCGGTCGCCGAGAGTCCACCCGTTCGGCGTCTGCGTGCGCGCCTCATCCCGGCGAGCGTGCTCGGCGTCGTTGTTCTGACGGACGTCGCGGTTGAGGACGAGCGCGGCCACGGCCTGGGCGCGGCTCGGGTAGAGGTCGGGAGACTGGCGGCCTTCGGCGTCGGTGTACCGCCACTTGCGGGCGAGCTGGCTGACGGTGCCGGCGTCCTCACCATCGACGGTCACCGGGTACGAGCCGTCATCGTTCCGCTTACCGATCTCGGCGCGCGCGAGGGCTTCGGCCCGCTCCTGCTTCTCCCTGTCCCTCTTCTCCCGGTCGCGGCGGGCGTTGTCGCGGTTGCGCTGCTCCTCGTGCAGCACGCTGCGGCGGTTGGCGACAGGGGAGAGCGCGAGCATGGCACTGCCCTGGACGCGCGGGCCTTCCCCAGTGCTCGAGACGTGCCGGTCCTGCCACGCCTGCAGCTCCTCCAGCTCCTCCTTGATGTCGTCGTCGGTCATGTCCGCCAGCGGCGTCTCGCGGATGGGGGCGTCGGGCGCGGTGGCGTTGTCGGCCGTGTCCCGGTCCTCGTCCTGCCCCGGGCGCTGCCAGGCGTCCCACTGCTCAGGGGTGAACCGCTCGACCAGGCCGCGCGGAGGCATGACAGCGGTGTGCCGGTGGTCTTCGTTCTCCCAGCGCTGCCGGTCCTCGTTCCAGCGGCGGCTCTGGTAGCCGACCAGGCTCCGTCCCAGTTCTCCGGACGCGCTGGACGCCCCGCCGGTGGAGGCGCCGTAGTACGAGGCGAGGCTGCGGTCACGGGCGGCGGGGTTCTCGGCGTCGAACCGGACCAGGTCGCCCTCGCGGATGTCCCACGGGTGGAACAGAGTGCCGCCGTTGGGGCCGGTGCCCTGGGGCTCGGGGGCCCGCTCGGGCAGCGCGGCAAGCGCGCGGTCCAGGTCCTGGCCGAGCTCGAGCATCCCGGCCCGTGCAGTCTGTGCCGCGTCGGTGTCGGGCAGGTGGTCGCCGCGCAGTCGGCCCGCCACGTAGTCGAGCTGTTCGCGGACGCGCCGCAGGTCCTCGCGGGCGTCGCCGGTCGGCGGCTCCCCGGCGAGGATGCCGTCGAGGGACTCCCGGATCTTGGCGTAGTCGTCCCGGATCCGGCGGACGTCGTCCTTGTTCTGCCGGGAGAGGCCGGTGAGGCTCGGCAGGGGCGGCAGGTCCGGCAGTTGGTCAAGGATCGCGCGCGCGGTCTCCATCTCGTCAACGGGGGCGCCGGTCGGCGCCGGGGTGTCTTCGGGTTCCGGAGCGTCGATGTCCGGTGCCGGGGCAGAGGCGTCCGGGCCTTCGGCGTCGGGGGTACCTGCGGCCGGGGCGTCGGTCTCCGGCTCGTCGGCGGCGGGCGCGTCGGCCTCGGGTACGGGCGGGGCCTCCTCGTCCGAGTGCAGCACTCGCAGTTCCTTGTCGGGGGCCAGGAAGTGCTCCCGGCCTCGTTCGTCGACGACGCGGACGCGTCCGCGCGGCGTGCGCACTGGCTCCTCCGCCACAGCGTGCGTACGGCCGTCTGCGTCAACGAAGCGGTCCCCGACTCGGAAGTCGGCAGGCTTGCGGGCCTGCGGGGGTCGCAGTCGGCTGGTGTCGCGTCCCTCGGCGTCGGCGAACATGTCCGGGGTGCCGAAGGGGTCGTCGGCCTGGTCGTCCGGGTTGTTCGGATCGGCCACGAACTGCTGCGGCTCGTCGGGGGCGACGTTGAACAGGCCGCCCGGCTCCTCCGCGGGCGTCTTGGGCTTCGGCTCCTCCTTCGGTTTCCGGCCGGCGCGACGCGCTTCCTCGGCCTCGAGGACTCGCAGACGGGTGCGGTCGACTCCCGACAGTTCGCCGCCGTTCGCCATCTCCTGCTCCATCAGGGAGACGATCTCGTCGCGGATCTCGCTGTCGTCCATCGCAGACGGGGCCTTGGCGGCGCGGGCGGCGGCCGCGGGTGCGTTGACCTCGTCGGGGGTGAGGGTGACCTGGTCCGGTGCGTTGGCGTCCCGTTCGGCCTTCCGCCGACGCATCTCCTCGTCGGCGTCGCCGATGCGCTTGGCGTAGTTGTTGAAGCCGCGGATCTCGTTCGGTTCGGCGTCTCCTCCGTCACCGGAGAGCGCCCCGGCCTGCTCGAGCAGGATGTGGTGCACGTCCATCGGAGCGGTGACCCTAAGCGTGCCGTCCTTGCGCCGCTTGGCCCCTTCCAGCGCCTTGCGGGTGTCTGCGTCCTTCCCGTCCCAGGTGTCCGGCTCGAGCAGCCATTCGGCGACCGCCGCGGGCATGGTCAGCGTGACCAGACCGTCGGGGTTCCAGTCGAACTCCAGGCGCTCCTCTTCGGCCGGCTTGTCGCCGTCCGTCTCCGGGGCGTCCGGCCGCGGGGCGTCGGGCTTCGGGGCGTTGTCGCCGGACGGTGCTTCGGGGGTGGCGGCTGGGGCCGCGGGAGCGTCGGGGCGGGAGCTGTCGAACTCGCGGCGGGTCCGCTTGATGGTGGCCTGGATGTTCTCGCCCTGGGGGGAGCGCCAGGTCCTGGCGGCCTGATCCAGGTTCGGGCTGGAGAAGTCGAAGCCGCCGGTCGTCACGGGTGACCCGCCGGTGTTGGTGTTGAGCTTCCGGGCGAACTCGAGGGCTTCGGCCGAGGTGGCGAAGTCGCCGGCCGCGTCCATCCGCTGGCCTGTGCCGGTGGCGGTGAGGTACCAGCGGCCGGTGGAGTCGTCGCGAAGCGCGAGCAGCCGGCCGCCGTGGGCGATCTCGAGGTGGCCGTCGTCCCCTGCGACGAACCGGAGAAACTGCGCCATCTCTGGCCTTTGGCCCGGCTGGTCGGCGAGGTCGAGGAAGTGCTGGCGGAGCGCCGCGGTGTCCCGGAACCGTCCCGGCCCGTTGCTGCGGTTGGGCAGGGCGTGCACGTTGACGGGCAGCTTGCCGTCCTCGGGCTCGTCCTGGTCGTCGTTCTCGCGGGGGCCGACGGGGTCGTCGTCCTCCCCGATCGGGCGGCCGCTGTCGTCCGCGTTGTGCGGGTCGTTGGGGGTGTCCGGGTCGCCGTCGTCGTCCCGGGCGACACCGTTGCCGCGCCGCGGGTCGGTGAACCGCTTCTCGTCCTCCTCCTGGACCTTGTTCTCGTTGTCGGTCGGCGCGGAGCCGTCCGGCCGGGCCACCATGGACACCCACTTGGCGCTGGTGGTGTGCCGACGGCCGTTGAACTTGTTCTGGCCGGTCTGGTCCTGGACGAGAATGCGGTCGTTGGGGAGGGCCCGGACGACGCGCGCGAGCTTGCCGCCCCAGAGCCGGACGGTGCCGCCCGTCTCGATAAAGCGCCCCTTGCTGTCCCGTGGATGCAGGGCGGGGTTCCACCTACGGCGGGCGGCCTTGACCTCGAACTCAGCGTGCTCAGCGGCGGGGCGATTCTGCATGCCGCGGACCATGCACACCGGTGGCGGTTTACGTCGCGCCCTACCGCGTGGGCGCGACGCCGTGGCCGGGGCCTACATGGTTTCGGTGAGTATGTGGATGGCGAACCAGGCGGAGAATCCGAACCATCCGACCGCGAAGATCGCTCTGCCGGCCTTGCTGGTGCGGGTGCGGAAAAGGCGTCGGAAGTTCTCGGAGAGCGTGTCGTTCTCCTTCTTGTTGACCAGGGCGATGCCCTCGGCGATGGCGAAGATGATGGTCCAGGCGATCCAGATGGCGGGCCACATGACGGGGTTACTCCTGGGGGTCGGTGTCGTAGTGCAGACGGCAGCGGCAGTTCACGGTCAGGCCGATGGGGGCGAACGGGTCGCCGGGGTAGCGGAGCTGGGCGCCCGCGATCTCGTACGGGGTGCCGGCGGGGAGGGTTGTGCCGTGCAGCGCCTTGTGGGCGGGCCGTACGCGGTCGTCCTGACGCGTGATCCACGTCCGGACGACTCCGGGTCCGGCGCTCTCCGCCGCGGCGTCGGCGGCCCCGTTGACGGTGGACACGGCGCACGTCTCTGCGACGCGGGCGACGAGCACGGGCGTGGCCGCCTCGTAGAACCTGGTGACAGCACGCTCCAGGTCCTCGAGCGTGAGCTCCGCCTCTGGGGTGCTCTGGATGCTCTGCAGCTCCTCGGCCAGGTCCCCGAGCAGTGTGGTCACGGCCTCTCCGGCGTACATCGCGGAGACGAGAGCGGCGGCGACGGCGGCCGGGGGCACGGTGTCGGCGCCGGTAATGGCCTGGCCGAGCTTGCGGGCGGTGGCGGTCGCGGCCTGCTGGAGGATCGGCGCGAGGGTGTTGGTCGTCTCCTCAGCCCAGCGGGCTGCGCTGACGACGCGGTCTCCGTCGATGTTCGCGTCGCCGCCGCGGGTGTCGTGCTCGTTCTCCGGCTCCCAGAACCGTGTGTGCTTGCGGGTCTTCGGTGCGCGGAGCCGGGCGACGATGACGCCCTGCTGGCGGGCGAGCAGCGCGGTGAGGGCTGCCTGCACGGCGAGGGCCAGGGCGTCGAAGTCGGCGTCGGTGACCTCGAAGCCCCGGCCGGTAAGGGACTTCGTCTCGAGCTGGGCACGGGCCGCGGCGACGTCCTCGGCGGCGGGTCCGTCCTCGGGCTGCGTGGTGGTGGCACGGGCGCGGGCAACATCGTCAGCGGCGGCCCCTGGGCCGGTCTCGGTGTTCTGGGCGCGGGCTGCGGCGACCTCGTCGGCCGCCCTGCCTGCCGTGCCGGTGGGTAGTTCGAGGGCGGCCTCCCTGCGGGCCAGGGCGACGTCGGCGGCGGCCGTCGGGGATGCCTCGAGCTCGCGGGCCTCGGCGACCGCCGCGGCGGCGGACTGGTCGCCGTCGGCGGTGGGAAGTGCTGCGTTCGGGACGGTTCCCGGGACGGTGCCGGCTCCCGGTTCGGGAGCCAGGCCCAGCGCGGCCGCGTCCTGGTCATTGGCGGGCACGGGCGCCTTCTGCGGGCTGATCCACAGGGCGCGGGACTGCGGGGTGCCGAACGGCTTACGTCCGGCGGCCACCCGGTACTCGTCGATGCTGATGAGCCCCTTGTCGAACTCCTCGCGGGACTCCTTTCGGGCCTCCCGGCGGGGGAACTCGAGGGCCTGGATACGGGAGGTGTCGAAGCGGATCACCCAGTCATCCGACAGGTCCGGGTCGAACGCTGACGCGATCAGGCTGAGGTGAGGCAGTTCGGTGTGCGCCCAGAAGTTGTATTCCTCCCGGTCGGCGTTGGCGTACGTGCGCTCGGAGGCGTTGCCGACGATGCTCTCGGGGACGCCGAACGCGGAGAGGATCTCGTTCTTTGCGGTGCTGGAGAGGGTCTCGTAGGCCATCTCCCGGGGGCGGGCGGAGGTGTCGACGTAGGTGACGCCGCCGGGGCCGGTACCGACGAGAGTGAGCTGTCCGGCGTTGTGCGCGCCCGGGGCGAGCCGCTTCTGGATCCGCTCGACCTCCGCGGGGTCGACGCCGTCCAGGTCGATGCCGACGATGCCGCCGGGGCGGCCGTCGTTGTCGATGAACGCGATGTTGTAGGTGCGCGCCTTCACGTCCAGGTCGACCGAGAGGCCGGCGGCCTCGAGCGGGGTCACGCCGCAGAAGGGGTCCGTGGGGTGGGGGTCGCGCAGCCAGATGACGTACTTCGGCTTGAGCTCGCGGATGTGTCCGGCGTAGTCGGTGAACTCGAAGTGCTTGACGTAGCTCGCGTTCTCGTCGTCGGGGATGATCCGGACGCGGTCCGGGGGCAGCAGGTCGAGCCTGGTCAGGACTCCGCCGCGGCTGTACGTCTTCTCGATGAACACGCCCTTCTTGCTGAGCAGCAACTGGGCGCTCAGGCGCTTCTTGAAGACGTCGCCGGTTTCGAGCGGGTTGGCCTGCTGATTCAGCAGCCGCAGGACAGGGTGGTCCTCGAGGACCTCCTCGAACTCCCGCTCGTCGCCGCCGCGGCCGATCTGCACCGGGAGAGTGGAGGCGTGCTTGCTGATGGCCTCGACGCTCTTGAAGGTCCAGATGCTCCGTTCGTAGCCCTCGACGATGACTCGCTCGAGGTCCCAGCCATCCGCGCGGCCGGGGGTGCCCCACACGTTCGTGACGCCGGCGAACGACACCGACGTGTAGACACCTCCCGCTCGGAGGTCCTTCGTCTCGGTGGGCGCGGGCGATGGCTCCGCGGCGCTTCGGGGGACGAGGAGCCCCCGGAGCGCGGGGAAGAGCTGGCGGGGCATCAGGCCCCCTCAGCGCTGGACAGCCACAGTCCGACGGCGGCCACGAGGGCACTGATGGCCAGCCACCCCAGCGGGGGCAGCAGATAGAACAGAACGGCGGACAGTCCTGCGTATCCGGCGAAGGCGGTGATGGCCCCGGCGTCTTGCTGCCATCGGGGCGTGGAGTTGCGGCGTACGAGAACCCCGCTGATGCACAGGCCGATGAGGGCGGCGGACAGACCTGCGGTCCAGTGCAGGGCGCCCAGCGCACCGAGTCCGCCGAGCACACCGAACGAGAGCAGGAGCAGCCCGAGGGCCTCCCGTCCGACCTTGTCGGAGACCCTCGGCCCGGTGATGTCGGTGGGGGCGACAACCGGGTCGTCGTTCGACGGCTGAGTTCGCTGAGTAGTCACGCCGCGCACCATGGACGGCGGGCGGCGTTAACGTCGCGTGCTCAGCGCGGGGGCCGGGAGACCCCCGACATGTAGGCGCCGATGCCGCGCCGATGGATGGTGCCGCCTGCGATGATCCGGGCGTTCGCGGGCGGAGTGGGGACCTTCCGCTTGGCCCGCTTCGTCTGGTCGCCACCGATGAGGTGCGTGTTGTCGATCTGGGCGGCGCAGTCGTCGCCCTTGACTTCGTCGTACGGTCGTCGGCATCCGTCGCAGTAGACGTCCAGGGCCTCGATGCGCTGCCCTTCGGCGGCCTTGAAACTGCCTCGGTAGTCGGCGATCTTCGCGATCTTCGGGGTGACCTCAATCGTGGCGGCCACGACCCAGGTGTGGGAGAGGTCGGGCTTCGTCTTCGGCTCGGGCGGGGTCACGGGGGCCTCGGGGTCGGGTTCCCAGAGGGTTTGTGCCTTGGTCGCGGTCTCAGGCGCGGGCGCGGGCGCGGGGCTGAGGGCCTTGGCCGGTGCAGGTGGCGCTTCGGGCTCGAGCCAGGCGAACAGGCTCTCCTGCAGGTGGGAGCGGCCAGTCTCGGGCGAGAGGGGGGCTGTCGCGGTCGTCACCGTTCCTCCGGATCACTGCGGGGTTGACGTAAAGCGCCACCCCCTTCACTGCCCGAACGTCAACGGCCAGGTTCTGTTACACCTCAACGGCTGTGCCCCCCGAGAACATAGGGTTCTCGGGGGGCACAGAGCGGCTTGGGCGTCAGCGGGGCAACCGCTTGCGGTGCTTCCATCGGTACGCCGCTGCGGGGGCCCGCGCGGCGGCCAGCTTGCGGAAGTACCCTTCGGGGCGTCCGACCATAACGGCGAGGCGGTCCCACTCACCCGCGTTGATCAGACCGATACAGCGGTCGCACGCGAACCACGGCTGCGCGGCATGCGAGATCGTTTGAACGTCGCCGTCCGCAGAAATCTGCCGGGGGAATGTCACCTCTCTCACGGGGTAGGCCCAGGCGAGTTCGGGGCTTCCACACGTGTTGCAGTCCCGAGCGGGCCAGCTCATCTCATACGGGGAGTCCATCGGTGTGTAGTCGTAGTAGCCCATATCGGGAGAGTAGCGCTCGGTGGTCAGCCGGGACACGGTGTCGCTCCAATCGGTGACGTGAGCCAGTCGGCGATGGCTTGGGAGATCGGGGCGCCCGTGGCGATCTCCACGAACCCGAACTGGCCGCCCTGGTTCGCTTCGAGGAACCAGTACCGCCCGGCCGCGTCGATAGCGAAGTCGACCGCCGCGTACACCAGACCAGCGATGGCCATGTACCGCTGAACGGACGCCTGCAAGGCTGCCGGGATCTCCCGGATGGCCCACGAGCATTCGTCGGCCGGAAGCCACCGCCAGTCCACTGTCGTACCGTCGTTCGGCTCGATGACGCACGGGAACATCCGGCTACCGACCACCGTCAGCCGCAGGTCGGCGCCCTTGGCCACCTCCTGCTGCAGACACGTAGCAGACGCTGCGACCCCGGCGAAGTCCGCGCCCGGCTCCACGCGGCATGTCGGCAGGGTGCTCGGCGGGTCCTCGGGATGTTTGCCGCTGACCGACTTGACGATGATCGGCCCAGTGGCGGCGAACCGCTCGGCATCATCCGGAACGGTGGTGAAGATCGTTTCGGGGATGTGCATGCCCGCCTGGTGGGCCGCATGGAGTTGCCAGGGTTTGTAGCGGGACCGGTTGACCGCGTCCGGGTGATTCATCCAGGGGGCGCCGGTGGCGCGGAGCGCGCCGTAGAACGCCCGCTCGGTCTCGGTGGCCACCCACTCCGCCTGTTCCGTGGCTCCGGCCCCCGGGCGGCCGGGACGGCGCAGCCAGATGGACCGCACGTCGTCGAGGGGCAGGCGCTGGCGGTCGGTGGTGATGTGGCCGGCCACCCCACCGCCCGCAGTGACGCGGGCGGTGAGGGCCACACGGCCGGGGATATCGGCAGGGTCCACCCGCAGGACGGGTGTTCCCTGCCGGACAAGGCGATGAACAACCATGTCCGCGGTGACGTCGTCCTCGGACGTGAGGATGAGGGCGGTCATGTCAGTCGTCGTCGCGGTGGGTCGCGCTGCCCGCGGTCGACGTGGTGGATGAGGTTCCGAGCAGGAGCGGGTAGTTCTCCGCAGCCAGCGCCCCGTCAGGGCAGGTGCTCATCTGGCGGGCGGCGTCGTACGTGAAGGGCGTCGCCGGGGCCGGGGGCCGCGGAGCGGCGTAGGTGAGAGCGAAGGGCTTCACTTGCTACCTCCTTGTGTCGTGAACTTCTTTCTGTGCGCCCCCGGCAACCGAGCCGGGGGAGTTCTGGGGCGGCGCGGACATCAGCGCCGGTGTCTTCCTTGCGGGCCCCCGCCACCCGGCGTATCCAGCGCCGGGGGCGGGGGCCGTTGTTCTGCCCGTCCGAGGGAACGGGCGCGTAGGGTTCCCGGCCGGGCGGCGTGGGAGACGGCCGGCCGGGAACCCCGTTCTCTACCCCGCGTGCAGAGGCGCGGGGCGGAGGCCCTGGCCGGTTTCCTGGGGAGGTTCGGGCCAGGGAGTCTGGGAGGTCAGTACAGCGTCGCCACCAAGCCGATGGCGAGGCCGCAGGAGCCGAAGATCATGACGATCAACAGGACCCCGGTTGCTGCGCTGACGGTGTGGTACGCGGCGCGGAATGCGTCTCTCACGAGCGCGTCCTCGTCGCGTCGGATCGCTGGCAGTCCAGAGCGGCGGCGGGGTCCTCGGTGAGCATGTAGCACAGCTCGGCGTGCAACTGCTCGGCCTCGGCGCGGGACATCCAGATGCCACCCTCGCCCCGGATTCGGTCGTTGAGCAGGACCACGAGCGGGAGGTGAAAGAGGGACCCGTTCTCGGTCTCGTACGCGGTGATGCGCTGCCCGGGGACGCGGTCGAGCCGCCAGCCGTACGCGGGGTGGTAGTGGGGAGGCGATGCGCCCATGGGCTGGCCCCTTCTCGTGAGTGGCGGGGGGTCGTTCTGGTTACAAGTTTGGGCATGGGTGGCTACTCTCGGAAGGGCGGCGCTGTAGCCCAATTGCCATAGGCCACAAGGGGGGTTGGATGCCCAAACGCAAGTCCGAATCAGCCGATTCGAACGCGCGCAGCATGCTGTACACGACGCTGAAGCGCCTGCGTGAGGAGTCCGGAAAAAGCCTGCAGGATCTCCAGGACGAGACGACCTACGACCGTGGGTACCTACACAAACTGGAGACTGGAGCGCGGCTCGGGAGCCCAGAGGTGATGGCGGCGCTGGACCGGGTGTACGGCACCCGGACGCAGCTTCAACAGCTGTGGACTCTGGCCAGCGATCAGGCTTTCGGAGACAGGTACGCAAAGTTCATGGATCTGGAACGCCGAGCGAGCGTGCAGTACACGTACTCGTCCGGCGTGATCCCGGGGCTGCTCCAGACTGAGGGGTACGCCACGGAAGTCCTGGGGCTCGGCCGACGAGACAGGGATGACGTCAACCTCCTGGACGACGTGGCGGCGCGCATGAGCCGTCAGGACATGCTGCGCGGCGGGGGCGCCCCCCACTTCCGGGCCCTGATCGACGAAGCCGCCTTCCAACGGATAGCGGCTGACCCGAAGGTCTGGATCGATCAGCTTGAATCGCTGCTCGACTGGATGGAGCAGCCGAACATCGCCATCCAAGTTGTCCCGTTCGCTGCGGGAATGCACAGCCTGCTGGGCGGGTCGCTCACTGTCCTGTGGTTACCGGACGGGAAGTCGGTCGTCTACTCGGAGAGCAGTACGGGCGGAGACCTGATCGAGGAGCCAGGGAGGGTAGAGGCGCTGCGCTTGTCCTACGATTTGCTACGTGACAAGGCTCTATCCCCGGAGCAGTCCGCCGAGTTCATCGCGAACCTGATCAAGGAGCACAAGGCATGTACTCCCGACCCGACCTGACGTCTGCCACGTGGCGGGCATCCTCGTACAGCAATTCGGATGGTGGCCAGTGCGTGGAGGTGTGCGACGACTATCCCAGCGTCGTGCCCGTCCGCGATTCGAAAAACCCGGGTCCGGCTGTGATCGTCTCGGCCTCTGCCTGGTCGCGCTTCGTCTCGGCCCTCTGAGTACCCCGAACGCAGAACACCGCCCCCTCCCGCATGGTGCAGGAGGGGGCGGCGCTGTTGTGCATGCTCCGCTTGGCGAAGACCAGTCCGCAGCGGTGCAGTTGCTCCGACCGAGCAAACAAGCAAGCCCGAATCACCCCCGCGCGCGCGAGGAATCGAGACCACACTGCGTGGCGGTCCCCAGACCGAGCCGGACCACCCCCGTGTGCACGGGGAAAGGTTCGTCCGTCGCGGTCGGTTTCTAAACGAACTCGGACCACCCCCGCTCGCGCGGGGACCAGTAGTGAAACCGTAGCAGCCAGCACCCTCTCGCGCGGGCTATCTGAGAATGAACTGCCCGAGCAGCCCGGCCGCCACGCCGACGCCTGTCGTTACGTAGCGGCGGGCTTGTGCACGGGAACCCTGACGAACGGGTCGTTCCTCTCGGCCTGGGCGGGGCGCACGTACACGGTGCGGGGAACGCGGGAGCCGGGCCTCCAGCGGCCGGCGCGCTCGAGTTCCTCGTCCGTCGCTTCGTTCTGGGCCAGGTCGGTCGCGGCGCCGGCGCGAACGCCCTGCGAGGAGACGTGGCGGCCGTCGGTGACCAGTCCGGCCGCCGCGAACCAGTACTTCACACGGTCGTTGATGGTCTGTCCGCGCAGGTGCAGACCGCGACTCGTCGCCGTCTTCAACCGGGTCTCCGCGGTGGCCACCTTGCCGCTGCGCAGGACGTGCCGGAAGACCGGCCCGGAGGTGATCCCCTGAGATGCCATGTAGTCGAGCCAGCGCGTGAGCCGCGGGACGAGCTGGAGGTCCGGCCGGTCCATGAGCACGAGGTTCTGCTCCTCGTCGTGCGTCTTGTCCTCCGGGAGCCAGACCAACAGGCCGCCGTTGATGAACGTCAGGTCCTCGATCTCGAGGTTGGCGTCCTCGACGCTGCGGCCCAGGAAGCGGTACCCGAACGCGAGCATCGCGCAGTCGCGCCAGCCGATCGGCCGGTCTTCGGCCTCCGCCTTCGCCATCATCGGAATCAGGTACGGCAGGGTGATCGGGAATGCCCGCCGGGTGCGCAGGGCCCGCTTGTTGTTCTTCCGGTAGTTGTCCAGAAGCCGCAGGTAGAGGCTGTTATCGGGCTTCTTCCCCGGCGGCATCGCCGTCTTGATCAGGGACATGTAGGTCTTGATCGTGGAGACCTTGAGGCCCCGGGCCATCAGGTGCCGGGCGTACTCGGTGTACGTCGCCGTAGTGCACGGCACCGCGATGCGGCCGTGCTGCGCACACCACGCGGTGAAGGCCACCATCGGCCCCGTCCCCGTGGGATCCGTCTCCTCGAGGAGCGCGGCGGTCTCTTCGCTGACGTACAGGTCCCGATCGCTGTACTGCGGGCCGTCGGCCGCGGTGGGCAGTTCCTGGCCCGGGAACAGGACGGTGTTGGAGTCGACGAGTGGGGGCGGTTCGTCGACGAGCGCCAGGACGACGCCGTGCTCCTCGTCGACGAGCTCGGCGTCGACGATCTCGTCCTCGCCCTGGTCGCGGAGGCTCATCGGTCCCACCACTGCCAGCATGCGGGGGTGCAGTCCTTCGGCATGTGGGACTCCGCTGGCTGGCCGGACAGGAGGGCCCGGTAGTCGATGTGCACGCCGGACTCCTGCAGTTCGGCGGCCTTCGGGGACTGCCAGAAGTGCCCGCCTCCGTGCCCCTCGGCCGAGGTCCAGCCCTTCGGGATCCGCTTCGTGCACGGGTGCCCGGTCTCGGGGGCCGGGACGGGGCACGGCATGGTGCCGTCGGAGATCGGCTCGGGGTAGTCGGGGTGCCTCTTCCACGGGGACGCCTGGTTCCGGAGACCCCAGAGCAGGTCCGCCGCCTGCTCCTGGTCGCCGCGGTGCAGCGCATCAACCAGGTCGTCGTACTCCTGCTTCGCGGCGCGGTACTTCTCCCGGTACTCCTCGACGGCCGGAGTACTGTCCGTCGTCGGGTACTTGGTGCGCAGTTCCTCGTCGAGGCGCGCGTCGATGAACTCGTAGAAGGCGAGCCCGGCCCTCTCGTTGACGGCGGTCACTGGCCCCTCCCAGGCATGGCCACGATGATGGGGCAGACCAGCGCGTACATGCGGCCTGCGTCCACGGCGTCCGCGATTCCGCGCGGGTCGGCGATGTCCCCGGCGAGCGCGATGAACATGCGGTTCTTCTTGGCGCTGCGGCGCCACGTTCTCGAGCTGTTGAGGGTGCCCTGGTAGAAGGACACGCCGTCGGGGTTGGACATGGTCAGTTCGTCGGTGGCGACGTCGAGGACGGCGGACCACCCGGGGGCGGGGTCCGCCCATCCTGGGAAGTCGTTGAACTCCGCCCAGCCGTCCGTACGGAGGCCGTGCAGGAACGGGTCCGGCCCGGCGCTGCCGTCCGTCCCGAACGTCTCGATCCGGTGCTCGGCGGCGAAGACGACGCGGGGCATGCTGTCGCGGTCGTCGATCCACGCTTGCATGCCCAGGTCGGGCGCCGGGCCGGACAGGTCGACGGAGTACATGGTGTTCGGATCCATCGTCACGCCTCCTGCGGTACGCGGGCGCACGGGTCAGCGACCGGCGTTGCGGCGACCCATCCGGCCGCCGTGGCGTACTCCATGTTCGAGGTGACGTGCCGGCGGGAGGGCCGCTCGGCGCCGTCGAACTGAACCATCAGGTAGTGGCCGGACGTGTCGACGATCTGCCCCTCCTGCCCGCTGCTCCGGACCCGTCCGCCGATCGCCACGCGGACCCCGACGCGTTGTTCGAGCCCGTAGTAGCGGCGGATGTAGTCCAGGTCAGCCGCCTGCCGTTGCCGGTTCTGGTACTCGGCCGCCGGGCCGATCGGTTCGGAGGTCACGGCTGCACCCCGCAGCCCTCGAGGAAGTAGTCGTCGTAGGCACGGTGCGCCGTGCTCCAGATCCAGATATCCCAGTCCGGCAGAGGCGCCTTCTCCCGGGCAGCGGCTACGAGCACGCGCTCGGTCAGGTCTTCCGCCGCCGGGAAGTTCTTGGTACGGCGGTGGAAGAAGGCGACCAGCCGCTCGTAGTACTGCTGGAGCAGTTGCTCTGCTTCCTCGACGGTCACGCGATCTCCTCAGTGGTGTAGGTGAAGCGGAAGCCGGCCGCGCGTAGCTTCGGTGGCCGCAGGGTCTCCGTCAGGTCCTCGGCGATGGCGTCAAGTTCGCCCGGGATCCGGATCCGGTGCGCCTCCTGGTCCTCGCGGGCCGCGGCGTACACGGCATCGAGCGCCTGGTCGACGGCGCTCACGGGCGCCCGGAGGGACGAGGGTTGTCGAGCGCGGTTCGGCGGCCGTAGTCCTCGGCGTCGGACCGGTAGGTGTCGGTGGCCGGGCTCAGGCGGCCGTCCGCCGCGAGGACCCAACCGAAACCGGTGCCACGGCTGGTAGCCGCGAACGTCCAGCCGAGTGTGGCGCCGTCGTCGTCGGTGAACTCGATGAACTCGCGCGCACTCGGATAGTTCCGGGTGGCTGCGAAACGCGCGTCACCGACGTTGCCGATGCTGCTCACGGATGACTCCCGCAGGTTGTCGTGGTCAAGGCTCTCAGATTACCGACAACAATTGGAGTTATTGTCGGCTACTCATGGGTAACCCCGTAGAGTCTTCCTCGAAGGCGGAGAGCACCGCCTGAAACCACGAAGAGGGAGCACCCCCGATGCCGAACTGGCTCGGCAAGTTCAAGCTCGCCGCGTACGCCCTCGGCCTCCTGGCCGTCGCGCATCCGGCCATCGTCCCGCCCACCGTCGCAACTCTCGGCGTCCTGGCCGGAGTTGTCTTCGCGGTCGTGGGCTGGTTCCTCGCGCACCTGGCGCTCACGCTCACGCTCGCCGCCGGCGTCCTGCTGGCGCAGGCCTTCCCCGGCCGGCTCGGCAACGCAGCACGGTGGTTCGGCCGCGCCTGGGACACCTCGATCGACGCCATCCTGCCGGTGAAGGCGTAACAACCCGGCTGTTCGACCCGTTCGATTCTTCGCTCAGAACGATTCTCCGCTCAGCCCCGCCAAGGAGCAGATTCACATGCCCGACTTCATGTCGGACGGCAGCGAACAGTTCAGTCGCGCACGAAAGAGTTCAGTCGACGGTTCAGCCGACGCGGCGGATCGTTCAGTTCGCAGGTCAGAGCCTCGCGGACAACGGACTGGGCCCTCGGCCGGGCGCCGTACTGAACAGATGGGCGCGCAGAGCAGGCCCGCCGAAGTGCGCACGGAACTGTTCAGTGCGCAGGTCAGAGGCTCGGGCACTGAACTGTTCGCTGCTGTTCAACACTTCACGCCCGCTGTCGAAACCCTCCTGCGCACCATCGCGGAGGCCGGCGACACCGGTGCCCAGTTCAAGGTGGAGCCCCGGCTCCGCTACCGACTCTCCGGAACCGAGTACGTCGTCAATCAGCGCTCGTTCCACAAGCTCACCGCCGACGGGTACGTCACGGACAGTGGCAACGACATGGCCCCCGTCAAGCTCACCGACCGCGGCCACGAGTGGATTCGGCAGCACCCCGTACCGCACGGCGGATCCCGCGGACCCTACCGTCCGCGCGGCACTCGGCCCGCACGCCGAGCCCCGGCGCAGCGCCCGGCGCGGTTCGCGTATGCCGGAGGCTTCACCGCGGAGATCGCGGACCGCGTGGTCGTAATCACCTGCCCCGACAACGGAGTTGGCGGCGCCACCCTCCCGGCCGACGTGTGGGAACAGCGCGCCGTCGACCGGCACCCCACGCTGCACACCGTGGAGGGGCCGACGATCGCCGGTTCCTACGCGCTGCACTGGCGCGCCGACCCGCGGACCGATGCGGACCTGTTGGTCCAGTCCCTCGCCATCGTCCGGGCCGAACCCGCACGCAAGTCCTGACCTCACCGTACGTAGTCCCCGGGCGCCCACCGGGACGCCGCGCGGCGGAGAGCACCGCCGTAACCCGAAGAGAGGAACCCCCGATGCCCCGTCGCATCGTCGTAACCGTCCGGCTCCCGCAACCCGACCCCGAACCGGCGTACCCGGAGTACGAGGACGTTCGGAGGGAGGCCCGGGGGAGGGACGCCGGGCCGATCGGCGGCCGCAGCATCGCCCGAATGGAGGACGTGATCCAGCGCCGCGGCGTTGACTGGTGCACGGCCGTCCTGGGCCGGCACTTCCCCGGCCTGCGTCACACGCCGTCCGTGGACGGGTTCACCTTGCTGGTCGCCGACGAGCGCGGCCTCGCCCCGGAGCTCCCGGAGAGCATCGTTCGGGAGCGCGCCGCCGAGGAGGCGCGGCGCCAGGAGCGCGAGGCGCAGGCCGCGGCCAAGTTGGCGGCGGAGAAGCGACGTTGGGACCTGGTCACCGCCTCGACGCCGGTCTCGTTCAGCGTGCGGGAGAACACCCGACACACGGGCGTCGGGGGGGCGCTGCGGCACGTCACGGCGGCCGTCGACCTGGTCTCCGGGCGCGCCCGGCGGCATACGGCGGGACGTGCTCTGTGCGAGACGCCGGGCCGTACGAACCCGCTGTACCTGGGCGGCCCGCTCGAGGACCTGCCGCCCACCTGCCGACGCTGCATCGAGTACGCGGGCCTGGTGCGAACCCTGGACGCCCCGGCCCCGCCCACGCCGGGGGAGGCCGCCACGCTGCGACTGATCCAGGCCGGCGCGGTGTTCACCGTGCGCCCCGGCCGCGGACAGCCGACCATCCGCGACACCAGCGAGCGCAGCCATGGCACGGCCTGGGGCCAGTTCGGGCGGAAGGCCGACGCCGCGGTGAAGCGCGTGGAGAAGAAGGGGTGGGTGGCGGTCGAGACGGAGCACGGCAGGACGCTACTGGGCCACCTGGGCAACCGTTGGCGGCTCACCGAAGCCGGTACCGCTGCTCTGGAGGGCTGATCCCGTGGTAGCCAGGATGACCGCGGCGGAGTACACCGCCCTGATGGCGCGCCGCCGCGGCGAGGCGGCCGCCCCTGCCGCGGCGCAGAAGAAGAAGGCCGTACGGAAGAAGGCCGCGCCCGCGCACCCGGGCCTGCCGGCCACGCCACCGGAGCCCGACGTCGCGCCGCTGCTCGCGATGCTGCCCGCCCCCGGGCGGCACTGGGTGCTGCTCATGCCGTACGCGGAGAAGATGCTGACCAGCAACGACAGGCATCCGAACTGGCGGGTGGAGCACCGGATCCGGAAGGGCCTGCGCGCGGACGCCACCAGCTTGATCGCGCCCATGCGCGTGCCCCGCCTAGAGCGCGCGGCGATCTTCTTCGTGCTGCACCCGCGGAGCATCAAGCGGTCTCGGGATCCCCTGAACTGGAGCCCCACCGTGAAGGCGTACGTCGACGGCCTGGTGACTCCCAACCCGGATCAGCCGAAGGCCCGGCACCTGCTCCCGGACGACGACGCCGAGCATCTGCTCGGCCCGTACCCCGTCATGGGGGAGCCCGTGGAGTCCGGGCACGCCCGCATGTCCCTTGTGATCGTTGAACTTACCGGGCCGCTGACCAGCGGAAACGCGAAAACCGTAACAAGAATCGCCGGTTAGACGTACTGGAACTGAGGGCTGGCCCGCCCTCCCGTACCTCGCTAGGAGATGCCCCTCCGTGAGCACCACGCCGAATCTGTCCCTCCAGGTCTACGCCCCGGACGGCACGCCCATCCCGCCGACCGTGAGCCGCGAGCACCTGCTCGACCTGGCCCGCGGCGTATACGAGCGCGGCGGCACCTATCTCTCCCGCGGCGACGTGGACATCGAACTCGCCGAGGTCGCCGACAAGGCCGCCTGTTCCCTCCTGCGCGACCGCTGGGACGACGCTTTCCCGCTCGCCGCCTACACCGAGCTGCTCACCGCCGTCGCCGCGCTGCGCGCCGTTCTCGGCTTCGATCCGTCACCGACCGCCCCCGAGGTCTTCGCCTGGTCCCTGGCGTTGGCGGAGCGGATCGGCGAGGGCGTCGAGGAGCCCACGGAGCGGTCCTTCGTGAGTTTCGCGGATGGCCCGTACCGAGGTGCGGTCCTGTCCGTCCCGGCATCGCTCCGAGCAGGGCCGAAGGACGTACTCACAGTCCCGATCGAGTGGGGCGACAGCGCCGAGCGAGGCCGCGGTGAGGCCCGGTACCAGCGGGGCGCCGCGCTGACCGACGAAGGCCTGTGGCTGTACCGGCTCGACGGTGACGTTCGGGAGGACGCCCGCCCGCACATCGCTCCCGCCGCCACCTCCCAGAAAGGCGCAACCCGATGACCATCACTACCCGCCGCGTCGCCGTTCTCAGCCCCATCGTGCGGCTCCTGGACGCGCCCCTCGAGGCCGATGGGCTTCCGCTCGAGATCATGGTCGCCGACTGGGACGGCCGCGGGGCCCACAAGCTCGACGTGGTCCGCGTTCCCGAGCCGGGCGTGCAGTATCTGGAGCTGGACGCCGCGGCCGCGGCCGCGATCGACGTCCCGCCCCTCACGGACCGCTGGGACTCGGCCGCCATCACCGCACCCCCGTGCCCGGAGTGCGGCCAGAGCGAAGGTTCCGCCGAGTTCTGGATGCACCGCACGCGGCCGATCATGGAGCTGACTTGCCACCGCTTCCTCCTCCCCGCCCAGTCCGGCCCGGGAGGCGAGGCGTGATCTCCTCCCTGCCCCTTCTGATACCGACCCCGGCCGCGGACGCTGCTCACGCCAGTGCGCACGAGACGGCGGCCCGGTTCCAGCACGGCGCGTACGCGGTGGCGTGCCCGACCTGCCATGTGCCGGCCGGAGTGCTGTGCCTTACCCAGCACGGCGCCCATGCCACCCGCTGGAGCATCCACCGGCAGAATCCCAAGCGCGTCGGCCTGGTCCAGCTCCTCACCCGGCGTGCCCGATGAGTGTCACCGCGGCGGAGGCCGCCGAGAAGGCCGTGGGGTGGGCGGAAGCTGCCGAGCTGGCTCTCAAGCAGGTGGACACGTACCGAGGGCAGGCGAAGCAGCTCGAGGGCATGCGCGAGATGCTCGACGCGTCCTATTACCGTGGGCTGGCCGACGACTTCGAGATGTACCGCGAACGGGCCGTCGGTATGGCGACCATGTGGGCCCACGTCACCGACGCGCTCCGGACCGCCGAGTCGCAGGTGCAGCCGTGAGCGCCCTCGCCGTCGAGTCGACGGTGGTGCCCCTGTGGGCCGGGCGGCTGATCGTGCGGGCCGCGGGCCGCCAGAGGCTGCACGTGGCCCAGGAGGGCGCCACGGTCCCGGCGTCGCCCGTGTTCACCGTGCCCCTGGAGTGCAAGCTCGAGACGGGCCTACGCCCGTGGGACGGACCCGTCACCGAGTCGTCCATTTGCCCGGCCTGCCTGCGCGCGCTGCGCGGTGAGCCGGAGCCGGAGAAGCCCCGGATCGTCCCTGCGGGCGTCGCCGAGGAGCTGCCGGTCCCCGCCGCCGCGCCGAACCCGCGCGGCCGCCACCTGCGCGCCGTCCCGGCCCCGGTGACGTACGCCGAGGCGCCCCTGCCCGCCGAGCATGTGGGCCGCCCGATCACCTGGTCCAGGTGGACGACAGCCCCCGTCATCACCCACCACGACCCGTCGTGCGAGTGGTGCGGCGACGCGGGCCCCGGCGAGATGGCCGGCGGCCGCCAGGGACACCCAACGTCCACCACCGTCCCCTTCCGCCGGTTCATCGCCTACCGGTGCACCGCCTGCCAGGAGATGACCGCATACGAGCAGGTCGGGAGCGACCTCCAGACCATCGCCCACCACAAGTCGCGCGCTCCGAAGGACTGCAACCGATGACCGTCGCCGAAGCCCCCACCCTGCCCGAGCTCGAGGAGCGCCTGGCCCTGGTTGCGTGCGGGGAGAACACCCGGCCCGGGAAGACCCGGGCGTGTGACTCCTGCCGCCGGAAGGGCCAGACCCTGCTTCGCATCACCTCCACCGGGGCCGCCGACGCCCTCGCCGCGGCGATATGCGGCACCGGCGACCGCCGGGTCATGACGTGCGATCCGTGCAACCAGAAGGCCGTACGGATGATCCGCATCTACAACGGGGAGACCGAGTGACCACCGTCATCGACGCCCCGCCGAGGACCGCCGCGACCGTCTTCGACCTCGAGGGCGGTCTCGTCGACGTCTCCGCGATTCACGGTCTGGCGCGAGACGCCTCTCGGTTCCACTCCGCGATGCTCGAGTGCCCGCCCCACCTCGACGTCGTGGCCGCCGCCCGGAGCGCGCACCAGGCGGGGGAGACCGTGCTCGTCATGACGAGCGGAGACCGGCGCCTGGAGCGGCGTGTCATCACCTGGCTCGCCAGGCACGGCGTGCCCGCGGCCCTGCTCCTGATGCGGAGCCGCAACGACTTCCGGCCGAGCGCCGTGGTGAAGCGGGAGCGGCTGCGCGCCGCCCACTACCGGTTCGAGTGCCTCAGCGTGTGGAGCGCCGACCCGAGCGTGACCCGCCTGTCCGAGCAGGACGGCATCGACGTGGTCCCGCTCCCCGGCTACTGGGGTGACCTCTCGTGAGCGGGTTCACCGTCGGAGAGTCCAGCGGCATCGCCGGCGTGCCGATGCTGTCGGCAGCGAAGCCGATCACCTCGTACACGCTGCGCACCCCGGACGAGGCCGCGCGGGCGTTCTGGGACGCCGCACAGCGCCTGGCCCCGGAGAGCTTCGGGACGCCGTGGTGACGGGCCCAGGGAATCACGAGCTCGCCGAGGAGCTGTCCGAGCTGCTCGGGGGCGAACTGCCGTCCACGCTGCCGCTCGAGGGCTGGCGTACGGCGACGCTGCACTGCCAGGTCGACGCGATCGGCCCGTCCGAGCGTCACGTGGACCTGGTGGAACTCGAGGTGTCGTTCCCCCCGCCGAAGCGGCCCCGCCCCGCCGCCCCGGCCGTGCCGCGCCCGCTGCAACGCGTCCGGCTGACGTGCCCGACATGCGGGCCGACGGTCCTGGAAGACCACCCCCGCCGCCCGGGGACCTTGCGGTGCGTCAACTGCAAGGAGCACCTGGCGCGCGGGCGCCTCGAGGCGGACGCGTGAAGGGCGGCCGGTACCGCCCCCGCCTACTTGCAGGACCCGCCGTCGTTTGCGTCCCGGTTTGCGACTTCAGTTCGACCGAACCGAAGTCGCAAACCGGACATCATCCGGTGGGAACGAGTGCGGCGTCGTACTGGGCCACGGTCCAGGCGAGGGCCTGGCAGGTGTAGAGGAACCAGTAGTCGTACTCGGTGAACTCCCAGTCGGTGGTGTCGAAATGGAAACCGTCGAACTCGAACACGGCGAGGGCCGCCTTGGCGCCGGCCTCGGTCTCCAGGTCGGCGCTGCTGTAGCGGTCGAACAGCTCCTCCTCGACCTCCGCGACCAGCCCCGGGTGGGCGGCCTCGGCTTCCTCGGCAGCCTGCTTGATGTACGCCTTCACACGGTCCTCGGCGTACGTCTGGACGTCCCGTTCGCCGTGGGGCTGGACCTTCTCCGCCCAGTAGCGGCTGTCCACCTCCCAGGAGATTCCGGTGCCCATGCACATGCGGAAGAAGGCGAGCATGTCCTCGTCGCGGCGGAAGACGTAAGTGCCCGTATGACCGGTGACCGCCAGGGCGCCGGGCCAGGTCATCACCTCGAACCAGTACGCGCTCGACCTCGGCATCCTGACCACCAGGTGCCGGTAGAGGCCGTCGTCGTGCTGCACGGTCAGCGTGCCGTCCTCAGACTCGGCCGCGAACCGCTCCTTGACCTCAGCAATCCGCGCCTTCAGCTCGGCGTCCGGGTCGATCGTGCTCATGCTCGGGTTCCTCTCGCATGCGCCCCAGCGAGGGCCGCCGGGACCGTCTCGCTGGGATAACGAGCGCCACGGAGGAGCGGTGCTAGTGGTGCCGAAATTGGCCGAAGACCCTGCGGATACCTGTAAGGCATCGGCTACTTGGCTTCGTGCCTGATGCTTCACACTGACCCGAGATAACCCGCTGCTCCCTCCTTGTCTGCCGGAGAACGTGCGCGCGCTCCTGGAACAGGCCCGGTCAATCCTGATTTCGGGCCGCCGATTCGCTGTCTCTCACCGAGAACTCCCACTCTCACCGAAAGATCAGGCAGAATGAGGGCTGTTGCTGATCTAGAGGGGGAACGATGGCGGAGCGAGAAGCCCCGCGGGTGTTACGAGTGACCTTCGAGTTCACGATTCCACCCGGCACCCCGACCAACGTGCGCACCAACCGACGCACGGCGGCCGTGGACGCCATGAAGACGACCGTCACGGCAATCGCCGCGCGCGAGCTGCCGCCGGAGACATCGATGACCATGCGGCACGAGTGGGCGTACGCCTGGCAGGACACGACCACCGAACCGGTGACACTCGGGCCCGAAGCACCGTAGATCGTGCGGGCCGGTTCCCGGCCCGCACGACCACAACCGAATACCTGGCGTCACGGCCAGACAACGGCGGAGAGCACCGCCGGAACCAACGAACAGAGGAACACCCCGATGCCCTCGCGCACCGTAGGCCCTGCCCGTCCGTCCGCGTCCCTCCTGGCGAGGTGACGTGGCATGTTCATACCCCGAGACCCGCCTGATCACGTCACCTCATCCGCCGAGGAGACCTCTAGCCACGGCCGTACCAGGCGGATGACGGCGGCCGTGTGTGGCTGGTGCGGGCGACTGCGGTACGAGCTCGCCCCGGCCGCGGTGTCCCTGGGCATGACCTGCCTGGGATGGCTGCACCACGCCGTTGGCGTCGACCCGGGCGCCTACGTGGGGTACGGCCTGGGTGCCCTCGCTTCGGCGGGCCTGGCCTGGGGCGGCCTCAAGGTCAAAAACGGCGCCGCCGCGTCGCTCGGTATCGCTTCCACCGGGACCGTGATCAACACCGCGATCGGCGCCGTCACCGGACCGTCCGTGCCCTCCCTCATCGCGGGCGGCGTCGTCACGATCGCCTCGTACGCGGTGTACGTGCCATGGCTGGTGAGGACCCGTCACGAACGCTTCAACCTGCAGATCAAGGCCGCGAAGACCGCGCCTCTGCCGGACGGAATGGGCGTGAACATCGGCCAGGCCGGCGTTACCGGCGACACCGAGGAGGAGACGGCGCTCCGCCGCGCCCTGGTGGCCCTGGGCGTGCCCGCGGTCGACGTCTCCCGGATCGTGTTCACCGACACCGGGTGGTACGCGATGGTGACGCTCCCGCCGGGCAAGAACACGTCCGCGCAGGTCATCATCGCCAAGCGGCAGCAACTCCAGGCGAACCTCGACCTCCCCGGCCGGCTGCGCCTCACCGAGGGCCCCCAGGCCAACCAGTTGATCGTGCGCCTGCAGACCGCCGACCCGCTCGCCGGAGACGGGATCCCGTGGCCGGGCGTGCGGGTCAGCTCGATCGAGCAGCCCATCCCGATCGGTATCTACCCCGACGGCACCGAGATCCTGATCGACCTGGTCGACGGGCACATCCTCATCGCGGGCGGCACGAACAAGGGCAAGTCGGGGGCCGTCAACGTCCTCGCCGCGAACCTGGTGGCCTGCGACGACGTCGACCTCGCGGGCATCGACATGAAGCCCGGCGCGCTCGAGCTGGGCCCGTGGCAGCCGAACATGGTGGCCCTGGCCGACGACGCCGACACTGCCCGCCAGGTCCTGGTCTGGCTCCGATCGGAGATGACGCGGCGCGGCAAGTACCTGGCGACGCTGCGCGGCCCCAACGGTGAGCGGGTCAAGAAGTGGACCCGCGAGCACGGCAAGTACATCGTGCTGATCATCGACGAGCTCGCCGAGCTCCTCCGCCAGGCGCCCGACGTCGTCTCCGAGCTGATGACGCTCATGCAGGTGTCCCGCGCGATGGGTATCCGCATCGTTGCGGCGACCCAGTCGCCGAGCGAGCAGGCGTTCGGCGGCAAGGGCACCGACACCCGGCAGCAGTTCGGTACGCGTATCGGCCTGCCGGTCAACGAGCCGACCCCCATCAACATGATCATGGGAACCGGCGCGTACGGGAAGGGCTGGCGTCTCGACGAACTCGACCTCCCGGGCAAGACGATGGTGTCGTCCGAGAGGTACGTCGAGCCGAACGAAGGCCGCTGCTACTGGATCAACGAGCAGCAGATCCTCAAGACGTCGCTGCACTTCGCGACCGGCGGCTACGACGTACCCGCAGGTCCTCCGTCTCCGCCTGACCCGGATCCCGACCAGACGCCCCCCCGGCCGCCGGGCGGGGGCGGCCCCCGTGGCGGCCGCCCGGTCCTGCGCGCCGTTCCCACGTACCCGGACGGCTCCCGGATCGAGGAGAACCGGCTGGAGATGTGGCGAGCCCTGGAGAAGGCCGGGCCCGAGGGCCTGACCAAGGGCGAGGCGGTCCGGATGGGGATCTGCAATCACCACTCGTCGATCTCCCCCTGGCTCTCCCAGTGGGTTGCCCAGGGCTGGGTCGAGGAGAACGGCAAGCGCGACCGCTCCGTCGTGTTCGTCCTCTCGGCCGCCCAGCACACCCCCGTCACCGAAGCCCCCGCCAAGAGCAAGGAGAACGCCTCGTGTCCAGTAAGCATGTGATCCCGGCGCCGGCGGGCGCCCAGCAGCCGAGGATGAGCTTCGTCGAGCTCGGCGACGAGCACGACCCGATCGTGCACGTCCCGGACCCGTACGACCCCAACCGGTCCGTCGCGGTGCGCCGCTCGTCTCTGCAGCCGACCGCACTGTCCCAGGCCCGGGATCTCAGCCCGCAGCCCCTCATCGACCCGCTCACCGCGAGGATGCTCGGCGGCGGCGTCGGCGGCGGTGTCCTGGGCTGGGGCGTCGGACAGTTCCTCGCCGGGGCGGGCCAGCTCGTCAGCGCGATGACGGGCGTGGGCAGCGCGGCCGCCGCAATTGCGCTGCTGCTCCTCGCGTGGAAGATGGCGCCCTCGAGCCGGGCCGGGAAGACGGTGAACATCACGAACAACAACCGGTGGGGCGGGCGTTCCTCGACCCGCATGTAACCGAATCGCAGTGCCCTCGGAGACTCGCCGCGCCGCAATTGCACCCTGCGGCGCGGCGGCATCCGCTACCCTTTTCGGTGGGTCGACCATGCTGCGGACGGCCCCGGCAGAGTAGTCCGGCCCGTGACCGGACGGCGAAGACGCCTGAACCCGCCCAGCGGGAATCCCCAGCGCTGAACGAGCAGTCCGCTTCCGGTCCGCCCTGTACACCAGGCGTGCCCGGGTCACGGGACCGTGTGCGCTGCGAGGGATGACCGTGGGAGACAAGACCCGGGCGCTCAAGACTGCCGCCCGCAAGCACATGGAAGAGACCGGCGAGACCTCATTGCAGGCCGCCATGCAGCACGTCCGCCGCGAGTACGAGCAGGGCCAGCACGGCGACGACGGCGACCAACAGGAGCGCATGGGCTTCGAAGAGGCCCCGTACGCCGACGAGTACGAGTACCGGCCGCGGGTGACCGGGACCGGCTACTTCATCGCGTGGGGCGTGCAGGAACTCCTCGGCCTCGGCCAGGTCCAGCAGCTCGTCCAGCACGCCGAGAAGGACGGCCAGCCGGACGCCCCCGACCCGATCACCTGCTACCTCTGCGACGAGCGCATCGACGTCACGCGCGAGGAAGTGGTGCATGTCGGCATCACCCTCCGGGAAGTCCAGCAGCCCGGAGCCCCGAAGCCCAGCGAGCTGCAGTTCCCCGTCTGGACACACGACCGGTGCGGCCACACACGCGTGTGGTCCTGGTCCCAGCTCACCCTCGCGCGGCGCCGGCGCAACCTGCCGATCAGCACGGCAGACCTCCCGCCCAAGCAGCATCGCCGGGGCCGGACGCCCATCGAGGACTACTACGTCTTCACCATGCCGGAGAACAGCCCACCGGTGTTCTACCTGCAGCCCGGGGACGACCACCGGCACGGGCCGATCGGCTTCCGCGCCGATCGGCTGTCCGACGGCCTGCCCGCCCTCGACCTCTCACGGAGTGAGCCGCGCGTGCTGACCGAGTGGTCGATCGCGGCCGACCGTACGGGGCTGCTCTACATCGAACGTCAGGGCACCGGGCGCTGGTACCAGCCGCCAACCCCGTGGTCGCCCCCGCCCGAGTGGCTGGCCGCTGCGCACTACCACGGCACGGCGATCTTCCTGACGGCCCCGGCTGGCTCGGTACCCACGGAGAAGTTCGACGCGGGCACCAGCAACTTGGCGGACCTGCTCGGCGTGGGCCGCAACGACCTCCTGTTCGGGGCGGTCATGACCGTCTCTGGCCTGGCCTGAGCGCAGAGGAGACACACGATGCCCACCGAATACTTCCCCTTCGCTGCCGCCCGCGTCACCGGCCGGGACGCGGCTGGCAAGCCCCTGCCGGACGCCGTGCTGGACCTGCCCGCACACGGACTCGCCGAGTTCGTCCCGGACCGCGGATCACCGAGCGGCGAGCGGCTCGTCATCCAACTGGCCTTGCCCGAGCATCCGCAGCTTCCCGGCGCCGGCGAAGCGGCGAGCCACGACCTGCTGCTGTGGGACGCCACCCCGGCACTGCCGCTCCGCGGGCACCCAGAGGCTTGGCTCCACGGGGCCGTGCTGCGCCCCTCCGGCCGCGGGCCGGGCTGGGTGAGCCTCTCCGGCCACGCGTTGGGCCGCTCCTTCCACCTTGAGCGCCAGCCGCCCGTTCCCTTCGACACCGCCGATCGCCCCAGCTGGGACACGCAGTCGCCCGACCACACCTCCACGGGGAGCTGACCATGTCGCATATGAACGAACCCGACCCCGACCCCGAGACCGACCTCTCCGACGTCATGGCAGGCAACCGCATCACCATCGACGAGCTCGCGGTGAGCCTGGGCGGGGCGGGGTTGTGGGTCCGCAAGCTCGCGCGCGCTGCCGAGTGCCCGAAGACGCCCGTGGAACTGTCCGACACCATCAAGGAACTGCGCCGGATCGCCGACCAGCTCAGGGAACACGGCGAGCGCATCGGTTTCCTGGCCCGTGTCGTCGAGGGCGACGTGCCGCTGGCCAAGACGTTCGAGCGTGGCGACCCGTGGGGTGTGGAGGCCCGCGGCACGGACCGCGCAGACTTCGGCGGACCGGCGTTGATCCCGACCCAGTGGCAGCTCTGGCGTCTGGCCCGGGACGCCGAGATCGCGGGTGCCCGGGGCGAAGCGGAGACCACCACGTACCCCGAGGCCATGAAGGGCGTGGGGCTGGGCTGGGAGTCGAAGGAGGCGCAGCTCCGGCGCCGACGGGAGCGGGACGCGGCAGTCGCCAGGGAGGTCCTGCGGATCCTGTGCGAGAGCTGTGCGGTCGGCGAGGGTGAGCATTGCCGCACAAAGAACGGCCGGATCTCCGAGAAGCCACACGTCGTTCGTCAGCGGGAGGCGGAGGCGACCGTGGACGCCCGTCTCGGCTTTCTGGGCGACAACCCCGTCGCGGTGCCTGACGCCTGACCGGAGGAACGTTCAGGGGCCCCTACGGCGCGTACGGGGCCCCTGAATGTGCTCTCAGACCGAGTGCAGCCCCGCGCGGGGGACATCGGCGGAGACGACCCACTGGGTCGGCTGCTGCGCGATCGGCCAGTCTGTGGAACCGTCCGTTGTCACCGCGGCGGCCGGCGCCGGGTGCTCGCCCGGCACCCCGGCCCGGGTCACGACAGCGGCAACGTCCGTCAGCATCTCGGCGATCGGCCACGCCAGGACCGTACGCAGGCGCGCGAGCTGCAGAGCGAGGTCGTCCTGCTCCTCGGTGCGCCCCTCCGGGAGCAGCCAGCGTGCCGCGGCCGGCAGGGTGACGCCGGGGACCGCGGCCTGGTTGATGAACTCGCGGGCCGCCGCGTCCAGCGTGAGCCGGTCGAGGGCGACCCAGGTGGGCACGAGGCCCTCCCACGTCCCGTCGTAGTCGATGACGAACCGCAGCTCCGGGCGGCCGTTGCCGAGGTCGTGCTCGAGGTGGATGAACACCCCGAGCGGGAGCGGGTGCTCCGTCGGGTGCTCCGCGGTCGGGAACACGACGTACACGCAGTGCTGCGGCAGGCCGTGAAGGAACCGGTCCCGGTCCACCCGGAGGTCTGCGGGCACGCCCTTGGACTCCCACACGCGGTCGAGTGTCTGGGCCAGGAGGCGATCGTTCTCCAGCCGGTAGACGCCTTTGGTCAGGCGCCAGGTCGACAGGGCGGCGATGCGGCCGATGTCGCCGGATGTCTCCAGAGGCACACGGTTGGATCCTCCGCCGGACACGACCCGGTACGCGGCGCTCATCGGCACCCAGCACCAGTCCGGCCACTGGCCCACTTCGCGGCCGCCGTTCATGGCGGCCATCTGGTGCATCAGGCTCAGCCCGCCCGGGTAGCGCTGGTGAACCTCCTTGAGGTAGGCCGAGCAGCGCTTTCCCGCGATCTCTGCCGTCTCCTCCGGAGTGGCCCCCGCTGCCGGTACGAGCCTGCGCGGCGGTCCCGGGCGGCCGCCCTTCTTCTTCCCCACTCCACTCCCCTTGCTCTCGGTCAGCGGCAGCGTAGGGGAGGGCACCGACAGTGCGGTGCGAACTGCGGAAACTGCTATTCGATGGGGTTCTTGTCCAGCCAGTCCGACAAGTCATGGGCGGAACCGAGGACGTCGTCCCGGTTGGTCAGGTTCGTCGCGCCTCCGGCCGGGACGCCCTGGTCCTTCCCGACCGCGATGCCGTCCTCCATGGTGTCGATCAGGGCGTACGCCTCCGACCAGAACTCCGGCCCGGTCTCCTTGTCGGCGTTCGCCGCCTTCCGCAGGTCGCGCGCGGGCTTCATGATCGCCTGCATCTGCTCCCAGCACGTCCCCGGCTCCTGCTCGAGGCAGCCGCCGTCCGTGTCGAACTTCGCCACCGCTGCCTGGAAGGTGATGGTGGCCTTTCCTACGCTCAGCGTCTTCGGCGACGGCTTCGCGGCTGGCTTCCCGGCATCCCCGTCGCTCGAGCCGCAGCCACTCGCGGCCGCCACGGTCACGGCCAGGACCAGAGCGCCGGCCGACTTCCCCCAGATGTGTCTCCCCATGACGCGCGATCATCGCACGTGGTGCCGACAGCGCGAAGCGGCCGTCTCGTCCGGGGCGTTCAACCCGTGGGTTGACAGAAATTCAACCCACGGGTTGAATTGGGTCGAGCGAGTCCCACGGGAGAGAGAAGGTCGTGCATGAGCGTGTTCCCCGCACCCGAGAGGGTGCCGGCGGTGCTGCGGCAGGCCGAGGAGCGTCGGGCGCAGCAGCGGCAGGCGGAGGCCGGTCGGCGGGCTGTCGCGCTGGGGCAGTACGTTGCCGCGGTCGGCGGTCAGGCCGAGGCTGCGGAAGGGCTCGGGGTCAGTGTTCAGGCCGTTTCCAAGTCCTTGGTGGCTGCGCGGCGGCGTGAGACGGGCGAGCCGCCGTTGGCCGGACTACTGGAGCTGGACCTACTGAGGTGCGGGGCTCAGGTCCCGTCGATGCAGGAGTGGCGGGAGCTGGCCCCCGAGGACCGGCGCAGCGCAACAGAACGGGGGGCGCTGATCTGGGGCGCTCTGGCCGCCACGCTGGGGCAGCTGCAACGGGAAACCTATGCGGCCGCCGATTTCATCGCCGCAGTGCACACCGGTCACCTTGACCCCGACTGCCCCGAAGACGCGGCGGAGCAACCCCACCTTGTGAGCGACGCGGACATGTCCGCCGCCGCAGAGGGGAGCGACCAGTCTCATGCGCTGACGTATGTACTGGGCGATTTGGCGAGTGCCCTGGAGAGCCGCGCACGCGATGCGCGGCGGGCCCAAGGCTGGTGGCAAGGGCAGCTTGATCAGCTCGACGGACTGACTGAGGACTGACACATGACCATTCCTTCGTGGCGAGAGGCCGCGCAGAAGCTGAGCCTTGCTGGCGTCGGCGCTCTCTACGAGCACCGCAACGATCCCACGCAAGTCGTCGTGGTGGTCAAGATCGACGAACCGACTGACTATATGTGGTGGCAGCGGGAGAGCGGCCCCAACTGGGGTGACCGTTACCGCACCATGAAATGCGTGGACTTCCTTCGGTGGTACGTACTGAAGCGCCGCGCTTAACGTCTGGCCCGGCCCATGACGATGGCGAAGCGGCCCCACCAAGGACGGTGGGGCCGCTTCGCCATGATGAGCGGGACGCTCGCCACCCTCACGGAGAACGGATAGGGCCGACGGAACATGTCCGTCGGCCCCCTCGGGCATTCTCCGGCCCAATGCATCTCATCCCATCTCATCTCATCACCATGACGAGTTGAGATGGGATGAGTTCTCGAGGGGTCGAGACCGTGGTAAAACGGGCCCTCGAACGTCCGTGACGGACCAGGAGCGAAGTCCATGAGCGAGCCTACCGCCGATGCCCTGGCCGGGGGCAGCGTAGAGCAAGTGACCTGCAAGTTTCCTGGGTGCGGCGACCCTCGGGAGCCGAAAAAGGACCCGTCGCAGACCGGCCCGGCGCCGGAATACTGCGTCCGTCCGGACCATAACCCCGGTGCCGCCTGGCGAGAGCGGAAGAAGAAGGAGCGCGCCGCAGGGAAGCGCGGAGGAGTGGACGAGCCGGAGACCGACAAGCCCGTCACCGACTCCGCGGCCGACGCGGTCAACGTGCGCGAGGACATCGTCCGCCTGCTCCAGCAGCTCCCCGAGTCCCTCGAGCGCTACGTCGGTCTGCTGCAGACGGTCAGCGACCCGGAGGCGGCCGAGGCCCAGGTGATGGCCGTAGAGAGCGAGGCCAACACGCGGGTCGCAACGGCGGAGGCCCGCGCGGACTCCGAGCGCACCACCCGAATCGCCGCGGTGAGCGCGAAGGAGGCGGCCGAGGCTGAGAAGGATGCCGCCAACCAGGCCGCGGAGCAGATGGAGGAGGAGCTCGAGGCGGCCCGCGCCCAGTTCCAGACGGACGTCGAAGGCATCAAGGCCGAGGCCAACGCCGAGGTCGAACGCATCAAGGCCGAGGCGGAGCGCGACGTCCAGGAGGCGCGCAACCTCCAGGAGGAGAAGCGGCAGGAAGCCGAGCAACTGGTCAAGGAGGCGCGGCAGGCCGCGGCCCAGGAGATTTCCGCGATCCGGGAGCGCACCGCCGAAGAGGTCCGCGCCGTGGAGGACACCGCGGGGAAGGCCCGGGTCGAGGCCGACCGCCGGATCGCGGAGATGGCCACGGCGCTCGAGAAGGCGCAGGCCGCGGCGGCGGCGCAGGTCGAGGAGGTCAACGAGAAGGCCGAGGCCGCGGAGGCGCGCGCGAGCGAGGCCGAGGAGAACGGCCGGCGGGCGCTGCGGAACGCCGAGGGCATGGTGCAGGCGGCGAAGGACGCGGCCGAGATGGTCCAGTCCGGGTTGAAGGACGAGCTCGAGCGGACGAACGCCAAGCTGGAGAAGCGGGAGGTCCGGGTCGATGAGCTGCGCAATGAGCTGGACGAGGTGAAGGACAAGCTGCGCGCCGCGGAGGACCGCGCGCGTGCGGCCGAGGACGCGCTGAGCGCTCGTGAGGCCCAGGACGGCGCTCCGGAGTAGTCGTCCGGAACACCGGCTTCTCTCCAGGTTCTGGCGTACGGTGGTCGCAGAAGGGCCCGGTACCGCACCCCCGTCGGTACCGGGCCCGTCGTGTTCCGTTCCGGCCGGGCCGGGGGGAGATTCGGAGAAGGCGGTACGACGACCATCTCATCGTCTACCGGCTTGCCGAGGCCGCCGACACGGCCCTGTTCTCGTATTCCTACGGCGAACGGACATGTAGTGCTGGGTGATGCTCGGGGCTGGGCCCGGCGCGCGAGCCGGCGTTACAGCGGTAGGCGGTAGCACCAGTTCGACACGGTCGTGGTGCCTCTCGTTCAGCCTGCGTAGTCGTGCCGGATCTCCTCGCCGCGGCCGGCGATGGTGTCGGCGGCCCGCTCGAGGGCGACGGCGAACGGGTCGCCCGCCGTGGGGATCCCGTCCCGGAGGTACTCGTCGATGGTCTTGCCCGCGGCCGCGGCGGCGAGCCGCACCTGGTCCCGCTCGGCGGCCGTGAGCGGCGCTGTGAGGGCGTGGGCCTGGTCGACGTTCATGCCGGGACCGTACCAGCGCTCTGAGGGCCGCCAGAGGCCGTCTAGGCGGTGCTCTCCGCTGCCTGGTGCCGCGCAAGGAGTGTACGTCGCATCGTCTCCCACCTAGTCGGCACCAGGTTGGTCTCCTCGACGCCCTGGTTGTCCTGCTCCTTCTGCACGGCGTCGGCAACCTTTTTGTACCACTTGCTGATGCCGCGCCGGAGGATCGGAACGCCGGCGTCGGGGTTCGGCGGGGCGGACAGCCACAGTTGCCGGGGAACGCCCCCCTGCAGACGGGCGATCAGCTCGGAGCGGCGGATGATCCAGTCGTTCAGCCGGGCGCGGGTGTCCTCGCTGAGCTCCCAAGTCTCCGGCTCGGGCATCTTCCCGCGGAGGCCTCCCTGGGGCTGGCGGATCAGGGTGAGCGTGCGCGGGGCGTCGCCGATGAACGTGAGGTCCTCGAGGAGCATGGACTCCAGCTCGGCGAGGCGGGGAAGGACGTCGCGCATGACGCCCCACATGGCCAGACCGCGGACGATGACGTCGGGCCGGTCGACCTCGTGCCACTGGGCGGCCTCGGTCTCGAGGTGCTCGGTGATCAGGTTGGCCATGCGCGGGCAGACGGTCGGGCGCAGGCGCCATGGGGGAAGGCCGGGGGTCTCGAAGGGGAGTCGGGCCTGCTCGGCGATCCGCTCGAGGCAGAAGATCCGGATCCGCTCGGAGGTGTCGTAGCTCGTGGGGTCCGTGGCCACTATCGGCGCGCTGCGCAGGTAGCCGCCGCGCCCGTACAGCAGGTACGCGTGCACGGCGTCCGGGGCCAGGAGCTCGGCGAGGGAGTCGCCGGCGCTCTCGGTCAGGCCGAGAGGGAGAGCCAGGGCGAGCTCGCCCGCGACCCATTCAAGCTGCTGCATGCGGGAGTCCGAGACGACGTCCTTGTTGCTGCGGTTGACGGTGCGGAACGTGTCGAGGACCCGCTCGAGTTGGCGGAGGGCCGGGGCGGGGCTGGGCACGGCTTGAAGGGCGACCGCGTGCGTCACGGGGTCGCCGCTGGCGCTGAGGTGGCGGGCGGTCGTCAAGGTCATGGCACAAGAGTTTGCCCTCTTCGGCCGCCCGCGGATGCACCTTCCCCGGACTAGTTGAGCAGGCCGCGGCGGCGCGGCGGGTTGATCGGCTCCGGCTCGTACACGGTCAGCAGGGCCGCGTCCGCACGGTCGGGGGACTTCATGCCGCGCTGCTTCATCGCCTTCTTCGACTCGACGACGCTGTATCCGGCCGCGTTGGAGCCCAGGCGCGGGGTGGAGAGCTGGATGCCGGTCTGCCGGTCGACGCGGAGACGGAGCCGGCCCAGGCCGGTCGAGGGATCCGGCTGCAGCAGACCGCGGGTAGCGAGCCACATCTCGTCGCGTTTGCGGTACGGCCGCATCTGGGCGCCCGGGTCGTCCTGCTCGGGGGACTCGGACACCATGACGCCGACGATCTGCGCCTGGTGGCGGCCGGTGTCGGCCCAACGCTTGAGCATGGACACCACGCCGTGGCCGATGCCGTTCTGGTCGACCTTGACGCGGACAGCGTGCGGAGAGCCGATGGCGTTGGCGACGAGCTGCGCGGCCTTGATCTCCTCGAGGACCTTCTCGGCGAGGAGGACCTGGTCGTCGTTGATGGTGCCGGAGGAGCAGTAGCGGGTCTCGATGACGTCGCCGACGATGCGCGAGATGACGAACTCATCGCCACCGTCCGCGGCGACGTCGACGCCAAGGCGAACCCAGGCGCCGTCCTTCACGGTATGAGTGGCGATCTCCTTCTCGATGCCGAGGTCGCACAGCCGGCGCCACCCGGGGCCGGTCGGATCGTCGCTGGTCTGGGCCGCCTCGACCCAGGTCACGGGAATCGTGAGGCCGCCTCCGCCCTTCGGGAACTTCGCGTGCACCTTCGCGATGACGTACGGATGATCGGGCCCGTACTCGCGGATCGTGCGGTCCACCCATTCCTGGTCGGGGAGGTGGATGGCCAGGGAATGCGGCGGTACGCCGTCCGGGCAGTCGTTGCAGTACGGAACGCGCTCCCGGGTGATGGCGGGGGAGGCGAACGTGGCAATGGGGATGGTGACGGTTCCGCGTTCCTCGGGGTCCTCGCCCTCCTCGCACAGGCCCTCGAACCAGCTCCGCGGGTCGTCCATCGCGGGGTTGCCGATGGCCAACATCCGCGCGTCACCCGTCAAGAGGTTGTTGGTGCCGTTGCCGATCGTGCGGGCGATACCGCCGGCCTCGTCGACGACGATGAGCAACTTCGGGGTGCCGTGGATGCCCTGCATCGCCGCTTCGTCGTTCTCGGGCGCGGTGAAGCCGTACGCCACGATGACGTCATTGCCCCACTGGTCAGGGATTTTCCACTGGGTGGTGTCGCAGTAGCCGGGCAGGCCGGCGCGGGCGACGGTCTTCCTGATATGAGGCCAGAGCTGGTTACGGACCTGCCGGAACCGGGTCGCCGTGGTGACGATGACCATGGTCCCAGGGGCGTTGACCGCTCCAGCCCAGGCAACCAACCTGCCCGCGATCCAGGTCTTCCCCACGCCGAAGCCAGCCGGGACCGCAATGCGCTTGTGAAAGGGGACGGCGTCAACGATCTCTCGCTGTCGGCTCCAGATGCTCTCGCCGAGGACGTCCTCGATGAAGCCGGAGGGGGTGTCGTGCCAGAGCCCGTACATGGAGCCGGTGGCCCGCTCGACTTCCCGCATGACGTATGGCCGCTCGCGGGCGCTGATGTCCTCCTTGAAGGCGCGGCGGCGGTCGGCGGCGGGGGCGCGCAGCAGAATGTCGGCGACGTTGGAGGCGTAGCGGGAGACGACTCCGGGCCGGCGGGCCCGCTGCAGCTCCTCGCGTGCGGGGGCGACGCGGGAGCTCGAGGGAGGGGGCTGCATGCGGGGCATGGGCGGGAAGGTGCCGCCCGGGGGGATCTAGTGTCGCGGCCTGACCGGGGCCCATGCCCAGGCCGCCGGTCAAGCCGCGTGGTCCGGCACGGACCAGTCGAACCGAACTGCTCTCACCTCCGCCATTCCAGGTAAGGCGCCGTGCCGGAAGTCTGTGCCGGGGCGGCCCCGCTCCGGGGAGGTGGAGCAGGGCCGCCCTGGTCTTTCAGGGGGTGTGGCCGGAGTGCCTTCCCCAGGGGGATCTTGGGGTCGAAGGGCCAGCCGCACCCTGTAGTACGTCGGGGGGCCGGATCTTGTTACAGGTCGCGGAGGAAGCCCTTCGGGGTGGTCGCCTGCCTGCGCGTGAGCCAGGGCCCCGGGTCGGACCAGGACGAGCCGAGACCGTAGAGACCCGGGCGGGGCGACGGGGCCAGGCCTGTGAGCTTCACCGGCCTGCCGTCGGCCACCCAGCGGGCAATGGCCTCGCTGGCGCGCTTCTGAAGGTCGGCGTGCTCCTGCTCGGTGAGGGAGACGAGCTTGAAGGCGTACACGGCGGCGCCCTGGCCGTCGCTGGCGATGTCCCAGCCGAGGGAGGCCTCGAGCCGCTCGGCCTGGCGGAGGAGCTCGCTCAGGGCGTGGGTGGTGGAGCAGCCGGGGCACTTGCAGGGCGCGGTCTCGGATGTGGTGGTCTCGGCGGCGGCTGTCGGCTGCTCGGCGGCCGGGGCGTTGAATCTGGCGACGAGGTCCTGCTCCTCCTCGGAGCGGAGTATCGCCCGCCGGAACAGTTCGACCTCGAGGCCCTCGGCCTTCTGCTGCTCGGCGGTGAGCTGGTACCAGTGCGGGAGTCCCCGGCCCTCTCCTTCGGTGATGAGGCGCTTCACCTCGTAGTAGTTGCGGGTGAGGTTCGGCGGGAGCACGGTGCGCCGGGGCTTCGCTGTCGTCATGCAGGGGGGAACGCCGGGCGGCCAGATTCTGTGACGCCCCATCCCCTGCCGCCGCTGCTGCGCCTGTCGGCGCTCGAGCGCTAAGAGTCCCCGATACGCGCCGATGCCTGAGCGAAGCGAAGGCATCGGAACCTACTTGATGGTGGTACTTGATCTTCTTACTAAAGGGGCCCAGGCCTCCGGCACCCGGTTTTACGGCGCCCCAGAAACCGGGGACCGAAAACCGGTCCCCGGTCACCGGGGACCGGTTTTCGGTCCCCGGTTTGACCAGGGGAAACGCAACAAGAAGACCGGCCCCGGTGATGCTGGGGCCGGTCGTGGTGGAGCAGGCGGTGCTACAGGCCGCGGCGGCGGCGGGCCGCGGCGCGCTGCTTGTAGATCAGGTTCCGCTCGACGCCGGCGTGCTCGGCGATCTTCTCGGGCTTCCAGCCGTAGGGCTTCTCCGACAGGGCGAACACCGCCTCCTGCATGAAGCGCACGGCGACGTCGCGGCGGGCCCGCGCCGCGAAGACGACCGGGGCCGTCTTGAGGAGCTTCTCCTCGGCGTTCTCGACCCGCTCGACGCCAGCGGCCTCGGCCGCCTGGACGAGCTCCTCTCCGTCGCCGGTCGGCAGCTCGTGGACGTGCTTCTTGTTGCCGAACATCACCGTGGCGAGCGCCTGCCGGTAGCCCATGTTCCCCAGGCCGACGGTCCTGGCCAGGCCGAGACGCTGCTCGTAGAACCAGAGGTGGGCGAGCGCCTGGTCCCGCTCGTTCAGGTGTAGCGCGACCTCGGCGTCGGCCTGGGCGAGGATGCCGGCGGCCTTCGCGATCAGGTCCTCGGGGCGAACATGGACCGCGTCCTCAGGACGCTCGAGGCCCAGTTCCTTCAGGACCTGGGCCTCGGCGTCCTTCTTGATCTGGGGGTAGTTCGGGGCCGGGATGCGCGGGCCGTAGGTCTTGCCAGCCTTGGGCATGGTGGCTGTTCTCCGTCCAACTGTGGCGCGAGTTGTGCGCCGTAGCGGCGACTGGGGCAACCCCATGCCGCCGCATCGACGGGAATAGTACACCAAGGGAAATGTGGTTGTCAGGAAAGCCGCGCCGACACGGGCACTGACCTGCAGCGGAGCGCGGCGAACGCCCGGCCGCCCAGCACGAGGACGTAGCCGGCTCCGTCGGTCACGGCCGTCTGACCGGGAGCTGGGTTCCGCGGGGTGTCGGTCGTCGCGATCCGGCCGACGCCGAGGTTCGGGCCCTGGGGGATCGGGGCGGTCCACAGCCGGAACGGCCCCAGGCGCAAGCACCGTGCGCGGATACGGCTCTGCAACGTGACGCGGGACATCAGCGGTGTTCCTTCTGCATGGCCTTGAAGGCGGCTTGCGAGCGCTTGTACGCGGGCCACTCGCTGCGCGGCACGAGCGAGAACGCCCCGACGACGACGGGGCCGAGGACGACCTCGAGGCCTGCAATCTTCGCGTTCCGGCCCTCCCCATGGGTTGCCCAGGCGATCCCGAAGATCAGGGGCGGCGCCGCGGGCGTCACCGGCCACACCCCGGCGGTGAATCGGCCGAGGTCGACGAACCGCGGCCGGCGGACGCTGATCAGCAGCTCCAGAACGACGAACACGACGGCCGAGGCCGGGTACGTGTACAGCCACAGGAAGTAGGCGACCGGCCCGTGCACGACCACCCACGGAGCGATGAGCCGGGCGGCCTTCTTGAGCCGGGTCCGGTCCGGGCGGTGGAACCACACGCTGCCGGGGCGCACCTCGATGGCGTCGGGGTCCTCGTCGGTCCAGGACCAATGCCGGTCGTACGCGGGCGTCGGGGAAGCGCCGTGCGGGCCGTCGTGCCTGGCCAGGCGCTGGCACTGGACATCGACGGCCGTGCAGGACCAGGTGGTGCACTGGCGTCGGCGTCTCATCGCCGCCCCCAGGTGCACAGGAAGTTGGCGATGCCGTCGAAGATGCCTTCGACCACGGCGGCGACCCAGTCCAGGGACGAGCGGCGGGCGCGCTTGCGAGGGCTGGCGGCCTTCCCGTGCAGGTCGCCATGGTGCTCCTGGTGCTCGCGCACCTGGGCGCGCGTGGCGAACTTGGCGAACATCAGCGTGCGGGAGGCGACCGTGACGGTGCAGCCGATGCGGGCGCCCGTGCCGCTGAACGCCCAGCCGGTCGACACCGGCACGGGCCGGACGGTTCGCCAGCCGCCGATCGTGTACCGGCCGAAGCGGTGGCCGAAGTCGCGGAACCAGCCGCGCGTGGTGTGGCAGCAGCCGGAGAACGCACCGAGGGCGACGGTGAACCCGAGGAGCGAGGCGGCGAAGCCGATGACCCTGTCGCGGCCGTCGACCTGACTGCGGATGGCCTTCGCGCGCAGGAGGTACTTGCTGCGCCACCCGGCAAGGTACAACCGGGAGGTCAGAGGGAACGCGCGGGTGTGGTCGGGGGCGATCATCGCGACACCGCCATCGCGCGGACACCGTCGGGGGTGAGCTGGTACTCGCGGCCGTCGGCGTACGCCACCAAGACCTCGTTGGGGAGCTGCGGCCGGCGAACCTTCCACCCGGCCTCGTACGACTCCCTGGGGTTGTCCTCGAACCAGCCGTTGCAGACGGTGCACACGAGGAGCAGGTTGTGGGCCTGGTTGATCCACTCCTCCCGGGCACCGCCCATGCCCCGGTTCACGCGGTGGTGGATCGTGAGGTGGTCCCGCTTCCCGCAGCGCACACACGCGCCGCCGTCGCGGTCGTGGACGATCGCCTTCACCACGTCGGTGGGGCCGGTCCGTCGTCGTGCCACAGCACTGGTCTCCTCGCCTGCCCCCGGCGCCGGACCGACCGTTCGCGGTCCTGATGGGCGCCCGGGGCGAGGCGGGCAGAGTGAACGGCGGCCGCGGCTTACGTCGCGCGCATCCTTCGGCTCGCGGTCCACCGAGGGCTCCGGGCCGCGTGCAGGTGCTGCGGGCGAAGAACTCGAGCTCCCGGCCCGCCCCCGCAGCGTCGAGTCCGCGGAGGACGTCCTGGTCGCGCTACTCCGCGTAGGTCTCCGCGAGAGCTTGGCCCCCGTTCGGGCCGAGACCAATCCGGCGGCGGGCGCGCCGCTCGGCGGGCAGTGTCGGCGTCGTCGGCCGGCTGCCGATCTGGTCCCGGGCGCGGGCGAGTGCGGGCAGCACGACGGCCAGGTGCCGCGCGGCGTCAGGGCCGAGGCGCTCCGCCAGAGCCTCGCTCAGCGTTTCCATCGCGGTCAGGGCGTCGTCGACAGCGGCTGGGCTCCAAGGGCCAGAGTCAGCGAGCAGACAGGCGCTCTCGGCCAGCTCGTCGGCGCGCTCGTTCACGGTGGTCACGTCTGCTCAACGATGCGCCCGTCCGACAGGTGACGTGACGCGCTTCCTGGGCTTCGGGTGCGTCACGTCACCTCGCGAGGCGGGCGAACAGACTGCTCCCGGCCGGGCGGCGGAGCCCGAAGTGCCGTTCGAACTCGGCCTCGAGGTGCTCCCGGCACGCGCGCAAGAACGGCAGCGACAGGCCGCGGACGGACTCGTCAACGGGGCCGGGCGGGGCGTACAGGTCCAGGTGCCGGACGAGCCGCTCGCACTCGTCGCGGAGCTGCTGCGCGGCGACCACGACGCCGCCCTGGTCGCCGTCGAGGAGCACCGCGCCCTGGCGGAGCGCGAGGGTCTGCAGGTGCTCGTACGCCGTCTTGCGCTGGGGCTCTCGAGCGGCCGGGGACAGGGCGGGCCACGTCTCGAGGATGTGCCCGATCTGGTCGGCGGGCTCGACGAACTCGGCGTACATCGCCGCCCGGCGCTGGTGGATCTCGCGCCAGGCTGCGCCGCCCGGGACGCGCGGGGCCCGGGTCGGGGCTGCGCCGACTCGCATCAGGAAGCGGGTGGCAACTGCGCCCACGGCGGTGAAGGCGTCCATGCTGGCCGTTCTGCCGGGCAGGTGAGGTGACGCGATACGGATCCGGGGCACCACGTCACCTCTCCTCCTGTCGGGGTCAGGCCGCGCGGTGCTCGGCGAGCGCCTGCTCGAGCTCGTCGAGGATCGTCACGATGTCGTCGATCTTCACGTAGGAGATCCCGAACGTGACGGTCCCGTCCTTGTGGACGTCGAATGCGTACTCCGCGTACGACTGCTCGTCCTCGTAGTGGTAGCTGCCTGGCTCAGCCTCGGCGAAGCCGCCGGGGCCCTCGTCGAACCAGTCGGCGCCCCACGTCTCCTTCATGGCGTGGCCGACGGCGGACTTGGGGACGCGCTCGAATTCGATCGTGGCGCGCCCGTGTTCGTCGAGGCACACCTTGCCCTCGCCCTCTCCGGTCTTCTCCCAGCGCAGGGTGGGGCCGAAGCACTGGCACCTGTGGGCGGGGGTCAGAGCGGGGAACGCCGCGGTGAAAGCTTCCTGCGCGGCGAGCTGCTGGTTGTCCCAGGACATCCTCCAGTCGTGCATGGCCTTCATGACGTGCGGTTGCACGCTGTGCTCCCTTCCGCCCGGGGCACGGGGCCACCAGGCGGCGGCCGCGGAACGCACCACGGGCAAGGGCCGCACCCTGCACTTTGTGAAGGACTTGTGTCCGTTTGTGGTTACTGGGTGGTCACTGCGCGCCGGTGGGGACCGTGACCTGGTCGCACGACTCGTAGAGCGAGAACCACTCCTCCGGCTCGTCGACCGTGCCGCCCAAGGCGACCAGACGGCTCGGGCCGTACGCGTTATCGGCCAGGAACGTCATGGTGGCGCGCATGTCCGGGTCGGCGATCCGGTCCGCGTCGGCGACGATCGCGACGTACTGGTGGAGTCCGCCCATGCTGTGCGGGGTGGTATTCCATGCGGCGAACGCCATGATGCGCTGCGGGCCCTCGAGGCCGTCGGCCCACCAGCCGCCCCGCCGGAGGTCGAGGCGGCCGGGCAGGCATGCGTTGTCGATGAACCGGGCCAGGATGCGCCACACGCTCGCCGACGTCGACCGGTACGGGGCGATGGAGACGGCGAGCCGGGGGCCGTCGCCGAACGGCCGGGGGCAGGACACCAGGGCCGTCCACGCGATGAGAGCGGCGGCCGCGGTGTGGTTGTCGATGCCCGGGATCCGGGCCGCGATCCGACGGGCGTCCGGGTCGGCGACGGCGTCCAAGGCTGCGCGCAGCTCCTCGTCGAGGACCAGGCCCAGGACGTCGACGGCGAACCCGCTCGGGGTGTCCCGCCACAGCTCGTACGCGCTGCCGGTGTGCTGGTCGAGGGCGACCAGCACGTCCAGGAGGACGACGTCGTCCAGGGCAGCGACGTGGGTGAGCCGCTCGTGGACCGGGAGGTTGAGCAGCCGGTGGGCGAGCTCCGCCGACTCCACGGCCGGCTGCACGATCCGGTGCGGGCGGTTGGCGGTCCGTGCCTGGGAGGCGAGCGCGGCGCAGCGGGTGAGCGGGATGTACGTCATGGGTGCGCACCGTAGGGACCGCAGGGGCTTGCGTCGTCCGTAGCGGCTGGCCGGATCCGGTCGAACATCGCGGAAACCCGGTGTCGCCGGTCGGCGCCGTTCCTATCCTGCACCCATGACGGAGCTGACTGACCACACGGCACTCACCGACCGCGAGGTACGGGCCCGGCTGCGGGCGCACCAGGACGGCGGCCCGATCAGCCGCCTGTTCGAGACCGGCGAAATCACCGAGGAGACGTTCATCGCCCTGGCGGGCGTGTGCGCGGACCGCTGCGACCGCGACGGCCGGGACGAGGAAGCCGAGCAAGTCATGGATGTCGCCGAGTACGTCCAAGCAGTCGGCGAGCGGCCGGCGGTACCCAACTGGTCCACACGCTGAGCTGTCAGGCTTGTTGAACTGACCGACGTCTCGAGAGAACGGACCAGATTCATGACCAACTGCCCACGCTGCGAAGGACCTGCGCAGCAGTTCGAGGGCGACCGCGGTGCCGGATCACGCGTCACGGTGGACCGGGACATGAGGATCTGCGGGCCCTGCGGAATGGACGAGGCCGTACGGGAAGCGCGGCAGCTTCCGCCGATTCCACCACAGGAGTGGCCGGTGACAGAACCGCTCCTGACGTGGGGCGATGCAACGCAGAGGTGACCTCAAGAACACGCTGCGCCCCGGCCGGGGAGTCGTCCGGCCGGGGCGCAGCGGCGTACGAGGTCAGGCCTCAGCGCCGCCGGTACCGCTCGAGCACTCGGGGGCGAAGACGTTGCAGCCGCTGGGTGGGTCCGACGGCGTCGGGGCGGTCGGCGACGAAGCCGGCTGCGGCTGTCCGCTGGTGGCCGGGGCGCTGGGTACCTGGGTCGACGGGGCGGGCGTGGGATCGCTCGAGGAGTCGCGGGCCTGCACGATGACGAGTGCGAGCGCGGCGATGACCAAGACCAGGCAGATGGACAGGTAGACGGCCACCACGCGCAGCAGGCGGGCGCAGCGCGGGCAGGGAGTTCCTCGGGAGCGGAGGGCGGGCTTCGGGCAGGAGACAGGGTCGGACACGGGTGTTCCTCCGGTACGGGGACTGGACGAACGGACCGTGTCGACCCGGGGCGCCTTACGTCGCGCGCTGCTCTACGGAGCCGTCACCGCCAAGGGCCACCGGGGAACCCGGGTTGATCAACCATCGGGCGGAGGAACTCCAAGAGGCTGCCCCACATGACTTTCACCGCCTCCGGGTTCGGGTCCGGCGTGCCGCGCAGGAAGGGGTGGAACAGCTCGTCGGACAACTCGCACACCATGTGGTCCGCTGCTCGGGCCAGGGCATCCGTCGCGTGCTCGAGGCCCTCCCTACCGTCGTCCGGCGGAAACGTCCGGACGGCCTTCAAGACCTTGGCGGTCCACTCGCTCATGAACACCCGGACGGCCTCGAGCTCGTCCGCGGTGGGCAACGGGGGAAGTTCGGATTCGGCTTCCGTACGCGGCCGTACGGCTTCGACGGCCTGGCGGTGGTTCTTCTCGCCGTTCCGCGCAGCGGTGCGCGCCGCATTCCTGCGGGCGTGATTGGCAACCATGCTCGGTTCCTGGTCTCGGCGCGCGCTGCCCGTGAACTGGCACGCCGGGTCGACGAGCAGGTGACTGCGTGCTCGCCGACGATGCGGAGCACCTGGGGCCGTGCGCGCTCCGGCCGGTCACGGGCCGACGGAACTGGGGCCGGGCCGACGCGAGAGGGCGGCCATCGCCGGTCATCGTAGCCGGGCGCAGCTACCGGGGCGGGTCTTCGCCGGCGATCCGGTCGAGGTCGGCGTCGAGGGCGGCAAGGTCCGGCTGCTCGAGGAGCTCGCCCATCGCGGCCGCGCGCATCTCCGGCTGGTAGGCGGCGGTCACCTCCTCCTCGGCAACGCCCAGGCCGCGCGCGAGTTGGGCGGTCTGGGCGTCGTCGAGGCCGCTCGTCAAGGCGATGGCGGCCCAGACGCGCAGCCTCTTCTTCGCGTCGTCGTCGAGGTCCCAGCCCATGGCACGGGCGTGTCGGCACATCCAGGCGTAGAACGACTCGTCGGTCATCGGGTTCCGATCTCGAGCGGGCAGGCGGGCGCTGGGGCAACGATCTCGCAGCCCCGGGCACCGGTGGGCGGGATTCGGCCGACGGGCCGCGTACGGGCCTCCCTGCACCCTGTACGACGGCGCCCGGCCGCCGGGGTGGAGCCGGGGGCCGGGCGAGGGGCGGCGGTGCTCATCCTTCGGAACCTAGTTCGAGCGACCGACAGCGCTCTGGTTCCGGCTCGTTGCGCATCGCGGCGTCGGCGCGGGAGGGGCGTCTGGTTGCTCATGTCGTGGGGAACGTCGGGCGGCCCCGGGTTGTGACAGGGCCCGGGAACGGCGACGGCCCCCGCCCGGGTGGACGAGGGCCGGAAAGCGGCGACGGTTCGGAGGGACGCGTTGCCCTGGGCTCCGCATTCCGTGGGGTCGGTCAGGTGAATGCGGCGGCGCGCGCCTGGCCCTCGAGCACCCTGGCGGCGGCCTCGA
>NZ_JBIBUU010000020.1:0-146794 GCF_043079735.1 Streptomyces sp. NPDC015144 | reverse complement strand
GCGGGGGGGGGGGGGGCCGGGCGGGGGGGGGGGCGGGGGGGGGGGCCGGGGGGGGGGGGGCGGGGGGGGTTGGCGGGGGGGGGGGGGCGGGGATGGGGGGGCCGCGCCGGGGCCCCCGGGGCCCGGCCCCCCTTTCCCATGGCTTCGCGTCGGCGATCTTTCACATGGCTTCGCGTCGGCGATCCGCCCGCGCTCAGAACTCCTGGTCGCGGGTCGTGGCGGCCGCTGCCTCGGCGGCGGCCTTGCGCTCCTTCTCGGCCCGCTCCTCCGCCTCCATCTCGGCGAAGACATCGATGGGCGGCGGCGCCTTGGCCAGGAAGACCCAGGTCAGGTAGACCGCGAGCAGGAACGGCGGGATCTTCAGGGCGACCAGGACCCAGCCGAACTGGGTGGTGTCGGCCCACCAGTACAGCGGGAAGAGGATCGCGCACTTGGCGAGAAGGATCAGCCCCCAGGCGTAGCTGGCCTTGGCGTACGCCTTCTTGCGGCCCGGGTTGCGGGTGCGCCAGGAGAGGTTCTCCTTGAACACCGGTCCCAGGATCAGGCCGATCAGCGGCATCCCGGCGAGCGTGGTGATCAGATAGGCGAGGGCCAGGCCGAGCGTGTAGAGCATGCCCGGCAGGTAGAAGTCCTTGGCGTTGCCCGTGATCCTGGCGAAGACCACACCGAAGGCCACGCCGAAGACGCCGCTGAAGGCGTGCTTGACGGTGTCCTTGCGGATCAGCCGTACGACGACCAGCACCAGGGAGACCGCCAGGGCCGCGACGGCCGAGGCGGTCAGGTTCTTGTTGATCGTGAAGACGGTGACGAAGAGCAGTCCGGGAACGACCGTCTCCACCATGCCCCGGACACCGCCGAACGCCTCGAAGAGCGCTGCTTCGGTGACCGCCTTCGCGTCGGCGTCCTCCTGGTCGGTGCGGGTCGTGCGGTCCGTTTCGGACGTCGGCTTGTCGAGAGACGTCACCGGCTACTCCTTGCCGAGCGGTCGGAGTTCGTAAATGGGGTTGAACAGCACCCGCCGCCCGTGGCTCATGGCGATGCGCCCGGAGACGATGAGCCGACGGCCCGGCTCTATGCCCACGATGGAGCGACGGCCCAGCCAGACGATGTCGAGCGGCGCGGTCCCGTCGAAGAGCTCGGCCTCCAGGGCCGGCACTCCGGCGCGCGGCCGCAGGGTGACGGTCCGCAAGGTACCAGTCACCTTCACGATCTGGCGGTCGGCGCAGTCGGAGATCCGGGAGCACCCGGAAGCATGCGTGTCCTCCTGCAGCTCCTCGGACTCCAGGTCCTCCTGGGAGCTGGACAGCCGGTCGAGCATCCGGCGGAAGCGGCCGGACGGCTTCTCCGCCCTGCCCGGCCGGTCGGATCGTGGAACAGCACTCATACCCGAAGGGTACCGGTCCCCGCTGCTCCGGGCGGGTGTCCCCGGTCTCACCCGCAACCCCGCACGGAGCTCACACGGAGCTCCCCCGAATCTCACTCGAACGAGTGAGCAGAGCAGGGCTGGTGGGGCCCGGCCCGGGGCGTCTCCCCCGGACCCCCGCCGCCCCGTTCAGCCGCGCTCGAAGCGGTAGCCCATGCCCGGCTCGGTCACGAAGTGCCGGGGGTGCGAGGGGTCGGTCTCCAGCTTGCGCCGGAGCTGGGCCATGTAGACCCGCAGGTAGTTGGTCTCGGTGCCGTACGAGGGTCCCCAGACCTCCTGGAGGAGCTGCTTCTGGCTGACCAGTCGGCCGCTGTTGCGGACCAGTACCTCCAGCAGGTGCCACTCGGTGGGGGTGAGCCGTACGTCCCGCCCGTCGCGGTGGACCTTCTTCGCCGCCAGGTCGACGGTGAACCCCTCGGTCTCGACGACCACGACGTCGTCGGTGCCCTGCTGCCCGACGGGCTCGGCGCGGCGGACCGCGGCGCGCAGCCGGGCCAGCAGCTCGTCCATGCCGAACGGCTTGGTGACGTAGTCGTCGGCCCCGGCGTCCAGGGCCTCGACCTTCTCGTCCGAGGTGTGGCGGGCGGAGAGCACCAGGATCGGCACCCGGGTCCAGCCGCGCAGCCCCTTGATCACCTCGACGCCGTCCATGTCCGGCAGCCCGAGGTCGAGGATGACGACGTCGGGGTGGCGGGCGGCGGCGAGCTGGAGGGCGGTCGCGCCGTCGGGCGCCGCGTCCACCTCGTACTTGCGCGCCTTCAGGTTGATCACGAGGGCGCGTACGATCTGCGGCTCGTCGTCGACCACAAGCACCCTGGTCATGGGGGCCCTGCCTTTCTGCTGTACGGCGATCTCCCGGGCATTCCGGTGATCATGGTGAGGGTGGGGTGACCCACGCGGTCACGGGACGACCTGTTCGGACGGGTCGGGACCGACCGGAACGTATCCCGGCGCCGCCCTGAGGGTCAGCACCATGGTGAGGCCGCCGCCCGGGGTGTCCTCGGCGTCCAGCGTGCCGCCCATGGACTCGACGAAGCCGCGCGCCACCGCGAGCCCCAGCCCGACGCCCGCGCCGCGCGGGGCGTCCCCGTAGCGCTGGAAGGGCTCGAAGATGCGTTCCTTGGCCTCGTCGGGCACGCCGGGGCCCCGGTCGGCCACCCGCAGCTCGACGCGTTCGCCGAGCGCGCTCGCGGCGACGGTGACGCGCTCGGCGTGACGGCTGTACTTCACGGCGTTCTCGACGATGTTGGCGACGGCCCGCTCCAGCAGCCCGGGGTCGACCGCGACCATCGGCAGGGTCTCGGGGATGTCCAGGTCGACGCTGTCCTCCGGTACGCCGCCGAGCGCCATCGGGACCACCTCGTCGAGGTCGATCTCGCGGATCAGCGGGGTGACCGTGCCGGTCTGGAGCCGGGACATGTCGAGGAGGTTGCCGACGAGGTGGTCGAGGCGGTCGGCGCCGTTCTCGATGCCCTCCAGCAGCTCGGCCTGGTCCTCCTCGGACCAGGCCACGTCGTCGGAGCGCAGGGAGCTCACCGCGGCCTTGATCGCGGCGAGCGGGGTGCGCAGGTCGTGGCTGACGGCGGCGAGGAGCGCGGTCCTGATCCGGTTGCCCTCCGCGAGGCGGCGGGCCTCCTCCGCCTCGCCGACCAGGCGCTGGCGGTCCAGTACGACGGCGGCCTGCGCGGCGAAGGCGCCCAGCACCCGGCGGTCCTCGGCGGGCAGCACCCGCCCCGAGAGCGCCAGCGCCATGTGGTCGCCGACCGGCATGTCCACGTCCGCGTCCTCCGGCCGGGCCACCGGCGCCGGCCCGACACTGCCCGCGCAGGTCCACGGGTCCACGTCGCTGCGCCGCTCCAGCAGGGCGACGGATTCCATGCCGAAGGTCTCGCGGACCCGTTCCAGGAGCGCGTCCAGCGTCGTCTCGCCGCGCAGCACGCTGCCGGCCAGGAACGAGAGGATCTCCGACTCGGCGCGCAGCCGGGCCGCCTGATGGGTGCGGCGGGCCGCCAGGTCGACCACCGAGGCGACCGATACCGCCACCGCGAAGAAGATCACGATGGCGACGAAGTTCTCCGGGTCCTGCACGGTCAGGGTGTGGGTGGGCGGGGTGAACCAGTAGTTCAGCAGCATCGAGCCGACCGCGGCCGACGCCAGGGCGGGCAGCAGCCCGCCGAGCAGCGCGGCCGCCACCGTCAGGAAGAGGAAGAGCAGGACGTCGTTGGCGAGTCCGGGGCCGCTGTCCACGCAGGCGAGGAGCAGGGTGAGCAGGGCCGGGCCGCCGACGCCGACCACCCAGCCCCAGATGATCCGCGCCCGGCCGAGCCGGGCGCCGCGCGCGATGGGCAGGCCGCGTCCCTTGGCGACCTCCTCGTGGGTGACGATGTGGACGTCGAGGTCGGGGCCGGACTCCCGGGCGACGGTGGCGCCCACGCCGGGCCCGTAGATGTACTGCCAGGCCTTGCGGCGGCTGGAGCCGAGGACGATCTGGGTGGCGTTCACGCCACGGGCGAACTCCAGGAGCGCGGAGGGTATGTCGTCGCCGATGACGTGGTGGAACGTGCCGCCGAGGTCCTCGACCAGGGTGCGCTGGACGGTCAGTTCCTTGGGCGAGGCGGAGGTCAGGCCGTCGCTGCGGGCGATGTAGACGGCGAGGATCTCGCTGCCCGAGCCCTTGGCCGCCATCCGGGCCGCGCGGCGGATGAGCGTACGGCCCTCGGGGCCGCCGGTGAGGCCGACGACGATGCGTTCGCGGGCCTGCCAGGTGGTGCGGATGTTGTGCTCGCCGCGGTACTGCTGGAGGTACTCGTCGACCCGGTCGGCCACCCAGAGGAGGGCCAGCTCGCGCAGGGCGGTCAGGTTGCCGGGGCGGAAGTAGTTGGAGAGCGAGGCGTCGATCCGGTCCGGCTTGTAGATGTTGCCGTGGGCCATCCGGCGGCGCAGCGCCTGGGGCGACATGTCGACCAGTTCGATCTGGTCGGCCCGGCGGACGACCTCGTCGGGGACGGTCTCGCGCTGCCGGACGCCGGTTATGGACTCGACGACGTCGCCGAGGGACTCCAGGTGCTGGATGTTGACGGTGGAGATCACGTCGATCCCGGCCTGGAGCAGCTCCTCCACGTCCTGCCAGCGCTTGGCGTTGCGGGAGCCCGGCACGTTGGTGTGGGCCAGCTCGTCCACCAGGGCGACGGCGGGGGCGCGCTCCAGCACGGCGTCGACGTCCATCTCGGTGAAGACCGCCGAGCGGTACTCGATCTCGCTGCGCCGGATCTGCTCCAGGCCGTGCAGCATGACCTCGGTGCGGGGCCGGTCGTGGTGCTCGACGAAGGCGACGACGCAGTCGGTGCCCCGCTCCACCCGCCGATGGGCCTCGGCGAGCATCGCGTACGTCTTGCCGACGCCGGGTGCCGCCCCCAGGTAGATCCGAAGCTTGCCGCGTGCCATGGCCCCATTGTCTTCTCTTGAACCGGCCGCGTCCGATGCGGCGGCCGCTTCGAAGCTACCCCTCCGAGCGGGGACGGGGCGGACGAGGGCGGGGTGGAGGGACCGAATTGACAGGATTCTGACGCCCGGGGCGGCGCGCCGGGGTTCCGGCGGGGCCGTCCGTGGTCACCCGTGGTCGACGATGTTCCCGTCGCGCAGCTCCAGGACCCGGTCCGCCAGCCCGAGCAGCTGGCTGTCGTGCGTGGCCACCAGCGCGGTGACGTTCTCGCTGCGCACCACCGCCCGCAGCAGCTCCATCACCGCGAGCCCGGTCTCCGCGTCGAGCTGGCCGGTCGGCTCGTCGGCGATCAGCAGGGCGGGCCGGTTGGCCAGGGCGCGGGCGATGGCGACGCGCTGCTGCTGGCCGCCGGAGAGCTCTCCGGGGCGCTGGGCGGCGTGGTCGGCGAGGCCCACCAGGGCGAGCAGCAGCGCCACCCGCTCCTCGCGTTCGCGCGGATCCGCCCTGCGCAGCCGCAGGGGTACGCCGACGTTCTCCGCCGCGGTCAGGATCGGGATCAGGCCGAACGACTGGAAGATGAAGCCGACCCGCTCCCGGCGCAGCTCCAGGAGCCCGTCCTCGCCCAGCCCGGCGAGGTCCGTGCCGTCGATGGTGATCCGGCCGGCGTCGGCGGTGTCGAGCCCGCCGAGGAGGTTGAGCAGGGTGGTCTTGCCCGAGCCGGAGCGCCCCTTGAGCGCCACCAGCTCGCCGCGCGGCACCTCGAAGGAGACCCCGCGCAGCGCGTGCACCGCGCCCGGCCCGGAGCCGTACGAGCGGCGCAGGTCCTCGACCCGCACCATCGGGCCGTCGGCCGGTCCTCCGGCGAGCGCGGTGCCGCCCTGGCCCTCGGTGCCCGTCCGGGCGGTGCTCTCGGTCATGTCTCTCCCCCGTACGTGATCGATCCCGTGGACCGACAGTATGGGTAATGCGCCCAGGTCGGGACAACGGCCGTGCCCCGCGTACCGCGGGGGAGCGCGGTGCGCGGGGCACGGGGCGGGGCCGTCAGCTCCGGCCGGTCAGCTCCCTCAGCCCGACGTTCAGCCGGAGGACGTTGACCGTGGGCTCGCCGACGAAGCCGAGGATCCGGCTGTCGGTGTGCTGGGCGACGAGCTTCTCCACCCGGTCGACGGGCAGGTGGTTGCGCTCGGCGACCCGGCGGACCTGGAGCTGGGCGTACGCCGGGGAGATGGCCGGGTCGAGGCCGGAGCCGGAGGAGGTGACCGCGTCGGGCGGCACCTGCGAGGGCTTCACCGGGTGGCCGGGGACGGAGTTGTCCTTCACCACGGCGGCCTTGGCGGCGGTGACCCAGTCGATCAGCTCCTTGTTGTCCGCGGAGCGGTTGGTCGCGCCGGAGAGGAGCAGCTTGTACTGGGTGTTGACGGTGTTGGTGCCCAGCCCGTTGGAGGGGCGGGGCTGGAACCACTTGAGGTCCGGCGCGGGGGTCTGCTGCCCCTTCTTCAGCGGCAGGTCGTAGCGCTGGCCGATGAGTTCGGAGCCGACGACTCGGCCGTTCTCGGCGATCTCGGAGCCGTTGGCCCGACCGGGGAGGATCCCCTGGGCCACCCCGGTGACGGCCAGCGGGTAGAGCACGCCGCAGACGACGGTGAGGACGAGCAGGGCGCGCAGCCCGGCCCAGAGCAGCCGGGTCGTGTTCGCTACGGAGTTGTTCATGGCGGGTCAGCCGTTTCCTGGTGTCAGTGCAGACCGGGTATGAGGGAGATGACCATGTCGATGATCTTGATGCCGATGAACGGGGCGATCAGGCCGCCGAGCCCGTACAGCCCGAGGTTCCGCCGGAGCATCGAGTCGGCGCTGCTGGGCCGGTAGCGCACGCCCTTCAGGGCGAGCGGCACCAGGGCGACGATGATCAGCGCGTTGAAGACGACCGCCGACAGGATCGCAGACTGCGGCGAGGACAGCTGCATGATGTTCAGCTTCGCCAGGCCCGGGTAGACCGCGGCGAACATGGCCGGGATGATCGCGAAGTACTTCGCGACGTCGTTGGCGATCGAGAACGTCGTCAGCGCGCCCCGGGTGATGAGCAGCTGCTTGCCGATCTCGACGATCTCGATCAGCTTGGTGGGGTTGGAGTCGAGGTCCACCATGTTCCCGGCCTCCTTGGCGGCCGAGGTGCCGGTGTTCATGGCCACGCCGACGTCGGCCTGGGCGAGCGCCGGGGCGTCGTTGGTGCCGTCGCCGGTCATCGCGACGAGCTTGCCGCCCGCCTGCTCCCGCTTGATGAGGGCCATCTTGTCCTCGGGGGTGGCCTCGGCGAGGAAGTCGTCGACGCCGGCCTCCTCGGCGATGGCCTTCGCGGTCAGCGGGTTGTCGCCGGTGATCATGACCGTGCGGATGCCCATCCGGCGCAGCTCGTCGAACCGCTCCCGCATGCCCTCCTTGACGACGTCCTTGAGGTGGACGACGCCGAGGACGCGGGCGCCGTGCCCGTCCTCCAGGGCGACCAGCAGCGGGGTACCGCCGGCCTGGGCGATGGTGTCGGTGAGCGCCGCCACGTCCCGCGGGACCGTGCCGCCGCGTTCCTTCACCCAGGCGGTGACCGATCCGGCGGCACCCTTGCGGATCTTCCGTCCGTCCACGTCGACGCCGGACATCCGGGTCTGCGCGGTGAAGGCCACCCACTGGGCGCCGGCCAGTTCGCCCTGGTGGCGCTCGCGCAGCCGGTACTCCTCCTTGGCGAGGACGACGATCGAGCGGCCCTCGGGCGTCTCGTCGGCCAGCGAGGAGAGCTGGGCGGCGTCCGCCAGCTCGGCCTCGGTGGTGCCCGTCACCGGGACGAACGCGGCGGCCTGCCGGTTGCCGAGCGTGATGGTGCCGGTCTTGTCGAGCAGCAGGGTCGACACGTCCCCGGCGGCCTCGACCGCCCGCCCCGACATCGCGAGCACATTGCGCTGCACCAGGCGGTCCATCCCGGCGATGCCGATGGCGGAGAGCAGCGCCCCGATGGTCGTCGGGATGAGGCAGACCAGCAGCGCGGTCAGCACGATCATCGACTGCCCCTGCCCGGCGTAGAGCGCGAAGGGCTGGAGGGTGACGACGGCGAGCAGGAAGACGATGGTGAGCGAGGCGAGCAGGATGTTCAGCGCGATCTCGTTGGGCGTCTTCTGCCGGGCGGCGCCCTCGACCAGGGCGATCATCCGGTCGATGAAGGTCTCGCCCGGCCTCGTGGTGATCTTGACGACGATCCGGTCGGAGAGCACCTTCGTCCCGCCGGTGACGGCGCTGCGGTCGCCGCCGGACTCCCGGATGACCGGAGCGGACTCGCCGGTGATCGCGGACTCGTCGACGCTGGCGACGCCCTCGACGACGTCCCCGTCGCCGGGGATGATGTCGCCCGCCTCGCAGACCACCAGGTCGCCGACGCGCAGTTCGGTGCCGGGTACGTGCTCCTCGTCGCGGCCGGACAGCCGCCGTGCGACGGTGTCGGTCTTGGCCCGGCGCAGCGTGTCGGCCTGGGCCTTGCCGCGTCCCTCGGCGACCGCCTCGGCCAGGTTGGCGAAGATCGTGGTCAGCCAGAGCCAGGCCGCGATCGCCCAGCCGAACCACTCCCCCGGGTGCAGGCAGGCCAGCACGGTCGTGAGGACCGAGCCGATCAGCACCACGAACATCACCGGGGACCTGACCATCGACCGGGGGTCGAGTTTGCGGACGGCGTCGGGGAAGGACCGGATCAGCTGCTTGGGGTCGAACAGCCCGGCGCCGACGCGTCCTTCGTCCTGGTGGCCGGCGGGCGCGTCCTGGTGAGGCGCCCGGGTGGGGGTGACAGTGGACATCGAGTCCTCTTGCTCGGTACGAGTGGTCATGACGCCAGTCCTTCGGCCAGCGGGCCCAGGGCCAGGGCCGGGAAGAAGGTCAGCCCGGTGATGATCAGGATCGTGCCGACCAGCAGTCCGCTGAAGAGCGGCTTGTGCGTGGCCAGCGTGCCCGCGGTGGCCGGTACGGGCCTCTGCTCGGCGAGCGAGCCGGCCAGGGCGAGGACGAACACCATCGGCAGGAACCGGCCGAGCAGCATCGCCAGACCGATCGTGGTGTTGAACCACTGGGTGTCGGCGTTGAGCCCGGCGAACGCCGAACCGTTGTTGTTCGCGCCCGAGGTGTAGGCGTAGAGGATCTCGGAGAATCCGTGCGCGCCGGTGTTGGTCATGGAGTGCGGCGGGGTGGGCAGGGCCATCGCCAGGGCGGTGAAGCAGAGCACCAGCGCCGGGGTGATCAGGATGTAGCAGGCCGCGAGCTTGATCTCGCGGGTGCCGATCTTCTTGCCGAGGTACTCGGGCGTACGGCCGACCATCAGTCCGGCGAGGAACACGGCGATGATCGCCATGACGAGGATGCCGTAGAGGCCGGAGCCGACGCCGCCGGGCGCGATCTCGCCGAGCTGCATGTCCAGCATCGTGAGCCCGCCGCCGAAGCCGGTGTACGAGTCGTGGAAGGAGTTCACCGCGCCGGTGGAGGTGAGGGTGGTGGCGACCGCGAAGAGCGACGATCCGGCGATCCCGAACCGGGTCTCCTTGCCCTCCATCGCCCCGCCCGCGATCTGGTACGCGGGCCCGTGGTGGGCGAACTCGGTCCACATCATCAGCGCGGTGGCGCCGATCCAGATGACGCCCATCGCGGCGAGGAGCGCGTACCCCTGCTTGAGCGAGCCGACCATCCGGCCGAAGGTCCGCGTCAGCGCGAACGGGATGACCAGGATCAGGAAGATCTCGAACAGGTTGGACAGCCCGTTGGGGTTCTCGAAGGGGTGGGCCGAGTTGGCGTTGAAGTAGCCGCCGCCGTTGGTGCCCAGTTCCTTGATGGCCTCCTGGGAGGCGACGGCGCCGCCGTTCCACTGCTGCGAGCCGCCCAGGAACTGCCCGACCTCGTGGATGCCGGCGAAGTTCTGGATCACCCCGCAGGCCACCAGCACCACCGCGCCGAGCGCGGCGATCGGCAGCAGGACGCGGACGGTGCCGCGCACCAGGTCGGCCCAGAAGTTGCCGAGCTCACCGGTACGGGACCGGGCGAAGCCGCGGACCAGGGCCACCGCGACGGCCATGCCGACGGCGGCCGAGACGAAGTTCTGCACCGCGAGGCCGCCGGTCTGGACGACGTGGCCCATGGCCTGTTCGCCGGAGTACGACTGCCAGTTGGTGTTGGCGACGAAGGACGCCGCGGTGTTGAACGCCTGGTCCGGGTCGATCGAGGAGAAGCCGAGCGAACCGGGCAGGGCGCCCTGGAGCCGCTGGAGCAGGTAGAGGAAGAGGACACCCACCACGGAGAAGGCGAGCACCGCGCGGAGATAGGCGGGCCAGCGCATCCCGGTGTTCGGATGGGCGCCGATGGCCCGGTAGATCCACTTCTCGACGCGGAGGTGCTTCGTCGAGGAGTAGACACCGGCCATGTAGTCGCCGAGCGGTCGGTACACCAGCCCCAGCGCCACGACGAGCGCGAGCAGCTGGAGCACACCGGCGAGGACGGGACTCATATCGCGCTCAGAACCTCTCCGGGTAGAGAAGGGCGAGGACGAGGTAGCCCAGCAGGGCGACGGCCACGACCAGGCCGACCATGTTCTCGGCGGTCACAGCTTCGCCACCCCCTTGGCGACGAGGGCCACCAGCGCGAAGACCGCGATCGTGGTGACGACGAAGGCCACGTCGGCCATCGTGTGCTCCTAGATGAGGTACGGATTCTCGGACCTCTTGAGCAAACCTCCCGCCACGCCCGTCCTGGCCTGCGTTGATGGCTTCCTTACGGCGATCGTCGGGCCCTTGACGGCGCGCATACGTGCCTCATACGCGCCCCATACACGCCCCGTCGCGTACGCGGTCGCCCGCGCCGCCGCGCGGTGTCCGGAAACCTGCTCCCGCCCTTGCCGGGACGCGAAAAGGCCGGTGGGCCGCACCCCTCGGAAAGGGGTACGGCCCACCGGCCGGAAGCGGTCGCGTCAGCGCACCTCGGTGATCTCGGGTCCGCGCTGGAGCTGGCCCATCCCACCGGAGAACCGCGAGTTCTCCTGGCTCTCCTGCTGGACGCCCTCGGGCACCATCTGGGCGTCGTCGGGCAGCTTCAGGACGATCGGGTCGCGCGGAGCCATCGGCCCTTCGCCGCGGACGACCACGGTGTCCCGGAAGATCGTCTCCAGCAGCCCGGCGGCCTCCGGCTGGACGGCGCCCTGGCCGGAGATCACTCCGCGCAGGAACCAGCGGGGCCCGTCGACGCCGACGAAGCGCACCAGCTGCACGCCGTTCGTCCCGTCCGGGAGCTGTACGGGGACCTGGGCCCGCAGCTCCCAGCCCAGCGGGCCCTCGACCTCGTCGATGATCCCGCCCTGCTGGGTGATGCCCGCGGCGATCTCCTCGCGGACCTCGCCCCAGATGCCTTCCTTCTTCGGCGCCGCGAACGCCTGGAGCTGGACGGCGCTGTCGTTCAGCACGACCGTGGCGGCGACGATCGCGTCACCCGCCACCTCGACCCGCAGCTCCATGCCCTCGACACCGGGCACGAAGATCCCGCCCAGGTCGACCCGGCCCTCGCCGGGCTGGGAGACCTCGGAGATGTCCCACGGCCCGTCCGGCCGCGGCGCCGGCGGAAGATTCACCCGGCGTGCGCCGGAACCGTCGGTGTCATCGAGCTCGTCGACGACCTGCTCGGCCTCGCGCGCTTCGTCCGCCACGTCCTCGGCGGAACCACTCTTCTTGCGACGTCCGAACACGTCACTGTCCTTCCCGGTCGGGTACGACCGAAGCGTAGCTGTTCCCGCCCTGGGTATTCCCGCCCCTGACACCATCGTCATCACCGGAACGGTGTCCTCCGGTGGACCCGAAGCCCCCTTCGCCGCGGGCCGAACCGGGCAGCTCCGACACTTCGTGGAACCGCACCTTCTCGACCTGCTGGACGACCAGCTGGGCAATCCGGTCGAACCGGTCGAACCGCACCGGCTCGCGCGGGTCGAGGTTGATGACGATGACCTTGATCTCTCCACGGTACCCGGCATCGACCGTCCCGGGGGCATTCACCAGGGCGACTCCGCACCGTGCGGCGAGTCCGGAGCGCGGGTGCACGAACGCGGCGTACCCGTCGGGCAACGCGATCGACACCCCGGTGGGCAGCACCGCCCGCTCGCCGGGGGCCAGCTCGACGGCCTCGGTGGTGACCAGGTCGGCCCCGGCGTCGCCCGGGTGCCCGTAGGCCGGAATCGGCACGTCCGGGTCGACCCGGCGGATCAGTACGTCGACGGGCCGGCGCATCAGGGGTTCACCTCGAAGGCGCGGGCCCGGCGGACCTGGTCCGGGTCGGCCATGGCCGCCCGGATCTCGGCGGGGCGGCCGTTCTCGATGAAGTGGTCGACCTTGACCTCGATGAAGAGCGCCTCGGCCCGGACCGCCACCGGTCCGTCCGGACCGCCGATCCGGCCGGTCGCCCGGGAGTAGATCTTCCGGCCGTGCACCGCGGTGATCTCGGCGTCCAGGTGGAGCACGGTGTCCACGGGCACCGGGCGGACGAAGTCCGTCTCCAGCCGTCCGGTCACCGCGATCACCCGCAGCAGCCAGTTCAGCGAGCCGAGCGTCTCGTCCAGCGCGGTGGTCAGGATGCCGCCGTGCGCCAGCCCCGGGGCGCCCTGGTGGGCGGCCTGCACGGTGAACTCGGCGGTGACGCTGACGCCCTCGCCGGCCCTCGCCTGGAGGTGCAGCCCGTGCCGCTGTCCGTCGCCGCAGCCGAAACAGTGCTCGTAATGCGCGCCGAGGAGCTCCCCGGGGGCCGGGGCTTCGGGGTGCCGGACCGGTTTCACCGCGTCGGCCGGGGGCTTCAGGGCCTCAGATGTTCCACTCACAGGCGCAGACCTTACCCGCGCGCCTGTCCGCGGGTCGCGCCGTGCCAAGCTTGGGCCCATGCAGCCTTCCACCCCGCCTTTCGACGAACGACTGACCGCGCCGCGCTCCTGGTGGTTCATCGCGCTCCTGATCGGCATCGCCTGCGCGCTGATGCTGCTGCCGCTGGGCGGCCTGCCGCTGCTGGCCGGTCTGGTGGGGGGCACGGCCCTGTCCGCGGTCGCGGTCAGCTCCTACGGCTCGGCCAGGATCCGGGTCGTGTCGGGCGCCCTGGTGGCCGGCGACGCCCGGATCCCGGTGACGGCCCTCGGCGAGGCCGAGGTGCTGGAGGGCGAGGAGGCCCGCGCGTGGCGTACGTACAAGGCGGACACCCGCGCCTTCATGCTGCTGCGGAGCTACATCCCGACGGCCGTCCGGGTGCCGGTCACCGACCCGCAGGACCCGACGCCGTACGTGTACCTGTCGACGCGCGAGCCGAAGGCACTGGCGGCGGCGATCGAGGCCGGTCGCGCGTAGCGGGGCGGGGGCGCTTCCGGGGGCCTACGGACCCTCCAGCTCGGCGGGCGGGTCCTCGAGTTTCTTCAGGAGCCCCTTGCGCAGGCCGGGCTGCCGTTCCAGCGGGGGCAGCTCGGGGAGCTGGTCCCAGGGCACCTGACGGCCGCGGAGGTCCTTCCTGATCCGCTCGGCGAGTTTCTTGGTGTCGCGCCGGTTCATCAGCGCACCGACGGCGGCGCCGACCAGGAACGGGGTCAGGCTCGGCAGATCGCGCGCCATGCGCTTCATGATCTGCTGGCGCAGCTCGCGTTTCATCTGGCCGCCCAGCGCGGCGTTGACCGTCGTGGGCTGGGACACGTCGATCCCGCGCTCCTCCGTCCAGGACGTGAGGTACGCGGTGGAACGCCTGCCGAGGCCGCCCGGCGGGCGCAGCCCGTAGACCTCGTGCAGTTCGGCGACGAGCTTCATCTCGATCGCGGCGACGCCGGTGATCTCCGCCGCCAGCTCGGCGAACATGGCGGGCGGTACGGGCATCATGGCCGCCGCGCCGATTCCGGCGCCGACGGTGGCGCTGGACCTGCCCGCCCCCGCGACGAGCCGGTCGGCCAGCTCCTCCGGGCCGAGCCCGGGAAACTGCCTGCGCAATGTGGCGAGATCACGCACAGGGATGCGGGGAGCGTTGTCGATGATCAGGTCGGCGATCTGACCTACCGCCGCCTTGGCACTCTCCCCGCCCTTGCGTACGCCCCGTTTCACTGAAGTCAGACGGCCTGCCCCGGTCACGGGCTCCGTCCTGTCGACCTCGGCCCTGTCGGCCGCGTCGACCTCCGCGGCGGTGGCCGTTTCCTGCCCGGCCGCTGCCCCGGCCGCCGTCGCGACGACCGCTTCGGGCGAGGCCCCGGGGCCCCGTCCGCCGTCCCGCTCACCCGCGGAGGGTGGCAGGGCGGACCGCTCGGCGGGCGCTGTCGCGCCCTGTGCCGGGCCTGTACCGCCCTGATACGCCTCCGACGGCCTCTTGCGCCGGAAGCGGCGCTTCCGGGACGGGGTGTCGCCTGCCACGGCCGAACCTGCCTAGTCGCAGTCGCGGCAGATCGGCTGGCCGTTCTTCTCCCGTGCCAGCTGGCTCCTGTGGTGCACGAGGAAGCAGCTCATGCAGGTGAACTCATCGGCCTGCTTGGGCAGGACCCGTACGGCCAGTTCCTCGTTGGACAGGTCGGCGCCGGGCAGTTCCAGCCCTTCGGCCGCGTCGAATTCGTCGACGTCGACGGCGGAGGCCGTCTTGTCGCTCCGACGGGCCTTGAGTTCCTCAAGGCTGTCCTGATCGACGTCGTCGTCGGTCTTGCGTGGGGTGTCGTAATCCGTTGCCATGTCGCTCTCCCCCTCTGGGTGTCTGCGGGTGTCTCAGCGCACGTAACGCGTGAGAGGCCGGACTTGTGCCCGACCTGAGGCGGAGATTTTGCCTCACATCAAGGTCTGTTACTCAATCGACACCCAAGAGGACCGCTCAAGAGCGGTCGGCTTGGGTGGCGAAGGGGACCGTACACGGTCCCGGCGTCGTGCTCCACGGGCGCCACCCCGTGTACTTCCCGTGATGCTCGACCCCGAAAACCCCGACTTTTACCGGCTTTCCCCTGGGGTCGGCGGTCACGGAGCGTCGTTGACGGGAAATTCGCTCCTGTGATCGATCACACACGGACCACCTGGGTCCAGGTCCCGAAAATTCCGCCCAAAGCGAACAATCGTCTGCGCGCCCTCATCACTTCACCCCGGCCCCTCACACCGGGAGTGAGACGCGCATCACAAGGCCACCGCCCTCGCGGGGCTCCGCGATGATACGGCCGCCGTGGGCGCGCGCCACGGAGCGGGCGATCGACAGGCCGAGGCCGACCCCCTTGTCGCTGCCCGTTCGCTCCGTACGCAGCCGCCTGAAGGGCTCGAAGAGGTTGTCGATCTCGTACGCGGGCACCACGGGGCCCGTGTTCGAGACCACGAGCAGGGCCTGGCCGCCCTGGAGCTCGGTGGTGACCTCCACCCAGCCGTCCTCGGGGACGTTGTACCGCACGGCGTTCTGCACCAGGTTCAGCGCGATCCGCTCCAGCAGGACACCGTTGCCCTGGACCACGACGGGGGCCAGCTCGCCGCGGATCGCGACCCCGCGCTCCTCCGCCTCGCCGCGCGTCTGGTCGAGCGCCCGGGAGGCGACCTCCGCGAGATCGACCGGTTTGCGCTCGACGATCTGGTTGTCGCTGCGGGCCAGCAGCAGCAGACCCTCCACCAACTGCTCGCTGCGCTCGTTGGTGGCCAGCAGGGTCTTGCCCAGCTGCTTGAGCTCCGGCGGGGCCTGGGGGTCGGAGAGATGGACCTCCAGCAGGGTGCGGTTGATCGCGAGCGGCGTGCGCAGCTCGTGCGAGGCGTTCCCGACGAACCGCTGCTGCGCGGTGAAGGCCCGCTCCAGGCGGTCCAGCATCTCGTCGAAGGTGTCGGCCAGCTCCTTCAGCTCGTCGTCCGGGCCGTCCAGCTCGATCCGGCGGGACAGGTCCGTTCCGGCCACCCGGCGGGCGGTGCGGGTGATCCGGCCCAGCGGCGAGAGGACCCGCCCGGCCATCGCGTAGCCGAAGGCGAAGGCGATGACGCTCAGACCGACCAGGGCCAGCAGCGAGCGGTTGAGCAGCGTGTCGAGCGCCTGCTGGCGCTGGTGGTTGACGCAGGCGTTCATCGCCGCGTTGAAGGTGTCCGGGGACGCCTTCTCCGGCAGGTTGCAGACATTGCTGGTGACCTGCCCGTTGACGATCTTGAACGGGAGCTCGCTGCCCACGTGCAGGGCCTGTGCGGCCAGCATGTAGATGATCGACAGCAACAGGATGCCGGCGATCAGGAACATGCCGCCGTAGAGCAGCGTGAGCCGTATCCGGATGGTCGGACGCAGCCAGTACGGGGGATCCTGCTGCTTCGGCTCCCAGTGGGGCTTCGGGGGCGCCGCGGGCGGCGCGGGTACCGCGGGCATCGGCCGTCAGATCCGGTAGCCGGAGCCGGGCACGGTGACGATCACCGCGGGCTCGCCGAGTTTGCGGCGCAGGGTCATGACCGTCACCCGGACGACGTTGGTGAACGGGTCGGTGTTCTCGTCCCAGGCCTTCTCCAGCAGCTGCTCGGCCGAGACGACCGCGCCCTCGCTGCGCATCAGGACCTCCAGCACGGCGAACTCCTTCGGCGCGAGCTGGACCTCCGTGTCGCCGCGGAAGACCTCGCGCCGGTTCGGGTCGAGCCTGATGCCGGCCCGCTCCAGGACGGGCGGCAGCGCCACCGTCGTACGCCGGCCGAGCGCCCGCACCCGGGCGGTGAGCTCGGTGAACGCGAACGGCTTGGGCAGGTAGTCGTCGGCGCCCAGCTCCAGGCCCTCGACCCGGTCGCTGACGTCGCCGGAGGCGGTGAGCATCAGGACCCGGGTGGGGACGCCCAGCTCGACGACCCGGCGGCAGACGTCGTCACCGTGGACCAGGGGGAGGTCGCGGTCCAGCACCACGACGTCGTAGTCGTTGACCTCGATGCGCTCCACGGCCGCCGCGCCGTCGTACACGACATCGACGGCCATGGCCTCGCGGCGCAATCCGGTGGCCACCGCATCGGCGAGCAGCTGCTCGTCCTCCACGACGAGTACGCGCACGGCGCTGTCCTTCCTTAGAAACTTCATGATGTGACGGAGTGCCCACGGACCGTGTCCGGAGCGCCCGTGGGCAGGGAACTGTGCGGCTCCATCCTGCCCGCAACACGCATAAACCGGCGGTAAGGCGACGCCACCCCGGTCGGGCCCAAGGGAATTCACCGGATTTTCCGCCCAGTTGAGGTTTCTCCGGTCCAAGGCCCGGGGAGGACGAATGCACACCCGAGATCACGCCTTGAATGTGGCGTGCCACAGGCCACTCCGTCCCCGGAGAGCGCGTGATCACCCGCCCTACCGCCACCGCGCGGAGGGAAACCCCGGGCACACCCCCGTGCCACCGACCCACGATGAGGGGGCGCATTATGGACGCTTTCACCGCAGGTCTGCTGCAGCGGATCAGGACCACCGAGCACGACCTCACCCGGGCCCGCGAGACGGGCGACGACTTCCTCGCGGACGTCGAACAGAGCGAACTGGACGACCTTCACCGCCTCGCCGCCGAGCACGGCGTCGAGATCGGCGCCAGCAGCGTCTGAGCACGTCGGCGGGCAGGGCCCCGACACCGGTCAACGGTGTCGGGGCCCTGCCCGTGTCGGACGCCCTCTCGTCGTGCCCTAGTCGTGCCAGGCGCCGTGCTCCTCCAGGAGGGCCTGGAGCGGCTCGAAGACGCCCGGGGTGGCGGCGACCGCCAGATCGCCGTCGGCGGGCCGGCCGGGGCGCCCGCCGGTGTACGCGCCCGCCTCCCGGGCGATGAGGTCGCCGGCCGCCAGGTCCCAGGGGTGCAGCCCGCGCTCGTAGTAGCCGTCCAGGCGCCCCGCGGCCACGTCGCAGAGGTCCACGGCGGCCGATCCGCTGCGCCGGATGTCGCGCAGGCGCGGGATGAGCCGCCGCGCCACGTCGGCCTGGTGGGTACGGACCTCGGCCACGTAGTTGAAACCGGTCGAGACGAGTGCCTGGTCGAGCGGGGGCGCGGGGCGGCAGCGCAGCACGGTGTCCTCGCCGAAGGCGCCGCCCGAGGCGTGGGCCCCGGAGCCGAGCACCGCCCAGTAGGTCTCCCCGCGCATCGGGGCCGCCACGACGCCCACCAGCCGCTCGCCGTCGCGCTCGCCCTCCCGCTCGGCGGCGATGGAGACGGCCCAGGTGGGGAGGCCGTAAAGGTAGTTCACGGTGCCGTCGAGCGGGTCGACGACCCAGCGGATGCCGCTGCGGCCCCGGGTGCCGCCGCCTTCCTCGCCGAGGAAACCGTCGTCCGGGCGGTGGTCCCGCAGGAACGTGGTGATCAGCTTCTCGGCGGCGATGTCCATCTCGGTGACGACGTCGATCGGGCTGGACTTGGTCGCGGCCACCCCCAGGTCGGCCGGGCGGCGGTCACGGAGCAGCGCACCCGCGCGGGCGGCGGCGTCCAGGGCGAGGTCGAGCAGCGCGTCCAGGTCGTTTTCGTACACGGCTCTCCAGGGATCGGCGGGCGTGGGGCGGGCTGTCAGGCGTACGGGCTGTCGGCGCCCGCGGCGGCGGGCCGGGCGGCGCGGGCCGGGCAGCAGCCGACCGGGCAGAGGTCGTGGGACGGTCCCAGCGCGCCCAGCGCGCACCGCTCCACGCTCTGTCCCCGCTCGGTCGCGGCCCGCTCCAGCACCAGTTCGCGCACGGCGGCGGCGAACCTGGGGTCGGCGCCCACCGTCGCGGAGCGGCGCACCGGCAGGCCCAGTTCGGCGGCCTTCGCGGTGGCCTCGGTGTCGAGGTCGTACAGCACCTCCATGTGGTCCGAGACGAAGCCGATGGGGGCCATCACCACGGCGGGCACCCCGTCGGAGTGCAGCGCCTCCAGGTGGTCGCAGATGTCGGGTTCCAGCCACGGGATGTGCGGGGCGCCGCTGCGCGACTGGTAGACGAGCCGCCAGGGGTACTCGATGCCGGTCTCCTCGCGCACCGCGTCGACGATCAGCCGGGCGACGTCGAGGTGCTCGGCGACGTAGGCGCCGCCCTCGCCGTGCGCCTCCACCGGGCCGGAGGTGTCCGCGGCGGAGGTGGGGATGGAGTGCGTGGTGAAGGCGAGGTGCGCCCCGGCGCGTACGTCCTCGGGGAGGTCGGCCAGCGAGGCGAGGACCCCCTCGGCCATGGGGGCCACGAATCCGGGGTGGTTGAAGTAGTGCCGGAGCTTGTCGACCCGGGGCACGGGCAGCCCCTCGGCCTCCAGGGCGGCCAGCGCGTCGGCGAGGTTCTCCCGGTACTGCCGGCAGCCGGAGTAGGAGGCGTAGGCGCTGGTCGCGAGGACCGCGATCCGGCGGTGACCGGCGCTGACCATCTCGCGCAGGGTGTCGGTGAGGTACGGGGCCCAGTTGCGGTTGCCCCAGTGGACCGGCAGGTCGAGCCCGTGCTCGGCGAAGTCCTTGCGCAGGGCGTCCAGCAGCGCGCGGTTCTGGGCGTTGATCGGGCTGACGCCGTCGAAGAGGAAGTAGTGCTTGCCGACCTCCTTGAGCCGCTCCTCGGGAATACCCCGGCCCCGGGTCACGTTCGCGAGGAACGGAACCACGTCGTCCGGGCCTTCGGGGCCACCGAAGGAGAGCAGCAGCAGGGCGTCGTAGGGGGCGGGATCACGCAGATCGGACATGGCACCGATCCTGCCACTCCCGCCGGGCCGCCCTCCCACCGACATCGATTCCGGGCCTCCCCCGATGCCCGGCCGATCCGCCCGACCGTAGGGTGTATCGGTTGAAAGCGCGCCGTTTCCGCGCGTATGACCACGCCGCTCCGGAGCACCTCTTGCCCAGTCCCTACCGCGCCATATTCGCCGTCCCCGGCACCAAGGGGTTCTCGGCGGCCGGATTCCTCGGCCGGATGCCGCTGTCCATGATGGGCATCGGCGTCGTGACCATGATTTCCCAGATCACCGGCCGGTACGGGCTGGCCGGCGCGCTGTCGGCGACGCTGGCGATGTCGGCGGCGGTGCTCGGGCCCCTGATATCCCGGCTCGTCGACCGGCACGGGCAGCGCCGGGTGCTGCGCCCCGCCACCCTCGTCGCGCTGGCGGCGGTGGCCGGGCTCCTGTTCTGCGCGCAGCAGGGGCTGGCCGACTGGACCCTCTTCGTCTTCGCGGCGGGCGTCGGCTGCGTCCCCAGCGTGGGGTCGATGATCCGGGCCAGGTGGGCGGAGATCTACCGCGGCTCGCCCCGCGAGTTGCACACCGCGTACGCCTGGGAGTCGATCGTCGACGAGGCGTGCTTCATCTTCGGGCCGATCATCTCGATCGGGCTGTCCACCATCTGGTTCCCGGAGGCCGGGCCGCTGCTGGCGGCGGTGTTCCTGCTGGTCGGTGTCGTGTGGCTGACCGCGCAGCGGTCCACCGAGCCGGTTCCGCACCCGCGCCGGGCACAGGGCGGCGGCTCCGCGCTGCGCTCCCGGGGGCTCCAGGTCCTCGTGGTGACCTTCGTGGCCACCGGGATGGTCTTCGGCGCCGTCGACGTGGTCACCGTGGCCTTCGCCGAGGAGCAGGGCCACAAGGCCGCGGCGAGCCTGGTGCTGGCCGTCTACGCGCTCGGTTCGTGCCTGGCGGGAGCGGTCTTCGGGCTGCTCCACCTCAAGGCCCGGGCGAACATCCGGTGGCTGGTGGGCGTGTGCGCGATGGCCGTGAGTATGATCCCCCTCCAACTGGCCGGGAACCTGCCGTTCCTGGCCGCGGCGCTCTTCGTCGCGGGCCTGGCGATCGCACCCACGATGGTCACCACCATGGCCCTCGTCGAGCAGCACGTACCGCGTTCCGAGCTGACCGAGGGCATGACCTGGACGAGTACCGGGCTGGCCGTCGGGGTCGCGCTCGGTTCCTCGGCCGCCGGCTGGATGGTCGACGCCTCGGGGGCGAGGGCGGGGTACGTGGTGCCCCTCGTGGCGGGAGCGCTCGCGGCCGTGGTGGCGTTCCTGGGGTATCGCCGGCTGAGCGGGCCGGTCCCTAGTGAAGGGCACGCGGAAGATGACCGACGCACGGACCAAGACGAACGCGTGGCATAACTGGGCCGGGAACGTCACCGCCCGTCCGGTACGGACGGTGACGCCCGCGTCCGTCCCCGAGCTCGCCGAGGCGCTTCGCCGGGCCTCGGAGGACGGTCTGCGGGCGAAGCCGGTCGGCACCGGGCACTCGTTCACCGCGGTGGCCGCCACCGACGGCGTGCTGATCCGCCCGGATCTCCTCACCGGCATCCGGAGCATCGACCGCGAGGCGATGACGGTGACCGTCGAGGCAGGCACCCCGCTGAAGCGGCTGAACGCCGCCCTGGCCCGCGAGGGCCTCTCGCTCACCAACATGGGCGACATCATGGAGCAGACGGTCGCGGGCGCCACCTCGACGGGCACCCACGGCACCGGCCGGGACTCGGCGTCCATATCCGCGCAGATCCGCGCCCTGGAGCTGGTCACCGCCGACGGCACGGTGCTGACCTGCTCGGAGAAGGAGAACGCCGACGTCTTCGCCGTGGCCCGGATCGGGCTCGGCGCGCTGGGCGTCGTCACGGCGATCACCTTCGCGGTGGAACCGATCTTCCTGCTGACGGCCCGTGAGGAGCCGATGGGCTTCGACCGGATCATGAGCGACTTCGACGAGCTGGTCGCCGAGAACGAGCACTTCGAGTTCTACTGGTTCCCGCACACCGGGAACTGCAACACCAAGCGCAACAACCGCAGCGCCGGCCCCGCCGCCCCTCCCGGAAAGGTCAGCGGCTGGATCGAGGACGAGCTCCTCTCCAACGGGCTCTTCCAGGTGGCCTGCTCGCTCGGCCGGGCGGTCCCGGCGACCATCCCGTCGATCGCCAGGCTCTCCAGCCGCGCCCTGTCGGCCCGGACCTACACCGACATCCCGTACAAGGTCTTCACCAGCCCGCGCCGGGTCCGCTTCGTGGAGATGGAGTACGCGGTACCGCGCGAGGCGGCCGTGGAGGCGCTGCGGGAGCTGAGGACGATGGTGGAGCGCTCGCCGCTGCGGATCAGCTTCCCGGTCGAGGTCCGCACCGCCCCCGCCGACGACATCGCGCTCTCCACGGCCTCGGGCCGGGAGAGCGCGTACATCGCCGTCCACCTCTACCGGGGCACGCCGTACCAGGCGTACTTCACGGCGGTGGAGCGCATCATGACCGCCCACGCCGGGCGTCCGCACTGGGGCAAGGTGAACACCCGCGACGCCGAGTACCTGGCCGGGGTGTACCCCCGCTTCGGCGAGTTCACCGCGGTCCGCGACCGGCTGGACCCGGACCGGCTCTTCGGCAACGACTACCTGCGCCGGGTCCTGGGCGAGTAGGCCGGGTCCGGCCCCGGGCCGGTCACTGCCCGGCGCCGGTGCCGTCGCCCTGGGCCGGGGCCTGGCCGCCCGCGGGGGCCGGGTCGGTGGTGGAGCCGCCGCCGGACGCCCCCGGGGAGGGGGTGGTCTCCGGGGCCGGGTCCGTGGAGCCGCCGGTGGAGCCGGACGGCGCGGGGTCGGCCGTCGGGCCGGTGGAGGGCCGGCCGCTCGGCGCGGGGTCCGGGTTCCGGCTCGCGCCGCCCTGCTGCTCCGTCCCAGGCGTCGTGCCGCTCTCCCGGTCCGGTGCCCCGTCCCGGCCGGTGCTCGTCGACGGTGCCGGGGCGTCCGTACCGGAGTCCCGCTCGCCGCCGCCGCGCACCACGGAGCCGACGGTCGTCCCGTGGCCGCCGCTCAGGTCGCCGCCGGAGAGCACCTCGTACGTGGTGATCCCGGCCATGGCGAGGACGAAGACCACGGCCGCGCCGAGTGCCGAGCGCTTCCAGCCGCGCAGCCGGGTGCCGTGCGTGGTGGCCTCGGAGAACTCCCCGTCCGGGACGGGGTGCGCGGTGAGCAGCCGGGTCGCGTCCGGTGCCCGGAGCATCCGGGTGCGGTCCGGGTCGTCCGCCGCGGGCAGCACCGCGGTGGCGTCCGCCGTCCCGGCGCCGTACGGGGCCCGCGCCCCGTGCCCGGGCGTCCTCGCCGCACCGCCGCCGCCCGCCCCGCGCGCCTGTACGGTCACGTCGCGGAGCTGCTCCCCGGTACGCCGGAAGAGGTGCTGGAAGACCGAGCCGCCGCAGGTGGCGACGATGCTCATCACCCCGGCGCCGAGGATCGTTCCGTACACGCCCAACTGGGAGGCGGCCACCGCCGCCGCGACCGCAGCGAGGGCACTGCCCGCCACCTGGGGCAGGCTCAGATCGATACGCCTTTCCTTGGGTTCTATGTCACTTTCCGGCTTCTGCACTGTTTTCCGCCCTCTATTGACATCTCCCCCACCATGCACCAGGAAGGGACATTTGAGCGAAGCTCTTAGTTCCGCTTCGGGGGATTGTGTGAAGCAGGACACCCGGTGAGCGCCCGCCCGCCCCGGCCCGGCATCCAACTCCCGCACCTCAAGAGAACTTCGACGGCGCGGCGGTCCACCCTGATGGCCCGAATGGAGTACTGTGTCGAACCCTGGGGCCGGATGCCCGTGCGGGTGTTCCGGATCTTCAAAAAGGGAGCCGAAGGAGGCACTCGATCCGGCGGCGCCGCGGTATTACACGGAGACCGGCTACATGAAGTGATCAAAAGTCACTTTTTGTTGCAGAATAGGTCCCTGTGTCACACCGGCGATCAAGGGCTCGCGCCCGACACACCGGGCAACACGGCAATGTTGTGGCAGGCTGCACCCGGGCAGGCCACACTCGACTAGCGGAAGCAGCGACGCAGGTGACGTCGGCAGGCACCACCCGGGAGGTCCCCATGCCCGAACTGCGTGTCGTGGCTGTCTCCAACGACGGCACACGACTGGTGCTCAAGGCTGCTGACAGCACGGAGTACACACTCCCGATCGACGAGCGGCTGCGGGCCGCCGTGCGCAACGACCGCGCGCGCCTCGGCCAGATCGAGATCGAGGTGGAGAGCCACCTCCGCCCCCGCGACATCCAGGCCCGGATACGAGCCGGCGCCTCCGCCGAGGAGGTCGCCCAGTTCGCCGGGATCCCGGTCGACCGGGTCCGCCGCTTCGAGGGCCCCGTGCTCGCGGAGCGCGCCTTCATGGCCGAGCGCGCCCGCAAGACCCCCGTACGCCGCCCCGGCGAGAACACCGGCCCCCAGCTCGGCGAGGCCGTGCAGGAGCGGCTGCTGCTGCGCGGCGCCGACAAGGAGACCGTCCAGTGGGACTCCTGGCGCCGGGACGACGGCACCTGGGAGGTCCTCCTGGTCTACCGGGTCGCGGGCGAGCCGCACTCGGCCAGCTGGACGTACGACGCCCCGCGCCGCCTGGTGCAGGCCGTGGACGACGAGGCCCGTTCGCTGATCGGCGAGACCGACGACGTCGCCGCTCCCGAGCCCAGCTTCCCCTTCGTGCCCCGGATCGCCCGGCTGCCGCGCGACCGGCCGCTCGACCGCGCCCTGGACCGCCAGATCGAGCGGCCCGCGGTTCCGCCGCCCCCGCCCGAGCCGGAGGAGCACATCGCGTCCGTCTCGGCCGGTGAGCGCGATTCGCTGACCAGCCTGCTGGAGGCGGTGCCGAGCTTCCGCGGCGACATGGTGGTGCCGGAGCGGCCGTCGCAGCCGGAGCCGCCCGCCATCGAGCCCGCCGCGCAGGAGCCGGAGGCGGACGAGCCGCCCGCCGCGGCGTCCGCGGGCGCCGGGTCCGCCTACGCCGATGTCCTGATGCCGAGGGCGGTGGCGGGCCACCGCGACCGGCTGACCGGCACGACGGACCGCCAGGCCGAGGCGGACGGCGTCCGGCCGGGCCGCCGCGCCGCCGTTCCGACCTGGGACGAGATCGTCTTCGGCACCCGCCGCAAGAAGCAGGACTGAGCGGGGTTCACCACAGCATGAGCAAGGCCCGTACGCCCTCGCGTACGGGCCTTCGTGCCGATCCTCCGTTACTGGGGGTCGGGCCCCGTGGCGACCGGGCGGGACTCGTCGCCGGACCACTCGGACCAGGAGCCCGCGTACAGCGCGGCGGGCAGACCCGCGACGGCCAGGGCCAGCACCTCGTGGGCGCCGGAGACCCCCGAGCCGCAGTAGACGCCGATCTCCGCCGCCCGGTCCGCGCCGAGCGACGAGAAGCGTGCCGCCAGCTCCCCGGGGGGCAGGAAGCGGCCGTCGGCGCCGGTGTTCTCGGAGGTCGGGGCCGATACGGCACCGGGGATGTGGCCGCCCACCCGGTCGATCGGCTCCACGTCGCCCCGGTAGCGCTCGGCGGCCCGCGCGTCGAGCAGCAGCCCGGAGCGGGCGAGCGCGGCGGCCCCGTCCGCGTCGAGCAGCGGCAGCGCTCCGGGGGCGGGGCGGAAATCCCCCTCGGCCGGGGTCGGAGTCTCCGTCTGGAGCTCGCCCGGCCAGGCGGCGAGGCCGCCGTCCAGGACCCGGACGTCCTCGTGCCCCGTCCAGCGCAGCAGCCACCAGGCGCGCGCTGCCGCCCAGCCCTGGCCCCCGTCGTACACGACCACCGGGGTGTCCCCGGAGACTCCCGCCCGGCGCATCACCGCGCCGAACTCCTCCGGATCGGGCAGCGGGTGGCGGCCGCCACGCCCGGCCGGACCGGCGAGCTCCGCGTCCAGGTCGACGAAGACGGCGCCGGGGATGTGCCCGGCCTCGTAGTCGGGCCGGCCGTGCGGGCCGCCCAGCTGCCAACGTACGTCCAGGAGCACCGGCGGACGTGGCCCCGCCGATTCGCTCGCGTATGCGGATGCGCTGATGATGGGCTTCATGGAGGCCATCCTCGCGCAGGAGCCGCCCGTGCCGTAGCACCTCCCAAACGGTCGCACCGTGGCAATCCGGTCTCTCTGCGTCGAGTTCCGGAACGACGCGGCGCGGCCGGGCGCTTCGTGCGCCGGGTGGTGCCACCATCTGCACGGGGCGTCCACATCCCGTACCGCATGACGGCACGCCGGCTCCGTCCCCGTACGGCCACCCCGATGGTCCGAGGAGAGTGACGATGACCGAGGCTGCCGCTCCGCGTACGCCCGGAAGCCCGTGCTGGGTGAGCCTGCTCGTGCACGGAATGGGCACCACCCAGGACTTCTACGCCGACCTGTTCGGCTGGGAGTTCGTGCCGGGGCCCGACCAACTGGGCCCCTACGTCCGGGCCCTGATCGGCGGGAAGGAGGTAGCCGGGATCGGGCAGTTGCCGCCCGACCGGCATCTGCAGGTCGCCTGGACGACGTATCTGGCCAGTGACGACGTGGATCTCACCGCGGAGGCCGTCCGGTCCTGCGGGGGCACGGTCGCCGTGGGGCCGCTCGACGCCGGTGAGTCGGGCGAGGCGGGCCGGATGGCCATCGCCGCCGACCCGGGCGGCGCGGTCTTCGGAATCTGGGAGGCCGCCGCGCACCTCGGCACGGCGCTCGCCGGGGCCCCGGGCACACCGGTCTGGAACGAGCTGGTGACCAGGGAGACCTCGACGGTCTGCAAGTTCTACCAGACGGTCTTCGGCTACGAGGCGGAGGCGGAGGTCTCCGCCGACTTCGACTACCAGACGCTGCGTCTGGACGGCCGCCCGGTGGCCTCGTTGCACGGGGTCGGCCATGCGCTGCCGCGTGACCGGGGGCCGCACTGGATGACGTACTTCGAGGTCGCCGACACCGACGAGGCCGCCCGTCGGGTGGTGGAACTCGGCGGCCAGGTGCTGCACCCGCCCCGGGACGGGGCGAGCGGACGGGTGGCGACGGTGGCGGACCCGGAGGGCGCGGCGTTCGCGATCGTGCGCTCGACGACGGCCGGTTAGGGCCGGTCCGGCGGAGCGGGGCGGGCGGGGAGCCGCGTCCGGCGCCGCGGTGCGCCGCAAGGCGCCGGAGCGGTTTCCGCAGGGACTCCCCTGCTCGGACCATGGCCGGGACCACAGCGTCCGGCGCGGCACCTCGCGGGGCTGCCACGCCGGGCGACAGCCGTCGTTCCGGCCTGATCCGAACGGCTCGACCGACACCGGAAAAGCGCGAAATCTCCTGATGACCTGAATCCGATGTTCGTCGTTGGACAGGTATGGAGGGATGCCCCGGTGTCCGGGCGTCCGTTGCGGCAGGAGCCAGGAGGAGCCTCGTGCCCGTGGTCCGTACTGTCCCCTGCATCGGGTGAATGCCCCTGGCGACCACCGAGGCCCACGACTGCCCGACCGCGCCCGCGACGCCCGGAGCCGCATACGCCCCGGCCCGAGCACAACGCTCAGCCGCAGGCCGCCGGTTCGCCGCTCCACGACGCCCGCCCCGACAGGTCAGCCGACCCCCCCGGAGGCCACCGTGACCGCTCCTCGCCACGCATCCGTGCGCATCCCTCCCTTCTACCTCCCTTTCTCCAGCGGCCTTCACCCCGACCACGAGGCCATCGATCAAGAAACCGCCGCATGGGCGGAGCAGTACGGTCTCGGCACCGCGAACCTGCGGCAGCGGATCGCCACCCGGGCTCCGTCGGGGAAGTTCGCCGGGCGCCTCCTGCCTCGCGGGAAGCGGGAGGTTGTCCGGCTGCTGGCGGACTACAGCTTCTGGCTGTTCGCGTTCGATGACGGCTACTGCGAAGAGGGTGAAGCCGGAAAGCACCCGGGTGAGCTGGTGGCGGTGATGTCCCGGATGCTCGGCGCGGCGCAGGGCCGGGACGTCGCTGCCCTTGCCGGGGACCCTCTGGCGACAGCGCTGCGTGACCTGGGCAGCAGGATCGCCCGGCACGCCACACCGGGCCAGCTCGCGCGCTGGGTGAACACTCTGCGCGGATACTTCATGGCTGCTGTCTGGGAGTCCGACTACCGTGCGAAGGACGCCATTCCCACGGTGGACGACTACACCATCCTGAGGCTGCACTCCAGCGGCGGCCTGATGCTCCCCGTCTGGATCGAAATGGGGCTGGGCATCGAACTCGTTCCACTGGAAGCGGAACATTCCGCCGTCCGGGCGGCCAACGAGATGGCCGCCTTCGTCGCTGCCTGGGACAACGACCTGATCTCCCACCACAAGGAGAGCAGGAGCGGGGACTACTACGTCAATGCCGTACGTGTCGTCCAGCAGGAACGCGCCCTCACGGCAGAAGAGGCCGTCGCGGAAGTCGTCCGCCAGCGTGACCGGGTGGTCATGCTCTACAACCGCCTGTCGGAGGACGTGCGCAGCTGGGCGAGTCCTCAACTGCGCCAGTACCTCACGTGCCTCGACAGCAGTCTGCGCGGCTCCGTGGAATGGCAGCTCGCAAGCGCCCGCTACAACCCTCCGGAGGACCCCGCCGACCTCCCCACCCGGATCCTCGGCACCTCCACCACGGCCGAGACCCCCGTCCCGCTTCCCATCCCCTCCGTCTCCTGGTGGTGGACCACCCCTCTCCCGCATCGAGGAGCGAGCCGCGCCGGGACGGTCGAGCGGGACGTCACGCGGTAGGCGCCGTCCGCAGCAGGTGCCCGGTGCCCCGGGTCCCCCGCCGGGGCGGCTCGCGCCGCCGTCGTCGTCCCCGTCCGGCTCCGGCGCGTCAGCGGACAGCCCGCCTTCGGCTTCGCGGGTGCGCGGCCGGTGCCCGTTCCAGCCTTCCCGGGCCGTCAGCGGGCCCGGGTCCGTTCGACGTGGCGGCGGGCGGGGCCGGCCAGTCGGGCATGCAGCTCGTCGAAGAGCTCGGCGGCGTGCGTTCCGCTCCACTCCTCGGGGAGCAGTTCCCGGGCGAGGCCGGGGTCGAGGTAGACGAGCCTGCGCCAGTCGGTGAGCAGCCCGATGTACGCCGTGAACGCCTGGCGGTCCGTCACCGCGGCACCGCTCGCGATCCGTTCGGCCACCGGTCGGTGCGCGGCCAGGAACGCGACGTACAGCCGTTGCAGCCGGGCGGTGTCCCACCAGGAGCGGACCTTCGTGGCGAGTTCGGCGGCGTCGCCCCCGGCGGCCGCCAGGTAGTCGGCCCGGAAGAGGTCGGCGTAGGCGCGCAGTCCGTGCCGGGCCAGCATGGACTCCGCCTCGTCGTGGACGTGGCCGGGGGCGATCCACACCCCGGCGGACACGGAGCCGAAGCCGAGCCGGGTGAGCTGGGTGCGCAGCGTGTGCCGTCTGGCCCGTTCGGACTCGGGCACCGAGAAGACGACCAGCACCCAGCCCTCCTCGACGGTGGCCCGGCGGGCGGCGAAGATGCGCGGGTCGCCGTCGCGCAGGATGCGTTCGGTCGCGGGCGAGACGCGGTATCCGGCCGCCCCGGAGACCGACCGGGCCTCCAGCAGTCCGGCCCGCTTCAGCCGGGAGACGCTGGAGCGCACGGTCGGCGCCTCGACGTCGAGATCGGCGAGCAGCTGGATCAGCGAGGCCACGGACATCCAGCCGTCGGTGTCGCGCGCGTACAGCCCGTAGACGGTCACGATCAGTTGTCGGGGCTGCACCTTGGCCAGCGGGCCCGGTCCGGACCCGGCTGATTCTCCGCTCGCCATGTTCACGCCGTCATCCTAAGCAGCCCGCCGGGGGCCGCCGCCGGACGGCCCGGGTACGGCGGTTCAGGCGGGGCCGACCGGCAGCACGTCCGGGGAGAGCGCGGCGGCGCGGGCGCTCGCGCTGGTGGTGCGGCGCTGGTGGTGGCGGCGGCACAGCACCTCGTAACCGACCTCGCCGGCCTGCTGGTTGACGTCGCCCACGACCACCTGGGCGCCCTCGACGACCATCTGGCCGCCGACCGTCCGGGCGTTGTGCGTGGCGCGGGCGCCGCACCAGCAGAGCGCCTCGACCTGGAGCGTCTCGACCCGGTCGGCCAGCTCGATGAGCCGCTGCGAGCCGGGGAACAGCTTGGTCCGGAAGTCGGTGGTGATGCCGAACGCGAAGACGTCCAGGTCGAGGTCGTCGACGACGCGCGCGAGCTGGTCGATCTGGACGGGCGCGAGGAACTGCGCTTCGTCCACGATCACGTAGTCCGCCCGGCCGCCCCGGCTTATCCGGTCGATGAGATGGGCGAAGAGATCCATCCCCTCGTCGGCCTCGACGGCCTCGGTGACCAGCCCCAGCCGCGAGGAGAGCTTGCCCTCCCCCGCCCGGTCGTCGCGGGTGAAGATCACGCCTTGCAGGCCGCGTGCCGAGCGGTTGTGGCCGATCTGGAGGGCCAGCGTGCTCTTTCCGCAGTCCATCGTTCCGGAGAAGAACACAAGCTCGGACATGAGAGGTCCAGCACCTTTCGGGCGAGGAGGGGTGGAAGAGGGGTTACGAGCGTACTTCGAGGAGCGGGACGAGCTGCTCGACGGGGGTCATCGAGCCGTGCACACCGACCATCGCGGACTCGTTCGGCTCGTTGACGGAGGCGGTGATGATCACGTCGTCGTGGGCCGCGGCGACGACGTCGCCGATCCGGCCGTGGACCCGCTCGTCGATCCTCGGACCGAACCAGCCGGCCGCGATCGCCTCCTCACGGCTCGCCACCCAGAACTGTTCGCCGAGCACGTCCCGCCAGACGGCGAGGACATCGTTCTCGGCTCCCGGTACGGCGTACACATGGCGGGCCCGGCCCTCGCCCGCGAGGAGGGCGACGCCCGCGCGCAGTTCCCAGTCCTCGTCGAAGTCGATCCGGGACTGCTCGTCGAACGGGATGTCGATCATGCCGTGGTCGGCGGTGACGTACAGCGCCGAGCGGGGCGGGAGCTGCTCGGCCAGGCGCCGGGCCAGCCCGTCCACGTACATCAGCTGGCCGCGCCAGGCGTCGGAGTCGATGCCGAAGCGGTGGCCCTTGCCGTCGACCTCGCTGTAGTACGTGTAGACCAGCGTCCGGTCGGCGGCGGCGAGCCGGGCGGCGGCGGTGTCCATCCGCTCCTCGCCGGAGAGCCGGCCGAGGAAGGAGCCGCCGCTGAGCGCGACCTGGGTGAGCGGGGTCCGCTCGAAGTCGGGGGCGGAGACCTGGGCGGTGCGCACCCCCGCGGCGTCGGCGAGCCGGAAGACGGTGGGGTACGGCTGCCAGGCGGCCGGCGGGACCCAGGGGCGCCAGCGGAGCTGGTTCATCAGCTCGCCGGTCTCCGGGTTGCGCGCGGAGTAGCCGGGCAGGCCGTGTTCCCCGGGCGGCAGCCCGGTGCCCACGGAGGCCAGGGAGGTGGCCGTGGTGGCGGGGAAGCCCGCGGTGATCGGACGGCCGGTGCCGCCGCGCGAGGTGGGGAGCAGGGAGTGCAGGAAGGGTGCCTCGTCCGGGTGGGCCTTGATCTGCTCCCAGCCCAGGCCGTCGATCAGGAACACGCAGTTCCGGTCGGCGGGGGTGAGCTCGGGGATCGCGGCGGTGAAACCGGGCACCCCCTGTCCGGCGACGAGGGTGGGCAGCAGGTCGGCGAGCGAGCCGCTGCCGTACTCGGGGACCGGGGCGCTCTCCACCGTGAGCGGTTCGGGCTCCTGCCAGGCCGGCTGAGCCATCAGCGGCCGGTCGCCGCGGTCGCGGCCGTGGCCTCGGAGAGCGACTGGGCGAAGGCGAGGGTCTGGCGCACGGTGTCCGGTCCGTCACCGGCCTCGCTGACCCGCAGGCTCAGGTCGTCGGCCGTCGTGTTGCCGGTGTAGCCGTGGTCGGCCTCGCAGTTGGGGTCGCCGCAGGCGGCCGGTTCCAGGTCGATCCGGGAGACCGCGCCCCAGCCGATGGTGAGGACGACCTCGCGGGGCAGCGTGCCCGGCACGTACTTCTCCGGGTTGGCCACGACCCGGCTGACCACGACCGACGAGATCCGGTCGAGCTTGACCGACTCGGTGGAGGTGGTGGCGTACGGGGTCGGGGAGCTGGTGTCCGCGTTCTGCTCGTCGGTGTGGCTGACGATGAAACGGTTGTCCGTCAGGACCAGGACGGTGACATGGCGGCGCACCTCGTTGGAGTCGAAGGTGGTCTCCTGGTGCACCAGGTACGAGGCGACCGGCTCGCCGCCCACGGCGGCCTCCACCGCCTCGGCCACGAGGGCCGGGTAGTAGCCACTGCGCTCGATCGCCGCGCGCAGCCCCTGGGTCGTCGTACCGGTCTTTGCCATGGGCACCATCCTACGGGGGCCCGGTGACTGCCGGGGACGGCGTACGGCAGGCGGAGCGCCGTCGCGTCCGGGTCAGTAGTTGGGCAGGCGGCGCGGGCCGAGGTCGGTACGGGCCGGGGGCGGCGAGAGGCGGACGCTCGCGCCGAGGACGGTCAGTCCCCGGGTGGCGACCACCACCGGTTCCAGGGCGACGGAGACCACCTCGGGGTGGTCGTCGACCAGCCGAGAGACCCTCAGGAGCAGCTCTTCGAGCGCCGCGGTGTCCACCGGCGCGGCGCCGCGCCAGCCGAACAGCACCGGGGCGGCCCGGATGGACCGGATCAGCTCCGCGGCGTCGCGGTCGGTGGCCGGGACGAGGCGGTGGGCGATGTCGCCGAGCAGTTCGGAGGGGGCTCCGGCGAGCCCGAAGGAGAGGACGGCGCCGGCCGCCGGGTCGATCGTGGCCCGTACGACGGTGTCGACCCCGCGCGGCGCCATGGACTGGACGACCGGCTGGAGTTCGGCGGGGCCGCCGAGCAGCCCGGTCAGCTCGCCGTAGGCCCGGCGCAGCGCGTCCTCGTCGGCGAGGTCGAGCCGGACGCCGCCGAGGTCGGCGCGGTGGCGCAGGTGGGGGGCGGTGGTCTTGAGCGCCACGGGGTAGCCGAGCCGGGCGGCCGCGGCGACGGCGGCGTCCGGGCCGGGCGCCGGGAGCGTCGGCCGTACGGTGATGCCGTAGCCGGCCAGGAGCTCGCGGGCCTCCTCCGTGCCGAGCTGCCGGCCCCGGGGGTCGGGGTCGGGGCCGAGGAGGGTGTCGATGAGATGGGCGGTGCCCGGCTCGTCGATGGTGTCGTCGAGGAATTCGGGCACCTTGCCGGGGACGGCGGACTGCCGCCGCCACTGGGCGTACCGCACGGCTTCGGCCAGGGCGCGGACCGCCCGTTCGGCGGCGGGGTAGGCGGGGATGCGGCCCGGGGCGCCGTCCTTCTGCGGTGCCGATGAGGTCTGTGGGTCCCGTTGTTGGTCCGCCGGGGCGGTCCGGGGCGCGGACGGGCGGGCGACCGTGCCGCTGGCGGCGGCCAGGGCCTTGGCGAGTCCGCCGATCTCCACGTGCACGACGGCCACCGGTTTGGCCGGGCCCGTGGCCGCGGCCGCGCGCAGCGCCTCCGCCAGCACCTCCCCGTCGCCCGCCTCCGCCCGGCCGTCCTCGCCGACCCAGGGGATCGCCGTCACGATCACGGCGTCGCAGCCGTCGTCGGCCAGCGCCTCGGTCAGGGCGTTCCGGAAGTCCTGCGGGGTGGCGGCGGTGGTGAGGTCGAGGGGCAGGCGCGGGCGCAGCCCCTCGGCGAGGCAGGCGTCGTACGTGAGGAGGCCGAGCGATTCGGAGTTGCCGAGGATCATGACCCGGGGGCCGGCGGGCAGCGGCTGGTCGGCGAGGAGGAGCCCCGCGTCGACCATCTCCGTGACCGTGTCGACCCGGATCACGCCGGCCTGCCGCATCAGCGCCGAGACCGTCGCGTCCGGGATCCGCCGGGTCGGCACCGCGTGGCCGGGCGGGGTGGAGCCGCTGTGCCGGGCGCCCTTGACCACGACGACCGGCTTGACGGCCGCGGTGCGGCGCGCGAGGCGGGTGAACTTGCGGGGGTTGCCGATCGACTCCAGGTACAGCAGGGCCACGTCGGTGTCGGGGTCCTCGTACCAGTACTGGAGGAAGTCGTTGCCGGAGATGTCGGCGCGGTTGCCGGCGGAGATGAAGGTGGACAGGCCCGCGCCGCGCCGGTAGAGGCCGGAGAGCAGGGCGATGCCGATCGCTCCGGACTGGGTGAACAGGCCGATCCGGCCGCGGGTGGGCGGCTCGGGGGCGAGCGAGGCGTTCAGCCGTACCGCTTCCGCGGTGTTGATGAGGCCGAAGGCGTTCGGTCCGATGATCCGCATGCCGTACGAGCGGGCCTGCCGGACCAGTTCGCGCTGGCGGTCGCGGCCCTCGGCGCCCCATTCGGCGTAGCCGGCGGAGAGGACGACCAGGCCCTGCACCCCGTGCTCGCCGCAGTCCGCGACGGCTTCGGGGACGCGGTCGGCGGGTACGGCGACGACCGCGAGGTCGACCGGTTCGCCGATCTCGCCGAGGGAGCGGTGGGCGGGGACGCCGTCGATCGTCTCCTGTCCGGCGGCGAAGGCGTTGTTGACGGCGTGGGTCCGGCCGGTGAAGCCGGCGGCCAGGACGTTGCGCAGGACGGTGCGGCCCACGCCGCCGGGGGCCCGGCCGACGCCGATGACGGCGACGGAGCGGGGGGCCAGCAGGCGCTGCACGGAGCGGGCCTCGGCCCGGTGCTCGCGGCCGCGCTGGACGGCGAGGGACTCCTCGGTCGGTTCGAGGTCCAGGGTGAGGTGGACGGAACCGTCCTCGAAGCTGCGCCGCTGGGTGTATCCGGCGTCCCGGAACACCTTGATCATCTTTGTGTTGGCGGGCAGCACCTCGGCGGCGAAGCGGCGGATGCCGCGCTCGCGGGCGACGGCCGCGATGTGTTCGAGGAGGGCCGAGGCCACACCCCGGCCCTGGTGCGCGTCCTGGACCAGGAAGGCGACCTCGGCCTCGTCGGCGGGGGCGGAGGCCGGCCTGCCCCGCTCGTCGATCCGGTCGTAGCGGACGGTCGCGATGAACTCGCCGCCGACCGTGACGGCGAGCCCCACCCGGTCGACGTAGTCGTGGTGGGTGAAGCGGTGCACGTCCCGGTCGGACAGCCGGGGGTACGGGGCGAAGAACCGGTAGTACTTCGACTCGTCGGAGACCTGCTCGTAGAAGCTGACCAGCCGCTCGGCGTCGTCCGTGGTGATGGGCCTGATCCGCGCGGTGCCACCGTCGCGGAGCACCACGTCCGCCTCCCAGTGGGCGGGATAGGCATGCGGCGGGCTCTGCTCCGGGGCGGGCTCCATGGGCAAAGCGTACGACTCCGCCAGCGGTCGCGTACGTACCGGGGCCGGGGCAGTCTGGGAGAGCCGATCAAGGGGCACCACGCACGTCGTCGGGCGTCCCGGGGCTCGGCCGGAGCACCGCGCACCACGTGCGAGAATGGTCTAGACAACTAGTGATTCCTGAAGGGCAGAACCATGGCTGAGCGCCGCGTCAACGTCGGTTGGGCCGAGGGCCTGCACGCCCGCCCCGCTTCCATCTTCGTCCGTGCCGCCACGGCCTCCGGCGTCCCCGTGACGATCGCCAAGGCCGACGGTTCCCCGGTGAACGCCGCGTCCATGCTCGCGGTGCTCGGGCTCGGCGCGCAGGGCGGCGAGGAGATCGTGCTCGCTTCCGAGGCGGACGACTCCGAGGCCGCTCTGGACCGTCTGGCGAAGCTGGTCGCCGAGGGACTCGAGGAGCTCCCGGAGACCGTCTGAGGCACCCTCTCCGAGAGAGCCGCGGCACCGTGAACCGGAGCCGCGGCTTTTTCATGCCGCGACTAATTCCGCCGGAAAGGAAAGGGATAGCGGGGATTCCTCCCCTTCCACCAGCGGATGAATTCCACCTTCGACCACGGGAAAATCCCTCCCCGCCTGCCGGGGAAATATCCCGGCCGGACCGGAGCACCTCTCTTTCTACGGTGCGCTTGTTAAGTGCGGACACCCGCACTGTTTACGGGATGTTGCGGCCCCCTCACCGGGTTTCCCGCGCGCGGGCCGGGCGGGCGGGGCCGCAGCCGGTGCGCGGCGGCGGTCCGCTCCGCGTGATGGGCAGCCAGCGCCCTGGCCCGGTCCGCGTCGCCGCGCGCCACCGCGTCCACGATGGCCCCGCGCTCGGCCCAGGAGTCCACCGGCCGGTCCGGGGGCTCGACCACGTACATCCAGGCGATCTTGTGCCGCAACTGGCCGAGCAGGGCGATCAGGCCGGGGCTGCCGGACGCCTGCGCCAGCGTCTCGTGGAACCAGCCGCCCAGTGGGCGCAGGTCCTCGCCCTCGCCGCGCAGCGCCCGGTCGTGGCCGAGGCGGACCAGGCCGCGCAACACCTTGAGGTGGGCCTCGGTGCGACGGCGCGCCGCGCGGGCGGCACCCAGCGGCTCCAGCAGCGTCCGGACCTCCAGCAGGTCGGCCGCCTCCAGGTCGGTGGGCTCGGCGACGCAGGCGCCCGCGTGCCTGCGGGAGACCACGAAGCCCTCGGACTCCAGGGTGCGCAGCGCTTCGCGGACCGGGACGCGGGACACCCCGTACCGGCGGGCCAGCACCTCCTCCGTGAGCCGGCTGCCGCGCGCGAAGACTCCGGAGACGATGTCGTCACGAATCGCTGTGCTTACCGAATGCGCGGGAATGCGCATGCCCGAACCTCCGCCTCAATGCCCGCGAAACGCGGCCGCCCAACACCTGTTCCGTGACTCTATTGCAATGCGGCGGCATTTCCGATGCCGGGCGGGAATCGATGAATATCTTCCGGCCGCGGACCGGTCGCATCGGAGAGCGGTGACGTCGGGGAGCGGTCGCGTGGGCGAGGGGTCACCCGCACCGTGCGGCAGGCATGCCGAAGGCCCCGGACGCGCGGGTCCGGGGCCTTCGGTGGAGCGTCCGTCAGAGGGCGGCGCCGTGGGCGCGCAGATACGCGACCGGGTCCAGGTCGGAGCCGTACGACGGCGTCGTGCGGGCTTCGAAGTGGAGGTGCGGGCCGGTGGAGTTGCCGGTGGAGCCGGAGAGGGCGATCTGCTGGCCGGCGGCGACGCTCTGGCCGACCGACACCCCGATCGAGGAGAGGTGGCCGTACTGCGTGTACGTGCCGTCCGTCATCCGGAGCACGATGTTGTTGCCGTACGCGCCGCCCCAGCCGGCCTCGACGACCGTACCGGCGCCGACGGCGACGACGGAGCTGCCGGAGGCGGCGTGGAAGTCGACGCCCGAGTGGCTGCCGGAGGACCAGAGCGAGCCGCCGGACTTGTAGCCGGTGGTGACGTACGAACCGGCGACCGGGAGACGGAAGGCTCCCGGCACCGTGCGCTCGGCGGACCGGGCGACGCGGGCCGTACCGGCGCGGGACTCGGCGGCGCGCTCCGCCGCCGCCGCCCTCGCCTCGGCCTTCTTCTTGGCTTCGGCCTTCTTGCGCGCCTCAGCCTTCTTGTGCGCCTCGGCCTTGGCCTTCGCCGTGGCGACGGCCTGGCTCGCCTGTGCGTCGGCCTGGGCGCCGATCCGCTCGGCAAGGGTCTTCTCGATGGTGAGGACCTGGGTGAGGCCGGTGTCCTCGACAGCGGCGGACTCCGACTCCGCGGCGACGGCCGGGGCGGCCAGACCGCCGATGACACCGGTGGTGGCGAGGGTCGCGACGCCGACGGCCTTCGCGCCCCTGCGCGTCAGTCGGCTCGGGGCACGATGCTTCCCCGTGGCACGGGTGAACGCCATGAAGTGGCTGGTCCTTTCCTTCCTTCTCGCCTACCGGGTTAGCTGACGGGTTCGGAGCAGGAAGGTCTCCTACGGACACCCCGGCCTCTCGGGGCTCAGGCGTCCGATTCACCCCAGGGACTACATGGGTCCCCGGCTCCCCGGGCTCGCGCCGGACGGGGACTCGGCGATGACTGTCCGGTACGCCCCTGATGCGGCATACGAGTGACGAACAGTCGAGCCGACGCTAAACGGGGGCACTTACATCCACCAAACGGACAGGCCATTTTGTAGCGCATCCCACAGGGCAGACGGGCAACCTCACCACGGAACGGACAAAAGGTGCGGATCCCGCACATCTTGCTTGCGGGATCCGCACCCATGCCCTGCTGTCCACCGGTTCTCCCCTGCCCCGTACCGGTCCGTGGCAGGGGAGAGCCGGGAAGGGCCGAGAAGCCGGCGGGTCAGCCGGTGACGACCGACACCTCGCCGATGCCCAGGGCCCGGACGGGCTCCTCGATCCGCGCCGCGTCACCGACCAGGACGGTGACCAGCCGGTCGACCGGGAAGGCGTTGACGACCGCCGCGGTCGCCTCGACCGTGCCGGTCTCCGCGAGGCGGGCGTACAGCTGCGCCTGGTAGTCGTCCGGCAGATGCTGCTCGACCTGGTCGGCGAGGGTGCCCGCGACGGAGGCCGCCATCTCGAACTTCAGCGGCGCGACACCCACCAGGTTCTGCACCGCCGTCTCGCGCTCCTCGTCGGTGAGGCCCTCGGCGGCCAGGGTCCGCAGGACCGTCCACAGGTCCTTGAGCGCCGGCTCGGTGGATTCCGTGTCCACCGAACCGCTGATGGCCAGCATCGCGGCGCCGGTGGCGCCCGAGGCGGAGTCCGCAGCGGTCGAGCGCAGCACCTGGGCGAAGGCCCGCACTCCGTACGTGTAGCCCTTCTCCTCGCGCAGCACCCGGTCGAGGCGGGAGGTGAGCGTGCCGCCGAGGCAGTAGGTGCCGAGCACCTGGGCCGGCCACACGCTGTCGTGGCGGTCGGCACCGATCCGGCCGATCAGCAGCTGGGTCTGGACCGCGCCCGGACGGTCGACGATCACCACCCGGCCGGTGTCGTCGGCGGTGATCGGCGGCACCGGGCGGGGCGCGGCGGCCTCGCCCGACCAGTCGCCGAGGGTGTCGGCGAGCAGGGCGTCCAGGTCAATGCCGGTCAGGTCGCCGACGACCACGGCGGTCGCGGTGGACGGCCGGACGTGGGCGTCGAAGAAGGCCCGGACGGCCGCCGCGTCGATCCGCTCCACCGTCTCCTCGGTGCCCTGGCGCGGGCGCGACATCCGCGCCTCGGCCGGGAAGAGCTCCTTGGAGAGCTGCTTGGCGGCGCGGCGGGCCGGGTTGGCCTGCTCGTGCGGGATCTCGTCGAGCCGGTTGCGCACCAGCCGCTCGATCTCGCTGTCGGCGAAGGCGGGCGCCCGCAGCGCCTCGGCGACCAGCCCGAGCGCCTTGGCCAGCCGGGAGGCCGGGACCTCCAGGGAGACCCGGACACCGGGGTGGTCGGCGTGCGCGTCGAGCGTGGCGCCGCAGCGCTCCAGCTCGGCCGCGAACTCCTCCGCGGTGCGCTTGTCGGTGCCCTCGGACAGCGCCCGCGACATGATCGTGGCCACGCCGTCGAGCCCCTCGGGCTCGGCCTCCAGCGGGGCGTCGAGGAAGATCTCGACCGCCACGACCTGCTGGCCGGGGCGGTGGCAGCGGAGCACCGTGAGACCGTTGGGCAGGGCGCCCCGCTCCGGCGCGGGGAAGGCCCAGGGGCGGGCGACGCCCGGGGCCGGCTGCGGGTGGTACTGCATCGAAACTCCAGTCGCCGCGTCGGTCACTTGCCGGCTCCTTCCTGCGCGTCGGTGTCGTCGCTGTCCGCGGACTCGGCCGCCTCGACCGGCTCGTAGACCAGCACCGCCCTGTTGTCGGGGCGCAGCCGGGCCTTGGCGACCGCCTGGACCTCCTCCGCGGTGACGTCGAGCACCCGCTGCACCGCGGTCAGGGCGAGCTGCGGGTCGCCGAACAGCACCGCGAACCGGCAGAGTTCGTCGGCGCGCCCGGCGACCGTACCGAGCCGGTCCAGCCACTCGCGCTCCAACTGGGCCTGCGCGCGCTCCATTTCCTCGGGCGTGGGGCCCTCGGCGGCGAACCGGGCGAGCTCCTCGTCGACCGCGGCCTCGATCTCCGGAACCTCCACGCCGCCGGACGTCTTCACGTCCAGCCAGCCCAGCGAGGGCGCGCCGGCCAGCCGCAGCAGTCCGAAGCCGGCCGCCACCGCCGTACGGTCACGGCGGACCAGACGGTTGTGGAGCCGGGAGGACTCGCCGCCGCCGAGGACGGTCAGCGCGAGGTCCGCCGCGTCGCACTCACGGGTGCCGTCGTGCGGCAGCCGGTAGGCGGCCATCAGGGCACGCGCCGGAACCTCCTCGCGCACCTCCTCGCGCAGCTGCTCACCGATGATCTCCGGGAGCGTGCCGTCGCGCGGCGGCTGCTTGCCGTCGTGGGACGGGATGGACCCGAAGTACTTCTCGATCCAGGCGAGGGTCTGCTCGGGGTCGATGTCGCCGACCACCGAGAGCACCGCGTTGTTCGGCGCGTAGTAGGTGCGGAAGAAGGCGCGCGCGTCCTCCAGGGTCGCGGCGTCCAGATCGGCCATCGAGCCGATCGGGGTGTGGTGGTACGGGTGGCCCTCCGGGTAGGAGAGCGCCGTCAGCTTCTCGAACGCCGTGCCGTAGGGAACGTTGTCGTACCGCTGGCGGCGCTCGTTCTTGACGACGTCGCGCTGGTTCTCCATGGACTCTTCGTCGAGCGCGGCGAGCAGCGAGCCCATCCGGTCCGCCTCCAGCCACAGGGCCAGCTCCAGCTGGTGCGTGGGCATGGTCTCGAAGTAGTTGGTGCGCTCGAAGCTGGTGGTGCCGTTGAGCGAGCCGCCGGCCCCCTGCACCAGCTCGAAGTGGCCGTTCCCCTTGACCTGGCCGGAGCCCTGGAACATCAGGTGCTCGAAGAGGTGAGCCAGGCCGGTGCGCCCCTGGACCTCGTGGCGCGAGCCGACGTCGTACCAGAGACAGACCGCGGCGACCGGGGTCAGATGGTCCTCGGAGAGCACCACGCGCAGGCCGTTGGCCAGGCGGTGCTCGGTCGCTGTCAAGCCGCCGGAGCCGGCCTGAGCGGTGGCCGTGTGACCCATGGGCATGTACGTCCCTTCGATCGCGATACTGGATTCCTGCGAGACCTGCCACTTTAAGCAAGCGGACGGACACCTGGCGAAGTTCCCGTTCCACGGAAGTTCGCGGGAAAGAGGGTCGCTCCCCGTCCCCGCCGGGTCGGAAGGCCCTTCCGGCGCGGTCCGGGACACCCTTTGGGACGGGTCGAGGTCGGGGTTGTCAGTGCGGCGGTCCACAATGGTCCGCGTCAGAACCTGAGGTTGCCCGAACAGAATCCGTGAAGGAGTCGCAGCAGCGATGGCCCGCCGCAGCACGAAGACCCCGCCGCCGGACGACTTCGAGGAGAAGATCCTCGACATCGACGTCGTCGACGAAATGCAGGGCTCCTTCCTCGAGTACGCGTACTCCGTGATCTACTCGCGGGCCCTGCCCGACGCCCGCGACGGCATGAAGCCGGTGCACCGCCGCATCGTCTACCAGATGAACGAGATGGGCCTGCGCCCCGATCGCGGCTTCGTGAAGTGCGCCCGCGTCGTCGGCGAGGTCATGGGCAAGCTGCACCCGCACGGCGACGCGTCGATCTACGACGCGCTGGTCCGTCTGGCGCAGCCGTTCTCGATGCGGCTCCCGCTGGTCGACGGCCACGGGAACTTCGGCTCGCTCGGGAACGACGACCCGCCCGCCGCCATGCGGTACACCGAGTGCCGGATGGCCGACGCGACGTCCCTGATGACGGAGTCGATCGACGAGGACACCGTCAATTTCCAGTCGAACTACGACGGCCAGGAGACGGAGCCGTCCGTCCTCCCCGCCGCGTACCCGAACCTCCTGGTCAACGGGTCGTCCGGGATCGCGGTCGGCATGGCGACCAACATGCCGCCGCACAACCTGGGCGAGGTCGTCGCCGCCGCGCGGCACCTGATCAAGCACCCGGCCGCCGACCTGGAAACGCTGATGCGGTTCGTGCCGGGGCCCGACCTGCCCACCGGTGGCCGGATCGTGGGCCTGGGCGGCATCAAGGACGCGTACGCCCGCGGGCGCGGCACGTTCAAGATCCGCGCGACGGTCTCCGTGGAGAACGTGACGGCCCGCCGCAAGGGCCTGGTCGTCACCGAACTGCCCTTCGCCGTCGGCCCGGAGAAGGTGATCGCCAAGATCAAGGACCTGGTCTCGTCGAAGAAGCTCCAGGGCATCGCGGACGTCAAGGACCTGACCGACCGCGAGCACGGCCTGCGCCTGGTCATCGAGGTGAAGAACGGTTTCGTGCCGGAAGCCGTCCTGGAGCAGCTCTACCGGCTCACGCCGATGGAGGAGTCCTTCGGCATCAACAACGTGGCGCTGGTCGACGGCCAGCCGCTCACCCTGGGGCTCAAGGAGCTCCTGGAGGTCTATCTCGACCACCGCTTCGAGGTGGTGCGCCGGCGCAGCGAGTTCCGCCGGAGCAAGCGCCGCGACCGGCTCCACCTGGTCGAGGGCCTGCTCGTCGCGCTGATCGACATCGACGAGGTCATCCGGATCATCCGGTCCAGCGACAATTCGGCGCAGGCGAAGGAGCGGCTCATCGAGCACTTCTCGCTGAGCGAGACGCAGACGCAGTACATCCTGGACACTCCGCTGCGCCGGCTGACCAGGTTCGACCGGATCGAGCTGGAGAGCGAGCGGGACCGGCTCAACGGCGAGATCGACGAGCTGACCGTGATCCTCGAATCGGACAACGCGCTGCGCAAGCTGGTCTCCACCGAACTGGCCGCGGTGGCGAAGAAGTTCGGCACCGAGCGGCGTACGGTCCTGCTGGAGTCGGCCGGTGCGCAGGTCGCCTCGGTGCCGCTGGAGGTCGCGGACGACCCGTGCCGGGTGCTGCTCTCCTCGACCGGCCTGCTGGCCCGTACGGCCAACGACGAGCCGGTGGTGCTCGCCGAGGACGCCAAGCGTGCCAAGCACGACGTGATCGTGTCGGCCGTTCCGGCGACGGCCCGCGGCGACGTGGGCGTGGTGACGTCCGAGGGGCGGCTGCTCCGCCTCTCGGTGATCGACCTGCCCCAGCTGCCGGACACCCATGCGGCGCCCAACCTGTCGGGCGGGGCGATGGTCACCGAGTTCCTCACGCTGGAGAGCGACGAGTCGGTCGTCTGCCTCACCACGCTCGACGAGTCCTCCCCGGGCCTGGCGATCGGGACCCTTCAGGGCGTCGTCAAGCGGGTGGTGCCGGACTATCCGGCCAACAAGGACGAGCTGGAGGTCATCGCGCTCAAGGAGGGCGACCGGATTGTCGGCGCCGCCGAGTTGCGTACCGGCGAGGAGGACCTGGTCTTCATCACCTCCGACGCCCAGCTGCTGCGCTACCCGGCGGCTCAGGTGCGGCCGCAGGGCAGGGCCGCGGGGGGCATGGCTGGGGTCAAGCTCGCCGCGGGCGCGGAGGTGCTCTCGTTCACCGCGGTGGACCCGGCGGCGGACGCGATGGTGTTCACGGTCGCCGGCTCGCACGGCCTGCTCGACGACTCGCTGCTGACCTGCAAGCTCACCCCGTTCGACCAGTACCCGCGCAAGGGCCGGGCCACCGGCGGGGTGCGCTGTCAGCGGTTCCTCAAGGGCGAGGACAGCCTGGTGTTCGCCTGGGCGGGGGCCACACCGGCCCGCGCCGCGCAGCGGAACGGGGCTCCGAGCGAGCTGCCCGCCCCCGACCCCCGGCGCGACGGTTCGGGTACGCCGCTGCCCAAGCCGGTCGCGGTGGTCGCCGGCCCGGTGTAGCCACCGGCCCGGCGCCGGGCGCGTGTCTACGCGTCGTCGTCGCCGGGCTGTCGTACGTACCGCAGGACGCCCCACATGCTCCGTTCATGTGCGGCGTCCTGCGTCGTTCCCGGGTCCTCGCTCTCCCGGCAGTCGGCCAGCTCCTTGCCCAGGGCCTCCGGGGCGATGCCCGAGCCGATCAGCACCAGCTGGGTGGCGCGCCGCTCGCCGCGCTTCCAGGGCTGCGGCTCGAACCGCAGGAACCGGCCGACGGCGTGCAGGACGTACTTGTTGGTCCGGTCGCCGGTGCCGAAGTCGACGAAGCCCTTGATCCGGTAGAGCCCCTGCGGCCGAGAGTCGAGGAACTCCATCAGCCGGTGCGGGTTCATCGGCACGTCCGCGGTGAAGGAGACGCTGTCGTACGCGGCGTGGAGGTGGTGCGCGTGTCCGTCGCCGCCCTCGTCGTCCCGCTCCGCCAGGAGCAGGTCCTCGAAGCTGAGCTGGCGCGTCTTCTCCTCACCGTCCGGCCGCAGCGCCGGGTCGAAGAGCAGCTCGGGGTCGATCCGGCCGTACGTCGCGGAGACGACGGCGGGGGCGCCGCCGGCGCGGGCACCGGCCGCGGCGACGGCCTCCCGGACGCGGTCCTGTTCCTCGCCGCCGACCCGGTCGGTCTTGTTGAGCACGACGAGGTCGGCGACGGCGAGGTGGCGGTCGAGCTCCGGATGGCGCGCCCGGGTGGCGTCGAACTCCGCCGCGTCGACGACCTCCACCAGTCCCCCGTACACGATGTGCGGATTGTCGCTGGCCAGGAGCATCCGTACGAGTTCCTGCGGCTCGGCCAGCCCGCTGGCCTCGATGACGATCACGTCGAGCCGGGCGGCGGGCCCGGTCAGCGTCTCCAGGAAGGTGTCGAGCTCGCTCGCGTCGACCGCGCAGCACAGGCAGCCGTTGCCCAGCGAGACCGTGGAGCCGACCTGCCCGGAGACGGTCATGGCGTCGATCTCGATGGCGCCGAAATCGTTGACGATCACCCCGATCCGGCTCCCGGCACGGTTGCGGAGCAGGTGGTTGAGGAGCGTCGTCTTGCCCGATCCCAGGAACCCCGCGAGGACGATGACCGGGATCTGCTGCCTGCGGGGCTGGGACGACGCGTTCAACGGATACCTCTCTCAGGCGCCTCGGAGTGCGGGGACCGGCTGCGGCGGGCGCGTACCGACGTAGCGGGCCGCCGGGCGGATGATCTTGGAGTCCTCCGCCTGCTCCAGGATATTGGCGCTCCAGCCGACCACTCGCGCCACACAGAACGTCGGGGTGAACATCTCGCGCGGCAGTCCGCACAGCTCCATGACGACTCCGGCGTAGAACTCCACGTTGGTGTGCAGCTCCCGGCCGGGCTTGAGTTCGGCGAGGATCGCCTCGACCCGGCGCTCGACCTCGACGGCCAGGTCGACCAGCGGGCCGCCGAAGCCCTGGGCGATGCCCCGCAGCATCCGTGAGCGGGGGTCCTCGGTGCGGTAGACGGGGTGCCCGAACCCCATGATCCGCTCGCCCGCGAGCACCCGCTCCCGGATCCAGCCGTCGATCCGGTCGGGGGTGCCGATGGCGTCCAGGGTGTCGAGCGCCCGGCTCGGCGCCCCGCCGTGCAGCGGCCCGGAGAGCGCGCCGACGGCCGCCACCAGGCAGGCGGCCACATCGGCGCCGGTGGAGGCGACGACCCGGCCGGTGAACGTCGAGGCGTTGAAGCCGTGGTCGACGGCCGAGATCAAGTACTGCTCCACGGCCCTGGCGCGGGCCTCGTCCGGTACGGAGCCGGTGAGCATGTACAGGTAGTTGGCCGCGTGCGGCAGGTCCTCGCGCGGCTCCACCGGTTCGAGGCCCCGGCCGATCCGGTGGAGGGCGGTGAGCACCGTGGGGACGGCGGCGCAGAGCGCCAGCGCGTCGGCCCGGCGCTCGTCGGGACCGATGTCGTACACCGGCCGCAGCCCGGCCGAGGCGCCCAGGAGCGAGAGGGCGGTACGCAGACCGGCCAGCGGTCCGCTCGCGGCTCCGGCCCGTGCGAGGGCGGGCAGCATCTCCCCCACCTCGGCGGGCAGCCGCCGCAGCGCGGCGGTGCGGGCGGCGAACGCGGTACGGGCTTCCGCGTCGGGCAGCGCGCCCTCGGACATCAGGTACCAGACATCCTCGAAACTCCGGGCCCGCGCCAGCTCGATCGCGGAGTACTGGCGGTAGTGGTAGAAGCCCTCGCGCCCCCGGACGTCCCCGAGGGCGGTGTCGGTGACGACGACACCCGCGAGCCCCCGGGGCACGTCGAGGGGCGGGGTTCCGCTGTTCGTGGTCGGCATTTTTCCTCCATGTGCACCCGGCGGGTCTTTTCTGGGATTGATTTCGACCATCCATGATTGACTTCAATCCTGTCAACATTGATTGAATCAATATGGATAGGGTTGACGGCATGAAGGATCAAGCAGCGTCCAGCAGCGGTCCGGAGGCGGTGGCCGCCCAGCGCCTCAGCACCCGGGAGGCCGCCGAACGGCTCGGTGTGAAGCCGGAGACGTTGTACGCGTACGTCAGTCGGGGCCAACTGAGCAGCACACGCGCCCCGGGCGGGCGCGGCAGCACGTACGACGCCGCGGAGATCGACGCACTGGCCCGGCGGACGAACCGGAAACCGCCCTCCCCCGCCACCGGCGATCCGGTCTTCCGCACCGGCATCACGCTCATCGAGAACGACCGCTACTACTTCCGCGGCGTCGACGCGACCGAACTGGCCCGGCACTACGGCTGCGAAGAGGTCGCCGAGTGGCTCTGGACCGGCGAGCTACGGCCCGGCATCCGCTTCACGGCGCCCGCCGAGGCCCTGGCCGCGGCCCGCCGGGCGGTCGACGCGCTGCCCGCGCACAGCGGATCGACGGACCGGCTGCGGGTGGCCGTGGTCGCCGCGGCCACCACCGATCCGCTCCGCTTCGACCTCTCGCGGGAATCGGTGCTCGCCGCCGCACGAGGTCTCGTCCCTACCCTGGTCGCCGCCCTGCCCGTGGCCGCGGGTGGACAGCAGGATGCCGGGGCGACCGGCGGACCGCCCTCCGGAACGGGCGGACTGGCCCGGCAACTATGGCCGAAACTCACCGCCCTGCCCGTCGACGAGGCGGCGCTCTCCGTGCTGGACACGGCGCTCGCCCTGCTGATCGACCACGATCTCGCGGCATCGACGCTGGCCGCCAGGGTCGCGGCGTCCGCCCACGCCCATCCGTACGCGGTGGTCTCCGCGGGTCTCGGGGTCCTGGAGGGCCCGCTGCACGGGGCGGCGAGCGGGCTGGCGCACCGCATGCTGATCGAGGTCCTCGAACGGGGCTCCGCCGCCCCGGTGATCGCGGACCATCTCCGTACCGGACGCCGGGTGCCCGGACTCGGTCACCGCCTCTACACCTCGGAGGACCCCAGGGCGGGGGCGCTGTTCGCCCAGCTGGACCGGGTGCCCCGGGCCGCTGCCGCGCTCGCGGCAGCACGTGACGTGGTCGCCACGACCGCCCGGCACACCCCCCTGCACGCCAATGTCGACCTGGCGCTCGCCGTGCTCTCGGTCTCCTGCGCCATGCCCGCGGAGGCCGGTGAGACGGTGTTCGCGGTCTCCCGCACGGCCGGCTGGATCGCCCACGCCCTGGAGGAGTACGGGGAACGGCCGTTGCGCATCCGCCCCAGCGGCCAGTACAACGGCCCCCGTCCGCCGCAACCACTGCCCGTCGCGGTGACGGACGGGCCGCCGCGTTGACCGGCGGTGGTGACGGACGGAGGGGGCCTTCGACGGCCCGGCGCGCGCCGGGCCGGTAACTACACCGCGCCCGCGCCGGTCAGCGCGCGGACCTCGGTCTCCGCGTGCTTGGCCTCGTCGGGCGACTCGCCGGAGGTGACCGTTCCGATCCACCCCGCCAGGAAGCCCAGCGGAATGGAGACGAGCCCGGGGTTCTCCAGCGGGAAGAACTGGAAGTCGGCTCCCGGGAAGAGCGAGGCGGGGCTGCCGGACACCACCGGCGAGAACACCACGAGCAGGACGGCCGGGATCAGCCCGCCGTAGACGGACCAGACCGCCCCACGCGTGGTGAAACCCCGCCAGAACAGGGAGTACAGCAGCACCGGGAGGTTGGCCGAGGCGGCGACGGCGAAGGCGAGCCCCACCAGGAACGCGACGTTCAGCCCCTGGGCGAGCAGGCCGAGGGCGATGGCGACGATCCCGATCCCCGTGGCGGCCACCCGGGCCACGACGACCTCACTGTGCTGCTTGGCGCCGGGACGCCGGAACGAGGCGTAGAGATCGTGGGCCACGGAGGCGGACGAGGCGAGTGTGATCCCGGCGACGACCGCGAGGATCGTCGCGAAGGCGACCGCGGCGACCACGGCGAAGAGGATCGCCCCTCCGGTGGAGCCCTCGCCGCCCCCCAGCTCCAGGGCCAGCAGCGGGACCGCCGTGTTGCCGGCGGCGTTGGACGCCCGTACCTCGGCGGAGCCGACCAGGGCGGCCGCCCCGAACCCGAGCGCGATCGTCATCAGGTAGAAACTGCCGATGAGCCCGATCGACCAGACGACCGAGCGGCGTGCGGCGCTGGCGGTGGGCACGGTGTAGAAGCGCGACAGGATGTGCGGCAGACCGGCCGTACCGAGCACCAGCGCCAGCCCGAGACTGATGAAGTCGATACGCGCGGTCCAGGTGCCTCCGTACAGGAGTCCGGGCGAGAGGAACCGGCTTCCGTGCCCGCTCCGTCCGGCGGCGGAGTCGAGCACCGCGTTGAAGTCGCCGTGGAACCGGACCAGGACCAGGGCGGTCAGCACGACCGCGCCCGCCATCAGCAGCACGGCCTTGACGATCTGGATCCAGGTGGTGGCGCGCATACCGCCGAGCGACACGTAGATCACCATGAGCGCCCCGACCCCGATGACGGTCCAGGAGCGGGCGGCACCGCTCGTCCCGCCGAGGAGGAGCGCCACAAGACTGCCCGCGCCCACCATCTGCGCCACGAGGTAGAGCACCGAGACGGTGACGGAGGACGTGCCCACCGCGATCCGCACCGGGCGCTCGGCCATCCGCGCCGCCACCACGTCGGCGAGCGTGAACCGCCCGCAGTTCCGGACGAGTTCGGCGACCAGGAGCAGCACCACGAGCCAGGCGACGAAGAAGCCGACCGAGTAGAGCATGCCGTCGTAGCCGAAGAGTGCGATCAGACCCGAGATGCCGAGGAACGAAGCGGCCGACATGTAGTCGCCCGCGATGGCGAATCCGTTCTCCATCGGGGAGAACAGCCGCCCGCCCGCGTAGAACTCCTCCGCCGAGCCATGGCGGTTGCGGCTCACCCAGGTGGTGATGGCGAGTGTCACCGCGATGAAGACGCTGAACAGGACGAGCGCCAGCGTCTGGTGGTTGCCGTTCAACGTCCGGCCCCCCGCGTCATCTCCTGCGTCTGCCAGCGCAGATCGAGCGCCGCACGGTCCCTGCGCAGCCGCGCGTGACGCGCGTACGCCCAGGTGAGCAGGAAGGTGGTGAGGAACTGCCCGATCCCCGCGAGCATCGCGACGTTCACCGCCCCGACCACCGGTCGGTCCATCAGCCCCGGCACCGCGACCGCGGCGACGACGTACACCAGGTACCAGAGGAAGAAGGCGAGGGTGGCCGGAACGACGAACCGCCGGTACCGTCGGCGCACTTCCTGGAACGCCTCGCTGCGCTGCACCTCCACATAGATCTCGGCCGCGCTGAGAGCGCGCCGCGGGTCCGCCGCCCCGGGCGCCCCGGCGTGGGCGGCACCGCCCACGCCGTCCGGCTCGCCCCATCCGGAGGCCGACGCGTCGTACCACGGGTCGTCGAGACGCATCGCTGCGGCCTCACGCCCTGCTTCCTTCTCCACGGAACAACTCCCCTAGTCCACGGACCACTTCGGCCGTGTACTCAAGAATGTGCGGATCGGGAAGGACGCGGACGAGCCATTTGCCGGACTTCACCACTTCAGGTGATAACCGACCCGGGCGGCTGTGCGAGCCCCCGAACGTACGCGTAACGAACCGCCTTCGCCCGGTCGCGCACCCCGGTCTTGGCGAAGAGATTGTTGATGTGGCTCTTCACGGTGGCCTGCGAGATGCACAGCCGACGGGCGATCTCCGGGTTGGACAGACCCTCCGCGATCAGCACCAGCACTTCCAGCTCGCGCGGTGTCAGACCGTCGGGCAGTTGCCCCTCGGACACCGGCGGAGGTGGCTGCGGAGACGGCGGCGGGGTCTCGGTCACGCGCTCAAGCAGACGGCGCTGCACACTGGGCGAGAGGCCGACGTCGCCCGAGAGCACCGCCTGAACGGCCCGTACGATCTCCTCGCCGCCGGCGTCCTTGGTCAAGTACCCACGGGCCCCGGCCCGCAACGCGGGGAAGAGCGAATCATCGTCCTCGAACGTCGTGAGCACCACCACCTGGGTGCCCGGATGGTCCCTACGGATCCGCCGCGTGGCCTCCGCACCGTCGCACCGGGGCATTCTCAGATCCATCAGCACGACGTCCGGGGACAGCTCCGCCACGAGTGACACGGCCTCCTCCCCGTCCCGCGCCGCCCCCACCACCTCGATCCCGGGCAACAGCCCCAGCAGCATCACGATTCCTTCGCGCACCACCGACTGGTCGTCGGCGACGACGACCCGCGCGTTCACGCGGGCACCCGCAGAGACACCACGAACCCCTCCTCACCCGGACCGGCCTCCAGCGTCCCGCCCATCAGTTCGGCCCGCTCCCTCATCCCCAGCAGACCGTATCCGGAGCCGCTGGCCGACAGCTCCCTCTCGGGCTTTGTTCCACCCGAATCCCTGACCTCCAGCACGACTTCGTCCGGCAGGTACTCCAGCCGTATGCGCACGTCGGCCCCCGGCGCGTGTTTGCGCACATTGGTCATGGCTTCCTGCGCCACTCTCCGGACCGTCTGCGAGGTCTCGGGCGTCAGTCTCCGCTTCTCGCCCTCCACGCTGACCCCCGTCGGCTCGGCGGCCAGCAGTTGGCGCAGGAAGTCCTCCACGGGAGAGACCTCCCCCCGGAGCGCGGACAGGGCCTGCCGGGTCTCCGCGAGCCCCTCGCGGGCCATGGAACGGGCGGCCACGACCCGGTCCAGCACCTGGTCCCGGAACTCCCCCGCGGGCTCCCGCTCGATCAGCAGCCGCGCCGCTTCCAGATGCACCAGTTGGGCGGAGAGGCTGTGGGCGAGCACATCGTGGATCTCGCGCGCGATCCTGGACCGCTCGTCCAGCGCGGCCCTCCCGGCCTCCGCCTCACGGGCCGCGCGTTCCTGCACGAGGAGTCTCTGTGCGTTCCCCCGGGCCTCCGCATCGAGTCGGAGCACATAGCCCCCCAGCGAGAGACCCGCTGCGGACATGAACGTGGCGAGCCGGCCGTCGGTACTCATGAGGGCATACCCGCCGAGCGCCACGGCCAGGGCCGGAAGGCCCGCCGTGAACGGCAGCCGCTCCAGCGCGGTGACCGCGCAGCCGCACCAGAGGATCAGCGCGGGGGTGTCCGCCCCCGCCCGTTGCGCGCCGAAGGCCGCCAGCATCAGCAGGGCCAGCAGGCCGAGAGACGGCCACAGCCGGTGTTCGAGACTGGTGCGGAAGAACGCCCACCCGACGAATGCACACCCCGTCACACCCAGTAACCCGAGCACCACCGCCCAGGGCCCGAACCGGCCACTGCCGAAGGTGCCCCAGAGCATGACGGCTGCCAGCGCCGCCCGTACCGACCAGGTGATCACCCTGCGGGGCAGGGCGTAGCTCGCCCCGGACAGGGCTTCCCGGGTCGGCCAGTCGGTCCAGACCGCAGGCGTCGCACGCGGTATTTCCCGCCCCGGCCCGGACACCGCCCCGCCCGGCGAACCGGCGTGCGGCGCAGCGGTCGCGTCGGCGAATCCTGACATGGCGGCCTCCGAGATGCGGGAAGGTGGACGCCTTCGACGCTACGGAATCGGCCGGGCACAGGTCATCGGCCCAGGGGTTGATCGCGGGTGGAGAGGCCGTCTCCACCCGCGGGTGGAGACGGCCTCGAACCGTGGAGACGTACACGCTGTCCGGCTCAGACGTCGATGCGCGAGCGGTCCAGCGTCGCGGCGGAGCTGGTGATGAATTCCTTGCGGGGAGCCACTTCATTGCCCATGAGCAGATCGAAGACCTGCTCGGCCGCGTCCAGATCCCCGATGTTGATCCTCCGCAGGGTGCGGTGGCGCGGGTCCATCGTGGTCTCCGCCAGCTGGTCGGCGTCCATCTCGCCCAAGCCCTTGTAGCGCTGGACCGAGTCCTTGTACCGGATGTTCTTCCGCTGGAGCTCCAGCAGCCGCTGGCGCAGCTCGTTGTCCGAGTACGTGTAGATGTACTTGTCCTGGCCCTTCTTCGGCTGGACCAGCTCGATCCGGTGCAGCGGGGGCACCGCGGCGAAGACCCGTCCCGCCTCGACCATGGGCCGCATGTACCGCTGGAACAGCGTCAGCAGCAGGACCCGGATGTGCGCACCGTCGACGTCGGCGTCCACCAGCAGGACGATCTTCCCGTACCGGGCGGCGTCGATGTCGAAGGTCCGGCCCGACCCTGCTCCTATGACCTGGATGATCGCCCCGCACTCGGCGTTCTTCAGCATGTCCGAGACGGAGGCCTTCTGAACGTTGAGGATCTTGCCCCGGATCGGCAGCAGTGCCTGGAACTCGCTGTTCCGGGCAAGCTTCGCCGTGCCGAGCGCGGAGTCCCCCTCGACGATGAAGAGCTCGCTGCGGTCCACGTCGTCGCTGCGGCAGTCGGCGAGCTTGGCCGGCAGCGAGGAGGACTCCAGCGCCGTCTTGCGACGCTGCGCGTCCTTGTGCTGACGGGCCGCGATGCGGGTCCGCGCGGCCGCGACCGCCTTGTCCAGGACCGCCCTGGCCTGGGCCTTCGCATCCCGTTTGGTCGAGGTCAGGAAAGCCTTGAGTTCCTTGGACACGACATTGGCGACGATGCGGTTGGCCGCCGAGGTGCCGAGCACCTCCTTGGTCTGGCCCTCGAACTGCGGCTCGGCCAGGCGCACGGTGACCACCGCGGTCAGGCCCTCCAGCGCGTCGTCCTTGACGATGTCGTCCTCGGCGACGCGGAGCAGCTTGGCGGAGCGCAGCACCTCGTTGACCGTCTTGGTCACGGAGCGCTCGAATCCGGTCACGTGCGTGCCACCCTTGGGGGTGGCGATGATGTTGACGAAGGACTTGACGTTGGTGTCGTAGCCGGTGCCCCAGCGCAGTGCGACATCGACGGCGAGTTCGCGCGTGACCTCGGTCGCCGTCATGTGGCCGCGCTCGTCGAGCACCGGCACGGTCTCCTTGAACGTGCCCTGACCGCTCAGGCGCAGGACGTCGCAGACCGCCTTGTCCTGGGCCAGGTACTCGCAGAACTCGCTGATCCCGCCGTCGAACCGGAAGGTCTCCTCGGTCCGCTCGCCACCGTCCAGTCCGCGTTCGTCGCGGACGACGATGGTGAGCCCCGGAACGAGGAAGGCCGTCTGCCGGGCCCGCTGGTACAGCGTCTCCAGGCTGAGCTTGGCGTCCTTGAGGAAGATCTGCCGGTCCGCCCAGTAGCGCACCCGGGTTCCGGTGCGCGTCTTCGGCACCCGCTTGCCCTTGAGCAGGCCGTTGGCCGGGTCGAACGGGCTGTCCGGCCCCGATTCGGTGAAGATGCCCGGGACACCGCGCCGGAAGCTGATCGAGTGCGTCGCGCTGTTGCGGTCGACCTCGACGTCGAGCCGGGAGGAGAGCGCGTTGACGACCGAGGCGCCGACACCGTGCAGACCGCCCGACGCGGCGTACGAGCCGCCGCCGAACTTCCCGCCCGCGTGCAGCTTGGTCATCACGACCTCGACGCCGGAGAGGCCCGTCTTGGGCTCGACGTCGACCGGAATGCCTCGCCCGTTGTCCCGGACCTCCACGGAGTTGTCGTCGTGGAGGATGACCTCGATCCGGTCGCAGTAACCGCCCAGGGCCTCGTCGACGGAATTGTCGATGATCTCCCAGAGACAGTGCATGAGGCCGCGGCTGTCGGTCGACCCGATGTACATCCCGGGGCGTTTGCGAACCGCTTCGAGCCCCTCGAGTACGAGCAGATGCCGCGCGGTGTAGTTGGAGCCGTCTTGGTCTGCTCCGGTCAGCAGCGCAGTGGACGGCACGGACGTATCGGCGGTCACGCGGTTCGCTCCTCGCTGAATTTCAAATGAGGCCCAGTGGGTAACGGGCTCGGCTTCGGTCGCCGCTGAGAGGGTACCGAGGCCTGGTAGAGCGGTTGTCACGCCACCCTTCGTCACCCCTCACACTAGTCCAGCCTCGCATACACGTTCGATGCCTTGCGGGAGTGACGCGAACATCACGTTCCCTTCCAGGCATGAACCATTTAGGCTCCGGGCACGTCCTCATGAACGAACCGGCAAGCCAGCCGGGAGGGCCCCACCAAGACAAGCAACGCGAAATCCGTAGCGCTACGCAATACGGCACATTCGCCGCCAACCGGCAACAGACAGCCATCCTGAGAAGAAGTTTCGAAGAAAAGCCACGAGCGGGAACGTTTTCGGCCTGGTTGGATGTTGACCCTGGTACGACAGCTCGTCGAGCTAGAGAAGAGGCGACGTGACTACTGTTCTGACCCCCGCGAGCCCGCTGACCGCAGCAGACCGCTGTGACCGTTGCGGCGCCCAGGCATATCTGCGCGTCGTCCTGATCAGCGGTGGTGAACTGCTCTTCTGTGCCCACCACGGGCGGAAGTTCGAGCCGGAACTCAAGAAGATCGCCGCGGAAATACAGGATGAGACGGACCGGCTCACGGCCGTACAGGCCCAGGCCACCGAAGAGGAACGGCACTGACACCTCGCATCCACGACGAGCGCGGGCCAGGTCCCGGACCGGCCGACGGGCGGCACCCCCCACGGGGTGCCGCCCGTTCTCGCGTCCGTACGAGGGGACCGCTCAGCCGGTTTTCGGCATCCAGCCGATAGCGGCGGAGATCCGGGTGTAGACCCCGGGGTACCCCGCCCGCGCGCAGCCGTTTCCCCAGGAGACCAGCCCGATGAGCCGCCCACGGGCCACCAGCGGCCCGCCGCTGTCGCCCTGGCACGCGTCGTACCCGCCCAGCGGTTCGCCCGCGCACAGCATCGACGAGGCGTCGTACGTGCCGTTTCTGCCGCCCGGGTAGGCCTGCGCGCACGTGGCGTCCGACAGCACATTCACCTTCGCCGCGCGCAGTGACGACGCGTAGTCGCCGTTCCCCGTCGTGTCACCCCACCCGTAGACCATCGCGTCGGTACCCGGCGTGTACGCCGCATCACCGGATTCGGCCATCGGGATCGCGCTCTTCGCGGGAAGAGCGTCGGCGAGAGTGAGCACGGCCAGGTCGCCCACGTTCGTGGCGGGGTCGAAGCCGGGGTTCGTCCAGGTCTCCCGTACCGCGACCTCCTGGCCTCCGGTGCCGAGCAGAGTGTCCCGGCCCGAGATGATCCGCAGGTCGTGCACGCTGCCGACGTCGACGCCGAGCGCCTCCTTGCTGAGGCAGTGCGCGGCGGTCAGTACCTTCGTCGGCGCCACCACGACAGCCCCGCAGAACTGGCCGGCACGCGCGTTGCCGAAGCGGCTGCGGCTGGACAGCGCCACCGTCCAGGGGCTGTCCTTGACATGGGCCGGCTGACCGCCGACGACTATGCCGTCCTCGGCGGCTTTCGCGGGCGATCCAAGAGGTATCAAGGCCGTGGCGGTGGCCAGGGCGAACACCCCGGGCAGGGCACGGAAGACGGTACGGGACATGCGCACTCCTGACTTTCTGGTGAACCTTTCCCACCCAGAGTCGTCCCACCGGTCGTCGACCGCATGTGCTGATAGGCCGAGGGCCCGGCTCCCCCATGGGGATCCCGGGCCCTCGGTCCGTGTACGACGGCGACCTAGTCGAGGTAGTCGCGCAGCACCTGCGAACGCGACGGGTGACGCAGCTTCGACATGGTCTTCGACTCGATCTGGCGGATGCGCTCACGCGTCACCCCGTAGACCTTGCCGATCTCGTCCAGCGTCTTCGGCTGTCCGTCGGTGAGGCCGAAGCGCATCGAGACCACGCCCGCCTCGCGCTCGGAGAGCGTGTCGAGGACCGAGTGCAGCTGCTCCTGGAGGAGCGTGAAGCTGACCGCGTCGGCCGGAACGACCGCCTCGGAGTCCTCGATCAGGTCACCGAACTCGCTGTCCCCGTCCTCACCCAGCGGGGTGTGGAGGGAGATCGGCTCGCGGCCGTACTTCTGGACCTCGATGACCTTCTCAGGGGTCATGTCGAGCTCCTTGGCCAGCTCCTCCGGCGTGGGCTCGCGGCCCAGGTCCTGGAGCATCTGGCGCTGCACACGGGCGAGCTTGTTGATGACCTCGACCATGTGCACCGGAATACGGATGGTGCGGGCCTGGTCCGCCATGGCGCGGGTGATCGCCTGACGGATCCACCAGGTGGCGTACGTGGAGAACTTGTAGCCCTTGGTGTAGTCGAACTTCTCGACCGCGCGGATCAGACCCAGGTTGCCTTCCTGGATGAGGTCCAGGAAGAGCATGCCGCGGCCGGTGTAGCGCTTGGCCAGCGAGACCACGAGGCGGAGGTTGGCCTCCAGCAGGTGGTTCTTGGCGCGGCGGCCGTCCTCGGCGATGATCTCCAGCTCGCGCTTGAGCTTCGGGGCGAGCTTGTCGCTGTTCGCCAGCTTGTCCTCGGCGAACAGACCCGCCTCGATGCGCTTGGCGAGCTCGACCTCCTGCTCGGCGTTGAGGAGGGGAACCTTGCCGATCTGCTTGAGGTAGTCCTTGACGGGATCGGCGGTGGCACCGGCGACGGCGACCTGCTGGGCCGGCGCGTCGTCCTCGTCGTCGTCGGAGAGGACAAAGCCCTTGGCCTCGCCCTCGCCCTCCTCTTCCTCGCCCTTGCCGACCTTTACTTCCTCGATCGCCTCGTCGCCGTCGAGGAGCTCGTCGTCCTGCTTTCCGGACTTCTTCGCTGCTGTCTTCTTGGCCGCCGTCTTCTTGGCGGCGGTCTTCTTGGCAGCCGTCTTCTTGGCTGCCGCCTTCTTCGCAGGGCCGGCCGTGGCGGCTTCCTCCGCCACCACGTTCACGGTCTCTGCCGACGGAGCGGCAGTGGCCGCGACAGTCCTGGTCACGGTGGTCTTGGCCGCGACGGTCTTGGTGGCGGTGCGCTTGACCGGGCTCTTCGCTGCGACGCTCTTACGGGCACGTTTGGACGGCTCCGCGGCACTGACCATCAGCGTCACACCCTCTTCCTCGAGGATCTGATTGAGGCTGCGCAGAACATTCTTCCACTGGGTTGGCGGAATCTGGTCAGCCTCGAAGGCCCGACGCACGTCATCGCCGGCGATCTGCCCATCAGCCTTTCCCCGCTCGATGAGCGCCATCACAGACTCGGACTCGGCGATCTCCGGCGGGAGCGTACGGGATGTGCTGGCCGACACGAACAACCTCTCGGAACGATGGAAACGGCTTCCGGCCCGGCCCGAAAAGGGCTTGAGCCGACGACCGCCGGGCTGGGAATGTACCGGCGGCGCGGGTTTGGCCTCAGAACTGCACAGCGCGCTCATAGGCTGCTGTATTCCTTCCGCGGCGGTCACCTCTTAAGTCATCGCACTGCTTCGAGGAGTGTTACGCCCAATCCACGTGGCCCGAGTCACACCCCATTTGCGACGAACCCGACCAAGTGGGCGAAACCCCGCGACTGTGCCGCCGGACCGCGGCGGCCCGGCGACACGCGGCCCGCACGCCCCGGCCGTGCGATTTTCAGTGCTCGCGGGGCGCGGGCACCACACGCTCCACCTCGGGGTGGACGACGAGCAGCTGACGCATGGCCGTTTCGGCGCCCACGGCATCACCGGACGTGAGGGCCTCGACGATCCGGGCGTGGTGCCCGAGGGACGCCTCACCGGGCCGGTCACAGCCCGTGACCGGGCCGCCGGACACCTGGAGCGCCGCGGCGACGATGCCGGAAAGGTGCTCCAGCATGCGGTTGCCCGCGGCCTGGATGAGCAGGGCATGGAACTCGGCGTCGGCTCGGGAGCAGGTGATCATGTCGCCCTGCGTGATCGCGTGCCCCATGATCTCCACCATGTCGCCGAGGCGCTGGCGAATGTCCTCGCATCCGTGCTCCGCGGCGAGGCGGGCGGCCAGGGGCTCGATCGTCCACCGGAGCTCGCCGAGCTCACGCCGCTGATCCTCACGCTGAGGGCCGAAGGCGCGCCATTCGATGATGTCGGGGTCCAGCAGGTTCCAGTCGCTCACGGGCCGGACCCGGGTGCCCACGTTCGGCCGGGCACTGACCAGCCCCTTGGCCTCCAGAACACGCAGCGATTCACGTACGACGGTGCGGGAGACCTCGAAGCGCTGACCGATCTCCTCCGGCACGAGGGGCCGGTCGGCGCCCAGATCCCCCGAAACGATCATCTGTCCCAGCTGCTGGACGAGTTGCCCGTGGAGGCCGCGGCCCCGGCTGGCCGAGCCCCGTCGGCCCACTCGGCCGAGATCGGCCTCGGGGCCGTCCCAGGTGCGGGCGGCGGCACGCTCGCCGGCCGGCGCCTCCGCGTACGGGTAGCGGTCGAGTTCACCCGGGCCGGCGGGGCCGGAATCGGCGGAGCGGGCGGCGGTCATCATGGTGTGCGCAAGGGTACTCACGCATCCTTTGTCGGCGTAGCTCACGCGCCCCTTAAGGTCTTTGGTGAAAAGCACACGAAAGGGTGATCGCCGCCATCCACCCAATTGACGTTTTACCGCCATAAATCGGGCGCGATTATGGAGGGTTACGAGGCGGAGCCGGGATGGGTGATCCGTCGGGACCGCCAACGGGCCCTGCTTTGAAGGCCGGTGAACAGATAGGCGAGGGCCAGGACCGACACCGACAACGCCAGCGCCACCCCCACCGGGTGCGCCACGGCCCCGAGGGCACCCGCCACCCACCGGTCCGTCTCGTAGGGCCAGCGTGGCCAGACCAGTTCACGCAGCCCGGCCGGAAGGCCGGAGACCGGACGGGAATCCGGCGCCATCAGCGTCCGCCGGACGAGCGGAACGACGAGCACCGGTACGGCAAGTACCGCTGCCACACCGGCCGTTGTCACCCGGAAGATCCCCGCGGCCAGCAGCCCCGCCCAGGCGCACCCGGCGGTCAGGGCCACCCAACTCCCCGCCGAAGCGGCCAAGTCGGGTGGAAGGTGCATCCACGCGGGGCCGTACACGAGGCGAACGGCTTCACCGGAGAGCAGCGCGGCCGCCAGGGCCAGGACCGCGGCGACACCTGCGGTCACCGCCAGCTTCGCCAGCAGCAGCCCCGGGCGGCACTGGACGGCGCCGCGCCCCGCGGCCAGCGCGGGGTAGCGGAACTCGTCGCCGTACGAGAGGGCGCCGAGCACTCCGGCACCGACCGCGGCGGGCGGAAGGGGCAGCAACGACGGCCAGGCCGTCAGGACCTTCGACAGCGGAATGTGGCCGGAGCGGGCGAGGAACAGCGAGAGGACGACCGAGACGACCAAAGTGGCGCCCGCGATCAGGGCCGTGGTCCTGACACCGAGCAGGCGGTGCAGTTCGTAGCGGAGCGGGTGCAGCGGGCCGCCGGCGAGCCCGCTGTGCACGGCCGGCCGTACCGGCACAATCGGCCGTGCGACCCGTCGCGCACCGCGTGCGGTCGCACCGCCGGCTGCTCCGGCGGGACCCGCGGAACCTCCCGGAATGGCCGGATCCGGAGGAGCCCTGTCCGGGGCAGGAGGGCCCGCTCCGTCACGGGACGCCTCGCAGCCCCCGTCGCCCACCTCGTCGGCCAGCCGGTGCACCGGGAGTCCGTGCCGGAACGCGATGTCACCGATCTCCGCACAGTTGGATCCGTACACCGCGAGGCGCCCGCCGTCCTCGGCCACCACCTCGACCGAACGCCGGGCGGCTCGGGCCTCACGGCTGACGGCCGCCGCGAGCCGGGCCGCGTGCGGGCTCCGGACCGCGACCCGGGGGCGGAGCCTGGTCCGGGAGAAGTCGTCGGCTTCCTGGTCGGCGATCAGTCGGCCGCCGCCGATGGAGATCACCCGGTCGGCGTTCCGGGCAGCCTCCCTGGGGTCCGCGGTGGTGTACAGCACGGTTCCGCCCCGGGCCGCGTGGGCCCGGAGCATTCCGTGCAGCCATCGGCTCTCACCCGGGTCGAGGCCCTCCGCCGGATCGTCGAGGACCAGGGCATGCGGATCGCCGAGCAGGGCCGAGGCGAAGGCGAGCCGACGGTCCATGCCGAGCGAGAGCGTGCCGATGCGCCGGTCTCCGGAGTCGGCGAGACCCACCAGGCCGAGCAGTTCGTCCGCCCTGGCCACGGGCACCCCTGCGGCGGCGGCGAGCATTCGCAGCTGCCCGCGGGTGGTCCGGCCGGGGTGGCCCGGCACGTCGCCGAGCACTACCCCCACCTCGCGCGCAGGGTATGGGATCCGGTGCAGCGGCCTGCCCCGGAAGTAGGTGACCCCTCGCCCCGGATCGAGTTCGAGCATGAGACGGAGAGCCGTGGTCTTGCCCGAGCCGGGGGCGCCCAGCAGTGCGGTGACGCGGCCCGGCCGGGCCTCGAAGGTGAGATCGTCCACAGCGGCCGGAAGACCGCGGCGTGGGGCGCTGGTGATTCCGATGGCCTGGAGCATCGCTTCTCTCGCGGTAGGTGAGACCGCTCGGCGGCAGGACGGTACCGCAGAAAGATAACGCGACATATCCGACTTTTTGCGCAGCACCGGAACTGCGGTGTTCCGCGGGGTCAGACCTCCGGCCTCAGCATCGGAGGATTGAGCACGGTGGCGGCACCGGCCCGGAAGAGCTGGGCCGGGCGCCCGCCCTGACGTGTGGTCGTCCCGCCGGTGGGCATCAGGAAGCCAGGGGTTCCGGTGACCTTGCGGTGGAAGTTTCGTGGGTCGAGAACCACACCCCACACCGCTTCGTACACCCTCCTGAGCTCACCGACCGTGAACTCGGGAGGGCAGAAGGCGGTGGCCAGCGAGGAGTACTCGATCTTGGAGCGGGCTCGCTCGACCCCGTCGGCGAGGATCCGCGCGTGGTCGAAGGCCAGCAGGTCGTGACTCTCGTCGTCGCGGCCGAAGCCTCCCCCCGTCCCGAGCAGGTCATCGACCGGCGACCATCGCGCACTGTGCGCGTCGCCACCCGCGCGCGGGGCGGGCAGGTCGGGGGCGAGGGCGAGGTGGGCGACGCTGACGACCCGCATCCGCGGATCACGGCCGGGGTCGCCGTAGGTGGCGAGCTGTTCGAGGTGGGCGCCGTTGCCGATCGACGGGGCGACCGGGTCATGGGCGCACAGGCCGGTCTCCTCGACGAGTTCGCGCGCCGCTGCGGCACCGAGATCCTCGTCGGCTCTGACGAATCCGCCGGGCAGCGCCCATCGGCCCTGGAACGGTGACTCACCACGGCGCACCACGAGCGCGCAGAGCGCGTGGCGGCGCACGGTGAGCACGACCAGGTCGACGGTGACAGCGAAGGGCGGGAAGGTCGACGGGTCGTAGGGCGGCATGCGGTGATCATAGTCGTCTGCCTGACGATAAGCACTCCCTTCACCATTCCTTCGAGGAGCACTTCACCGTCCCGCCCCGCCGGGGCGGGACGGTTCGCGGATCATCCTTCGTCACCGGGTGCGCGCCGCCCGGGGACCGCCCGCCCGGCCCGGCGCCGGGTGGCCGCCGTTCCGGGGCGGGTGGGGCCGGACGGTGCCCGCTTCCGGCGCGAGGCCGCCTGCCTCGCCGCGCGGAACCGTGGGCCGCGTTCCGCCCGGTGGCCGCCCCCTTCCGTGCGGGCCTCGCGCTCCCCGCGCAGGCAGCGGCGCAGTGTCTCCGGATCGAGGCCCTGGTTGCACGCCTCGTGCAGAAGCTGAGCGAAGGTGTACTCGGGATCCAGCCGCAGGGCGAGTCCCAGCGCGACCCGTGCGGCCGGTTCGTCACCCGTCGACCACAGGACCCAGCCGGCCAGGGTGAGCGGTGCCGCGGCATGCTCCTCGAAGGGCGCCACGCAGCGGCGGGACAGCGCGCGCCAGAGCCGCAACGCCGCGTGCGCCTCGGGGCCCTCCATCCATTCCGCGGCCCGGTCGCGGGTCTCCCGGTCCTGCAGGCCGAGAATCATCGCCGCGGCCTCGTCGGAACTGATCAGCCGGTCGTCACCGAGGTCCGAGACGGAGGGCGTCGCGGCCGGGGCGTCACCGAACCGCTCGACGAGCCTCCGGGCGAGGTCCAGGGTGTTCCGGGCCACTTCCCGGCGTCCCTCCTCGTCGAGGAGCCTGGGCATCAGCTCGGCTCCCGCCGCGTCGAGCGCCCGCTGCTGGCCCGGCAGCACGGAGGTCTTCAGCGGAGCAAGCCGCGCCTCCATCTCGCGCAGCGTTCCGCGCACATGGATCCCCGCGTACGTGGCGGCGGCCGCCATCACCGACGTGCCGGGCATGGCCATCTGGTTTCCCTCCGCCGGACAGCAGCGCTCGTCCGGGCAGCAGTAGGACCAGTAGCGCCCGTCGGCGATGCAGAGGGCTTCCAGCACCGGCACGTCCAACGCACCGCAGGCCCTGCGCAGATGCTGCGCGAGTGGCCGCAGCCGCTCCATGACCCGGCTGCCGGACTCCCCCTCGGCGGGATCCTGGCAGAGAAAGACGACGATCGCGTCGGGCCTCTCCCCGCGCCGCTCGCTCCCCTTGACCAAGCACTCGGCCAACTGCTCGGCGACGGGCTCCCACTCCTGGGGCGACCGGGGAATGCCGAGCCGGAGGCGTCCGCCGAAGCGGCCCCGGCCACCGTGCAGAGCCACCATGACCACGCTGTCGTTCGGGTGGAATCCCATGAGGTACGGAAGGGCGTCGGCGAGGTCGGCGGGGCCCCGGAGGGTGATCTGCTGGGCTTCGGCCGGACCGGTGGATTCGTGGTGTTGGTTCATGGCACGACCGTCCCGCGTGCGGCGAAATTCCGCGACCCCTGTGGATAACTTTGTCCACAGGGTCGCGGGGGTGCTCGCCGGATCCGTGTCCATCGTGTTCCATGGCGGGAACGACCGGCCCAGGCCGGACGCCGGGCCCCGGCCGGAGGGCGGGGCGCGGACCGTGAACGGGGTGCGGTTGCGCGAGCGGTCTCAGCCCGTCGCGGCGAGGACCAGCGGCAGTACCTGCTCGGCGCCCGCCCACCTGAGCAGCCGGGCGGCGACGGCCAGGGTCCAGCCTGAGTCGGTCGCGTCGTCCACGAGCAGGACGGGGCCAGGGGTGCGGGCCAGGGCGTCGGCCAGCTCCTCGGGCACGGCGAAGGCGCCGGACAGCCCTTTGAGGCGCTGGGCCGAATTGCTGCGCCGTGCCGCGTGCGCGCCGTCCGGTCCGGTGTACGCCAGAGTGCCGAGGAAGGGGAGGCGGCCGACGGAGGCGATGCCCTCCGCGAGGGAACCGACCAGTCGCGGGCGGGCCAGGGACGGGACGGCGACGACGCCGACCGGCCGGGCGGCCGCGTCCGGCACGCCCGGTGCCCACCCGCCCGGGGAGCGCGCCCAGTCGGCGAGGACCTCCACCGCGGCCCGCAGTACGTCGTCGGGCACCGGCCCGTCCGGCGCGTTCTCCGCCAGGAGCGGGCGGAGCCGGTTGCCCCAGCCGATGTCGGAGAGCCGGCCGAGGGCGCGCCCGGTGGAGCACTGCTCCTGGGCCGGGATGCGGCCCTTGAGCTCGATGCCCAGCGCGGGCATCCCCGTCGGCCACATCCGGCGCGGCTCGATCTCCGCGCCGGGGCGGTCCAGCTCCTTCGCGGCCCCCGTCAGCGCCTCGGACGACACCGCCGTGTCGGCCCAGGCTCCCGCGCAGTTGTCGCAGCGGCCGCACGGCGCCGCCCCCTCGTCGTCCAGCTGACGGCGCAGGTACTCCATCCGGCACCCGGACGTGCTCGCGTAGTCGCGCATGGCCTGCTGTTCAGCCGCCCGCTGCCGCGCCACCCACGCGTACCGCTCGGCGTCGTAGACCCACTCGGCGCCGGTGGCCGTCCAGCCGCCCTTGACGCGCTTGACCGCACCGTCGACGTCCAGCACCTTCAGCATCGACTCCAGGCGGGTGCGCCGCAGGTCCACCATGGCTTCCAGGGCCGGCACGGAGAGCGGCCGTCCCGCCCCGGCCAGTGCCGAAAGGGTCTGCCGGACCTGCGCCTCGGGAGGGAAGGCCGTATCGGCGAAGTAGCGCCAGATCGCCTCGTCCTCCTTGCCCGGCAGCAGCAGCACATCCGCATGCGCCACGCCGCGTCCGGCACGCCCCACCTGCTGGTAGTAGGCGATCGGCGAGGACGGGGAGCCGAGGTGGACCACGAAACCCAGGTCGGGCTTGTCGAACCCCATGCCCAGGGCCGATGTCGCGACCAGTGCCTTGACCCGGTTCTCCTGCAGGTCCGTCTCGGCCTGGAGCCGGTCGGCGTTCTCCGTCCTTCCGGTGTACGAGGCGACGGCGAAGCCGCGCTGCCGCAGGAACGCGGTGGCCTCCTCCGCCGCGGCGACGGTGAGGGCGTAGATGATCCCGGACCCCGGCAGCTGGTCCAGGTGCTCGGCGAGCCAGGCCAGCCGGTGCGGGGCGTCCGGCAACCGGACGACGCCGAGCCTCAGGCTCTCCCGGTCGAGCGGGCCCCTCAGCACCAGGGCCTCGCCCGCGCCCGTGCCCAGCTGCTCGGCCACGTCAGCGGTGACCCGCTCGTTCGCGGTCGCGGTGGTGGCCAGAACCGGGACGCCGGGTGCGAGCTCGGCGAGCATCGCCCGCAGACGGCGGTAGTCCGGCCGGAAGTCGTGTCCCCAGTCGGAGATGCAGTGCGCCTCGTCCACCACCAGAAGGCCGGTGGTCGCCGCGAGTCTGGGCAGCACCTGGTCCCGGAAGTCCACGGAATTGAGCCGCTCCGGGCTCACGAGCAGGACATCGGTCCCGCCGCGCTCGACCTCCCCGTAGATGGCCTCCCACTCCTCCGGGTTGGCGGAGTTGATGGTGTGCGCCCGGATACCGGCGCGGGCCGCGGACTCGACCTGGTTGCGCATCAGCGCCAGCAGCGGCGACACGATCACCGTGGGCCCGGATCCGCGCCGCCGCAGCAGCGCGGTGGCGACGAAGTACACCGCCGACTTGCCCCAGCCCGTGCGCTGCACGACCAGCGCCCGGCGGCGCTCCTGCACCAGGGCCGACACCGCCTGCCACTGGTCTTCCCGCAGCCGTGCCGAACCTCCCGGGTCGCCGACGAGTTCGGCGAGGATGGCATCGGCTTCGGCTCGGAGCTCCAGGTTGTCCATGCCTCCATGCAACCCGATGGCTCGGACAATCGGCGAATCCGCCTCGTACCCCGGGTACGGTCCCCGGGACGGCGGAGGTGCCCCGGTCGGCCGGGGCGGACGGGACGTTTCCGCTGGTCCCCGCTGTTCGGACGGGACGAGAGGCATCGGCCGGGCCTGCCGTGGGCAGGGATAAGGGAGTCATTCCGGCGCATTCCCGTCAGCCACGCCGATTGCTCGTTGCCGCCCGCCGGTACGCCAGGAAGAATTGGGGGTGCTCCCCGCACCGTCCCTTCCGCGGCCCGGAAAGGCTGTGCCGAGGTGCGCCCTCACTCGACCCGCCCGCACCACGGGCGCGTATGCGAAGGGAGGACCGTGACCTTCGGATTCGCTCCGTCCGCCACCACGTCGATATCGGCGTCCGCCACCCCGGCCAACCGTCTCACCAGGATGCTGGAGCCGGCCGAGTGGGCCGAAGCGGGCATACCGCTGCTGCGCAGCCCCCGTGAGATCGTCACCGGCCTGCACGCCCGGCACGGTCCGGCCCCGGCGACCGCCGTGGTGGCCGTGCTCGACCATGAGGAACGCGTCGCCGCCAGCGCCTCGTTCACACGCCGGGCCTCGGCGGTGGACGGCTGGGAGTTCCGTAACGCGCTGCTGACCCATCTGCGCCAGGTCATCCCGCACGATCTCCGCCTCCGTACCCCCGTCCGCACCGCGGTGCTCCTCTACTGCCGCGAGGGGGACGAGCGTTGGACGGAGGAGGACGGGGCGTGGATGTGGGGCCTGCGCGACGCCTGCACCCTGCACGGGCTGCGGTGCGGGGCCTACATCACGCTGACCCGGAACGGCTGGCGGGTGCTCGGCGAGGGCCGGGGCGGGCGGCGCCCCGACTCCCTGTCGCACCCCGCCGCCCTCGGCGACATCTCGCTCGGTCAGGAGCCGGCCGCCCCGCTGCGGACCGGCGGCGGTGCGGCGCACGCGCTGCGCCGCACGGCGGCCCGCTGACCCGCGGCCGCGCGCCCGGCCGCCCTCTCGGACCGCCGGACCGCCACGGCCCCGGGTGTCTCGCCGTTCGGCGAGGTCAGACGGCTGCGCCGAGCACCGCGTTGACCCGCTGCGGATCACCGCAGACGATCAGCAGCGCTCCGGCGCGCTCCCGCGCACCGGTCACCACGTCGGCGACGGTGTCACCGCCGTTGACGGCGACGATGACCACCGGCCGGGTCCGCACCCGGCCCACGGCGGCGGCACCGGCGAAGAAGACGTCGTCGCCGGCCTCGTGGTGGGCCCAGTAGGCGGCCTCTCCGAAGGAGAGTTCGTGGGTGGCCCACGGGTGCTGCTCGCCGGTGGTGAGCACCAGGACCTCGCCCGGCGCGCGGCCGGAGTCGAGCAGCAGGTCCAGTGCTTCGTCGGCGGCGTCGAGTGCGCCGGCCTCCGAGGCGGGGATCAGCTGGATCTGCGGTGCGGAACGATTCTCCGCCGGGTGGTCGGAGGCCGGCTGCGGGCGCGGTGCCGGGGGCGCGGGCCTCGCGGGGCCGGGCCCGGGGCGACCGGGACGCGGCGTGGCCGCGGAACGCGGGCCGGGTACGGGACGGGGGGTCGACGCGGTACGGCCGGTGGCCGGAGTGGTGCGAGGACCCTGGGCGCTCTCGTGAATCTGAGGCTCCTCGGGGGTGAGAGGCATGGGTGGTTGTCTATCAAACGCCGGTGCGGCGGGCATCGGCGGGTGGGCACTTGCGCGATCAGAAGTCGAAGCCGAGCTGGCCCCCGCTTTCCAATGCCGCCGCCTCGGCGGAGAAACGGACCTTCTTGAGGTGCCGCCACCTGGGCAGCGCGTCGAGATAGGACCACGAAAGCCGGTGGTGGGGTGTCGGCCCCCGCTCCTCCAGCGCGGCCCGGTGCACGGGGGACGGGTATCCGGCGTTCGCCCCGAAGGCGAAGTCCGTGTACTCGCCGGTCTCCGCGCCCAGTTCGGCCATCATCGTGTCCCGGTGGACCTTCGCGATCACCGAGGCTGCCGCGACCGCGATGCAGGACTGGTCGCCCTTGATCACGGTGCGGACCTTCCACGGCTGTCCCAGGTAGTCGTGCTTGCCGTCGAGGATCACCGCGTCCGGCCGCACCGGCAGGGCCTCCAGCGCACGTACGGCGGCCAGGCGCAGCGCGGCCGTCATCCCGAGCTCGTCGATCTCCTGCGGGGAGGCGTCGCCGAGGCCGAACGCGGTGACCCAGCTCTCCAGCACGGGTGCCAGCTCCGCGCGGCGCTTGGGGCTGATCAGCTTGGAGTCGGTGAGTCCGGCGGGAGGCCGGCGCAGGCCGGTGACAGCCGCGCACACAGTGACCGGCCCCGCCCATGCTCCGCGTCCGACCTCGTCGACACCGGCGACGGTCCTGGCACCGGTGGTGGCGCGCAGTGAGCGCTCGACGGTGTGCGTGGGTGGTTCATACGGCATGGCGCCTGTCAGCGTACGCCGAAGGGGACTTCGACGACACCCCGGGGCCGTCAGTACGGGTCGTAGGGGTCGTACGGATCGCTCGGGTCGCCATCGCGTCCGTCCCCGGTGCGCCACGGGGCGCAGGACTCCTCCGTGCTGTGGACGCTCCGCTTGCTCAGGATGTCCCGGGCCCGTGCCTCGCCCCAGCTGGTGGCGTACCAGGGGGCCTCGTCGTCGTTCAGTGTGCGCTCGATGTCGCGGAGCGCACAGGAACGCAGGGGCTCGGGCAGTGTGTCCAGGGCCGGTACGGCGTCCGCCGACAGGCCGCTGAGGTAGTCGATGTCGATCGCGTGGTCGGCGCGGTACCGCTGGACGTTCTGCTCCGCTATCAGCCCGTCCGGCGAGAGCAGCCCGAACGCGAGGACACCCACGGCGGCGCTCGCGGCGACGGCACGCGGCAGCATGCGGGCACCGAAGAACCCGGCGGCCATGATCAGGACGATCACCACGCCCAGCCAGAGCTCCACGGCGGCCACGGAGATGCGCAGCCGGGTCAGGCCGTAGGCGTCGACGTAGAGGTCCATCCTCCGCAGCGCGGAGGCCACGACAGTCAGGGTGAGCAGGCACAGTGCTCCGAGCACGGACCGCACCAGCGTCCGGTCGCCGCCCCGCCCCCGCGGGGCCCAGCGCAGTGCGAGCGCGATCACCAGCAGGGTGAGCACGGTGGCCCAGAGGAGCTGCCAGAAGCCCTGCCGGGCGTAGGCGGAGTAGCTGAGGTCTGTCTCGGCCATCACCTTGTCGTACCCGCCGAGCAGCACGGTGAGCTGGACGGCGACGAAGACGGCGAACAGCAGGTTCAGCACGATGAGCGGCAGGGCCCATTCCAGCCGTCCGCGAGCCTTTCCGGGGCGTACCGCGATGCCGTCCCAGCGCACGGGCGCGGCCGCGGCGTACCCGGCGGCGAGTGCGCCGACCAGGCCGGTCATGAAGAGGAGCAGCCGCCACGGGCTGTCGCTGACCGACACGTTGGGTATCAGGTTGCCGAGCACATCGGCGAAGGCGGCGTCGGCGCTCGCGAACAGCGCGCCGAACACGACGAGGAGGACGACGGCGACTCCCACGCTGCGGACCACGCCGCCCAGCCGCTTCCGGGGGCCGTTCATCCGGGCACGCACGCCGCGCCCGCCCCAGGCCAGCCCGTCGGCGACGGCGCAGAGCAGCCCCAGCGAGCCGAGGAAGACACCGAGCCAGCCGCGGCTGCCGTGCAGGGCGAGGGAGCCGAGCGCGACGGCCGACACCACGGCCAGGAAGACCGGCCAGCCGGCGTCCCGGAGCGCCGGTACAGCGAGCAGCGCCAGTCCGCCGAGTGCCCAGAAGGCCGTCCAGGGGCGCAGGCGTCGGCCGGTCGGCCGCACCGCGAAGAAGGCCCCGAGCGCCGCCGGGACCGCGACGATCAGCGCGTTCACCCCGAGGCCGTCGCCCAGCAGCAGGGCGCTGAGCAGTGCGGTGACGACGGCGCAGCAGAGCGTCGCCGTGCCGATGACGGCGGGCTCGGCCGGGCGCAGCGTCGACAGCGTGGAGGGACGGGGCTGCGCGCCGGGGCGCTGCCAGGGGTTCGCCGGGTACTGCTGTGGCCCGTTGCGCTGGGCGTACGCCGGTACCTTCGGCGGTTCGACCCCGGCCCCGGGGAGTTCGGACGGCGTCCCCGGCGCCGCTCCGGACCCGGGTGTTCCGGTTCCGTCCGGCGGGCCGGACGGGCCGGATCCCTGGGACACCCCGGGCTCCGGTGATACGTGTTCGGACATGGGAATCCTCCCCCCGCCGGGGAACCGCGCGCATCGCCCCGAACGCGGGTCGTGCAGGGCGGCGGCTGGGGCACCCCGGCCTCTCTCTTCGGCGCGCGCCTGTCTGGATGATCATCGGCGGCGGCGTGGCCGAAAGAGTAGCCCTCCCCCACTGCCGGGAACCGGGGACGGGAGAGCTGTGTCCGTACCGTGACAGTCGGCGGCGCGGCCGGTGTCCGCGTCCGCCCGCCCCGGACCGGTGCCCGGGGCCGTCCTACCGAAGGAGCCAGTCCGGCAGTTCCTCGGTCCGCGCCGTCCAGTCGGCGGGCGGTGCGCCCGCGCTGCCCGCGGCGACGACACCGCCGACGATCGCGCAGGTCGTGTCGACGTCCCCGCCGGCCTGTGCGGTCGCCCAGAAGCCCTGCTCGAAGTCGCCGAGGTTCCGCGCGGCCGACCAGAGGGCGAACGGGACGGTGTCGTGCGCGCTGGTGCGGCGGCCGTTGCCGAGCACCGCCGCGACCGTCCCGGTGTCGTCGTAGTCGAGCATGTCGCGGGCACGGCGCAGCCCGGCGCCGACGGCGCTGCGCGGGACGAGGGCGATGACGCCGTCGAGCAGCTCGCCGGGGGTGGGCGGTCCGGCCGGTGCCGCGGCCAGTGCGGCGGCCGCGGCGACGGCCATCGCCCCCATCACCGCCTCGCGGTGCTGGTGCGTGGTGTACGAGGAGATCTCGGCCTGGTGCGTGGCCTGCTCCGGGTCGTCGGCGTACCAGGCGCCGAGCGGGGCGATGCGCATCGCCGAGCCGTTGCCCCACGAGCCCTGGCCGTTGAAGAGCGCGGACGCCAGCTCCCGCCAGTCCTCGCCCTCCCTGACCAGTCTGAGCAAGCGGTTCACGGCCGGGCCGTACCCGCGGTCGAAGTCGTGGTGGTCGGCGAAGGAGCGGGCGAGCGCGTCCTGGTCGATCCGTTCGTGCCGTGCCAGGACGGCCAGTACCGAGCACGCCATCTCGGTGTCGTCCGTCCACTGCCAAGGAGCGGGCGGGAGGGTCCGCTGCTTGAGCAGCGGGTAGTTGGCGGGAACGAAGAACTGGGAACCCAGCGCGTCTCCCACACAGAGCCCGCGCAGACTGGCGAGGGCTCGTTCGAAACGTTGGCCGGAGGCCGATTCAGCGGTTGTCATCGCCTTCCCACTCTATCCGGTGATGCCGTACGGCTCAGGGGTTCGCCAGCGCTCGAACGGCCGGTCAAGGGTGTAGCGCCCGTCCGCTCCGAGGGTCAGCGTCCGGGTCTCCCCGTTGCCCGGGTTGGACAGTGATTCGAACTCGGCGACCGACCAGTGGAACCAGCGCATGCAGAACAGACGCATGGTCAGGCCGTGCGTGACCAGCAGGACGTTCTCCGGATGGTCGGGGGCCTCGAAGCTGCGGTGCAGGCTCTCCAGGAAGGCCCCCACCCGGTCGTACACATCGGCCCCGGACTCCCCCTGGGCGAAGCGGTAGAAGAAGTGGCCGTACGCGTCCCGGTACGCCTTCTGCAGGCGTACGTCGTCCCGGTCCTGCCAGTTGCCCCAGTCCTGCTCGCGCAGGCGCGGCTCCTCGCGCACCCGTACCCGCTCCAGGTCCAGGTCGAGGGCGCGGAAGGTCTCATGGGTGCGGCGGTAGGGCGAGACGTAGACACTGACCCGCTCGCCCGCGAACAGCTCGCGCAGCCCGGCACCCGTCTCCCTGGCCTGCCTGCGCCCGGCCGAGGTGAGCCTCAGCGCGTGGTCGGGTTCGCGCTCGTACACCGTGTCGTCGGCGTTGCCCTCGGACTCCCCGTGCCGGACGAGGACAATGCGTTGCGGTCGTGCCATGTACCCGACCCTAGGGGGTGTCGCCCCGACGGGCGGGGGGCCGGGGTTCTGTCGAGCGGCCGGCCCGCCTCCATCCGGATGATGTCGCCGGTGAAGCGGTGGCGCAGCCGCCGGTCGTGCGAGACCACGACCAGCGCGCCCGTCCAGTGCGTGAGCGCCTCCTCCAGTTCCTGTACGAGTCCGAGCGCCAGGTGGTTCGCCGGTTCGTCGAGCAGCAGCAGATCCGCCGGGCGGGCCAGGAGGCGGGCGAGGGCCAGTCGTCTGCGCTGGCCGGCCGAGAGCGATCCGACCGGCACCCGGAGATCACGGGAACGGAACAGCCCGTACGAGAGGATCAGGTCGGCCTGCTCGTCCTCGGTGAGCGGCAGACCCCGGCCGAAGGCGGCGAGCACGGGCTCCGCCGGCCGGTGCACCGGGATCTCCTGGGCGAGGTAGCCGATCGCGCCCCGGCGGGACACGCGGCCCGCGTCCGGTTCGAGCACTCCGGCCATGACCCGGAGCAGCGTGGACTTTCCCGCGCCGTTGCCGCCCCGGATCAGGAGTCTGTCACTCGCTGTCACGGAGAGCCGCTCGACCACGAGCCGGTCACCCACCCGCACGTCCGTCAGGGAGACCAGCTCGCCCCCGGTGGCACCGGCCGTCGGCAGGACGGAGAACGCGAGGGGGTCGGGCGGTCTGGGTACGGGGTGTGCCCGCAGCCGCTCCAGTCGCTTGCGCGCGTTGCGGACCCGGCCGGAGACCGAGGCCTGGACCCGGCCACCGGCGCGGTCGTACGCCATCTTGTTGTTGTCCTTGATGGGGCGGCCCGTGGCGATGCCGTGGGCCGTCGTCGCCGCGTACTCCTCCAACCGCCCGGTCTCCTCGCACCACTGGGCGTAGGACTGCTCCCAGCGCTGTCGCGCGGCGCGCTGCTCGGCGCGGAATCCGTCGTAGCCCCCGCCGTAGCGCACGACCGTCCGCCGGTCGGCGTCCACCTCCAGGATCGCGGTGGCGACACGCTCCAGGAACGTCCGGTCGTGGGACACGGCGATCACCGTGCCGGGGTGGGCGCACAGCTCGCCCTCCAACCAGTCGAGCGCGGCCTCGTCCAGATGGTTGGTGGGTTCGTCGAGCAGCATCACCTCGGGGCGAGCGGCCATCAGACAGGCCAGACCCAGTCTCGCCTGCTCCCCGCCGGAGAGACTGCCGAGCTTCCTCGAATGCCCTATGTGCGCGAGGCCCAGGCCGTGCATCGCCCTGTCGACGCGGGCATCGGCCTCGTATCCCCCGCGCAGCTCGAAGGCGGTGAGCAGCTCCCCGTACGCGGCGAGCCCGGGACCGTCCGCCTCGCCGAGCGACGCCTCGGCCGCCCGCAACTCCTCTTCCATCGCGCGCAGTTCCGCGAGCGCGTCGTCGACGGTGTCCTGGACCGTGCGTCCGGGCGGCAGTCCAGGGGTCTGCGGCAGCAGCCCGGCGCCGCGGGCGGCAGCGGTGAACGCACGCCCGGAGTCGGGGGGTTCTAGCCCCGCGAGGACCCGAAGCAGGGTCGTCTTCCCCGCCCCGTTCTCCCCGACGATGCCGATCCGCTCCCCCGGGCGCACGGTCAGTGACACGTCGTCGAGCAGGAGCCTGTCACCACGGGACAGGGTCACCCCACGCAGAGCGATCTGGGTGGGCACAAGAACACCTCCAAACTAATGCACATCTTGTTGCGTTAAAGCGAGTGTGGCACACTGGGAACCACTAACGCAACTGGAGTAGCAATTGAATGAGCGACGACCCCCCGAAGCCACCCCGCCCGCTGCGGGGGAGGTGCCGACGCCCCCACCCCTCGCCGAGACCGCCGCGACAGCCGACCCTGCGGCCCCCGGCACCCGCCGCCCCGGGGGAAGGACGGCCCGCACCCGGGCCGCGGTGCGCGACGCGGTCCTCACGGGTCTGGCCGAGCACGGCTATCCCGGGCTCACCATCGAGTACGTCGCGGAGCATTCCGGCGTCCACAAGACGACTCTCTACCGCCGCTGGGGGAACCTCGAAGGGCTGGTCGCCGACGCCCTCGACCTGGCCGGCGAGGACAGCTGGACCCCACCCGACACCGGATCGCTGGAAGGGGATCTCCGCGCCCTGGCCCGGACGACGGCCGCTTCCTTCGCGGACCCGGCCGCGGCGGCCGCGCCCACCGCGTTCATCGCCGCGGCCTTCCAGTCCGAGCGCGCCGCCGAGGCGCTGCGCGCCTTCTACCGCGAGCGGTTCACCCGCTGCGAAGCCGTCGTCTCGCGCGCCGTCGCCCGGCAGGAGCTGGACCGGGGCACGGATGCGGGGGCGCTGGTCAGATCGGTGGTATCGCCCCTGTTCCTCGGGTTGTTCATCACCCGCGAGCCGGTCGGGACCGAGCTGGCCGACCGGTCCGCGGCGGTGACCCTGGCGGCCGCCCGTGCCGGAGTCTTCAACTCACCGGCGAAATCCACCTGATGGGCCCGGAGCGGAGCCCCCGGCTCACCGGTCCCGCCGAATCGGCACGGCCCCTGCCGGTCACACGGCCCGCAGCCGTTCCACCCGTCAGACCGTCCACGACGGTTCGAGCTGGACGACGTCGCCCGCCAGCTCCGCCACATCATCCTCGGTCTGCGCCCGCTGCGTCAGCCGTTCGATGCTCCCGGCCCGGTACTTGCCGCGCTCGGCGCTCGACTGCCACATCGACAGCACGAGGAACTCCCGCCCCGGCGCCTCTCCGAACACCCCGCGCAGCATGCCCGGGGACCCGGCCATCGCCGGGTTCCACACCCTCTCCTGCATCAGCGCGAAGTGCTCCACCCGGTCCTCGCGCACCCGGCTGTGCGCCACCCGGACCACATCGGCGTCGGTGAACCGCGGTTCGAACCCCGTCTTCACGTCGAAGCGGTGCTCGAAGAGCTTGACCTGTGCGGCGTTGTACGTACCGGACTGCTCGGCCGCCAGGGCGTCGTGCGCCCGCGCCATGAACGAGTCGTAGAAGACACGGCTGTCCCAGAAGGAGAAGACATGGGCGACCTCCGGGTGGAGGCGGCTCCATCCGCCGCCCTGCCCCCGGAATCCGGGCTCGCCGAGCAGCCCCGCCCACTCCCGCTGCCCCCGCTCGAAGCCTCGACGGTCCATCACGGTGCAACGAATCCACTTCACCAGCACCAAGTCATCGTACGGCGCCGGACGTGGTACGGGTCACTGCCGGACGGAGCAACCTCCCCAACCGGCCGCCGCGGACCGCAGAATGACCTCCATGTCCTCGTTGCACACCAACCCCCTGTTCTCCCGGCTCGAATCCGCGGAGCGCGTCCTCGTCGCGGGGGCCGGCGGAGGTTTCGACATCTACGCGGGGCTTCCCCTCGCGCTCTCGCTGTTCCACCAGGGCAAGCAGGTACAGCTCGCCAATCTGTCGTTCAGCGCCCTCGCGGGACTTCCCGCCGCGTCCTGGCTCGCCCCCGACGTCGCCGCGATCACTCCCGAAACCGCCCCGCACCAGGCGTACTTCCCGGAGCGGACGCTCGCCCAATGGCTGAAGCTGCACGGCTACCCGTGCACGGTCCACGCCTTCTCCCGGGTCGGCGTACAACCCCTGCGCGCCGCCTACCGGGCGCTGATCGAGCGGTACGACATCGACGCGGTCGTCCTGGTCGACGGCGGTACGGACATCCTGATGCGCGGCGACGAATCCGGGCTCGGCACCCCCGAGGAGGACCTGACCAGCGTCGCCGCGCTCGCCGCGATCGACGTACCGGAGCGCTTCGTGGTGTCCGTGGGTTTCGGCGTCGACGCCTACCACGGGGTCAGCCACGGGCTCGTCCTGGAGAACATGGCCGCGCTCGAACGCGACGGCGCCTACCTCGGCGCGTTCTCCGTCTCCCGTTCGACGCGCGAGGGCGCGCTCTTCGTCGACGCCGTCGCGCACGCCCAGCACCACACCCCCGACCACTCCAGCATCGTGAACGGTTCCATCGCCGCCGCCGCCCAAGGGGCGTTCGGAGACGTCCAATTCACCTCACGCACCCGTGGCAGCGAGCTCTTCATCAACCCACTGATGACGCTCTGCTTCGCCTTCGAGCTCGAGGGCGTGGCCCGCAACTGCCACTATCTCGACCGGATCGAGCACACCCAGCTGATCCGTCAGGTCAGCAGCGTGATCGAGGAGTTCCGTGACGAGATCACGCAGCGGCCGCCGCGCCGGATCCCGCACTGACCACCGGCGCCCACCCCGGCCGCGCCCGCCCGTCCCGGTGGCCCGATCACGTCGCTCCGCGCCGATTCGGTTGGATCCACGGCCTGTTGCGGACATGATCGGGCAGTGTCAACGGTTCGACGGTCCAGCGGGAAGCCCGGGAGGCATGTGTGAGCAGCCCCAACAAAGACGTGGACAAGGTCGTGATCAGGCTCAAATGGGACCCCAGCCCTGCGGGATCCCCGGCCCACGATCTCGACATCATCGCCGCGACCTACCTCGCCGAAGCCCCGTACGGCGACCCGGCGTATCTCGTGCACTTCGACAGCCGCTCGCCGGACGGCACCATCACCCTCAACCGTGACAGTCGGACCGGCCAGGGCTTCGGCTTCGACGAGGAGATGACGCTGGAGCTGGACCGTGTGTCGAGCGCGTACTCCCGGGTGCTCGTCGGTGTCGCCATCCAACAGCGCGAAGGGCACTTGACGTTCGCCGAGGTGGCGGGCACGGGGATGCAGGTCCGGGAGGGCTACACGGTTCTGGCGGAGGACGACTTCTCGTCGGTCGGCTCGGCCACCGCGGCCGTCGTGGCCGAATTCGCCCGCGACGCCTCGGGATCCTGGGTCTTCCACGCCGGTGTCCGGGGCTTCGACGGCACCCCGGGCACGTTCGCCGCGACGATGGGGAACCGTACGCCCGACGCATGAGGCGGCGGCCGACCGCCCCGTACGCACCACGTGACGACGAGAACGGCGCGGCTCCGCCGATGCCCCGACCCGGGCGAAGGTCCTGGTCGGGGCATCGGCGGGCGGGGCGTCAGGCTCCGACGTACTGCGCCAGGTGCTCGCCGGTGAGGGTGGAGCGGGCGGCCACCAGCTCGGCCGGGGTGCCCTCGAAGACGATCCGGCCGCCGTCGTGGCCGGCCCCGGGCCCCAGGTCGATGATCCAGTCCGCGTGCGCCATGACCGCCTGGTGGTGCTCGACGACGATGACCGACTTGCCCGAGTCGACGAGCCGGTCCAGCAGGCCGAGCAACTGCTCCACATCGGCGAGGTGGAGTCCGGTGGTCGGCTCGTCGAGCACGTACACCCCGCCCTTGTCGGCCATGTGCGTCGCGAGCCTGAGCCGCTGGCGCTCGCCGCCGGAGAGGGTGGTCAGCGGCTGGCCCAGGCCGAGATAGCCCAGCCCGACGTCCACGAGCCGCTCCAGGATGCGGTGTGCCGCCGGGATGCGCGCCTCGCCCTCGGCGAAGAACTCCTCGGCCTCGGCCACCGACATGGCGAGCACCTCGCTGATGTCCCGGCCGCCGAGGAGATGATCGAGCACCGACGCCTGGAACCGCTTCCCCTCGCACTCCTCGCAGGGCGTGGCGACCCCGGCCATCATCGCCAGGTCCGTGTAGACGACCCCCGCCCCGTTGCAGGCCGGGCAGGCACCCTCGGAATTGGGACTGAACAGCGCGGGCTTCACGCCGTTGGCCTTCGCGAACGCCTTGCGGATCGGGTCGAGCAGCCCGGTGTACGTCGCCGGGTTGCTCCGCCGGGAGCCCCGGATGGCGCTCTGGTCGACCGAGACCACCTCCGTGCCGCCGGGCATCGACCCGTGCACGAGCGAGCTCTTGCCGGACCCCGCGACACCGGTCACGACCGTGAGCACGCCGAGCGGGATGTCGACGTCGACACCCTGGAGGTTGTGCGTGCTCGCCCCCCGGATCCTCAGCGCACCGGCGGGCTCGCGCACCGTGTCCTTCAGCGCGGCGCGGTCGTCGAGGTGCCGTCCGGTGATCGTGTCGCCGGAGCGCAGCCCCTCGACGGTGCCCTCGAAGCAGACGGCACCGCCGCCCGGACCGGCCCCGGGCCCCAGGTCGACGACATGGTCGGCGATGGCGATCGTCTGCGGCTTGTGCTCCACCACGAGCACCGTGTTGCCCTTGTCCCGCAGCCTCAGCAGCAGGTCGTTCATCCGCTGGATGTCGTGCGGGTGCAGGCCGATGGTGGGTTCGTCGAAGACATAGGTGACATCGGTGAGCGAGGAGCCGAGATGGCGGATCATCTTGACGCGCTGGGCCTCGCCGCCGGAGAGCGTGCCCGAGGGCCGGTCCAGCGAGAGGTAGCCGAGCCCGATCTCCACGAACGAGTCCAGGGTCTGCTGCAACGCGGCGAGCAGCGGGGCCACCGAGGGGTCGTCGAGGCCGCGCACCCACTCGGCCAGGTCGCTGATCTGCAAGGCGCAGACGTCGGCGATGCTCAGCTTCCCGATCTTCGAGGAGCGGGCCTCCTCACTGAGCCGGGTGCCCTCGCACCCGGGGCAGGTGGTGAAGGTGACGGCCCGCTCCACGAACTCGCGGATGTGCGGCTGCAACGCCTCCTTGTCCTTCGAAAGGAAGGACTTCTGGATCTTGGGGATCAGTCCCTCGTAGGTGAGGTTGACGCCCTCGACCTTCACCTTGGTCGGCTCCCGGTGGAGGAAGTCGCGCATCTCCTTCTCGGTGAACTCCCGGATCGGCTTGTCCGGGTCGAGGAAGCCGGACTCGGCGTAGACCCGTACGGTCCAGAAGCTGTCCGATTTCCAGCCGGGGATGGTGAACGCGCCCTCGGAGAGCGACTTGGTGTCGTCGTACAGCTGGCTCAGATCGATGTCCGAGACCGTGCCGCGGCCTTCGCAGCGGGTGCACATGCCTCCGGTGCGGCTGAAGGTCCGCTTGACGGTCCTGGTCCGGTCGGCGCCCCGGTCGACCTTGAACGCGCCGCTGGCCTGGACCGACGCGACGTTGAAGGAGAAGGCCTGGGGCGACCCGATGTACGGCTTGCCCAGCCGGCTGAAGAGGATGCGCAGCATCGCGTTGGCGTCGGTGGCGGTGCCGACCGTGGAGCGCGGGTCGGCACCGAGGCGCTGCTGGTCGACGGTGATCACGGTGGTCAGCCCGTCGAGCACATCGACCTCGGGCCGCGCCAGGCTCGGCATGAAGCCCTGCACGAAGGCGCTGTACGTCTCGTTGATCAACCGCTGCGACTCGGCCGCGATGGTGCCGAACACCAGTGAGCTCTTGCCCGAGCCGGAGACGCCCGTGAACACCGTCAGACGGCGCTTCGGGATCTCGATGCTGACGTCCTTGAGGTTGTTCACACGCGCGCCGTGCACGCGGATCATGTCGTGACTGTCCGCTGCGTGCCGCTCGGGCGCCGCCGTGTCCGTCCTCTTGGCCATGCTGGTCGTGTCTCCATCTGTCGGGCGGGACCCCCCGGGTGCGGCGGGAGGCTCATGTGCGCGTGGAACCGCACGCACCGCACGCTAGTCGCGGGCCGGTGGCCGCGCTTCTCGATTCCTGACCGGTCTGGTGACCTGCTTCGCCACGCATGCGGGCATCCCCTCCGTGGCCCGCGCGGCCTCCCGCCGGTAGGTGCTCGGCGCCATGCCCACCAGCTCGGTGAAGCGCGTGCTGAAGGTACCCAGCGACGAGCAGCCGACCATGAAGCAGACCTCGGTGACACCGAGGTCGCCGCGGCGCAGCAGGGCCATCGCCCGCTCCACGCGCCGGGTCATCAGGTAGCCGTACGGGGACTCCCCGTACGCCTGCCGGAAGGCGCGGCTCAGATGCCCCGCCGACATGTGCGCGCCACGGGCCAGCGTCTCGACGTCGAGCGGCTGCGCGAAGTCGCGGTCGATCCGGTCGCGGACGCGGCGCAGCCGCGCGAGGTCGCTCAGCCGCTGTGCCTCATCGGGTCTGCTCGTCATCTGCGCGATGGTGCCACACGGCTCGGACAGTCGCCCCTCGCGAACGTCGGAGCCTCGGACCGTCCCGAGTACGCCGGAGGGCGCCGGCCGCTGGCCGACGCCCTCCTCACCCGGTGACCGGGGTACTCCGATGATCAGCTGCAACCGCTGGTCGAGCCGCAGCCCTCGCAGATGTAGCAGGAACCGGCACGCTGCATCTTGGTGCCGCAGGAGAAGCAGAGCGGCGCGTCCGCGCTGATCCCGAGCTGCATCTCGACGAGCTCCGCCGAGGTGTGCGCGGTCTTCGGGGCGGGCTTCTCCGCCTCCTGCACCGGGGCCACCGCCTTCAGCGGCTCCGTGCGCACCGGGGCCGACTGGGCCAGGCTCTCGACGTCCAGGTCCTCGTCGTCGAGGGAGGGCTCATACGAGCCGGTGTCGAGGTGGCGCTGGCGCTCCTCGGCCGAGTGGATGCCGAGCGCGGAGCGGGTCTCGAAGGGCAGGAAGTCCAGCGCGAGGCGGCGGAAGATGTAGTCGACGATCGACTGCGCCATCCGCACGTCCGGGTCGTCCGTCATACCGGCCGGCTCGAACCGCATGTTGGTGAACTTCGAGACGTAGGTCTCCAGCGGCACGCCGTACTGCAGACCGACCGAGACGGCGATGGAGAAGGCGTCCATCATGCCCGCGAGGGTGGAGCCCTGCTTGGACATCTTCAGGAAGACCTCGCCGAGACCGTCGTCCGGGTAGGAGTTGGCGGTCATGTAGCCCTCGGCGCCGCCCACCGTGAAGGAGGTGGTGATGCCGGGACGGCCCTTGGGGAGGCGCTTGCGGACCGGGCGGTACTCGACGACCTTCTCGACCGCGGTACGGATGGTCTCCTCGGCCTTGGCCGTGACCTCGGCCTTCTCCTTCTCCTTGGTCTTCGCGGAGAGGGGCTGGCCGACCTTGCAGTTGTCGCGGTAGATGGCGAGCGCCTTGACGCCCATCTTCCACGCCTCGAAGTAGACCTCCTCGACGTCCTCGACGGTGGCCGTCTCCGGCAGGTTCACCGTCTTGGACAGCGCGCCGGAGATCCACGGCTGGATCGCGGCCATCATGCGGACGTGGCCCATCGCGGAGATGGAGCGCTCGCCCATCGCGCAGTCGAAGACCTCGTAGTGCTCGGTCTTCAGGCCGGGGGCGTCGATCACATTGCCGTGCTCGGCGATGTGGGCGACGACCGCCTCGATCTGCTCCTCCGGGTAGCCCAGGCGGCGCAGGGCCTGCGGGACGGTGCCGTTGACGATCTGCATCGAGCCGCCGCCGACCAGCTTCTTGAACTTGACCAGGGCGAGGTCGGGCTCCAGGCCGGTGGTGTCGCAGGACATCGCCAGGCCGATGGTGCCGGTCGGCGCGATGACCGAGGCCTGCGCGTTGCGGAAACCGTTCTTCGCGCCGAGGCGGAGGACGTCCTGCCAGGCCTCCGTCGCGGCGGCCCAGATCGGGTTGTCCAGGTCGTCCGTGCGGACGGCGGCCGTGTTGGCGTCGGCGTGCTGCTTCATGACGCGCTGGTGCGGCTCGGCGTTGCGGGCGTAGCCGTCGTACGGGCCGACGACCGCGGCGAGCTCGGCGGAGCGCTTGTACGAGGTACCGGTCATCAGCGAGGTGATGGCACCGGCGAGGGCGCGGCCGCCGTCGCTGTCGTAGGCGTGGCCGGTCGCCATCAGCAGGGCGCCGAGGTTGGCGTAGCCGATGCCGAGCTGGCGGAAGGCGCGGGTGTTCTCACCGATCTTCTGGGTCGGGAAGTCGGCGAAGCAGATGGAGATGTCCATCGCGGTGATGACCAGCTCGACGACCTTGGAGAAGCGCTCGACGTCGAACGACTGGTTGCCCTTGCCGTCGTCCTTGAGGAACTTCATCAGGTTCAGCGAGGCGAGGTTGCACGAGGTGTTGTCCAGGTGCATGTACTCGGAGCAGGGGTTCGAGCCGTTGATCCGGCCGGACTCCGGGCAGGTGTGCCAGTGGTTGATCGTGTCGTCGTACTGGATGCCGGGGTCGGCGCAGGCCCAGGCGGCCTCGGCCATCTTGCGGAAGAGCGACTTGGCGTCGACCTCCTCGATGACCTCGCCGGTCATGCGGGCGCGCAGCCCGAACGTGCCGCCGGACTCGACGGCCTTCATGAACTCGTCGTTGACCCGGACCGAGTTGTTGGCGTTCTGGTACTGGACGGACGTGATGTCGTCGCCGCCCAGGTCCATGTCGAAGCCCGCGTCGCGCAGGGCGCGGATCTTCTCCTCCTCCTTCACCTTGGTCTCGATGAAGTTCTCGATGTCGGGGTGGTCGACGTCGAGGATGACCATCTTGGCCGCGCGCCGGGTGGCGCCGCCGGACTTGATCGTTCCGGCGGAGGCGTCGGCACCGCGCATGAAGGAGACCGGGCCGGAGGCGTTGCCGCCGGAGGAGAGCAGTTCCTTGGAGGAACGGATACGGGAGAGGTTCAGGCCGGCGCCGGAGCCGCCCTTGAAGATCATGCCCTCTTCCTTGTACCAGTCGAGGATCGACTCCATGGAGTCGTCGACGGACAGGATGAAGCAGGCGGAGACCTGCTGCGGCTGGGGCGTCCCGACGTTGAACCAGACCGGGGAGTTGAAGCTGAAGATCTGGTGCAGGAGGGCGTACGCCAGCTCGTGCTCGAAGATCTCGGCGTCCTCGGGGGAGGCGAAGTAGCTGTAGTCCTCGCCGGCCTTGCGGTACGTCTTCACGATCCGGTCGATGAGCTGGCGCAGACCGGTCTCGCGCTGCGGGGTGCCGACGGCCCCGCGGAAGTACTTGCTGGTGACGATGTTGACCGCGTTCACCGACCAGAAGTCGGGGAACTCGACGCCACGCTGCTCGAAGTTGATCGAGCCGTCGCGCCAGTTGGTCATGACGACGTCACGACGCTCCCACGCCACCTCGTCGTACGGATGCACGCCGGGGGTGGTGTGGATGCGCTCGATACGCAGCCCCTTGCTCGACTTGGCTCCCTTGGTACGGGAACCTCGTGCCGGGCCGCTCGCCGTCTCTGTCATGCCGCCTCCCATATGTGGGCAAAAACACCCTGAAGTGCCCAGAACTTCCCGGGCACTGTCTGTCTCTGATGCTTCGAACGCCACTCGGGGCGCCCGAAGCAGGTCTATGAAGCCGCCCCTCGGCCGGCTCCGCGTGATCGCGACGGCCGACCGGTGCCGATCAGTCGGCGGCGCCGGCGGGAACGGGAACCTCCGCGGCCCCGCCGCCTTCTTGCGTGGAGGGCCGCAACTCGCGGAGTTCCGCGATGGCGGCCTCGAAGTCTTCGAGTGTGTCGAACGCCCGGTACACGGACGCGAAGCGCAGGTACGCGACGAGGTCGAGTTCCCGCAGGGGGCCGAGGATGGCCAGGCCCACGTCGTGCGTGGTCAGCTCGGCGCTCCCGGTGGCCCGTACCGCCTCCTCGACCCGCTGGCCGAGCTTGGCGAGGGCGTCCTCGGTGACCGGCCGCCCCTGGCACGCCTTGCGCACCCCGGAGATGACCTTGGTCCGACTGAAGGGCTCGGTCACACCGCTGCGCTTCACCACCATCAGCGAACAGGTCTCCACCGTCGTGAAACGGCGGGCACAGTCGGGACACTGGCGACGGCGCCGGATCGACGTGCCGTCATCGGTGGTGCGACTGTCGACGACCCGGCTGTCGGGGTGCCTGCAGAAGGGGCAGTGCATGGCTCCGAACCCTCCTTCACAGCACGACTGAATAGCCTCACCAGGGCCCGCCGGGGCCCTTCGAAGCTGTCACAAGCATAGGCGATGGCCACACCCTCGATCGACCGAGGACCACAACCTCTGGGCGGCCGGAGCAATCCAACCACTAGATCTTGGGTTTGGTCCCGCATTCGGCCCTACCGCGTGTCGCCCGTGACGGGCGACCGGCAGGCAGCGTAGCGGCCGCATCAGAGGTTACGGGAACGGCGCGGCGGCCGGGATCGCGGGTCCCTCCCGACGGCCCCGGACGGGCGCCCGCCCTCGCCCCGGGCGGAGGCGTCCACCCACCCTGCGGACCGGTCCGCCCGGACCTGGCACATTGTTCTCGCACATACACCTGACCGAGAACACGCGACAGGCTTTTATCCCTTTTTCACTCGAACGTGTGTTTGGCGCAACCTTTCGAAAGCCACTACCGTTGTCCAGCCAGGGAGACCATTCGAGAGGGGCCGACGTGACCACCACCGCAGACAGCGCCACCATCACCGCCCAGGACCGCTCCCAGGGCCGATTCGAGCCGGTGCATGCCATGAACGACTCAGTCACGAACATGGACGGGCCGGATTCCGCGCGCCCAGCGCGCTCCTTGCCCGGCCGCCCTCCCGGGATCCGGGCGGACAGCTCGGGGCTCACGGACCGGCAACGCCGTGTCATCGAGGTGATCCGGGATTCCGTGCAGCGGCGCGGCTACCCCCCCTCCATGCGGGAGATCGGCCAGGCGGTGGGCCTCTCCAGCACGTCTTCCGTGGCGCACCAACTGATGGCCCTGGAGCGGAAGGGCTTCCTGCGTCGCGACCCCCACCGGCCCCGGGCGTACGAGGTCCGCGGTTCGGACCAGCCCAGCTCGCAGCCCACCGACACGACCGGCAAGCCCGCGGCATCGTACGTGCCCCTGGTCGGCCGGATCGCGGCGGGTGGCCCCATCCTCGCCGAGGAGTCGGTCGAGGACGTCTTCCCCCTCCCCCGCCAGCTCGTCGGTGACGGTGAGCTGTTCGTTCTCAAGGTCGTCGGCGATTCGATGATCGAGGCGGCCATCTGCGACGGCGACTGGGTCACCGTCCGCCGCCAGCCCGTCGCGGAGAACGGCGATATCGTGGCCGCCATGCTGGACGGCGAGGCCACCGTCAAGCGCTTCAAGCGGGAGGACGGCCACGTCTGGCTGCTTCCGCACAATGCGGCGTACCAGCCGATTCCGGGCGACGAGGCGACGATCCTCGGCAAGGTGGTGGCCGTCCTGCGGCGGGTGTGAGGCCCGCCCCCTCCGACCGGGCCCCGGGATCCACTGCGCCGATCCCGGGGTCCGCTCATGTCCGCACCGGGACCCCGGCCGGGGTCCCGGTGCGGACAGCCGTCCGCCTTGGCCTCTACCGCCCGTCCGCCTTGGCCGCCGCGTCGATCGCCGCGAGCGAGCGACGCGCCTGGTTGCGGTCGGTGGTGTACCAGAAGTCGGGCAGCGAGGCGCGCAGATAGCTCCCGTACCGGGCGTTGGCCAGACGGGGGTCGAGCACGGCCACCACGCCCTTGTCCCCCGTCGCCCGGACGAGCCGGCCGGCGCCCTGGGCCATCAGCAGCGCGGCATGCGTGGCCGCGACGGCCATGAAGCCGTTGCCGCCCGCCTCCTCGACCGCCTTCTGGCGCGCGCTCATCAGCGGATCGTCGGGGCGCGGGAAGGGGATGCGGTCCATGACCACCAGCTGGCAGCTGGCCCCGGGCACATCGACGCCCTGCCAGAGCGAGAGCGTGCCGAAGAGGCAGGTCTCGGGGTCGGCCGCGAAATTCTTGATCAGCTCGCCGAGGGTCTCCTCGCCCTGGAGGAGGATCGGCTTGTCCAGCCGGCCCCGCAGCTCCTCGGCCGCGGCCTGGGCGGCCCGCATCGAGGAGAACAGCCCGAGCGTGCGCCCGCCCGCCGCCTCGACCAGCTCGGCGAGCTCGTCCAGCATGTCGGTACGGGAGCCCTCCCGCCCCGGCGTGGCCAGATGCCGGGCGACGTAGAGAATGCCCTGCTTCGGGTAGTCGAACGGCGAGCCGACGTCCAGCCCCTTCCACTGCGGGAGGTCCTCGCCCTCGGTGCCCTCGGGGGCCAGCCCGAGCGAGGCACCCACCCCGTTGAAGTCGCCGCCGAGCTTCAGCGTGGCCGAGGTGAGCACGACGGACCGCTCGGTGAAGAGCTTCTCCCGGAGCAGCCCCGATACGGAGAGCGGGGCGACCCGCAGCGAAGCACCGAACCGGTCGTGGCGCTCGAACCAGACGACGTCGTACTCCGAACCCTGGGTGATCCGCTCCGCGACGCCGTGGATCGACTCCACCGAGGCCAGGGCCTGCTTGCGCACGGCGTCCTCGTCCTGGACGGACTTGTCGCGGGTCGCGCCCAGGGCGGAGATCACCGTGCGCGCGGCATCGCGCAGGGCGAGCAGCGCGTAGTTCAGATCCTCGGGGACCTCCTCCAGGCGGCCGGGGAGCGCCAGCTCCATCACCCGCTCGAACCCCTCCGAGGCGGTCTGCAGCGCGTCGGCGGCCTTCTCGTTGACCAGCTTCGCCGCCCGACGGACCGCCCGGTTGACCTGGCCCGGGGTGAGCTCGCCGGTGGCCACGCCGGTGACCCGGGAGACCAGCTCATGGGCCTCGTCGATGATCAGCACCTCGTGCTGCGGGAGCACCGGGGCCCCTTCGATCGCGTCGATGGCGAGAAGGGCGTGGTTGGTGACCACGACATCGGCGAGCTTGGCCCGCTCACGGGCCGCCTCCGCGAAGCACTCGGCCCCGTACGCGCACTTCGAGGCGGACAGGCACTCGCGCGAGGAGACGGAGACCTGTGCCCAGGCGCGGTCGGAGACGCCCGGGGTGAGATCGTCGCGGTCCCCGCTCTCCGTCTCGTCCGACCAGTCCCGTAGCCGGATCAGGTCCTGGCCGAGCTTGCTCGACGGGGCGGCGGCCTCGAACGGGTCGAAGAGCCCCTCCTCCTCGTCCTGCGGCACCCCCTCATGGAGCCGGTGCAGACACAGGTAGTTCGACCGGCCCTTGAGCATGGCGAACTGGGGGCGCCGTCGCAGCAGCGGGTGCAGGGCGTCGACCGTACGCGGAAGGTCGCGCTCCACCAGCTGGCGCTGGAGCGCCAGGGTCGCCGTGGCGACCACCACCCGCTCCCCGTGCGCGAGCGCGGGCACCAGGTAGCCGAGGGACTTTCCGGTGCCGGTACCGGCCTGGACGAGCAGATGGGATTGGTCGTCCACGGCCTCGGCGACGGCCTCGGCCATGGCGGCCTGACCGGGGCGTTCCGCACCGCCGACGGCGGTCACGGCGGCGTGCAGGAGCTCGGGGAGGGATGGCTTCGTCATAGCCCGACCAGCGTACGGGTCGCCACTGACAACAGCGGTCACTCCCGGACTCCGGCGGCGGGGTCGAGCGGGTTGGGCACGGTTCCGTGGCGGGCGGCGTGCGGGCGCCGCGGACGGTCCCGGTAGCCGTCCTCGTGCAGCCGGTTGCGGTTCAGACAGAGGCGCTCGATCTCGGGAGTGAGCAGGTCGAACATCTCGAACCGGTCCTTGAGCTCCGGGAAGCGGGCGTGGTGGCGCAGGATCTCGGCCCGGACGAGTGACCAGAATTCGTCCTCGGGGACCGCCAGCTGCTCCTCGCAGAGCGCCGACAGGAAGCGGAACACGCCGACGAAGAGCCCGGAGTGGATGAACTGGGTGAGGAAGGAGGGGTCCTCGGTGAGCAGGATGCGGCGCACCTCCTCGGGCATCGTCTCGTGCTCCGGCAGCGGCTGGGAGCTGACGTTGACGTCGTCGACGAAGTCCTTGATCGCCAGGCGTACCGGCACGTCCCGTTCGTCGAAGACCACGATGGCGTTCTCACCGTGCGGGGAGAAGACCGTGCCGTACCGGTAGAGGAAGTGGAGCAGCGGCGGGAGCAGGGCGGCGAAGAGGTGGGTCAGCCAGACGGTGGGGGTCAGCCCGGAGCGGGCGACGAGCTCGGCGGTGAAGGCGCGACCGTGCGGGTCGGTGTGGAGCAGCGAGGCGAGGGTCCGGGCCCGCTCACCGGGGACGAGCCGGGGCAGCAGCGGCTCGCGCCAGATCGCGCCGAGGATCTCCTTGAACTGGTACGGAACCTCGGGGAGGCGGTCGTAGAGCGGATGCTCGACCGTCACGGAGGCGACCTCGCCGAGGAGGACGACCCGGCAGGTGTCGCGGAGGAAGGCGTCCTGGTCGCGCAGGCCGTGCACCCAGGTGGTGACGGCGGGGGCGGCGAGGGTCCGCTCGGTCGGCAGTCCGCGCCAGACCAGGGTGTTGAGGATCGACAGCGGCAGCTTGACGGAGTGCCGGTCCGGACGGCTCACATTGCTGAAGGTGCGGATGGACTGCTGGGGCAGCCGGAGGTCCGGGTCGGCGTGGAGCGGCACGATCTCCCCGGCGGCGAGGGCGGGGGCGAAGAGCGGAACGATCCATTCGTCCCACTGCCAGGGGTGCACGGGGAGGAAGAGGTAGCCGCCGGGGTCGAGCCCCCGGGAGCGGAGCACCGCGTCGAAGGAGGCTCGGACCGAGGGGGCGAGCTCATGGGCGTAGAGCTGCTCCGGGCCGGTCAGTCCGGCGGCTCCCCGGTAGGCGGCGATGGTGGTGGAGACGGCGATCCACGGCAGGGCGAGCGGGGTGCGGGCCTCGGGGGCGTAGCGCGCGGCGTCGGCGGCGGAGAGGCCGAGGCGGCCCTTGTTCGCGACGAGCCAGGGGTGGCCGGTCTGGTGCCCCTCCAGCTCCGCGTAGTCGAGGTCGGCCAGCTCGGCGGCGGTGAGCGCGGTGTGGTCGAGGCGGGCGTCGGCGGCGAGGGTGGTGGTGATCTCGCGGATGAGGTGCCCGAGGGTGGCTCCGTCGACGCCGAGCAGCCGACGGGCGCGGACGAGGAAGCGGAGGGGATCGCGGAAGGGTGTGGCGCCGGCGACCGGTCCCCCGCCGGGTGGCGGCGCCGGGGTCTCCAGGACGGAGTCCGGGACGATGTGCCAGCTTCCGTACGCCCCCCGCCGGGCACGGAAGGCGAGGCTGCCGCCGTCGTCGAGGGCGAGGGTGTACGTGTCGCCCCGGCCGGCTCGACGGACCGGCTCGACGACTCCCTCGTAGGCGAACTGTTCGAGCGTCTTGGCGAGCAGCCGGGCGGCGGCCCGGTCCCAGGCCGTGCGGTTCAGTTCGGGCGTGCGGAGCGGTGAGGCGGACTCCGCTGTTGGTTCATGGCTCTCGGGATATGTAGGCACGGGGACTCCTCGGGGTGGAACCCAGGGGGTTCGAACGGGGTGAATGGGGCAATGGTTCGTTCACAGTTGGGCACGGTGGATTCGGTCGCGGACCATCAGGGCGGCTTGCTTGTCGGGGAGTTCCAGCTCCGCGGAGAAGCGGAAGCCGGCGCTCAGGAACGCGGAGACGGACGGGGTGTTGCGGAGGTCGGGCTCGGCGACCACCCGCGCGCACCGGGGGCGGTGGTCGAGGACGAGATCGGCGACGGCCCTCAGCAGCGTGGTGCCGATGCCGTGACCGCGGTCGTTCACACCGCCGATGAGCAGGTGGATCCCGGTGTCGTGCGGGCGGGCCGGGTAGTGGCGGGCCAGCGGGTCGAGATCGGCGCGGTAGATCTCCCAGTAGCTCATGGGGACACCTCCGAGCACGCCGAGGCAGGGCACGCTGCGCCCGTCGCCGTTGAGCTGGGGGCGCAGATGGGCGGCCGTGACGGCCTCGGGCCCGGCCAGCTCCCAGAAGGCCGCGACCGCCGGGTCGTTCATCCACCGGCTGAGCACGGCCAGGTCGCGCTCCAGCCGTACGGGGACGAGCTGGAACACCCCGGCCGACGTGGCGACGGGGCGCCAGTCGGCCGGGCGGTCGAGCAGGTACGAGTGGGCCGCCGTCGGCTCCTCGCCGGCCCCCCGGTCCGGGTCGTCCCCGACGGCTCGGGCGTCCTCGCCGCACAGGGCGCGGAGTTCCTCGGGAAGTTCCAGGTCCAGGGTGTCGTCGGCGCCGGTGTCGGCCGGTGGGACGGGGCCGGTACCGGCGTCGGCGTACGCGTCGGCGGGAGCCACGGGGGCGTTCTCCTCTCGGCGGTCGGTCGGTGGCCGGGCCCTCAGGCGTGCAGGGGGTTGGCCATGGTGACGTAGACGGACTGGGTGTCGACCGGCCCGACCAGCTCGTCCAGGCCGTGCATCCGGGTCAGCAGATTGGCCTTGCAGCGCAGGTGCGGTTTCTCCAGCAGGTGTGCGGTGAGCGGGGAGCCCAGACCGGCGGCCGAGCCGAGGAACCGGCGGAAGGCCGCGATCAGTACCCGCTCGTCGGCGAGGCGCTGGGCGCCGAACGCCCCGATCAGGCCGAACACGTGGTTGATGCCGAGGTAGTAGGCGAACCGCTCGTCGGTGACGGCGTCGGAGACGAAGGTGTCGCTCAGCGCGCCGATGCCGGGGAGCCGCTCCTCCAGCGCGGCGCGGTGGGACTCGCGGAAGTAGTAGCCCTGGTTGTCCCGGTACCGGCCGCCGGCCGGCCACCCCTGCTGGTCCAGGAGCACCAGGGTGTTCTGCTGGTGCGCTTCGAGGGCCACCCCGGCCCGGCCGTCGAGCCAGAGCACCGGGCGTACGACGCGGTCCAGGTAGCGCAGGAACCACTCGGTGGCGACCGCGCCGGTTCCCCGGCCGGTGGCGGCGGCCAGCGCGTGCACGATCCCGGCGAGCCGCGAGCGCATGCCCGGCCGCCCCGGCCAGGGGCGGGGCGCGGTCAGGGCCGCGATGCAGACGGCGTCGTCCAGCGGCCCGAACGGGTTGTGCCGCAGGATCACGTCGAGGCCCCGGACGGGGGTGGCGTCCGGACCGTCGACGGCGAGCCAGGCGGGGTCCCGGACGATGTCGAACTCCGGGTGGGCGGTGTGCCATTCGGTGGCGAGTCCGCTGCGGAGCAGCCGGTGGACCTCGACGCCGCGGTGGAGTTCCTTGCGGAGGTTCTCCCGGCGGGAGTTGGTGATGCGGACGCCCAGGGAGAGCTTGAGCATGACGTCGGCGCCGGGCCGGTGCACGGTACGGACCGAGGAGGTGGGGTGCCAGTGCTCGCCGTGCGGTCCCAGGTCGTGGAGGAGCCCGGCGTCGAACAGGGCGGCCACCTCGGGGCGGTGGCGCAGTTCACGGGCCTGCCAGGGGTGGAGGGGCAGCGGTGTGGTGCCGTCCGGCAGTCGTAGCCCTTCGGCGTGGGCGGCGACCAGTTCGGCGGCGGGCACCGGGCGGCCCTTGTCGGTCCAGGCGGAGTCGGTGGCCAGTACGGACCGGTCGACGGCCATCCAGTGGAGCGGGAAGGAGCCGTGCGACTCGGGCGAGTAGAGCCGGGACTCGGCCTCGGAGAGCCCCTCGCGGCTCTTGGGGGTGGGGTGCAGCGGGTGGCCGAGGAGCAGGGACTGTTCGGCGGTGAGGAAGAGGTCGACGCCGGCCGGGGGATGCGGGGCGCCGCGCCGTTCGGCGATGAACTCCGCGGTGCGGCGCACCGAGTCGGCCACCCGGGCCACCAGGTCGGCGCCGTGGTCGCGACCGGCCTCGCGGCCCAGGAGGGCGGCGACGGTGACGGCGTCGGCGGGTGGTGCGCCCTCGGGCGCCCCCTCCAGGGCGGGCGGGCCGAAGCGGTGCCAGCCGGTGTCCGACCAGTGCAGGACGGGGACGAGCAGGGCCGTTCCGCTGGCGGGGAGGGGGACGCGGAGCACGGGCCCGTCCGGGCCGGGCAGCCCCGTCTCCCGGACCCAGCAGCGCAGCAGGTTCTCGGTGCCCGCCGTGTCGGCGGCCCGGTGCGGGTCCGGGTGGTCGAGCGGATCGGCCGGTGCCCCGGCGGGGAGCAAGGCTCCGGCGGGGTGGCGTTCCTCGGGCGGGGCCGTCATCTGCCGCGGCACGAGGGACTGTTCGAGGACGAGCGGGCCGGCGGTCCCGGCCTGTGCGCACTGCGGAGTGGGGGAGGCTCCGTCGATGTGGGGGGTGGGGGTGGGGTTCACGGTGGTCTTTCTCGTGAGGGCGTCCGGGGTCAGCGGACCGACCCGGTCGTGATCCGGCGGTGCGGCAGCCGCTCGGCGGCCGCCAGGGCGTCGGCGAGGCGGTCCACGACCGCGGTCGCCTGTTCATCGGTGAGGGTCAGGGGCGGGAGGAGGCGTACGACGGTGGAGTGGCGTCCGCCGAGTTCGACGATGAGGCCGCGGCGCAGGCACTCCTGCTGGACGGCGAGGGCGAGGGCGGGGGCCGGCGGGGGTTCGGGGCCGTCGCCGTCGGCCTCCGGGTCGACCAGCTCGATCCCGATCATCAGGCCGCGTCCGCGCACGTCGCCGAGGGTGGGGTGGTCGGCGGCCAGCGCCCGCAGGCGGGCGAGCATCCGGGCGCCGAGGGTGGCGGCGCGCTCGGCGAGACCGTTCTCCCGTACGTAGGCGAGGGTGGCCGTACCGGCGGCCATCGCGAGCTGGTTGCCCCGGAAGGTGCCCGCGTGGGCGCCGGGCTGCCAGGTGTCGAGTTCGGCCCGGTAGACGATCACGGCGAGCGGGAGGGAGCCGCCGATCGCCTTGGAGAGCACCATCACGTCGGGCACGATCCCGCTGTGCTCGACCGCCCAGAAGGCGCCGGTGCGGCCGACCCCGGTTTGGACCTCGTCGGCGATCAGCGGGACGGAGCGGGCCTCGGTGATCGCGCGCATCCGGCGCATCCAGCCGTCCGGCGCCGGATTCACCCCGCCCTCGCCCTGGACGGGTTCGAGGATCATCCCGGCGGGCAGGGGGGTGCCGGACTTGGGGTCGTCGAGGAGGTTCTCGGTCCACCGGGCGGCGATCTCGGCGCCGCGCTCCCCGCCGACGCCGAAGGGGCAGCGGTAGTCGCGCGGGAAGGGCAGCCGGGTCACCGCGACGTCCTCGGCGCCGCCGGACGCGGCGAGCGCCCCCGCCGTCATGCCGTGGTAGGCGCCGGTGAAGGCGAACAGGCCGCTGCGCCCGGTCGCGCCGCGGACCAGTTTGAAGGCCGCCTCCACCGCGTCGGTGCCCGCCGGTCCGCAGAACTGGATCCGGGCGTTCTCGGCGAACCGCCGGGGCAGCGTGGCGAACAGCTCCGTGGTGAAGGCGTCCTTGACCGGGGTGGCCAGATCGAGGACGTGCAGCGGCGCCCCCGAGTCGATCACCTTCTTGATCGCCTCCAGGACGACCGGGTGGTTGTGCCCGAGCGCCAGGGTGCCCGCGCCGGAGAGGCAGTCGAGATAGCGCCGCCCGTCCGCTCCCTCGATGGTCAGCCCGCGGGCCCTTACCGGCACGATCGGCAGCGAGCGCGCATAGGTCCGGGCGGCGGATTCCCGCAGGGACTGGCGGCGCAGAATCCCTTCGTGCACCGCCGGTGCTGCCACCGGGGCTGATTCGGTCACGGCCACGGCTTTCGGTCCTCCTGCTGTAACGGTTGCGTTGCACATCGGTTCGCCGGCGCGCACGGACAAGGTGCGGGGTTGAACGCTGTTCCCGGCGCTTCCGCACGTACCAACGACGCCGAACGCGGTGGATCACGGGTAAATCGGAAGATCCTTGCGGCCGCGGAACCACGGACCTGCCGGTCGCCGTCCCCATCGGCACCGGCATAGTGGGGGCCGCACAGGAAACCGGACACTCGTCCGATCGTCCTCGGAGGTGTTCGGAGCGGCCGGCTCGGAGCGCCGCCGAAGTGCTGTACGGAAGTGTTGGGTTACGGAAGTCCCAGGGGGATCACCACATGCGACTCGTTCGACCGGCTCTCGCCGCACGTCAGGGGAAGGGGCGCCGTCGGCCGGTGCTCGCCGTGGCCGCCGTGGCCGCGGCCCTCGCGCTGACCGCCACCGCCTGCGGGCCCGAGGAGGACAACGCGGACGGCGCGTCGAGCGTCTCCGCCGACCCGTCCGCGGACGGCAAGATCAAGATTCCCGAGGACCTGAAGAACCGCCTCAAGGAACACGGGATCGATCTCGACAAGTGGAAGAACGGCGAGTGGAAGAACTGGGACAAGGAGACCTGGCTGCGTGAGGCCAAGGACTTCGTCAACCCGATCATCGAGGGGCTCTGGGACCCGGACCGCATGCGGGACGCGGACAAGTCCCCCGAGCAGCCGGTCGACAACGACATCTCCGGCGACGCGGGCGTGACGGACCCGACACCCGTGCCGGTCCGGGCCACCGGTGTCGCGACGCCGTACCACGACAGCGCCCCGGCGTCCGGGAAGCTGCTCTTCGACAGCCCCGAGGGCACCATGGTCTGCTCCGCGACCGTGGTCACGGACCCGGCGCACCCCGGGAAGTCCAACCTGGTGTGGACCGCCGGGCACTGCGTGCACGCGGGCAAGAAGGGCGGCTGGTACCGCAACATCGCCTTCGTGCCGTCGTACAACAACGAGGGCATGCCGACGTCCGCGCTGAAGAAGGCGACCAAGGAGCAGATCGCTCCCTACGGCGTGTGGTGGGGCGACTGGGCGCAGACCTCCGACCAGTGGATCTCGCAGGGGGCCTCCTCGGGCGGCCAGGGCGCGCCCTACGACTACGCGGTGCTGCACGTGACGCCGGAGAAGGGCGCGACGGGCAAGTCCCTGGAGGAGACGGTCGGTTCGGCGCTGCCCGTCGAGTTCAACGCCCCGGCCGTGCCGAAGATCTCCGCCATGACGGCGACCGGCTTCCCGGCCGCTCCGCCGTACGACGGCCAGAAGGCGTTCCAGTGCCAGGACCGGCCGGGCCGGCTCTCGCTGACCGCGCAGGACCCGACGATGTACCGCATCGGCTGCTCCATGACCGGCGGCTCCTCCGGCGGCGGCTGGGTCGCCACGGGGCAGGACGGCAAGCCCGCGCTGGTCTCGAACACCTCCATCGGCCCGGTGACCGCCGGCTGGCTGGCCGGTCCGCGCTTCGGTGACGTGGCCAAGGGCATCTACGAGTCGGTGAGCAAGAAGTACGCGGGACAGTGAGGCGGAATCGCCAACTCCGGCCATGTGCAAGGAGTTGACGTCCAACCGGGGCCCCCGGCGCGCGACTGGCGCGCCGGGGGTCCCTCGCTTCGCACCCGCCCGGCGATGGCGCGAAGCACACCCCCGGCCGTCATAAGGTGGCCCCTGCGCAGGTCGGCCGCCGAGCACAGGACCGCCGATCTGTGTGACAAGTTCATGGCAATTCAGGTATTTCAGGGGGAATCGGTTCCATGCGATCCATACGTCCACTGCTCGCCGCGACCGGCCTCGTCGCCGCCCTCGCGCTGACGACGACGGCCTGCGGCCCCGAGGAGGACGGCGCGGCCGCCCAGCCCTCGGCGAGCGCCACGGCCGGTCAGGACGGCGGCGGTGCGCTGCCCGGCGGCCTGGCCGACACGCTGAAGAAGCACGGCGTCGACCCGGAGAAGTGGAAGAACGGCGAGTGGAAGAACTGGGACAAGGACAAGTGGCTGCGTGAGGCCAAGGACTTCGTCAACCCGGTCATCGAGGGGCTCTGGAACCCCGACCGGATGAAGTCGGCCAAGGACCCTGCGAAGACGATGGCCGCCGGCGACGTCACCGGCGGCCAGGGCGTCTCCGACCCGGAGCCCAAGCCGGTCCAGGCCGAGCGGGAGAAGACGCCGTACCACAACTACGCGGCCCCGGTCGGCAAGGTGTTCTTCGACTCCCCCGAGGGCTCGATGGTCTGCTCGGGCACGGTCGTCAAGGACCCGCAGAACCCGGGCAGGTCCAACCTGGTGTGGACCGCCGGACACTGCGTGCACGCCGGTTCGAGCGGCGGCTGGTACCGCAACATCGCCTTCGTGCCCGCGTACAACGACCAGGGCAAGTCCGCTGCCGCGCTGCGCAACGCGCAGCCGCAGGAGGTCGCCCCGTACGGCGCGTACTGGGCGGACTGGGCGACCACGTCCGGCGAGTGGATCAAGGACGGCGGCCCCACCGGCGGCGAGGGCGCCCCGTACGACTACGCGGTGCTGCACGTGAAGCCGGAGCAGGGCACCAAGTCGCTGGAGGAGACCGTGGGCAACGCCCTCGAGGTCGAGTTCGACGCCCCGGAGATCTCGCGGATCAGCGGCATGGGCGCCTGGGGCTACCCGGCCGCTTCCCCGTACGACGGCCTGATCATGCACAAGTGCGTCGACCGCCCGGGCCGGCTCTCGATCAGCCCGAACACCCCGGCGATGTACCGCATCGGCTGCACCATGACCGGCGGCTCCTCCGGCGGCGGCTGGTTCATCGCGGGCCCGGACGGCAAGTCCGTGCTGGTCTCCAACACCTCGATCGGCCCGGTGACCTCGGGCTGGCTCGCCGGTCCCCAGCTCGGCGCGGGCGCGAAGGCCGCCTTCGACGCCACCAGCAAGCGGTTCTCCGGCCGGTAGATCCTCTCCGCCGAACGGCCCGAAGGCCCGCCCCCGGCAAGGGGGCGGGCCTTCGGCTCGTTGTCGGACGGTGCCGTACGGGACGGTCAGTGCGCCACGGCGACGAACGAGGAGAGCTCGGCCGCCAGTTCCTCGTGCACCCGGGCGCGGATCAGCGTGCCCTCCGAGGTGTGCTCCTCGGAGACCAGCTCGCCCTCGGCGTGCACCCGGGAGACGAGTCCGCCCTGGATGTACGGCACGAGCGCCTCGATCTCGACCGACGGCCTCGGCAGCTCCGCGTCGATGAGCTGGAGCAGCTCGTCGATCCCGGCACCGGTGCGCGCCGAGACGGCGATCGCGTGCTTCTCGATGCGCAGCAGCCGCTGGAGCACCAGCGGATCGGCCGCGTCCGCCTTGTTGATCACCACGATCTCGGGCACGTCCACCGCGCCGACCTCGCGGACCACCTCGCGCACCGCGGCGAGCTGCTCCTCCGGCGCCGGATGGGCGCCGTCCACCACGTGCAGGATCAGGTCGGAGTCGCCGACCTCCTCCATCGTGGAACGGAACGCCTCGACGAGGTGGTGCGGCAGATGCCGTACGAACCCGACGGTGTCGGCCAGGGTGTAGACCCGGCCGCTCGGCGTCTCGGCCCGGCGGACGGTGGGGTCCAGGGTGGCGAACAGGGCGTTCTCCACCAGGACGCCCGCCCCGGTCAGCCGGTTCAGCAGGGAGGACTTCCCCGCGTTGGTGTAACCGGCGATGGCGACCGACGGCACCTTGTTGCGCTTGCGCTCCTGGCGCTTGATCTCGCGGCTCGTCTTCAGCTCCGCGATCTCCCGGCGCATCTTCGCCATCTTCTCGCGGATCCGGCGCCGGTCCGTCTCGATCTTGGTCTCACCGGGACCACGGGTGGCCATGCCCCCGCCGCCGCTGGAGGACCCGCCGCCGCCCATCTGACGGGAGAGCGACTGGCCCCAGCCGCGCAGCCGCGGCAGCATGTACTGCATCTGCGCCAGCGAGACCTGCGCCTTGCCCTCGCGGGACTTGGCGTGCTGGGCGAAGATGTCGAGGATCAGGGCGGTCCGGTCGACCACCTTGACCTTGACGACGTCTTCCAGGTGGATCAGCTGGCCGGGGCTGAGCTCACCGTCGCAGACGACGGTGTCGGCCCCGGATTCGAGGACGATGTCCCGCAGCTCCAGCGCCTTGCCGGAACCGATGTAGGTGGCCGGATCGGGCTTGTCACGGCGCTGGAAGACGGCGTCGAGTACCTGGGCGCCCGCCGTCTCCGCCAGTGCGGCCAGCTCGGCGAGGGAGTTCTCCGCGTCACGCACCGTCCCCGAGGTCCAGACGCCGACCAGCACCACGCGCTCCAGGCGCAGCTGCCGGTACTCGACTTCGGTGACGTCGTCGAGTTCGGTGGAGAGCCCGGCAACACGCCGCAGCGCGGCGCGCTCGGAGCGGTCGAACTGCTCGCCGTCCCGCTCTCCGTCGATCTCCTGGCTCCAGGCGACGTCCTCTTCCATCAGGGCGTCGGCCCGAAGGCCCTCGGTGAGGCTCTCGGTCATGTTCTCCGTGGCGCTCTGCGCGTGCTGCGCGTCCTGGGGAAGGGAAGAAGAGGAGGTCATTGGATCCTTACGTCGTTGGAAACCCGTTGCATCAGTCACAACGCGTGACCCCTTCCGAAGATTCCCGAGGGGGATTCTCCGGTCCGGCCGCCGCGGCGACCCGTCGATAGTGGCACGCGCCGCTCCCGCCGGTCACCCCGTTTACGGCTTCCCGGCCGGGGCGTCGCTGTGCCAGTCCGGGTGGCCGGGCATCGGCGGGGTCTTCGTCCCGTACAGCCAGGCGTCGAGGAACGCGGTCAGGTCGCGGCCCGCGGCGCGCGACGCCAGCCGGACGAAGTCCGCGGTGGCGGCGTCGCCGTCCCGGTGCTGACGCACCCATTCCCGTTCCAGCAGGTCGAAGGCGCGCTCACCGATCTCCTGGCGCAGCGCGTACAGGACCAGTGCGCTGCCGTCGTACACCACCGGCCGGAAGAGGCTGATCTTCTCTCCGGGGACCGGGGCGTCGGGGCGGGCCGGGGGGCCGCCCGCGGCGCGCCAGCCGTCGGACCGGGTGTAGGCCGCGCGCATCCGGCTCTCCAGGGACGGGCCGCCGTGCTCCTCGGCGTAGCGGGCCTCGTACCAGGTGGCGTGCCCCTCGTTCTGCCACAGGTCGGACCAGCGCCGGGGGGCGACGCTGTCGCCGAACCACTGGTGGGCCAGCTCGTGCACCATGATCGAGTCGAGGTACCAGTCGGGGTAGCCGCTGTCGAGGAAGAGGGCCCGCTCGAAGAGCGAGAGCGTCTGGGTCTCCAGCTCGAAGCCGGTACGGGTGTCGGCCACCAGCAGCCCGTAGGTCTCGAAGGGGTAGCGGCCGACCTTCCGCTCCATCCACTCCAGCTGGGCGGGGGTCCTGCTGAGCCGGGGTTCGAGCCGCTCGCGGTCGGCGGCGGGCACCACGTCACGGACCGGGAGCCCGTGCGGACCCGTCCGGTGCAGGACGGCGGAACGCCCGATGGAGACCTGGGCCAGTTCGGTGGCCATGGGGTGGGCGGTGCGGTACGTCCAGGTGGTGTCGGTGCCGTGCCGGAACTCCCCGGTGGGCAGCCCGTTGGCCACCACGGTGAGGTCGCGCGGGGCGGTGACCCGGAAGGTGAAGTACGCCTTGTCGGCGGGGTGGTCGTTGCTGGGGAAGACCCGGTGCGCGGCGTCGGCCTGGTTGGCCATCGCCAGCCCGTCGGAGGTGCGTACCCAGCCGCCGCTGTCCTCGGAGCCGGTCGGATCGCTGGTGTGGCGGACGGTGATCCGGACCGGAACCCCGGCGGGCAGCCGGACGACCGGCTGGATGACCAGGTCCTCGTCCTTGAGCGCGAAGTCGGCGCTCAGGCCGTTGACCTCGACGGAGCGGACGGTGCCCCGGGTGAAGTCGAGGTTGATCCGGTCCAGCGGCGTGGTGGTCCGGGCGTCGATCCTGGTGACGGCGTCGAGCGGCTTGCTGTTGTCGCCGTGGTAGGCGAACGAGATGTCGTAGGAGCGGACGTCGTAGCCGGGGTTGCCGAGCTCGGGGAAGAGCGGGTCCCCGATGCCGAGCGGCACGGGTGAGGGGAGGGTGGCTGCGACCAGGGTGGCGGATGCGGCGGCCAGCAGGACGGCCCGCAGCCGGCGGGAGATGAACGGCATGGACTACCGCTACCAGCGACTCCCCGCCGGACAGGCGCGGCGCGCGCCGCGCCACCCGAATGAGAACGGTGTGGCGGATGGCGGCGGCCCCGGGCCGTTCCTTTCGGGCCGGGCCGGCTCCGGACCGCCGCGCGCCCCTCATGGTCCGGACGGAACGGCCCGGGGCGTCCCGTCCGGGTCAGACCGCGGCGGGCCGGTGGGCGCGGCTCACGTCGTACACCCCCGGCACCTCGCGCATCGCACGCATCAGGGCCGGGAGCCCGGCCGCGTCGGGCAGTTCCAGGGTGTAGGTGTGGCGGACCCGCTGTTCGCTGGGGGGCTCCACGGTGGCGGAGACGATGGCCGCCCCGGCGGTGGCGATCGCCTCGGTGAGGTCGGCGAGCAGCCGGGGGCGGCCGAAGGACTCGGCGACCAGGGTGACCCGGCAGTCGGTGGCCTCGCCCCAGCTCACCCCGACCGGCGTCCGCCCGGCGGACCGCATCCGGGTGACGGCGGAGCAGGCCTGCCGGTGCACGGTGACCGCGCCGCCGTGCACGACGAAGCCGGTGACGGCGTCGGGGGGCGCCGGGGTGCAGCAGCCCGCGATCCGTACGGAGGCGTCCGGCCGGTCGGTCACGGTGGGAACGGCACCGGCGGGCTCGGCGAACGCGGCGGTCCGGGCGTGTCCCGTCGGCTGTCCGGCGCCGGTCCGCTCGGGGCGGGCGCCGTGCGGGGCGCGGGTGTCCTCGGGGTGGGTGTCCAGCCAGCCGCTGATGGCGATGCGGGCGGCGGGGGTGCGGGCGTGGTCCAGCCAGTCCGGCGACGGGCCCGACGCGGCGTCCTCGGCGAGGAGCGGCTGCACGGTGTCGCCGTCGTGGAGCACGGTGCCGAGGGTGGCGAGGCGGCCGTTGACCCGGGCGCCGATGCAGTGGTGGGCGGCGTCGCCGTACTGGGCGTAGGCGGCGTCGACACAGCTGGCTCCGGCGGGGAGCCCGAGCGTGCCGCCGTCGGTCCGGAAGACGGTGATCTCGCGGTCCTGGGCCAGGTCGGCGCGGAGCGTGGTCCAGAAGGTGTCGGGGTCCGGGGCGGACTGCTGCCATTCGAGGAGGCGGGAGAGCCAGCCGGGGCGGGTGGGGTCGGCGCGCTCCCCGTCGGCGGGTTCGGACCCCTGGGAGCCGGGGGCGCCGTCGGAGGCGTACGGATTGCCGAGGGCGATGACGCCGGCCTCGGCGACCTTGTGCATGCGGTGGGTGCGGATGAGGATCTCGGCGACCGCTCCGTCGGGGCCGACGACGGCGGTGTGCAGGGACTGGTACAGGTTGAACTTGGGGGCGGCGACGAAGTCCTTGAACTCGGAGATCACCGGGGTGAAGCAGGTGTGCAGCTCGCCGAGGACCGCGTAGCAGTCGGCGTCCTCCCCGACGAGGACCAGGAGCCGGCCGAAGTCGGTGCCGCGCAGTTCGCCGCGCTTGGCCCCGACCCGGTACACGGAGACGAAGTGGCGCGGACGGATGAGGACTTCGGCCGGGATGCCGGCCTCGCGCAGCACCGTCGTGACGTTCTCCGAGATGGCGGTGAGCGGATCCTGACGGCCCGTCGTGGAGCCGTCCCCCTGCGCGGCGGCGATCAGTGCGCGGGTCCGCTCGTACTCCTCGGGGTGGAGGATCGCGAAGACCAGGTCCTCCAGCTCGGTCTTGAGGGCCTGCACCCCGAGCCGTTCGGCCAGCGGGATCAGTACGTCCTGCGTGACCTTGGCGATCCTCGCCTGTTTCTCGGGGCGCATCACGCCGAGGGTGCGCATGTTGTGCAGCCGGTCGGCGAGCTTGATCGACATGACCCGGACGTCGTCCCCGGTGGCGACCAGCATCTTGCGGAAGGTCTCCGGCTCGGCGGCCGCCCCGTAGTCGACCTTCTCCAGCTTGGTGACCCCGTCGACGAGGTAGCGGACCTCGTCGCCGAACTCCTCCTGGACCTGATCGAGGGTCACCTCGGTGTCCTCGACGGTGTCGTGGAGGAGCGAGGCGGTGAGCGTCGTGGTCTCGGCGCCGAGCTGGGCGAGGATCAGCGTGACCGCGAGCGGGTGCGTGATGTACGGCTCGCCGCTCTTGCGCATCTGGCCCCGGTGCGAGGACTCGGCGAGTACGTAGGCCCGGTGCAGGATCGAGAGGTCGGCGTCCGGATGGTGGGCGCGGTGGGCCTCCGCCACATGGCCGATGGCGTCGGGCAGCCGGTCGCGGGAGGTGGAGCCGCGCAGTGCGACCCGGCCGAGCCTGCGCAGGTCGATCCGGGGACGAGCCCGTCTGCGGATGGGAGCACCTGGGCTGGCGGCCTCTGCACTCATGGGGGGCACCTCCGGCGACGTCGACCGGCGGCGGGAGGGCGCGGTCGCGCTCCGGGCCGGTGCTTGATGCTATCGAGCCCACCACGTGGCGGAGTGCCGCTCTCGCCCAGCGTGAAACGGATCACCCGTTCGAGCGAAGATCCAAAGCCCGTTGTTTGGTCCGGACCGGGCTCGCGCGCCCTTCCGGTCAGCCGGTCAGCGCCTCGTACCAGGCGGGGTCGAGGTGCCCCTCGGCGACGATCTCGGCCGGTCCGGTCATCTCGATCTCGCCGTCCGGCAGTTCGGTGATCACGAGCGTGCCGCCGGGCAGGTCGACGGTGTACGTCGCCGGGGTGCCGGTCCGCGCGGGGTCGGCGCCGTCCCGGCGGGCCGCGGCGACGGCCACCGCGCAGGCGCCCGTGCCGCAGGAACGGGTCTCGCCGGAACCGCGCTCGTGGACCCGCATCGCGACGTGGCGCGGCCCCCGGTCCACCACGAACTCGATGTTCACGCCCTCGGGGTAGACCGCCGCGGGGCTGTAGGGCGGCACGGAGAGCAGGTCCCCGGCGTGGGCCAGGTCCTCGACGAAGGCGACCGCGTGGGGGTTGCCCATGTTCACGTTGCGGGCGGGCCAGCTGCGGCCGTCGAGGGTGACGGTGACCCCGTCCCCGGGCAGCAGCGCGCGCCCCATGGAGACCGTGATGGCGCCGTCCTTGGCGATGTGGACCTTCTTGACGCCGCCCCGGGTCGCCACGGCCAGGTCGCCCGCCTCGACGTGTCCGGCGCGCTGGAGGTAGTGGGCGAAGACCCGTACCCCGTTGCCGCACATCTCGGCGATCGAGCCGTCGGCGTTGCGGTAGTCCATGAACCACTCGGCCTCGTCCGCCATGCCCCGCGCCTCGGGGTGCGCGGCGGACCGTACGACGTGCAGCACCCCGTCGCCGCCGATTCCGGCGCGGCGGTCGCAGAGCCGGGCGACCGCGGCGGCGGGCAGGTCGAGCCCGTTGTCCGGGTCGGGGATGATCACGAAGTCGTTCTCGGTGCCGTGACCCTTGAGGAAGGCGATCTGCGAGGTGCTCACGAAAACAACTGTACGGAACGGGGGCGGGTGACGGCCTCCCGGCCCTCGGGAGGCCGGGGCGCGGGTCAGCGCAGCCGGGCCACCCGCCAGATCGCCAGCGCGACCAGCGTGCCGCAGACGACCACGTACAGGGCGACCACCCGCCAGTCGGACCGCTCGCCGGATCCGCGCTGCGCCAGCCCCGGCCAGGTGTACCCCACCCGGCGGGCGGCCATCATGCCCCAGCCCGCGGCGCAGCCGCTGATCAGGAGGCCGAGCATGGCGACGACCGCGCCGCCGTCGCCGAACTCGAAGGCCAGCGGGAAGGCGAACATCAGCGAGCCCACCGCGGCGAGCATCACGATCGGGGCCAGTTGCCAGATGCGCAGCCGGCGCGCGGGCCGCAGCTCGACCTCGACCTCGGGGGTCGTTTCGAGCTCGTCCGGCCCGTCGGGGCTCAGACCCGCCGCTCCGTGCAGCGCGTCCGGTACGTCCTGTTCAGTGTCGTGAGGGCCGGCCTCCATCGCCACGCGCCCTCCCAACTCGGACTCCACTGGTCGATCGATGCTCGATGATGGCACGCTCCGGGGCACCGAAATGACGGCCAGGGCTTCCCGATGCCATCACGTGATCAGGCTGTAACCGCTCGTTCGACCAACGCCAGCGCCCGGTCCGGGAGTTCCCCGCGGTCCTCGGCCCCGCCGCTCAGCCAGTGGACCCGCGGGTCGCGGCGGAACCACGAATCCTGTCGGCGGGCGAACCGCTTGGTGGCGCGGACGGTCTCGGTCCGCGCCTCGTCCTCGGTGCACTCCCCGGCCAGCGCGGCGAGTACCTGCTGGTAGCCCAGGGCCCGGGAGGCGGTTCGCCCCTCGCGCAGCCCCCGCGCCTCCAGGGCCCGCACCTCGGCCACGAGTCCGGCGTCCCACATCCGGTCGACCCTGAGGGCGATCCGTTCGTCGAGTTCGGGGCGGGCCACGTCGACGCCGATCTGGACGGTGTCGTAGACCGGCTCCTCGCCGGGGAGGTGGGCGGTGAAGGGTTTGCCGGTGATCTCGATGACTTCGAGGGCTCGGACGATGCGGCGGCCGTTGCTCGGCAGGATGGCGCGGCCCGCCCCGGGGTCGGCGGCGGCGAGGCGGGCGTGCAGCGCGCCGGGGCCGCGCTCGGCCAGTTCGGCCTCCAGGGCGGCCCGGACCTCCGGATCGGTGCCGGGGAACTCCAGGGCGTCGATGGCGCCCTTCACATAGAGGCCGGAGCCGCCGACCAGGATCGGGGTGCGGCCGGCGGCCAGCAGCCGGTCGATCTCGGCGCGGGCCAGCCGCTGGTACTCGGCGACGCTGGCGGCCTCGGTGACGTCCCAGATGTCCAGCAGGTGGTGGGGGACGGAGCCGCGCTCGGCGGGGGTCAGCTTCGCGGTGCCGATGTCCATGCCCCGGTAGAGCTGCATGGAGTCGGCGTTGACGACCTCGCCGTCGAGCTGCTGGGCGAGGAAGACGCCCAGGTCGGACTTTCCGGCCGCCGTGGGGCCGACGACGGTGATGACCCGCGGGGCGGGAGCTGAGCTTGTCACCGCCACAGTCTCGCAAACCTCCGACCGCATCCCGAACGAGTGCGCTCCGGCCGCCCTGCCCCGCGACCCCGGACAACGCGCTCACCTGCGCACACCAGTAGAATGCGGATACGTATGGGTGTTTTTTCACAGTTCTGAAGAAGCATCCGGCCACAGTCCCCCAGCAGAGAAGGTGCCTGATGGGCTTCCTGGACAATTTGAAGGCGAAGCTGGGCCCCGCCAAGGAAAAGGTCGGCGAACTCGCGCAGCAGCACGGGGGCAAGATCGACCAGGGGCTCGAGAAGGCCGCGCGGACGGTCGACGAGAAGACCAAGGGCAAGTACAGCGACAAGATCGAGTCGGGTACGCAGAAGGCCAAGGACGCGGTCGAGCGCCTGGCCCACAAGAACGAGGGCGGCACGCCGCCCGCCTCCTGAGCCGAGGGCCCGACAGGACCGGCGGACGGCCCGGCGGCGGTGGCCGCCGGGCCGTCCGCTGGCGTGTTCCCCGCCCTCCGGGCTCAGGACCAGGCGGCGACCAGATAGCCCACGCCGTACGGCGCCTCCTCGCGCAGCAGCCGTCCGGTGAGCCCGGCCCCCCGCGCCGCGCCCGCGAGCACCTGCCAGGGGGCCCGGCCCGCCGCCTTGAGTTCGTGCGCCAGGGTCGCGTCCAGCGCGATCAGCGCCTCGGGGTCCGCCGCGCCCAGCGCACGGGCGGCGGCCGCGTCGAAGGGCTCGGCGCGCTCGTCCAGGTAGCCGGGGGCCTTGAGCGTGCGGCAGGCGCTGCCGTCGCCCATCACGAGCAGCGCGACCCGGTCCGCGCGGGCGGCCAGCTCCCGCCCCGCGTCCACGCAGCGGCCGGTCTCCAGCCGCTCCTCCACCCCCAGTCCCTCGACCGGCCCGCCCGTCCACCCGGCCCGGGACAGCAGCCAGGCGCCGACTGCCAGGGACGGCGGGAGCGACGGGGACGCGCCCTCTTCCGCCTCGCGTCCGAGCCGTACGCCGAGGTCGACGCCGAAGCCCCGGAAGCTGCCGGTGGCCCCTTCCGCGTGCGGGCCGCGCCCCGAGGGGTCGGCGGGCCCGACCACGACCAGCAGGTCGGGGCGGGCGGCGGCGAGCGCGTCGACGGCCTCGGCGCAGGCGTCCCGTACGGCGTCGAGCTCGGGGGCGGCTCCGGCGGCGACCTCGGGCACCAGCAGGGGCGGGCAGGGGCAGACTGCGGCGGCGACAAGCATGGGGGGCAGCGTACTGCGTGGCCCCGAAGCTCCGCCGCCGCGTCCCGTCGGGTCAGTCGCAGCCGCAGCCGGGGGCCGTGGCGGCGGGCAGCGGCGCGGGGGCCCCGATGCCCGGCAGCCCGAGCATCACTCCGGCGGGCTTGGCGGCCTCGGCGGCGTTGCGCTTCTCCCAGGCGTCCCCGGCGCGGGTGCGCCGCACGGCGACCGGGGCGCCCTCGGCGAGCAGGTGGTGCGGGGCGGCGTAGGTGATCTCGACGGTCACCACGTCGCCGGGGCGCACCTCTCCGTCCGGCTTGGTGAAGTGGACCAGGCGGTTGTCGGGGGCACGGCCGGAGAGACGGTGGGTGGCGCCGTCCTTGCGGCCCTCGCCCTCCGCGACCATGATCTCCAGGGTCCGGCCGACCTGCTTCTTGTTCTCCTCCCAGGAGATCTCCTCCTGGAGCGCCGACAGCCGCATGTAGCGCTCCTGCACGACCTCCTTGGGGATCTGGTCCGCCATCTCGGCGGCGGGCGTCCCGGGGCGCTTGGAGTACTGGAAGGTGAAGGCGTTGGCGAACCGTGCCTCGCGGACCGTGTGCATGGTCTGCTCGAAGTCCTCCTCGGTCTCGCCGGGGAAGCCCACGATGATGTCGGTGGAGATGGCGGCGTCCGGCATCGCGGCGCGCACCTTCTCGATGATGCCCAGGAAGCGTTCCTGCCGGTAGGAGCGGCGCATCGCCTTGAGGACGGTGTCGGAGCCCGACTGGAGCGGCATGTGGAGCTGCGGCATCACGTTGGGGGTCTCGGCCATCGCGGCGATCACGTCGTCCGTGAAGTCGCGGGGGTGCGGCGAGGTGAAGCGGACCCGCTCCAGCCCCTCGATCCGCCCGCAGGCGCGGAGCAGCTTGGAGAACGCCTCGCGGTCACCGATGTCGGAGCCGTACGCGTTCACGTTCTGGCCGAGCAGGGTGATCTCCGAGACGCCCTCGGCGACCAGGGCCTCGATCTCGGCGAGGATGTCGCCGGTGCGGCGGTCCTTCTCCTTGCCGCGGAGCGCGGGGACGATGCAGAAGGTGCAGGTGTTGTTGCAGCCGACGGAGATCGAGACCCACGCCGCGTACGCGGACTCGCGGCGGGTGGGGAGCGTGGAGGGGAACGCCTCCAGGGACTCGGCGATCTCGATCTGCGCCTCCTCCTGGATGCGGGCGCGCTCCAGCAGGACGGGCAGCTTGCCGATGTTGTGCGTACCGAAGACGACGTCGACCCAGGGGGCGCGCTGGACGATGGTGTCGCGGTCCTTCTGCGCCAGGCAGCCGCCGACGGCGATCTGCATGCCGGGGCGCCTGGTCTTCATGGGGGCGAGGCGGCCGAGGTTCCCGTAGAGCTTGTTGTCGGCGTTCTCCCGCACCGCGCAGGTGTTGAAGACGACGACGTCGGCGTCGCCGTCCGAGCCCTCGGCGGCCCGTACGTACCCGGCGCCCTCCAGCAGCCCGGACAGCCGCTCGGAGTCGTGGACGTTCATCTGGCACCCGTAGGTGCGCACCTCGTACGTCTTCAAACCGTCCACTACTCCACCAGCCACGTCGTTGCCGCTCACCCGTCAAGGGTAAGGGCTGCGCCGACCGCCCCCGTGTGGGATACCCGACCGCCGGGCGACGGCCCTGGTCATCGCGGGGACGGGCTGGCAGGATCGCGCCATGCTCCAGGCCCTCTCCCGCGTCGGCGGACGACGTGTTCTCCAGGCGTGCGCCGCCGCCGTCGTCGTGTCCGGGCTGCTGCTGTGGTGGCTGGCGCCGTTCGGGACGCCCGCGCCGACCGGCACGCTGACCTTCAGCACCGGTGTCCGCAGCGGCGTCTACCAGCGCTACGGCGAGCGTCTGATGGGCGATCTCGCCCGCGACCTGCCCAAGGTGTCGATAGAACTGCAGACCAGCGAGGGTTCGCAGCAGAACATCGCGCGGGTGGCGACCGGCCGGGCGGACTTCACCATCGCCACCGCCGACGCCCTCGCCACCTATCTGCGCGACGGCAAGCCCGGCGCCAACACGCTGCGGGGCTGTGTGCGGCTGTACGACGACTACATCCAGCTGGTCGTGCCGCGCGACTCCGATGTGCGCCGGGTCGCCGATCTGCGCGGCAAGCGGGTCGGGGTGGGGCAGGAGGGCTCGGGGGTCCGGCTGGTCGCCGACCGGCTGATGACGGCGGCGGGGCTCGACCCCGCGCACGACGTGGTGCCGGTCCCCTCGGGCATCGACACCATGCCCGCGGAGCTGGAGAGCGGGCGGCTGGAGGCCTTCTTCTGGTCCGGCGGGCTGCCCACCACCGCCGTGCAGGAGCTGTCGAACAGGTTCCGGATCCGGCTGGTGCCGCTGGAGGCCGCGCTCGTCAAGGAGCTCCAGGCGGCGGGCGGCTCCGCGCGCTACTACCGTTCGGCGACGATGCCCGCCGACGCGTACCGCAATGTGCAGCAGGGCCAGGCCGTGCCGACGGTCGCGGTCGCCAATGTGCTGGTGACCACGGAGCGTTCGAACGCGGCGCTGACCGAGGCGTTCACCCGGACCGTGATCGACAGCCGGGACCGGATCGGGCGCGAGGTGCACGCGGCGCAGCTGGTGGACCTGCGGACCGCGATCTACACCGATCCGTTGCCGCTGCACGAGGGCGCCAGCCGTTACTACCGCTCGGTCAAGCCCTGACCCGGCTCAGGGCCTGTCGTTCGGGCCGTTGCGGGGCACCGTGACCGTCACGCGCAGCCCGTGCGGTGCGTTGGCCGCGTAGCCGACGGAGCCGCCGCCGGCCGCCAGGAGCGCCTGGGCGATGGAGAGGCCGAGTCCGGAGCCCTGGATGTTCTGGTGCCGGGTGCTGCGCCAGAAGCGGTCGCCGATCCGGTCCATCTCCTGCGGGGTGAGGCCGGGGCCGTGGTCGGCGACGACGACCGTGACGGCGTCGGGCCCCGCCGAGACGGTGACGACGACCTCCTCCTTCGCCGGGGTGAACTTCAGGGCGTTGTCGACGATCGCGTCCAGGGCGCTGGAGAGCGCGATGGGGTCCGTCCAGGCGGTGACCGCGGCCGGGCCGTCCACCCGGAGCCGTACGCCCTTCTCCTCGGCGACCGGGCGCCAGGACGCGACCCGCTCCGCGGTGAGCGCGCCGATGTCCGTGAGCTGGAGGTCGGCCGCGGCGTGCTCGGCCAGGGCGAGGTCGAGCAGGTCGTCGAGGACCTGGCCCAGGCGCTTGCCCTCGGTGCGCACGGAGGCGATCTCCTCGTTGCCCTCGGGCAGTTCGAGCGCGAGGAGCTCGATCCGCAGCAGCAGCGCGGCGAGGGGGTTGCGCAGCTGGTGCGAGGCGTCGGCGACGAAGGCGCGCTGCTGCTCCAGCACGGTCTCGACGTTGTCGGCCATCTCGTTGAACGACCGGGCCAGCCGTCTGAGTTCCGGCGGTCCGCCGGAGGACACCACCCGCGAGCGCATCCGCCCGCTGGCGATGTCGTGGGTGGCCGCGTCCAGGGTCCGTACCGGAAGCAGCACCCAGCCGGTGAGCCGTATCGCGGCGCCCACCGCCACCAGCATCGCGACCGCCTCGCCCGCCGCGATGAGCAGCCAGCCGCGCAGGGTGCGGGCGCGCAGCTCGTCGGTGGGCGAGTCGAGGACCACGACGGCGACGACGTCGCCGTCCCGTACGACGGGTGAGGCGACGACGACCCGGCCGTCCTGCCAGGGCCAGACCTGCGGCGGGTCGTGGCTGCGCCGGCCGAGCAGGGCCTCCTTGAACGCCTCGCGCCCCTCCCCCTCGATCGGGAGCTGCCAGGCGGCGGGGGCCTTGGCCATGGCGGAGTCGTCGCGGTAGAAGACCCCGGCGCGGATGCCGTAGACCGCGGCGTAGATGTCGAGTTCGTTGCGCAGGGTGCGGCGGCGCTCGTCGTATCCGGCCCCGCGCTCGGTGATGAACTGGGCAAGCGCGGCGAACCGCGCCGTGTCGTCGATGCGGTCGATGACGACCCGCTGCTGCTGGGCCGCCGCCACGCTGACGGCCAGCGGGAAGCCGAGGGCGAGCAGCACGGCGGCCATGAGCACGATGAGCAGGGGAAGGAGCCGGGTGCGCACCTGGGACGTACGCCTCTACGCGGACGGGGCGACGAGCCGGTAGCCGACCCCGCGCACCGTCTCGATCAGTGCGGGCAGCCGCAGCTTGGACCTGAGGGAGGCGACGTGCACTTCCAGCGTGCGCCCCGTCCCCTCCCAGCTGGTCCGCCACACCTCGCTGATGATCTGCTCCCGGCGGAACACCACGCCGGGCCGCTGGGCGAGCAGCGCGAGCAGGTCGAACTCCTTGCGGGTGAGCTGGACTTCGGATCCGTCGACGCTGACCCGGCGGGTCGGCAGCTCGATCCGCACATGCCCCAGGAGCAGTGCGGCGACGGGCGTCGAGGCGGTGTCCTCGCCGCTGGTGTTGCGCCGGCTGACGGCGTGGATGCGGGCGAGGAGTTCGCCGGTGTCGTACGGCTTGACGACGTAGTCGTCGGCGCCGAGGTTGAGCCCGTGGATGCGTGAACGCACGTCGGAGCGGGCGGTCACCATGATGACCGGGGTGGAGGTCCGCTTGCGGATCTTCCCGCACACCTCGTAGCCGTCCTGGTCGGGCAGGCCGAGGTCGAGGAGGACCACGCCGAACGGCTCCGTCTCGGCGGGCAGCAGCGCCTGGAGCGCCTCCTCGCCGCTGCGCGCGTGCACGACGCGGAAGCCGTGCCGGGCCAGGATGGCGGAGAGGGCCGCGGCGACGTGGTTGTCGTCCTCGACGAGCAGCAGTCTCACGGGCCTCCTCCTTCGGGCGTGCCGATGCGCGGGGTGCCGGTGCGGTCCGGCGGACGATCGGTGCGGTCTCGGTACGCTCCCCGTCACTTCCCCGTACCGGGGTGTTCCACGTCAGGACGTACCAGGGCATCCACTCCGATGAGGGGCCGCCGCGTCAAGACCCGGCCGCCGCATCCGGCCATCCGTTATCCAGCCGGTACGCCGGGGAGGCGGCCGGGGGCCGCTCCTTCACACCCCGTGTCCGCACGCCCCCGGATCGTTGTCCTCATCGTTATCCTCAATTTCCGCTCAGATGTAATGACGGTGGTAGCACCGCCTCCCTATGGTCCTTCCAACCGAGGAGGACGGAGCAAGAGGCCGATGAGCGGAGATTCAGTCACGAAGGGCGCCGGGGACGCCACGCCCGCGGCGGACGACCTTGTCGTACTGAGCAACATCAACAAGCACTTCGGCGCGCTGCATGTGCTCCAGGACATCGATCTGACCATCGCCCGCGGCGAGGTCGTGGTCGTGATCGGGCCGTCCGGGTCCGGGAAGTCGACGCTGTGCCGCACGATCAACCGCCTGGAGACGGTCGACTCGGGCGCCATCACGATCGACGGCAAGCCGCTGCCCCAGGAGGGCAAGGAGCTGGCGAGGCTGCGTGCCGATGTCGGCATGGTCTTCCAGTCGTTCAATCTCTTCGCGCACAAGACGGTGCTCGAGAACGTGATGCTGGGCCAGATCAAGGTCCGCAGGACCGACAAGAAGGCCGCCGAGGAGAAGGCCCGTTCGCTCCTGGAGCGGGTGGGTGTGGCCACGCAGGCCGACAAGTACCCCGCCCAGCTCTCCGGCGGTCAGCAGCAACGTGTGGCCATCGCGCGGGCGTTGGCGATGGACCCGAAGGTGATCCTCTTCGACGAGCCCACGTCGGCGCTCGACCCGGAGATGATCAACGAGGTGCTGGAGGTCATGCAGCAGCTCGCGCGGGACGGCATGACGATGGTCGTCGTCACCCATGAGATGGGCTTCGCGCGCTCGGCCGCGAACCGGGTCGTCTTCATGGCCGACGGAAAGATCGTCGAAGAGGCCACGCCCGACCAGTTCTTCAGCAACCCGCGCAGCGACCGGGCCAAGGACTTCCTGTCGAAGATCCTGCACCACTGATCGCTCCCGCGCCCACCGGCCCCGCACCGGCTGATCACTCACATCGCGTCAAACCTAGGGAAATCCACCATGCAGCTTCGTAAGGTCACCGCCGCCTCGGCCGCCGTGCTCGCTCTCGCCGTCACCGCCACCGCCTGTGGTTCCGACAAGGACGGCGGCTCGGGCGACGGCAAGAAGATCACCATCGGCATCAAGATCGACCAGCCCGGTCTCGGCCTGAAGACCCCGGACGGCAAGTACACCGGCTTCGATGTCGACGTCGCCACGTACGTCGCCAAGGAGCTCGGCTACGACGCCAAGAACATCGTCTTCAAGGAGACCAAGAGCGCCGACCGCGAGACCGCGATCGACCGCGGCGACGTGAAGTTCATCGCCGCCTCCTACTCGATCAACGACGAGCGTCTGCAGAAGGTCGACTTCGCGGGCCCGTACCTCCTCGCCCACCAGGACATCCTGGTCCGCGCCGACGACGACTCGATCAAGTCCCCGGCCGACCTGAACAACAAGAAGCTGTGCTCGGTCACCGGCTCGACCTCCGCGCAGAACGTCCACGACAAGCTGGCGCCGAAGGCCCAGCTCCAGGAGTACGGCGGCTACTCGGAGTGCCTGACCGGCCTGGAGAACAAGGTCATCGACGCCCTGACGACCGATGACAGCATCCTGGCGGGCTACGCCTCCCAGAAGGAGTTCCAGGGCAAGTTCAAGCTGGCCGGCTTCAAGATGACCAACGAGAACTACGGCATCGGCCTGAAGAAGGGCGACGCCGACCTCAAGAAGAAGATCAACGACGCGCTCACCAAGATGGTCTCGGACGGTTCCTGGGACAAGGCCGTGAAGGACAACTTCGGCCCGGCGAACTACAAGAACGAGCCCGCCCCGAAGATCGGCAACGTCGTCAAGTGATGCAGGGCTGACCGGGCGCGCCGTCCTTGACCGACGGCGCGCCGTGCCCTCCGACACGCGGAAGCGCGGGAGATCGTGTTCGACTTTCTTGAAGGTTATGACCTGCTGGGGGCCTTCTGGGTGACGGTGCAACTCACCGTCCTCTCCGCCCTCGGCGCCCTGATATGGGGAACGCTACTGGCCGGAATGAAGGTCAGCCCGGTCCCCCTGATGCGCGGCTTCGCCACCGCCTACGTGAACGTGGTCCGGAACATTCCGCTGACCGTGCTCATCGTGTTCTCGTCGCTCGGGCTGTACCAGACGCTGGCCATCTCACTCGGTGCCGACACGGTCGACACCATCAACTTCCGGCTGGCCGTGCTCGCCCTGGTCGCCTACACGGCCGCCTTCGTCTGCGAGGCGCTGCGCTCCGGCATCAACACCGTGCCGGTCGGCCAGGCCGAGGCGGCACGTGCGCTCGGGCTGAGCTTCACCCAGGTACTGCGGCTGATCATTCTTCCCCAGGCGTTCCGTGCGGTGGTCAATCCGTTGTCCAACGTACTGATCGCGCTGACGAAGAACACCACGGTCGCCTCCGCGATCGGTGTCGCCGAGGCCTCGTACCTGATGAAGGGCATGATCGAGAACGAGGCCCAGCTGATCCTGATCTCGCTGGTCTTCGCGTTCGGCTTCGTCGTCCTGACCCTCCCGACCGGCCTGATCCTCGGCTGGGTGAGCAAGAAGGTGGCGGTGAAGCGATGAGCTCCATCCTCTACGACGCCCAGGGACCGCGCGCCAAGCAGCGCAACATCCTCTACACGGTGCTGTTCTTGCTGGCCGCCGCGGCCGTGGTGTGGTGGGTCTACACCAGCTTGAACGAGAAGCACCAGCTCGACTGGATCAAGTGGAAGCCCTTCTTCACCAGCATCCAGCCATGGGAGACGTACATCTGGCCGGGGCTCCAGAACACGCTCAAGGCAGCGTTCTTCGCCCTGCTCATCGCGCTGCCGTTGGGTGCCCTGTTCGGTGTCGGCCGGCTGTCGGACCATCGTTGGGTGCGGGTTCCGGCCGGAGTCGTCGTGGAGCTCTTCCGCGCCGTGCCGGTGCTCATCCTGATGATCGTGGCGAACGCGGTGTACGCGGAGTACACCACCATCGACACCGATGTGCGCCCGCTGTACGCCGTGGTGACCGGTCTGGTGCTGTACAACTTCTCGGTGCTCGCGGAGATCGTGCGGGCCGGGATCGAGACCCTGCCGAAGGGTCAGGCGGAGGCCGCCAAGGCCCTCGGTATGCGCAAGAGCCAGATCATGATGTCCGTGCTGCTGCCGCAGGCGGTGACGGCCATGCTGCCGGCGATCGTCAGCCAGCTCGTCGTCATCATGAAGGACACCGCGCTCGGCGGCGCCATGATGACCTTCAGCGAGCTGCTGGCCTCGGTCCGCCCGATGAGCGCGAACTACGGTGCCAACACCATCGCGTGCTTCACGATCGTCGCGGTGATCTTCGTACTGGTGAACTTCGCGCTCACCTCCTTCGCAAGCTGGCTTGAGCGGTGGCTCCGGCGCGCGAAGAAGAACAAGGGCACCGCGCCGGGGGGCGCGTCACCGACCGTCGGTGAGCCGTCGCTCGTCGTCGACGACGGACGCGCCGTCTGACGGTTCGTCGAGATGTCCGCCCGAGGGGCGGTGGCCGGTCGGCCGCCGCCCCTCTGCGCCGTCCGGTGTCGCTTGACGCGGGCACCGGCAGTAGGTTGCATACGTTCTGTGATCGCGCCCCCCGCCCCCGCCGCCACACGTCCGCCGCCGTCCGCCGACCCCGTTGCCCGCGCATTCCCGGCACCGCCCGTACGGATCCGAGGAGGCGCGCCGTGGAGCCGGTGATCGTCGTCGGCGCCGGGCCGGTCGGCCTCGCGCTGTCGCTGGCGCTCGCGGCGCAGGGGGTGCGCTGTGTGCTGCTCGACGAGGACCCGGGCAAGGACGAGACCCGGCCCGCGCGCACCGTGGTGCTGCGCGAGGACACCGCCGCGCTGGTGGAGCGGCTGGGCTGCAAGGCGCTGGAGCAGGAGGGTCTGCGCTGGTCGGGGTGGCGGTCGATGCGCCGCAAACAGGTGGTGCGCGAGCTGACGCTCGGCGAGGCCGCGCCCGGGGTCGGGGACGACCGGATCCCGGCACCCGTCCATCTGCCGCAGCACGTCCTGACCCGCGGGCTGCGGGACGCGGTCACCGCGCAGGAGCTCGTGCAGGTGGTCCCGTACAGCCGGATCGACACGCTGGAGCAGGACGCGACCGGCGTCACGGTGCACACCAGGGAGCCCAACGCGACCTGGTGGCGCGGGAGTTACCTGGTGGGCTGCGACGGTGCCCGGTCCACCGTCCGCAAGCTCCTCGACATCCGGTTCCCCGGGCGCACGGCGGTGGAGCGGCACGCCGTCGCGGCGCTGCGCACCGAACTTCCCTGGCCGGGGCAGGCCGTACTGCACCGGCTGCCCCCGTGGCGCAGCGGTGGCGACGAAGTGACGGCGCGTCCCCTGCCGGACGGCGTCTGGCGGCTGGACTGGCTGCTTCCGCCGCGCGGCGAACTGGTCACGCCGGACGCCCTGATCACCCGGGTCCGGGACACCCTGGCGGGCTGGTGCGGCGAGACACCGCCGTACGAGCTGCTGGACACGGGCGTGTACACCCTGCACCACCGGCTCGCCCTGCGCTGGCGGGCCGACCGGGCGTTCCTGGCCGGGGACGCCGCGCATCTGCTGGGCGCGCTGGGCACGCAGGGGCTCGACGAGGGGCTGCGCGACGTCGAGAACCTGGCCTGGAAGCTGGCCGAGGCATGGCACCACGGCGCCGCCGACGTGCTGCTCGACAGCTACCAGGCCGAGCGCCGGACCGCGGTCGCCGCCCGGCTGCGCGCCGCGGACCAGTCGCTGCCGATACTGCGTGGCGGCGGAGGGCTGCGGACGCTGGTTCCCGGCAGCTCCCGGGGACACGACTCGCTGCTCACCGACGGTCATCTGGGCTGCGGCCCACTCGGCGCGCCCCCTTCGTACTCCTCTTCACCTCTCGCGCCCGCGCGTACGGAGGCGCACGTCTCCGTACGTACGCCCCCCGGTGCGCCGGTGACCGATGTACGGGTCACCGCTCCCGACGGCACGACGGCGCGGCTGAGGGAACGGCTGGGGCAGGGGCGGCTGCTGGTGGTGCTGGTGGCGCCCGGTACCGGAGTGTGGGACCGGCGCCACTGGATGACGGCCGGTGTCATGCCCCGCCTGGTCGAGGCGGTCGACGCGCTGCCGATGAAGGGGGAGCTGCTGGTGACCGAGAGCTACCCCGGGGCGTCGGCCCACACCGTCCTGCTGGTGCGGCCGGACGGCCACCTGGTGACGTCGTTCGGCGGCGTGCGGCCGCAGGAGCTCTCCGCGGCGGCGGAGGCGGTGCGCGGCGGAGCGACGGCCGACTCCGCACGCCCCGACCAGACTGCGAACATCAATTGACCGCCGCAGGCGCGCGTGGTGTACTCCGGAACGTGACCGACACCGATGTGCGCCTGTGGCGGAGGGTCCATATGGACCTGGTCCGCTATGCGGGCTGCGTGTGTCGTCCGTCCTGCTGAATCGCCTTTCCGCTGCCCCGCCGTGCGTGCTGCCCGCCGCGCGGACGGGCATCCTCGCGAACCTTCAGGACGGTCTCCGTGTCTTCCTCCACGTCACCTTCCGTAACCGTGCCCGCGTCCGGTTCGGCCCCCGTAGTCTCTTCTGATCCTTCTGCGGCTTCTGTTTCTCCTGCGGTTTCCGTGGGCTCCGTGCCCCGGCCGGCGCCGCTTCCCGCCACGGGTAGCTCCGGCACCGCGACCGGTGCGGGCCCGACTGCTGCGGAGCTCCTCGATTTCGTCCGCCGCGTCGCCGCCGATCCCGCGACGGTGGCCTCGCTCCCCCTCGACCCCGAGGACCGCACCTGGGTCCGGCTCGACGGCCCCGGTGGCAGTGAGGCATGGCTGATCGGCTGGCCGCCGGGGACCGGCACCGGCTGGCACGACCACGCCGACTCGGTCGGCGCGTTCACCACGGCGGCGGGCACGCTCAGGGAACGGTCCCTGGCCGCGCGGCTGCCCACCGACGGCTGGAAGACCCTCGAACTGACCGAGGGAATCGACCGCTCACGGGAGCTGCCCACCGGCCGGGGCCGCGCGTTCGGCCGCCACCACGTCCATGAGGTGCTGAACGAGTCGGCCACGGAGCACGCCGTCTCCGTCCACGCGTACTACCCGCCGCTGCCGCGCATCCGGCGCTACAGCCGCGCGGGTGATCTGCTCCGGCTGGAGCAGATCGAGCAGCCGGAGGACTGGCGATGAGCGACGGCGTGAGCGACGACGGCATCCGGCGGCACGGTGGTACGGAGCCGGTCGGGATCGACGAACTGCTGGAACGGGTCCGGTCGCGGCTCGACAGGGTCGGCCCGCACGAGGCGGCGGCCGCGGCCTCCGACGGGGCGCTGCTCGTGGACATCCGGTACGCGGAGCTGCGGGAACGCGACGGACTGATCCCGGGGGCGCTGGTCGTCGAGCGCAACGAGCTGGAGTGGCGGCTCGATCCGCAGGGCAGCCACCGGGCCCGGCAGGCCGTCAGCCACGATCTCCCGATCGTGGTCATCTGCGACGAGGGGTACGCGTCGAGCCTGGCCGCGGCTTCCCTGCACCAACTGGGTCTGCACCGGGCGACGGACCTGATCGGCGGCTTCCAGGCCTGGCGCGCGGCGGGTCTGCCCGTCGTCGGGACGTAGAAAACCAGGACAGGAGAACCGGTACGGGAGAGCCGGTACGGGAGAGCCGGCCGTGAGGACCGGGCCCGGAAGTCGGCGGACCTGGTTGCCCGAGGGCCGGCGGGGAGAAGCCGACGGGTGAAAGCCGGTCCGCGAGGGGGCTGGGGCTGATACACGGAACGGTGCGGGTGAGGCCCTGGAGCCCGGCCCGCACCGTTCACGTGCGGGACCTTCCGAAGCCCCTCGGGCCCTTCGGAACCCGGTCCGCCCCCCCGATACGAGCCCCGAACTTTCCGCCCGTTCCGTGCCGCCTCCCGCCTCGCCGCCTTCGGGGCTACCTCCATTTGCCGTCGGCCGTTCCCCCCCTGGTCGCACCGACACACCCGAACGCCTCGCTCCGGTGGAGCGATCCCCTTCCCCGACCGACATTCACCTCGACGCCAAGGACCGACATGACGGAGACCACGCACCGATGCCGACCCCCGCCCCCGCACTCCCCCTCACCCCCGACCAGCTCGACGCCCACGCGGCCCGCCTCCACGACACCGAGGCCTGGCAGCAGATCGTCAACGGCTGGGGCATCACGGCCCCCGACCCCCTGTACCCGGACGCCCCCGGCTCCGTATCGCCGCCCGGCCCGGACACCGCTCCCCGACCCGGCCCCGAACGGCCCGCTTCCTCGGATCGCCGGCCTGCCGACTGGCGGGATCTGCTGTCCGTTCCGGTCGAACGGCTCATCGCCGAATCCGTCCGTGCCCTGCCCGCTCCCGCGCCGCGCGAACGGCCGCTGCCCGGCCGTCTGGGGGCGGTCCTCCCCGACCGGTTCCACTCCTGGCGGCGCATCGGCCGACCGGATGTGCCGCCCTCCGTCCATCTCGCCCACGCCCGGGAAATCCTCACCGAGTGGGGCTGGCAGAACACCCCGTACCGGCTCCGCAACGCCCGTGGCGCACGGTGCGTCTGCGGCGCCCTGCTCACCGCGCACCGACTGGGCCACGGCTCCCTCGACACCGTGGACCGGGCCGGTGCCTGGCTCATCACCGAGCTCCGCGCCCAGGGCTGGACCGGGCTGATCGGCCCCTGGAACCGCTACCCCGGCCGCACCGCCGCAGACGCGCTCGCCCTGATCGACGCCACCATCACCCGCGCCGCCCGCGCCGGGCAATGACCATCGCCGTTCCTCCCGCGCTCGGCCGCTCCCACGCCTCTCGGCCCGCGAGCTCTCGCACCACCCTCACCACCGGGCACGCCTGATCACGTCAGATCCGGCCTGGTCCGGTCGGCAGGATCGGGTCCGGTCCGGTCCAGTCCGATCCGGCCCGGTCAGAAAGGCTCGTCCAACCCCTCCGTGTCCTCCCCCTCCTCCTCAAGCGCCTGCCGCACCACGCGCAGGGCCATGCCCTCCCCGTATCCCTTGCGCGCGAGCATGCCCGCCAGACGGCGCAGCCGCTTGTCCCGCTCCAGGCCCCGGGTGGACCGGAGCTTCCGCGCGACCAGCTCCCGGGCGGTGGCCTCCTCCTGCTCGGAGTCCAGCTGCCCGACGGCTTCGTCGATGACCGCCGCGTCGACCCCCTTGGTACGCAGCTCGCGGACGAGGGCCCGGCGGGCCAGGCCCCGGCCGTGGTGCCGGGACTCCACCCAGGCGTCCGCGAACGCCGCGTCGTCGATCAGCCCGACGTCCTCGAAGCGCGAGAGGACTTCCTCCGCCGCCTCGTCCGGGATCTCCCGCTTGCGCAGGGCGTCCGCGAGCTGCTTGCGGGTGCGCGGCGTCCCGGTGAGCAGTCGCAGGCAGATGTTGCGCGCCTGCTCGACCGGGTCTCGCGGCTCCCCCTTCTCGGCCCTCGACGAGGAAGGGGAGCCGCTGCTTCTGGAACGGGAGCGGGTGCCACGGCCCGCCCCCTCGCCGAACCCGGTCTCCGGCTCGTACGCGCCCCCGGGCCCGGCCGTGTACCCGGTGGGAGAGCCCTGGCCGGGACCGGTGGACGGGTCGGTGGCGTCGGCCGGCCACTCCGTACGACGTGTCACGGCGCAGGCCCTAGCTCTTGGCCGCCGCGGTCTTGGCCGGCTTGGTCTTGCCGGCCGGAGCCGCCGCCTTCGCGCTGTCGGCCGGAGCAGCCGCACCGGCCGCCGCCTCCGCACCGGCCCCGGCCTCCTCGGGCCTGACACCGATGCCCAGCTTCACCAGGATCTTCTTCTCGATCTCGTTGGCGAGATCGGGGTTGTCCTTGAGGAAGTTGCGGGCGTTCTCCTTGCCCTGGCCGAGCTGGTCGCCCTCGTAGGTGTACCAGGCTCCCGCCTTGCGGACGAAGCCGTGCTCCACGCCCATGTCGATCAGACCGCCCTCACGGCTGATGCCCTGGCCGTAGAGGATGTCGAACTCGGCCTGCTTGAAGGGCGGCGCGACCTTGTTCTTGACGATCTTGACGCGGGTGCGGTTGCCGACGGCGTCGGTGCCGTCCTTCAGCGTCTCGATGCGACGGATGTCCAGGCGCACCGAGGCGTAGAACTTGAGCGCGCGGCCACCGGTCGTGGTCTCCGGCGAGCCGAACATCACACCGATCTTCTCGCGGAGCTGGTTGATGAAGATCGCGGTGGTCTTGGACTGGTTGAGCGCGCTGGTGATCTTACGGAGCGCCTGGCTCATCAGACGGGCCTGGAGACCCACGTGCGAGTCGCCCATCTCACCCTCGATCTCCGCGCGCGGCACGAGCGCCGCGACGGAGTCGATGACGATCAGGTCGAGGGCACCGGAGCGGACCAGCATGTCCACGATCTCCAGGGCCTGCTCACCGTTGTCCGGCTGCGACAGGATGAGGTTGTCGATGTCGACACCGAGCTTCTTCGCGTACTCGGGGTCGAGGGCGTGCTCCGCGTCGATGAAGGCGACCGAGCCGCCCTGCTTCTGCGCGTTCGCCACCGCGTGCAGCGTCAGCGTCGTCTTACCGGAGGACTCTGGCCCGTACACCTCCACCACACGGCCGCGCGGCAGGCCGCCGACCCCGAGGGCCACGTCGAGGGCGGTCGACCCGGTGGGGATCACTTCGATGGGCTCGTTCGGCCGCTCGCCGAGGCGCATCACCGCGCCCTTGCCGAATTGCCGTTCAATCTGTGCGAGTGCGGCGTCCAGCGCCTTCTCGCGGTCGGTTCCTGCCATGGGTTCCACCCGATTTGCTTGAGTCGATCGCTTCACGTCAAAGACGCTAACCCCTGCCACTGACAATGGGCCTCGACGTCCTCCCGGCCTGTGGATAACTCTGCGGCCGGGCCCGGGAAACCCCGGCCGGAATCTCATGAGAATGGATGTTCGATTTTAGTGTCAAGCGCACCACGCCGCCCCGGCCGTGCGAGGGACCGGGAGCCGGGAGGGGAGCAGCGGCCCCGCGCCCCCGGCTTCGCCGCGCCGTAGTCTCAGGCGCTCTCCGGCGCCCCCCGGCCTCCGGTGCCGCTTCCGCCGCTCGCCTCCCCGGTCCCCGCCTCCCGGTCCGGGGCCCGCCAGGAACGGCGCAGCCGGGTGAGCAACGGCTCTCCCCGGCGCCGGTTCGGACCGTGCATCCGCGGATCGTCCGTGACGTCGTAGCGCCTCACGTACGCGCCGAGGAAAGCCTGGAGCGTGGCGACGGCCGGAATGGCGATCAGCGCGCCCACGGCGCCCATCAGCGCCGTACCCGCGATGACCGACCCGAAGGCGACCGCCGGGTGGATGTCGACCGTCCTGGACGTGAGCTTGGGCTGCAGGCCGTAGTTCTCGAACTGCTGGTAGACCACGACGAAGCCGAGCACCCACAGCGCGTACCAGGGGTCGACGGTGAACGCGATCAGCATGGGCAGGGCGCCCGCCAGGTACGTACCGATCGTGGGGACGAACTGGGAGACGAGCCCGACCCACACGGCCAGCGCGGGCGCGTAGGGGACCCCGAGGATCACCAGCAGGACGTAGTGCGCGATCCCGGAGATGAGGGCCATGAGACCGCGCGAGTAGAGGTACCCGCCGGTCTTGTCGACCGCGATCTCCCAGGCCCGCAGGACCTCCGCCTGCCGGGCGGGCGGCAGCACGGAGCACAGGGCCCGCCGCAGCCTGGGGCCGTCGGCCGCGAAGTAGAACGAGAACAGGGCGATCGTCAGCAGCCGGAACAGCCCGCCCAGCACGGTGGTGGATATGTCCAGCACTCCGGTCGCGCTGTTCTGGACGTACTTCTGCAGCCAGTCGGAGTGGAGCACGCTGTCCTGGACCTCGACCCGGGAGAGGTCGGTACGGAAGGTCTGGTTGACCCAGTTGATCACCGAGTCCAGGTACTTCGGGAACCCCTCGACCATGTCGATGATCTGGCCCGCGAGCATCGAGCCGAGCAGCACGACGAAGCCCACTCCGGCGATCATCACCACGAGGAAGACCAGGAAGGTGGCGAGGCCGCGGCGCATGCCGCGGGCCGACATCCGGCTCACCGCCGGCTCGATCGCGAGCGCCAGGAAGAACGCGATCAGGACGTTGATGAGCAACCCGATGAGCTGGTCGAAGGCCCAGCTGCCCAGCCGGTAGCAGGCGTAGAGCGCCAGGGCGAGCACCATGGCACGCGGCAGCCACGCGGGCATGCGTGCCCGCGCGCCGCCGGCCGGCGCGGCGGATGGCGCGGCGGGCGGGACGGAGGGGGTGGAGGTCGATCGGGTCTGTGCTGTCTCGTCTGTCGGTGCCACTCCCCCAGTCTCACCCACCGCGGTGACGAACGACCGCCAGCCCCGGACAACGGCGCGGGTCCGGCCGTCGGCCGGCCGGGGTCAGCGCTGGTCGGCGGGGATGCCGACCGCGGCACAGACGCCGCGCCAGACGTCCTTGGTCTCCCATCCCGAGGCAAGTGCCTGGTGGACGGTCTGCCCGCCGAGTTCGGCCATCACATGATCGCGCGCGAAGGAGTCGGCGTACGCCGCGCCGAAGTGGTCGGCCATCCGTTCCCAGAAAATCGTCAACCGCATGACCTCAGTATCCCGCTCCTGAGAGTGCAGCCGGGCCGCTACGTCTTGTCGAGAGCGCTTACCGCCCTACGGTCGGTCCATGGCTGGAACAGGAACAAGTCCCCTCAACCGTGCCGAGCAGTTCATCTGGCTCACGGCCCGCGTCCTGGAGCAGCGGCGGTTCGCGCACCACTTCCTGGACGGCGGTGCGGACGCCGTGGAAACCGCGCTCGCCGCCTATCTGAACGAGGACGGCGGTTACGGGCACGGGCTCGAACCCGATCTGCGCGGCCCCGTCAGTCAGCCGCTGCACACCGCGCACGCGCTCAATGTGCTGGATTCCATCGGGCGCTGCGACGGACTGCGGGTGGAGCGGGTCTGCCGGTTCCTCACCGAGGTGTCGACCAAGGAGGGGGCGCTTCCCGCCCTGTTGCCGGCGCAGCGCGGCTACCCCGCCGCCCCCTTCATCCCGATCGTCGACGACCCGCCGGCGGAGCTGCTGGCCACCGGCCCCGTCGTCGGACTCCTGCACCGCAACGCGGTCTGGCACGCCTGGCTGTTCAGGGCCACCGACTTCTGCTGGGCCGCGGTGGAGGCCCTGGACCGCTCGCATCCGTACGAGATCGAGGCGGCACTCGCCTTCCTGGACGGCGCCCCCGACCGGGCGCGGGCCGAGGCCGCGGCCGACCGGCTGGGGCGGCTGGTGCGCGACCAGCGGCTCGTGGTGCTGGATCCGGAACGGCGCGCGGAGTACCCGGTGGCGCCCGGCTACGCGCCGGGTGAGCAGCACTTTCCGTACGACTACGCCCGTACGCCCGACTCGCTCGCCCGTCGATGGTTCACCGACGAGGAGCTGTCCCGCTCGCTCGACCATCTCGCGGCCGCGCAGCAGGCCGACGGCGGCTGGCCGGTCAACTGGCGGCAGTGGGCCCCGGGGACCGCGCTGGAGGGGCGGCCCCTCGTGACCCTCCGGGCCCTCCTGACGCTGCGCGCCCACGGACGGGACCTCGGCTGAGCCGTCACCCGGTTCCGCCCGGCCATGCATGGCCGGGCGGAACCCCTCGGTCCGCCGCGTCCGGCCCTATCCGAGGGCGCGTACCACGGCGGTGACGACGACCGCGGCGCCCACGACCACCAGGAAGGGGGCGCGCAGGATCAGCGCGACCGCCGCCGCGGCGAGTCCGGCCGCCCTGGCGTCCAGGGTCAGGTGATGCCCGTCCCCGAAGGTCTGCTGTGCGGTGAGGGCGGCCAGCAGGGCCACGGGCAGCAGCGCCGCGAGCCGCCGGGTGAGCGGGCGCTCCAGTACACCGGCGGGGACCAGCAGCCCGAGCAGTTTGGCGAGGTAGCAGCCCACGGCGGTCAGTGCGATGGCGATCCAGACGTTCACCCGTCCCCCTTCTCGGTGGCGGTTACCGGCGTGCCGTTTCTCCGGCGCCCGTCCAGGAAGAGGACGACGGGTGCGGCGAGCGCGGCCAGCAGCACGGGGACGCCCGCCGGCAGGACGGGCAGCAGGCCGAGTGCGAGGAGGACGGCGATCCCCGCGGTGACGCGTTCGGTGGTGGTCCTGAGCATCGGCGCGAGCAGGGCGAGGAAGACCGCGGGCGACGCCGCGTCCAGCCCCCACGCCCTGGTGTCGCCGAGCGCCTCGGCCCCGAGCGCCCCCAGCAGCGTGGTCAGGTTCCACAGCACGTACAGGGTCAGCCCGGTGACGGCGAAGCCGATGCGGGCGGCCCTGCGGGTCGGCTGCGGCAGTGTCACGGCGGTCGTCTCGTCGATGACCCACTGGGCGGCGAAGGGGCGCAGCGCCTTCGGGAGTGCCAGCAGTTGCGACAGCCGCAGTCCGTAGAACGAGTTGCGTACGCCGAGGAAGAACGCCCCGGCGGCGGCCGTGTACGGGTTGCCGCCTGCGGCGAGCGCGCCGACGAGCGCGAACTGGGAGGCACCGGTGAAGACGGCGAGGCTGAGCGCGCAGGTCTGCCACAGGCTCAGTCCCGCCCCGGCCGAGGTCACGCCGAAGGCGAAGCCGGAGAGTCCGACGGCGATGCCGACGCCGAGCGCGTCACGGACGACCGCGGCGTCCGGTTTCGCTTCGCCGGGGCCCGGTCCGGTTCCGGAGCCGGCCGTGCCGGGGTCCGGCGCACCGCCCCCGCCTGGAAATATTGTCTGATCTGCCACGACGCGAACGTTACGTGGGCGGCGCGGGCGGGGTCGCCGGGGACGGTCGGGGCCGTTGTCAGTGGCGGGGTGCACGATGGAGGGCATGGCCGGTTCCGCACTCGATTCGTTCTCCCCCGCGACCCGCGGCTGGTTCGCGGGGGCCTTCAGCGCGCCCACCCCCGCGCAGGAGGGCGCCTGGCGTGCGATCTCCGAGGGCTCGGACGTGCTGGTCGTCGCGCCGACCGGGTCCGGCAAGACCCTCGCCGCGTTCCTCGCCTCGCTCGACGCGCTGGCGTCCGTTCCGCCGCCGGCCGAGACGAAGAAGCGCTGCCGGGTCCTGTACGTCTCGCCCCTCAAGGCGCTCGCGGTCGATGTCGAGCGGAATCTGCGTTCCCCGCTGACCGGTATCCGCCAGGAGTCTGTGCGGCTCGGGCTGCCCGAGCCGGAGGTGCGGGTGGGCATCCGTTCCGGGGACACCCCGTCCGCCGAGCGCCGCTCGATGGCGACCCGTCCGCCGGACATCCTGATCACCACGCCCGAATCGCTGTTCCTGATGCTGACCTCCTCGGCCCGGGAGGCGCTGTCCGGGGTCGAGACGGTGATCCTCGACGAGGTGCACGCCGTGGCGGGCACGAAGCGCGGCGCCCATCTCGCTGTCTCCCTGGAGCGTCTCGACGAGCTGCTGCCCCGCCCCGCGCGGCGGATCGGCCTGTCGGCGACGGTCCGCCCGGTCGACGAGGTGGCGCGCTTCCTCTCCCCCCGGCGCAGGGTGGAGATCGTCCAGCCGCCGTCCACGAAGCGGTTCGACCTGTCGGTGGTCGTGCCGGTCGAGGACCTGGGAGAGCTCGGCGGCTCCCCCGCCACCGGGCCCGACCAGGCGGCGCAGGCGGACAAGCCGTCGATCTGGCCCCATGTCGAGGAACGGATCGTCGACCTCGTCCAGAAGCACCGCTCCACCATCGTCTTCGCCAACTCCCGCCGCCTCGCCGAGCGGCTGTGCAACCGCCTCAACGAGATCGCGTACGAGCGGCTCACCGGCGAGCCGCTGGCCGAGTCCCACTCCCCCGCCGAGCTCATGGCCGAGTCCGGTGCGGCGAAGGGCGCCCCCGCGCTGCTCGCCCGCGCCCATCACGGCTCGGTCTCCAAGGAGCAGCGCGCCCAGGTCGAGGAGGACCTCAAGGCGGGCCGGCTGCCGGCCGTCGTCGCCACGTCGAGCCTGGAGCTGGGCATCGACATGGGGGCGGTGGACCTCGTGATCCAGGTGGAGTCACCGCCGTCGGTCGCCTCCGGCCTGCAACGGGTGGGCCGGGCCGGGCATCAGGTCGGCGCGGTCTCCACCGGCGTGGTCTTCCCGAAGTACCGGGGCGACCTGGTGCAGTCGGCCGTGGTCACCGAGCGGATGCGCGAGGGGGCCATCGAGGCGCTCCGCGTCCCGGCCAACCCGCTGGACGTTCTGGCCCAGCAGCTGGTCGCCATGGTCGCCCTGGACAGCTGGCAGGTGGACGAGCTGCTGGCGACGGTCCGCCGCGCCGCGCCCTTCGCCTCGCTGCCCGAGTCCGCGTTCACCGCCGTGCTCGACATGCTGGCCGGTCGCTACCCTTCCGACGCCTTCGCCGAGCTGCGGCCGCGCGTGGTCTGGGACCGGGTGGCCGGTACGGTCACGGGCCGCCCCGGCGCGCAGCGGCTCGCCGTCACCTCCGGAGGGACCATTCCCGACCGGGGTCTCTTCGGGGTCTTCCTCGCCGGCGCCGACCCGAAGAAGGGCGGCGGGCGGGTCGGCGAGCTCGACGAGGAGATGGTCTACGAGTCCCGGGTCGGCGACGTCTTCACGCTCGGCACCACCTCGTGGCGGATCGAGGACATCACCCGCGACCGGGTCCTGGTGTCGCCCGCTCCCGGTGTTCCCGGGCGGCTGCCGTTCTGGAAGGGCGACCAGCTGGGCCGTCCGCTGGAGCTGGGGCGCGCCCTGGGGGCGTTCCTCCGCGAGATCGGCGGGCTGGCGTCCGAGGAGGCGCGGGCGAGGCTGCTCGCCGCCGGTCTCGACACCTGGGCCGCCGACAACACCCTGTCGTACCTCGACGAGCAGCGTCGGGCCTGTGGTCATGTGCCGGACGACCGGACCATCCTCGTCGAGCGTTTCCGCGACGAGCTGGGTGACTGGCGGGTCGTGGTCCATTCCCCGTTCGGCGCGCAGGTCCACGCCCCGTGGGCGCTCGCGCTGGGCGCCCGCCTCGCCGAGCGCTACGGTCTGGACGCGCAGGTGATGCACGCCGACGACGGCATCGTGCTCCGGCTGCCCGACGCCGACCTCATGGGGCTGGACCTCCTGGACCTCGATCCCCGGGGCGCGGACCAGGGAACGGCCGAGCCCCCGTCACCGGCCTTCTCGTTCGACAGCGAGCAACCGCCGGTCGGTGCCGCCGACGTGACGTTCGACCAGGGCGACATCGAACAGATCGTCACCGACCAGGTCGGCGGCTCGGCCCTGTTCGCCTCCCGGTTCCGCGAGTGCGCGGCCCGCGCCCTGCTGCTGCCGCGCCGCAGCCCCGGAAAGCGCACCCCGCTGTGGCAGCAGCGCCAGCGCGCCTCTCAACTCCTGCAGTTGGCTTCGGAGTTCGGCTCGTTCCCGATCGTCCTGGAAGCGGTCCGCGAATGCCTCCAGGACGTCTTCGACGTTCCCGGGCTCACGGAGCTCATGGGCGATCTCGAAGCGCGCCGGGTCCGGCTGGTCGAGGTGACCACCCCGGAGCCGTCCCCCTTCGCCCGTTCGCTCCTGTTCGGTTACGTCGCCCAGTTCCTGTACGAGGGCGACTCGCCGCTGGCCGAGCGGCGGGCCGCCGCCCTCTCTCTGGACTCCCACCTCCTCGCCGAGCTCCTCGGCCGGGCGGAGCTGCGCGAGCTGCTCGACGCGGAGGTACTGACGGAGCTGGAGCGGGAGCTCCAGTGGCTGACCGAGGACCGCCGGATCAGGGACGCCGAGGGCGTCGCCGACCTGCTCCGGGTCCTCGGCCCGCTCACCGACCAGGAGCTGGCCGAGCGCGGCGCCCTGCCGTCCTGGGCTCCGGAGCTGGCCACGGCCCGCCGGGCGATCCGGGTCCGGATCGCCGGGGCGGACCACTGGGCCGCGATCGAGGACGCGGGCCGGCTGCGGGACGCCCTGGGGACCGCCCTCCCGGTCGGTGTCCCCGAGGCGTTCACCGAGCCCGTGAAGGACCCGCTGGGCGACCTCCTGTCCCGCTACGCCCGTACGCACGGCCCGTTCACGTCCGCCGGAGCCGCCGCCCGCTTCGGTCTCGGCACCGCGGTCACCGACGGGGCGCTGCAACGGCTCGCCGGGACCGGCCGGGTCGTCCAGGGCGAGTTCCACCCCGCGGGGATCGGCCAGGAGTGGTGCGACGCCGACGTGCTGCGCCGGTTGCGCCGCCGTTCGCTCGCCGCGCTCCGCCACGAGCTGGAGCCGGTCCCGCCCGCCGCCCTCGCCGGGTTCCTTCCCCAGTGGCAGCATCTCGGCGGCAACAGCCTGCGCGGCATCGACGGGCTGGCCCGCGCTGTCGAGCAGTTGCAGGGGGCGGCGGTCCCGGCGTCGGCGCTGGAGAAGCTGGTCCTGCCGGGCCGGGTCAGGGACTACACCCCCGCACTGCTCGACGAGCTGACCACCACCGGCGAGGTCGTCTGGGCCGGTGCGGGCGCCCTTCCCGGCAAGGACGGCTGGCTCGCCCTCTACCCGGCCGACAGCGCCCCGCTGCTCCTGCCGCCCCCGCACCCGCTGGAGCTCAGCGCGTTGCACGCGTCCGTCCTGACCGCTCTGAGCGGCGGATACGGCCTGTTCTTCCGGCAGATCGCCGACCAGGTCCGGGCCACCACCCACCCGGACTGCACCGATCCGCAACTGGCCGACGCGGTCTGGGAGCTGGCCTGGTCGGGCCGGCTCACCAACGACACGCTCGCCCCCCTGCGTGCCCTGCTGGGCTCCGGCCGGACGGCGGGGTCGACGGCCCACCGCGCCAGACGCAGCGTCCCGCGCGGCCGGTACGGTTCGCTCACCTCCGCCCGGCCCGCCTCGCGCACCGGCCCGCCGATCGTCTCGGGCCGCTGGTCCCTGCTGCCCGCCGCCGAGCCCGAGCCCACGCACCGCGCCCACGCCCTGGCCCGCACGCTTCTCGACCGCCACGGCGTGGTGACCCGCGGCGCGGTCCAGGCCGAGGGGGTCGAAGGCGGCTTCTCCGCGATGTACCGCGTCCTGTCCGCCTTCGAGGACAACGGACAGGCCCGGCGAGGCTACGTGGTCGAGGGGCTGGGGGCCGCGCAGTTCGCGATGGACGGCGCGGTGGACCGGCTGCGTGCCGCGTCCACCGCCCGCGACCGCCGGGAGCCGGGCGCGGCCCCCCAGGCCCTGGTCCTCGCCGCCGCCGACCCGGCCAACGCGTACGGGGCCGCCCTGCCCTGGCCGGAGCCGCCGGACGGCGCCTCGCACAAGCCCGGCCGCAAGGCGGGCGCCCTGGTGGTGCTGGTCGACGGCGAGCTGACGATGTACATGGAGCGCGGCGGCAAGACGTTGCTCGCCTGGCCCGCCGATCCGGACGACGCCGCGCTCCTCGCCGCCGCCGGGGCACTGGCTGCGGCCGCCCGGTCCGGCGCCCTCGGCACGGTCACGGTGGAGCGTGCCAACGGCGCCCCCTCCTTGACCTCCCCGATCGGCCGCACGCTGGAGGCAGCCGGTTTCCTGGCCACACCGAGAGGGCTGCGCCTGCGCGCCTGACCCGTGCAGAGGTCGCGGCCCTCCTCCCCGCCCGCATCATGGAGGCATGCCCGAAGGAGACACCGTCCTGCGGACGGCAGGACGTCTGCACACCGCGCTCGCCGGCCGGACGCTCACCCGGTGCGACCTGCGCGTGCCCCGGTTCGCCACCGCCGACCTCACCGGCCGGACCGTGCTGGGCGTGGTGCCGCGCGGCAAGCACCTCCTCCTGCGCGTCGAGGGCGGCCTCACGCTGCACAGCCACCTCCGGATGGACGGCGCCTGGCGCGTCTACGGCCCGGCCGAGCGGTGGCGCGGCGGCCCCGCCCACCAGATCCGCGCCATCCTCGGCAACACGGAACAGACCGCGGTCGGCTACCGGCTGCCCGTGCTCGAGCTGCTCCGCACCCGGGACGAGGAGAAGGCGGTCGGCCCGCTCGGCCCCGATCTGCTAGGCCCCGACTGGGACGCCGCGACCGCCCTGCGCAATCTGCTCGCCGAGCCCACCCGCCCGCTCGGCGAGGCCCTGCTGGACCAGCGCAATCTCGCCGGGATCGGCAACGTGTACAAGGCCGAGCTCTGCTTCCTGGCCCGCGTCACCCCCTGGCTCCCCGTCGGCGAGCTGCCCGACCCCGTCGCCCCCCGGCTGGTCACGACGGCCCAGCAGCTCCTCGACGCCAACCGCGACCGCCCCGTACGCATCACCACCGCCCCGGCCCACCGCGGCCACGCCCCCCGGGAACGGCTCTGGGTCTACGGCAGGGCCGGCCGCCCCTGCCTGCGCTGCGGCACCCCCGTCCGCGTCGCGGACCAGAACGGCCGCCCCACCTACTGGTGCCCCCGCTGCCAGTCGGGCCCCACCCCCTAGTTGACGGACCGTCAGATCCGGTCGTACGGTCCGGTCATGCCCCCTCCCACGCCCCCGCCCGCAGCCCGCTCCACGCCCCCTCCCCCGAGCCGCGCCGCGTACGACCTCACCGGCCGCTCCGCGTTCGTCACCGGTGCGGCGGGCGGCATCGGCCGGGCCTGCGCCGTCCTGCTGGCGGCCGCGGGGGCCGACGTGCACTGCGCGGACACCGACGAGAAGGGGCTGCGGGAGACCCGGCGGCTGATCACCGGGGCAGACGGCACGGCGCGCGCCCATGTCCATGTCCTCGATGTCACCGACCGCGACCAGGTCCGGGCGGCGGTGGCGTCGGCGGGCGCCGTCGACATCCTGGCCGCCGTCGCCGGGATCATGCACACGAGCAGCGTCCTGGAGACCTCGGACCAGGACCTCGACCGCGTCCTCGCGGTCAACTTCAAGGGCGTCCTGTACGCCTGCCAGGAAGTGGCCCGCTCCATGATCGAACGGGCCACCCCCGGCTCACTGATCACGATGGCCTCGGGCGCCGTCGACTCCTCCGGTCCCGGCCTGTTCTGTTACAGCGTCGCCAAGGCGGCGGTCGTCCAGCTGACGAAGACCCTCGCGACCGAGCTGGGGCCGCACGCGATCCGGGTCAACGCCGTCGCTCCGGGCTGGATCCGTACGCCCATGACCGCCCGCCACGACTCCGGGCAGCAGCAGCGGGTGGAGGCGACGATGGCGCGGCTCTCCCCGCTCGGGCGGGTGGGCGAACCGGAGGACGTGGCCCATACCGTGCTCCACCTGGCATCCGACGCCTCGGCCTTCATGACCGGCCAGATCCTCCGCCCGAACGGCGGCGTAGCCATGCCCTGGTAGCCCGCAGCACCCGGTCGGCATCCCGCAGCACCCGGTCCGTCCCCCGCCCCCCGGCACCACTGCCCGCGCCCCGCCCCTCGACGGCCTCGTCCGGCCCTCGTACGTCCACGCCCCGCTCCGCACCCCGCCCCCGCGCGGCCCGCAGCACCCCGGACCCCCACCGACCGCCCGTTCCCGGCCGCGCGGCCCCGGCGGACGCGGCCACGTGCACCGGCAGCAGGCTCAGCCCCCAGCCGCCCGCCACCACCGCGCCCTCGACGAGCCCCGCATCCGCCGGGTCCAGCACGAGCCGCAGCACGGCCCACCACCACACCCCGCCGCACACGAGCGCCGGCCCCCATCGCCGCACCATGATGGCTGCCTCCTCCGGCCGAGCCCAGGGACCGTCGTCGCACCGCCGTCCGCCGGGCGACGTCAGACCCTGGTGCGGCAGGCCCACCCGGCGGGAGGGCGCAGAGGCGGCCCACCGGCACGACCCGGGCGGACCCGGGGCCGGCGCACGCCCGCCAGGGGTCCCGGCGCGCCGGACCGCGGTCCGACCGAGCCGGTGTTCCGGCTCCCCAGCAGTCTCACCCGACAGCCCCCGCGCCGCATCCAGAGCGGTTCCGTCCCGTCCCGGGAGGATCGGACGCATCCCGAGGAGCACGGGCGCCCGCCCGGACGCACGGAAGCCCCGGCCGTCCTTCGGGGACGACTGGGGCTTCCACTGCCCACCGGACCGAAAAGGTCAGGCGGCGACGACATCCACCGCTTCCGCGGGCGCCTTGATGGTCACCCGCCCCGACGGCACACCGGCCACCGAGGTCACGGAGACGGAATTGAGCATGGGCCGCACCGGCACGGGGACCGGATCGCTGGCTGCTGCCGACTCGGCCAGTTCGGCCAGCGACAGCTCATCGCTCACTTCACGCATGAGCTCGGACATCCGTACGTCAAGCGCGTCGCAAATGGCGGAGAGCAGTTCGGAGGATGCCTCCTTCTGCCCCCGCTCCACCTCGGAGAGATAGCCGAGCGAGACTCGGGCGGACGAGGAGACTTCGCGCAGAGTACGGCCTTGGCGCTGGCGCTGCCGACGCAGCACGTCACCAAGCAGGCGACGGAGCAGAATCATCGGTGGCTCCCTCCTCGGACCGCGTAGCCGCATCCTTCACGCCCCACCGTACCGCCTCGCGCGGCGGCCGTGCGGGGAGCGATGTCGTGTTCACTCAGGGCTGCAAACATCAATTCCCCCCGTTCTCTTCCGTATCCTGTGCCCTTGCGTTCTTGCCGAGTTCCGCCGAAAGCAGCGTGAGTGCGCTTCGCACACTCTCTCTACGAATGTCCGCCCGGCCGCCGTTCAACCGCAGCGCGGCGATATTCTCCGCGCCGCCCGGTCCGGCGACCGCCACGTACACCGTGCCCACCGCCTTGCCGTCCTGCGGATCGGGGCCCGCGACCCCCGTCGTCGCCACGCCCCAGTCCGCGCCCAGGACGCGCCGCACACCGGCTGCCATCTGCCGCGCCACCTCCGGGTCGACCGCACCACGCTCCGCCAGCAGAGCTCCGTCCACTCCCAGGACGTCCCGCTTCAGCGGCGTCGCGTACGCCGTCACGGAGCCCCGGAAGGACCGCGAGGAACCCGGCACGGACGTCAGCTCCGCCGCGACCAGACCGCCGGTCAGCGACTCGGCGACGGCGAGGCTCTCGCCCCGCTCCCCGAGCAGCGCCAGCACCTCGGCGGCGGTCGTCACCGCTCGGACTCCGCCGGAGTGCGCCCCTCGGCGGCCCGCTCGGCGGCGAGCCCCCTGCGGCGCAGGACGACCGCCTGGCGCACGTAGTCGAGCCCGGTGAGCACCGTCAGCAGGACGGCCACCGCCATCACCCAGAAGCGCAGTGTGGCGAGCGGTCCGGTCAGTGCCAGAACGTACATCCCGACGGCGGTCCCCTGGGCCAGGGTCTTCATCTTGCCGCCGCGGCTGGCCGGAATCACCCCGTGTCTGATCACCCAGAAACGCATCACCGTGATGCCGAGCTCGCGGAAGAGGATCACTCCCGTGACCCACCAGGGCAGGTCACCGAGGTAGGAGAGGCAGATCAGCGCCGCACCCATGATCGCCTTGTCTGCTATCGGGTCGGCGATCTTGCCGAAGTCGGTGACCAGGTTGTACGTCCGCGCCAGGTGGCCGTCGAACAGGTCGGTGATCATCGCTATGGCGAAGGCCGCCCAGGCGAAGGACCGCCAGACCGGGTCGTACCCGCCGTTGTGCAGCAGCAGCAGCACGAAGCCGGGGACCAGCACCAGCCGCACCATGGTGAGCAGGTTGGCGATGTTCCACAGACTGGCCTGATTGACGGCCGCAGCACCCAGTTTGCCGCCGCGGACCGGCTTCGCGCCGGAGCCGCCTGCCGCGGATGCCGGGACTCCCGTCATCTGGCCGCCTCCACCCGTCCGGAACATTCGGCCACGAGGTCCACTCCTTCGGTGCTCACGACCTTCGCCTCGACCATAAGGCCGGGGACCAGGCCCTCGCGTGTCGTGAAGAGCACCTGGCCGTCCGTCTCGGGCGCCTGGTGCGCCGCACGGCCCACCGCGCCGTCCTCGTCGTCCACGGACTCCACGAGCACCTGGAGCGTCTCGCCGATGCGCTCCTCGGCGCGCTGCGAGGTCAGCTCCTCGGCCAGCTGCGAGATGTGCGCCAGCCGCTCGGCGACCACGTCCTCGTCCAGCTTGTTCTCGTAGCCGGCCGCCTCGGTGCCCTCCTCGTCGGAGTAGCCGAAGACGCCGATGGCGTCGAGCCGGGCGCCGGTGAGGAAGCGTTCCAGCTCCGCCACGTCGGCCTCGGTCTCGCCGGGGAAGCCCACGATGAAGTTGGAGCGCGCACCGGCCTCGGGCGCCTTGCTCCGGATGGTGTCCAGCAGCTCCAGGAACCGGTCGGTGTCACCGAAGCGGCGCATCGCGCGCAGCACCCCGGGGGCGGAGTGCTGGAAGGACAGGTCGAAGTAGGGCGCGACCTTCGGCGTCGAGGTCAGCACGTCGATCAGGCCGGGGCGCATCTCGGCCGGCTGGAGGTAGCTGACCCTGATCCGCTCGATGCCCTCGACGTCGGCGAGCTCCGGCAGCAGCGTCTCCAGCAGGCGGATGTCACCGAGGTCCTTGCCGTACGAGGTGTTGTTCTCGGAGACGAGCATGACCTCCTTGACGCCCTGCTCGGCCAGCCAGCGGGTCTCCTGGAGCACGTCGGAGGGGCGCCGGGAGATGAAGGAGCCCCGGAAGGACGGGATGGCGCAGAAGGAGCAGCGGCGGTCGCAGCCGGAGGCGAGCTTCACCGAGGCGACGGGGCTGGTGCCCAGCCGCCGGCGCAGCGGTGCCCGCGGACCGGAGACCGGGGCCACGCCCTCGGGGAGGTCCTCGGGGGCGGGCGCGGCCTCCTGGGCGTGGCCGGGCAGGGCCACGGAGGCGTCCTGCCGCTCGGCCGGGCTGATCGGCAGCAGCTTGCGGCGGTCGCGCGGGGTGTGCGCGGCGTGGATGCCGCCGCTGAGGATGGTCTGGAGGCGGTCGGAGATGTCGGCGTAGTCGTCGAAGCCGAGGACGCCGTCCGCCTCGGGGAGGGCCTCGGCGAGGTCCTTCCCGTAGCGCTCGGCCATGCAGCCGACGGCGACCACGGCCTGGGTCCTGCCGTGGTCCTTCAGATCATTTGCTTCGAGGAGGGCGTCGACGGAGTCCTTTTTGGCGGCCTCGACGAATCCACAGGTGTTGACCACGGCGACATCCGCGTCGGCGGCGTCCTGGACGAGCTCCCAGCCGTCCGCTGCCAAGCGGCCTGCGAGCTCCTCCGAGTCCACCTCGTTACGGGCGCAGCCAAGAGTGACAAGGGCGACGGTACGGCGTTCGGGCATGGGCTCAAGACTACTTTGTCCCGGCACTCGACCTGCCGCGCAGGGTTCCCCCGTCACACCGGGTGACGAACGCGGCGAGCGCCCGGCGGATTGCCGGGCGCTCGCCGTGACGTCGTCGCCGTGCGGGGAAACGCTGCGTGTACGGATCAGCCGACCGCGGGGTCGCCCTTGGTGTACGAGAGCCGCTCGACCTGGCCCGGCTGGAACGTGTCCTCGACCTTCTTGCCGTTCACGAAGAGCTCGATCGAGCCGGCGTCGCCGAGGACGAGGTCGACCCGCTCCTGGTCCTGGAAGGTCTTGGTCTGGCCCTGGAGCAGCAGTCCGTCGAAGAGCGACCGGCCGTTGTGGTCCTTGGCCGAGATCCAGCTCTTGCCCCGGGTGGCGTCGAGCCGCACCGTCACCTTGTCCCGGGGAGCGGCGGCGATGGCGCTGTCGGACGGGGCCGGCTTGGGGTCGGCGGGCTTGTGGGTCTTGGGCGCGGGGGTCTTCGTGTTGGGCGTCGACCCTTCCGCGAGCTGGGTGGACGAGGGGGTGTCGTCACCTCCCTTCAGGGCCGTGAAGCCGACGAATCCGACGACGGCGACGATCGCGGCGACCATGGCCGCCGTCCAGTTCGGCCGGCGGGGTTCGGAGCGGATGCGTTCGGCCTCGAACAGCGGGGCCGCGGGCGTGGGCGCGGGACGGCCGCCGTGCTCCGCGTCGTACTGCGCGACCAGCTGGTCCGCGTCGAGGCCGACGGCACGCGCCAGGATTCGGACATGGCCGCGGGCGTACACGTCGCCGCCGCAGCGGGAGAAGTCGTCCTCCTCGATCGCGTGCACGATGGGGATGCGCACCCGGGTGGACGAGCTGATCTCTTCGACCGTGAGACCTGCGGCGATACGAGCCTGCTGGAGCGCTCGACCGATCGAAGGCCGGTCGTCTTCGGGGGAGTTGCCGATGGACACGGGGGCGCCTTTCGAGCGTGAGCCACCTGCTGGGTGTTCAGTCTAGGTGGGTTGCGAAAGGGTGGGGCAACCGGGAGGAGGCACTTTGCCCTCCATTGGAATCGAACATCGTCCGATTCCCCGGGCCGTTCCGGGAGGGACAATTCTGCCGCCCCTCCCTCCAGGTTGACGTACGACCCGGCCAAAGGGTTGCCCGTCTTCACCTGAGAGGTGGCCTGTGCTCCCCGTCGGGGATCAAGGAGCACCCCTTACGGAGCGGCTTCCCCGCGGATGAGCGCCAACACCCCGTCCAGCTCGTCGGGTTTCACGAGGACGTCGCGGGCCTTCGAACCTTCGCTCGGTCCTACGATGTTGCGTGACTCCATCAGGTCCATCAGCCGGCCGGCCTTCGCGAAGCCGACGCGGAGTTTGCGCTGGAGCATCGAGGTGGAACCGAACTGCGTGGAGACGACCAGCTCGGCGGCCTGGCAGAGCAGGTCCAGGTCGTCGCCGATCTCCTCGTCGATCTCCTTCTTCTTGGCGGTGCCGACCACCACGTCCTCGCGGAAGACCGGTGCCATCTGGTCCTTGCAGTGCTGGACGATGGCGGCGACCTCCTCCTCGGTGACGAAGGCGCCCTGCATACGGGTGGGTTTGTTCGCCCCCATCGGCAGGAACAGGCCGTCGCCCTTCCCGATGAGCTTCTCGGCGCCGGGCTGGTCGAGGATGACCCGGCTGTCGGCCAGCGAGGAGGTCGCGAACGCCAGCCGGGAGGGCACGTTCGCCTTGATCAGCCCGGTGACGACGTCGACCGAGGGCCGCTGGGTCGCCAGCACCAGGTGGATACCGGCGGCGCGGGCCAACTGGGTGATCCGCACGATGGCGTCCTCCACGTCGCGCGGGGCCACCATCATCAGGTCGGCGAGCTCGTCGACGATCACCAGCAGGTACGGGTACGGGGAGAGCTCGCGCTCGCTGCCCTCGGGCGGTTTGACCTTGCCCTTGCGGACGGCCTGGTTGAAGTCATCGATGTGCCGGTACCCGAACGCGGCGAGGTCGTCGTACCGCAGGTCCATCTCGCGCACGACCCACTGGAGCGCCTCGGCGGCGCGCTTGGGGTTGGTGATGATCGGCGTGATCAGGTGCGGGATGCCCTCGTACGCGGTGAGCTCGACGCGCTTCGGGTCGACCAGCACCATCCGGACGTCCTCCGGGGTCGCCCGCACCATGATCGAGGTGATCAGGCAGTTGATGCAGGACGACTTCCCGGAGCCGGTCGCACCGGCCACCAGTACGTGCGGCATCTTCGCCAGGTTGGCCATCACATAGCCGCCCTCGACGTCCTTGCCGAGCGCCACCAGCATCGGGTGGTCGTCCTCCGCCGCGTCCGCGAGGCGCAGCACGTCACCGAGGTTGACCATCTCCCGGTCCGTGTTGGGGATCTCGATGCCGACCGCGGACTTGCCGGGGATCGGGGAGATGATCCGTACGTCGGGGCTGGCGACGGCGTAGGCGATGTTCTTGGCGAGCGCGGTGATCCGCTCGACCTTCACGGCGGGGCCGAGCTCGACCTCGTAGCGGGTGACCGTCGGACCGCGGGTGAATCCGGTGACGGCGGCGTCGACCTTGAACTCGGTGAAGACGTTGGTCAGCGCGGCGACGATGGTGTCGTTGGCGGCGCTGCGGGTCTTTCCGGGGCCGCCGCGCTCCAGCAGGTCGAGCGAGGGCAGCGCGTAGGTGATGTCCCCGGAGAGCTGGAGCTGCTCGGCGCGGGCGGGCAGTGGCTGGGACTGCGAGTCCGGCACGGTCTTGGTCAGGTCGGGCACGCTGCCCGAGGACGCCGCCGTCTTCCCGGCCCGGTCGCCCTGGCCGGGGCCCGTGCCGGACTCGGCCTCCCTGGCGCCCGGCAGCGGAGTGGCCCGGCGCTCGCGCTCGACGGCGACCCCCTGCGTGAGGTCGGCGACGATCGGCGAGGGGGGCATGCCGTTGAGCACCGCCCCGTCGAGGGCCGCCGCCGCGGCCGCCGCCACGTCCACCGCGTCCATGGTGCGGTTGGCCACCGGCTGCGCGGCGGGCCTGCGCGGTCGGCGGCGCTTGGAGAGCGCCTCGGCCTCGGCCTGCTCGGGGTCGTACTCGGCGGGTGCCTCGGAACGGCGCGCCGGGGAGCGGCGGGAGCGGGCGGGCAGCGACTCGCGCCACTGCTCCTCGTAGCGCTCGTCGTCGCTCTCCTCGTCCGCCCCGGGGTCGTACTCCGGATGGATGAGGCCGAGCTTCGTGCCGAGCAGCCGCAGCCGCTGCGGGATCGCGTTGACCGGCGTCGCGGTGACGACAAGCAGCCCGAAGACGGTGAGCAGCAGCAGCAGCGGTACGGCGAGGACCTCGCCCATCGTGTGGACCAGCGGCTTGGAGGCCGCCCAGCCGATGAGCCCGCCCGCGTTCTGCATGGCCGTGGTGCCGTCCTCCCGGCCGGGCGACCCGCAGGCGATGTGGACCTGGCCGAGCACCCCGACGACCAGCGCGGAGAGCCCGATCACGATGCGGCCGTTGGCCTCCGGCCTCTCGGGGTGGCGGATCAGCCGTACGGCGATGACGCCGAGCAGTATCGGTACGAGGAGGTCGAGCCGGCCGAAGGCCCCGGTGACGAGCATCTCCACGAGGTCGCCCACGGGCCCCCGCAGATTCGACCAGGTGCCCGCGGCGACGATCAGCGCGAGGCCGAGGAGCAGCAGCGCGAGGCCGTCCTTGCGGTGCGCCGGGTCGAGCCCCTTGGCGCCACGCCCTATGCCGCGGAACATCGCGCCGACGGCGTGGGCGGTGCCGAGCCAGACGGCGCGGGCCATGCGGTAGACGCCGCTGGTGGGTGACGGGGCGGGCGGGGGCGGGGCCGCCTTCTTCGCCGCCGTCTTCCGGGCGGGGGCTTTCTTCGCGGGCGCGGTCTTCTTCGCCGCCGCCTTCTTCGCGGGCGCGGCTTTCTTGGCCGGCCCCGCGCTACGGCCGGCGCTCTTCGCGGTGCCCGCCGTGCCCTGGGAACCCTTGCCGGACGTACGTGAGGCCATGGTGCCGAGATTACCGGTGTTGATGGCCGTTAACACGTGCGACCACCGCTTCACCCGTTCGTGTCGCCGTGCGGAGGACGCGAACTGACGCCCGTTCACCGCCGGACGCCGGATCACCGGTCCGCCGAACAGTCGCGGGCGGAGGGCAGTTGGGCCGGGGCCCGACGATCGCCCCGCCCTCGGCCGGGAATCGCGCGGCCACAGGGGCCGTCGGCCCCATGACGGCCCGTTACGAGGGCAGCGCCGCCGCGCTGCTGCCGGTTCCGGGCTCCAGAGCGTCGAGCGCCCGGCGCAGCCCGGTCAGCTTGCGCTCCAGATGGGCGGCGGTCGCCACCGCAGCGGCGTCCGCCGACTCGTCGTCGAGCTGTTTGGAGAGCGCCTCGGCCTGCTCCTCGACGGCCGCGAGCCGTGCCGAGAGCTCGGCGAGCAGCCCCGTGGGCTCCTTGTCCCGGCCCGGATCGCCTCCGTCGCCCTCCAGCTGGAGCCGGAGCAGCGCCGCCTGCTCGCGCAGCTGGCAGTTCTTCATGTACAGCTCGACGAAGACCGAGACCTTGGCCCGCAGCACCCATGGGTCGAACGGCTTCGAGATGTAGTCCACCGCGCCGGCCGCGTAACCCCGGAAGGTGTGGTGCGGACCGTGGTTGATCGCGGTGAGGAAGATGATCGGGATGTCCCGGGTCCGTTCCCGCCGCTTGATGTGCGCGGCGGTCTCGAAACCGTCCATGCCCGGCATCTGCACGTCCAGCAGAATGACCGCGAAATCGTCCGTGAGCAGCGCTTTGAGCGCCTCCTCCCCTGACGATGCCCGGACCAGGGTCTGATCGAGCGCGGAGAGAATGGCCTCCAGCGCCAGCAGATTCTCCGGTCGGTCATCGACCAGGAGGATCTTGGCCTTCTGCACCATGGCCCGTCCTCCTCGCCCCGGAAATGCACCGGGCGCCGCCCCAGGGGACGACTCCGTTGCGCCGTCCGTCCTTGTGCCGGTCATGGTAGCCGCACCCCGCCCGTCGCCACACCCTGTCACCGCGATGTCACTGTGCACACAGCAGAAACGCGGTGGGGGACCAGAAGGTTCCCCGTCCAGCGCCTTCTCACACCCGTGCGGGCACAGTCGATCAGCAACTCATCGTGATTCGCCCAGTAAATGATCACTTCCCGTGCATCCACTGCTCCATTACGGAAAGAAGGTGATCAGGGTCGACGGGCTTGGTGACATAGTCGGAGGCGCCGGATTCGATCGCCTTCTCCCGGTCACCCTTCATCGCCTTCGCCGTCAACGCGACGATCGGCAACCCGGCGAACTGCGGCATCCGACGGATCGCCGTCGTCGTGGCGTAGCCGTCCATCTCCGGCATCATGATGTCCATCAGGACGACCGCGACGTCGTCGTGCTGCTCCAGGACCTCGATCCCGACCCGCCCGTTCTCCGCGTAGAGCACCGTGAGGCCGTGCTGTTCGAGCACGCTGGTGAGCGCGAAGACGTTGCGGATGTCGTCGTCGACGATGAGCACCTTCTCGCCGCGGAAACCGAACGTCCGGCGCGCCTCGGGCTCCTCCTGCGGGGCGAGCTCCCAGGGCTCCTGCGGTGCCGACGGCGCCGCTCCCCTCGACGGCGACGGCAGGGCCGGCCGACGCTCCGCGCTCTCCAGGCTCTTGCGGCGGCGCCGCATCAGCCCGGAGACGCCGGCCGCGCCCGAACCGGAGGACGGGGCCGCCGGCTCGACGGCCGCACCGGTCTCCGGCGGCAGACCTTCCCCGCCCGTCTCACCGGACTGCGGGTAGCCCGGCTGCGGCAACTCCCGCGGGTGCAGCGGCAGATACAGCGTGAACGTCGAGCCACGGCCCGGTTCGCTCGCCGCGTGGATCTCGCCGCCCAGCAGCCGGGCGATCTCCCGGCTGATGGACAGCCCGAGCCCCGTGCCCCCGTACTTGCGGCTGGTCGTGCCGTCCGCCTGCTTGAACGCCTCGAAGATCACCAGCATCTTGCTGGACGCGATCCCGATACCGGTGTCGGTGACCGAGAACGCCATCAGATCGGCGCTCGCGTCCTGCAGCGAACCGGCCTCCAGGAGCTGCTCCCGGATGGCGTGCGGCACGTCCTCGTTGGCGAGCCGGATCACCAGCTCCACCGTCCCGCTGTCGGTGAATTTCACCGCGTTGGAGAGCAGATTCCGCAGCACCTGCAACAGCCGCTGTTCATCCGTGCGCAGCGTCGCGGGCAGTTCCGGCGACACCCGTACGGAGAAGTCGAGCCCCTTCTCCGCGGTCAGCGGCCGGAATGTCGCCTCCACGTAGTCCACGAGCTGGACCAGCGCGATCCGGGTCAGGCTGACGTCCATCTTGCCCGCCTCGACCTTCGTCAGATCGAGAATGTCATTGATCAGCTGGAGCAGGTCGGAACCGGCCCCGTGGATCGTCTCGGCGAATTCCACCTGCTTCGGCGAGAGATTTCCCTCGGCGTTGTCCGCGAGCAGCTTCGCCAGGATGAGCAGCGAGTTCAGCGGCGTACGCAGCTCGTGCGACATATTGGCCAGGAACTCGGACTTGTAGCGCATCGAGACCGCGAGCTGCTCGGCGCGCTCCTCCAGGATCTGCCGGGCCTCCTCGATCTCGGTGTTCTTGACCTCGATGTCGCGGTTCTGCCGGGCCAGCAGTTCGGCCTTGTCCTCCAGTTCCGCGTTGGATGCCTGCAGCGCCTTCTGCCGGTTCTCCAACTCCTGGGAGCGGTCCCGCAATTGCACGGCCAGTTCCTGCGACTGCTCGAGGAGTTTCTCGGTCTTCGTATTGACGCTGATGGTGTTGACGCTCGTCGCGATCATTTCGGCGAGCTGGTTGAGGAAATCGCGCTGGATGTGCGTGAACGGCTGGAACGACGCCAGCTCGATCACGCCCAGCACCTTCCCCTCGAAGAGGACCGGCAGCACGATCACATGCGCGGGCGGCGCCTCCCCCAGTCCGGAGGCGATCTTCAGGTACCCCGGCGGCACGTTGTCCACCTGGATGGTCCGCTTCTCCTCGGCGGCCGTGCCGATGAGCGTCTCGCCGGGCCGGAACGAGGTCGGCATCGAGCCCGCCGAATAGCCGTAGCTGCCCCGCATCCGGAGCTCGTACGAGCCCTCCTCCTCGCTGTCCGCGCCCACCGCGGCGTCGCCGGTCGGCATGGCCAGGAAGAACGCGCCGTGCTGGGCGGAGACGACCGGGGTGAGCTCGCTCATGATCAGCGAGGCCACGTCGTCGAGGTCGCGGCGGCCCTGCATCAGGCCGGAGATCCGGGCGAGGTTGCCCTTGAGCCAGTCCTGTTCCTTGTTGGTCGCCGTGGTGTCGCGGAGGTTGGCGATCATGGTGTTGATGTTGTCCTGGAGGGCCTGGATCTCACCGGCCGAGTCCACGTCGATCTTCAGATTGAGATCACCCCGGGTCACGGCGGTGGCCACGGCCGCGATGGCCCGCACCTGACGGGTGAGGTTCCCGGCCATCTCGTTCACCGACTCGGTGAGATCGCGCCAGGTGCCGTCGACGTCCCTGACCCGTGCCTGACCGCCCAGCTGCCCCTCCGTGCCCACCTCGCGGGCGACCCGGGTCACCTGCTCCGCGAAGCTCGACAGCTGGTCGACCATCGTGTTGATCGTGTTCTTCAACTCCAGGATCTCGCCCCGGGCATCGATGTCGATCTTCTTGGTGAGATCGCCCTTGGCGATGGCGGTGGTGACCGTGGCGATCTGGCGCACCTGTCCGGTCAGATTGGACGCCATCGAGTTCACCGACTCGGTGAGGTCCTTCCACGTCCCGGAGACCCCGGGCACCCGCGCCTGGCCGCCCAGCTCGCCCTCCGTACCCACCTCACGGGCGACCCGCGTCACCTCGTCCGCGAACGACGACAGCGTGGTGACCATCGTGTTGACGGTGTCGGCGAGCTCGGCGACCTCGCCGCGCGCCTTGACCGTGACCTTCTTGCGCAGATCGCCGTTGGCGACCGCCGAGGAGACCCGGGAGATGTTCCGCACCTGACTGGTCAGGTTGCTGGCCATCAGGTTGACGTTGTCGCTCAGGTCCTTCCAGATGCCGGTCGCCCCCGGCACCCGTGCCTGGCCCCCGAGGATGCCCTCCGTACCCACCTCGCGTGCCACACGCGTCACTTCGTCGGCGAAGTTGAGCAGTTGGTCGACCATCGTGTTGACGGTCGTGACCAGTTCGAGGATCTCGCCCCTGGCATCGACGGTGATCTTCTTGGAGAGGTCGCCGTTGGCGACCGCCGTCGTCACCTCGGCGATCCCGCGCACCTGGGAGGTGAGGTTGTTCGCCATCCGGTTGACGGACTGGGTCAGGTCCTTCCACGTACCGGACACCCCCTGCACCTCGGCCTGACCACCGAGCATGCCCTCCGTGCCGACCTCGCGGGCGACCCGCGTCACCTGCTCCGCGAAGTTCGAGAGCTGGTCGACCATCGTGTTGATGGTGTTCTTCAGCTCCAGGATCTCGCCCCGGGCGTCCACGTCGATCTTCTGCGACAGATCACCGCGCGCCACCGCCGTGGCAACCTGCGCGATGTTACGGACCTGAGCGGTCAGGTTCCCCGCCATACCGTTCACCGAATCGGTCAGGTCGCGCCACACCCCGGCCACACCCGGTACCTGCGCCTGGCCGCCCAGCCGACCGTCGGTGCCGACCTCCCGGGCGACCCTGGTCACCTGCTCGGCGAAGGCGGAGAGCTGGTCGACCATCGTGTTGATGGTGTTCTTCAGCTCCAGGATCTCTCCGCGCGCGTCCACGTCGATCTTCTGCGACAGGTCACCCCGCGCCACCGCCGTGGTCACCTGGGCGATCTGGCGGACCTGGGAGGTGAGGTTCCCGGCCATGAAGTTGACGGAGTCGGTGAGCTCGCGCCAGGTGCCCGAGACCCCCTCCACCTGGGCCTGCCCGCCGAGCCGCCCCTCCGTACCCACGTCCCGCGCCATCCGCGTCACCTGGTCGGCGAAGCTCGACAGCTGCGCCACCATGGTGTTGACGGTGTTCTTCAGCTCCAGCATCTCGCCCGCGACGTCCACGGTGACCTTCTGCGACAGGTCACCGTTGGCCACCGCGGTCGTCACCTGGGCGATGTCCCGCACCTGCCCCGTGAGGTTGCGGAACGCCGCGTTCACCGAGTCGGTCAGGTCCTTCCACGTTCCCGCCGCCCCCGGCACCTCGGCCTGACCGCCCAGCCGGCCCTCGACACCGACCTCGCGAGCCACCCGGGTCACTTCCGAACCGAACGCCTGGAGCTGGGCCACCATCGTGTTGACGGTGTTCTTCAGCGACAGCATCTCCCCCGCGACATCCACGGTGACCTTCTGCGACAGGTCACCGTTGGCGACCGCCGTCGTCACCTGCGCGATGTCCCGCACCTGCGTCGTCAGGTTCCGGAAGACCGTGTTCACCGAGTCGGTCAGGTCCTTCCAGGTCCCCGCCGCCCCCGGCACCTTCGCCTGACCGCCCAGCCGGCCCTGGCCGCCGACCTCGCTGGCCACCCGGGTGACCTCGTCGGCGAAGACCCGCAGCGTGGCGGTCATCTGGTTGATGGTCTCGGCGAGCTGCGCGACCTCGCCGCGCGCGCTCACCGTGACCTTCTGGGAGAGGTCCCCGTTGGCGACCGCCGTCGTCACCTCGGCGATCCCGCGCACCTGGGAGGTGAGGTTGCCCGCCATCGTGTTGACGGAGTCGGTCAGGTCCTTCCAGACCCCGGCCACGCCCGGCACCTCGGCCTGCCCGCCGAGCTCGCCCTCCGTACCCACCTCGCGGGCGACCCGCGTGACCTCGGAGGAGAACGACGACAGCTGGTCGACCATCGTGTTCACGGTGTTCTTCAGCTGGAGCATCTCGCCGGCCACGTCGACGGTGACCTTCCGCGACAGGTCGCCCTTGGCCACCGCCGTCGTGACCAGCGCGATGTCCCGCACCTGCAGCGTCAGCCGGTGCGCCATGGTGTTCACGGAGTCCGTGAGGTCCTTCCAGGACCCGGACATCCCGCGCACCTGGGCCTGGCCGCCCAGCTTGCCCTCGGTGCCCACCTCGACCGCGACCCGGGTCACCTGCTCGGTGAACGCGGACAGCTGGTCGACGAGGCTGTTGACCGTGCGGGCGACCTTCAGGAACTCGCCGCGCAGCGGCCGTACCGTCTCGTCGGAGGCGTGCGACCTCAGTTCCATACGCTGCTCGAGATCGCCGTCGGCCACTGCCGACAGCACCCGCCCCACCTCCGAGACCGGGCGGGCCAGGTCGTCGACCAGCTCGTTGGAGGCGTCGATCGCGGCGGCCCAGGAGCCCTCGCAGGCGCCCTGCTCCAGCCGCTCGGTCAGCTTGCCCTCGCGCCCGACCACCCGCCGCACCCTGGCCAGCTCACCGGTGAGGTGCAGATTACGGTCCGCGACCTCGTTGAAGACCGCGGCGATCTCCGCCATCACGCCCTCGCCGGAGACGGTCAGACGCCTGCGGAAATTCCCGTCGCGCATCGCCACCAGACCCGCCAGCAGTCTGTTGAGCGCTGCCGCGTCGACGTCGATGGTTCCATGGCGCTGTTTCCTCACGGACTGTCCGCCTTCTGTGCGCGTGTTCCTGCCCCGCGCCGCCGTGCCAGACTCCACCGTGTCCCTCCCGCAGGGGTTGACCGTATCGCTCGGGCCGTATCTGGGAGCTTGCCCAGTTCTTGTTTTGGCTCACCACCACAGCCACCGTCGACGGGTGACCATGGGGACGTCAAATCGTTGAAACGTACCAGGTGCGCCTGTGCGGGGGTGCGACCTCCGGACGTCGCCCCGCGCCGATCCGCCGGGAAGCCCACACTTGTCCGGTCAGCGGCCCGTTCCGTTCGCTCCTGTCCGAACTCGCCCCTCGTGTACCCGGCACCGGGAACGAGCGTCTAGCCTGGCAGGCGTATCGAAGCGGCGAGAAACGGGCACAGGACTCGGGGAAGCGACGAGACACCAATGGGGAGTGCTGTGATCACCGCGCGTGCGGCCGCCACCTTCGAACCGGTCGGACGCTCCGTCGCGACCGCCCGCGCCTTCGTGCGCGACACCCTCCAGGGATGGGGCTACACGGACGTCGTCGACGACGCGGTCGTCCTCACCAGCGAGCTGGTCACCAATGCCGTGATCCACGCGGGCACCGCCGCGGACGTCCTCTGTCTGCGCACCGAGGACGGTGTGCGCATCGAGGTCTCCGACCACTATCCGGAGCGTGAGGTCCCGCTCCAGGGAGCCGGTCCGGAATTCGGCAGCCCGGACCGCGAAGGCGGTCGCGGGCTGCTGCTCTGCGCGGCGCTCGCCACCCGCTGGGGCGTCGAGTACTCACCCGCCCGCAAGCACGTCTGGTTCCAGCTCGACCTGCCCGAGCGCCCGGTCGGCATCCGCTCGGCCGGCCCGCTGCTCCCCGTGGGGATGCTGCCGGTCACCGACGAGCGGGTCCGGGTGGCGGTCGTCCAGATCGACGGCAGCGACGCCATCGCCACCTGGAACGAGGACGCGGCATACCTTTTCGGCCATACCGCCGAGCAGGTCGGCGGAAAGCAGTTCACGGACTTCACCGCTTGGCCCCAGACCCCCGGCACCAGCACGGGTATCGCCGACGCCCTCCGGCTCTCGCGCTGGGAGGGAAGTTACGGGATCCGTGATGTCGACGGCCGGATCGTCCCCGTCTACGCCTCGCACCTCAGGATCCGCGACACGAACGGCGAGCCGTCGACGGTCTGCCTGCTCGTCCGCGACTACGAACGCGCCGTGCTCCAGTCGCCGCCGCGCGCCCCGGTCTCCGACACGGCCACCGAGAGCGGCAAGACCGACCCCTTCGAGGTCTTCATCGGCTCCCCGGCCCCCGACGACCTCGACGGCCTCCTCCAGCGCACGGTCGAGCGCGCCCGCGACATGCTCGACGCCGACGCCGCCTTCCTCCTGCTGGCCACGGACGACGAGACGGAGCTGGAGGTACGGGCCACCACGGGGCTGCCCTCCGCCCGTCAGCGCTTCGCCCGGGTGCCGGTGGAGGCCGGCACCGGACGGTACGGCTCCGCCCGGATGCCCGCCGTCCACGAGGACCTCGACAACGTTCCGGGCGCCGTCCCGCTCCTCGCGGGCACCGGCATGCGTTCCGTCGTCACCGTCCCGCTGAAGGTCGAGGGCCGGCTCACGGGCTCGCTCGGGGTGGCCGCCGAGGCGGCCGGCCGGTACACGAACGAGGAGGCCCTGCGCCTCCAGTTCGCCGCCGACCGGATCGCGCTGGCCGTCGAGTCGGCCCGCCTCGGCGAACTGGAGCGGCTCCGCCGCGGTTCGCTGTCGTTCCTGGTGGAAGCCTCCGATCTGCTCGCCGGAACCCTCGACCGGGACCAGACGCTGGCGCTGATGGCCCAGATGACGGTGCCGACCCTGGCCACCTGGTGCGCCGTCTACACGATCGCCGACCAGGTCTCCGAGCCGGACCTCTCCTACGTTCTCCACGAGGACGAGGACCGCATCGACGGCCTCAAGGCCCTGCTCTCCCGCATCCCGCCGCCGGAACCCGTGCCGACCCCCGGTGTCCGGGTCTGGACCGCCCCGTCCGAGGCCGCGCACCAGGCGGCGCTGCGCGGTTCGATGCGCACGCTCGGCCTCGCCGAGAACAGTCGGCTCGGCGAACCCGGCAGGCTCGGCCCCGATGTCCGTACGACGCTGGCCACCGCGGCCGCCGTGGGCGGTGAGACGGTCGTGCTGCCGCTGGTGGCCCGTAACCGCGTCATCGGCATGCTCACGCTCGGCAAGCCGTCCGACGACCATTTCCGCCAGGAGATCCTGGAGCTGGCCGAGGACCTCTCCCGCCGTGCCGCGCTGGCGCTGGACAACGCCCGTCTCTACTCGGAGCGCATGGCGATCAGCAAGTCCCTCCAGCGCAGTCTGCTGCCGCCCGGGCTGCCGGAGATCCCCAATGTCGAGATCGAGGTCATCTACCGGGCGGCCGGCGAGGGCAACGAGGTCGGCGGCGACTTCTACGACGTGTTCCCGATCCGTGACGGCGCCTACGGCTTCGCCATCGGCGACGTGTGCGGTACGGGCCCGCAGGCCGCGGCCGTCACCGGCCTCGCCCGGCATGCGCTGCGTCTGCTGGCCCGCGAGGGCTTCGGCGGTCCCGCCGTCCTGGAGCGGCTCAACGCGGCCATCCTCGACGAGGGATCCCGCAGCCGCTTCCTGACCCTGCTGTACGGCGAGCTGTGGCCCCAGGAGGACGGGAGCGCCCTGCTGAAGGTGGTCTGTGCGGGGCACCCCCTCCCGTTGCGTCTGCGCCAGGACGGCTTGGTCGAGGCAGCGGCCGAACCCCAGCCCCTCCTCGGCGTCATCGAGGACCTCGAACTGTACGAGCAGACGGTCACCCTCGACCCCGGCGACGTGCTCCTCTGTGTCACCGACGGCATCACGGAACGGCGTGAGGGCTCCCGCATGCTGGGCGACGACGGCCTGGCGGACGTTCTGGCGACCTGCACCGGTCTTACGGCGGGTGCGGTGGCCGCACGCATTCTGCGGGCGGTGGAGCGCTTCGCCGCCGAGCCCGCCTCGGACGACATGGCCATCCTCGCCATGCGTGTACCGGAGCCGCCTGCCGCATAGCCCGGGTTGGGTATCAACGAGATTCGAGCACCAACGAGAAAGGCCCCCGCCAACTGGCGGGGGCCTTTCTTTTTCTTCTGAGCCCCAATGCGGAATCGAACCGCAGACCTTCTCCTTACCATGGAGACGCTCTACCGACTGAGCTATTGGGGCCTTGCTGCCCTGCGGCAACGAGCTAAAGCATACCCTGAACTCAGGGATGGTCAAAATCGCTGTCTGAGGCGGCCTCTGACGGGCTCTCATGGCTCTCACGGCCCCGGCGGGAACCCCGCGCCGGCCCTGGTCAGGACCGCACCGAACCGACCTGCCGACGCGCCGCCGGCCGGTCGGCCCGGCATCGATCCACGCCGACACGGAACCGAGCCCCGGCCACCACAACGGCCGGGAAATGGGGGTAAACGCAGAAAAGCCCCGTGTCCACAAAGGACACGGGGCTTTCCCGTAAAAGAAGTTCGGCGGCGTCCTACTCTCCCACAGG
>NZ_JBIBUU010000019.1:0-155199 GCF_043079735.1 Streptomyces sp. NPDC015144 | reverse complement strand
CTGCAGGGGGGACCCTGTGGGAGAGTAGGACGCCGCCGAACTTCTTTTACGGGAAAGCCCCGTGTCCTTTGTGGACACGGGGCTTTTCTGCGTTTCCGAGCGTCTAGGCTCGATCCATGCGCTACGAACTGGTCATCTTCGACAACGACGGTGTGCTCGTGGACAGCGAGCCGATCTCCAACACCATCCTGGCCGAGTACCTGACGGAGCTCGGCCACCCCACGTCGTACCAGGAGTGCCTCCGGGACTACATGGGGGCCGCGATGCACCGGGTGCACGAGCTCGTCGAGGAACGGACCGGGGAGAAACTGCCCCCGGACTTCGACGCCGTGTTCCACGAGCGGCTCTTCGCCGCGTACGCGCAGGAGCTGGAACCCGTCGCAGGCGTCGAGGACGTACTGGGGAAGCTGGTCGCCGACGGCGTTCCCTACTGCGTCGCCTCCTCCGGGAGCCACGAGCGGATCCGGGCCGGACACCGCAGGACCGGGCTCGACCAGTGGTTCGAGGAAGAGTGGATCTTCAGCGTGGACGACGTCGAACGGGGAAAGCCGGCCCCCGACCTGTTCCTGCTGGCCGCCGAGCGGATGGGCGTCGCCCCCGAACGGTGCGTCGTCATCGAGGACAGCCCGCTCGGCGTGGAGGCGGCCAGGGCCGCGGGGATGGACGTCTACGGGTTCACATCGATGATGCCCGCGGACCGTCTCACCGGGGTGACCGGGTACATCTCCGACATGGGACAGCTCCGCGAATTGCTCGCGTGATCCATCTACCCACCGGTAGAAACTGGCCCTACGCTCGCGGCCATGACAAACGCTGGTTTGCGGCACGGCAGGGCCTCCCTCACGCTGAGTTTCTTCGTCCAGGGAGTCACCTTCGCTCTGCTGGTGACGCGGATTCCCGCCATTCAGGACCGGTACGGGATATCCGACGGGCTGCTGCCCGCGTTCCTGGCGGCGGTGCCCATCCTGGCCGGGGTGGGCAGCGTGGTGACCGAGAAGGTGGTCCTGCGGGTACGGCCCAGGATCGTGCTGCGCTGGGCGCAGCCCGTCGTGATGCTCGCGCTGCTCGGCGCCGGCGCCGGGAACGCGATGTGGGAGGCGGCGCTGGCACTCGGGCTGTTCGGGCTCGCCGTCGGGGCGCTCGACGCCTCCATGAACATGATGGGCGTCAGCCTCCAGCGGGCCTACGGGCGCTCCATCATGCTCGGCTTCCACGCCGCGTACAGCCTGGGCGGAATCGCCGGGGCGTCCATGGCGTGGGCCGGGGCGCACTGGGACCTCTCGCTGCTGGTCTCCTACCTCCCGGCGGTCGTCGTCCTGCTGCCCGCCGCGTTCGCCGGAAGCCGGTGGTACTCCGACGGCGCCTCCGCACAGGGCGGGGCGGAGGACCCGGGCAGGAATGCCGGGTCGGTCTCCTTCAAGCTGCTGATGCCGCTCTGCCTGGTGATGAGCTTCGCGTACATCGGCGACTCCACCGTCTCCAACTGGAGCGCGAAGTACCTCCAGGACGTCCTGGGGAGCTCGGAGCAGATGTCGACCCTGCCTTACAACGTCTACATGGTGACGACGCTGCTCGGACGGGCCGTCGGGGACCTCGGGGTGCGGCGGTTCGGAGCCGTGGCCGTGGTGCGGAGCGGCAGCGTGCTGGCGGCCGCCGGATTCGTGGTGGTGGCGACGGCCGGCGGGGCGTGGACCGGGATGCTCGGGTTCACCCTGCTCGGGCTCGGGCTCTGCGTGATCGTCCCGCAGACCTTCGCGGCCGGTGGGCGGCTGTTCCCGGGGGCGAGCGACACCGCGATCGCCCGGCTGAACGTCTTCAACTACGTGGGGTTCCTGGTGGGATCGCCGCTGGTCGGTGCGATCGGGGACGCCTGGAGCTACCGGGGCGCGATGCTCGTACCGATGGTGCTGGTGCTCGCGACGCTGGTGTACGCCAAGTCGTTCGGTGCGGAGCCCGCCCGATACGGTGGCGGGCATGAGCGGGCGCGCACAGCTGATGTGGGATGACGCGGTAACGGGATACGACTTCGGGGAGAGCCACCCGATGGACCCCGTCCGGCTGGCCCTGACCATGGGGCTGGTGCGGGCGTTCGGGCTCGACCGCGCGGTGGACGTGGTGGCGGGCAGGCCCGCCGGGGAGTCGACGCTGCGGCTGGTGCACCGCGAGGACTACGTGGCCGCGGTGCGGGCCGCCTCGGCCGATCCGAAACGGGCCGACCAGCGCTACGGGCTCGGGACGGTGGACGACCCGGCCTTCGCCGGGATGCACGAGGTCTCGACGCTGATCGCCGGCCAGTCGGTGGCGGCGGCCGAGGCCGTGTGGCGCGGGGACACCGCGCACGCGGTGAACTTCACGGGCGGGCTGCACCACGCCATGCCGGGCGGCGCGGCCGGATTCTGCATCTACAACGACCCCGCGCTGGCCATCGCCCGGATGCTGGAGCTGGGCGCCGAGCGGATCGCGTACGTCGATGTGGACGTCCACCACGGCGACGGGGTGCAGGCGGCGTTCTGGGAGGACCCGAGGGTCCTGACGATCTCGCTGCACGAGCACCCGAGGACGCTCTTCCCGCACACCGGCTGGCCCGAGGAGACCGGCTCCGGGGCCGGCGAGGGCGGCGCGGTGAACGTGGGGCTGCCGGCCGGGACCGGGGACGCGGGATGGCTGCGGGCCTTCCACGCGGTGGTGCCCGAGCTGTTGGCGGATTTCCGGCCACAGGTGCTGGTGACCCAGCACGGGGCCGACACGCATTTCGAGGACCCGCTCGCCCATCTCGCGGTCTCGCTGGACGCGCAGCGCGCGGTGATGGCGGCCTGCCACGACCTGGCCCACGCGCATGCGGAGGGCGGTCGGTGGGTGGCGCTCGGCGGGGGCGGTTACGCGGTGGTCGACGTGGTGCCCCGGTCCTGGACGCATCTGGTGGGCATCGCCGCGCACGCCCCGGTGGAGCCGGAGTCGATGATCCCGGAGTCGTGGCGGGCCGAGGTCTACGCCCGTACCCGGCAGTTGGGACCGGCCCGGATGACGGACGGGCGGACGCCGTCCTGGAAACCGTGGGAGGAGGGGTACGACCCGGCCGACCGGCTCGACCAGGCGGTACTGGCGGCGCGGCGGGCGGCGTTCCCCCTGCGGGGGCTGCTGACCTGACTCCCCGCCAGGAGCGCTGCGAGTCCTCCTCGCGTATGGCGGTGTGTGCGTGGGCTCGTGGGCGGTGGCGCGTATTGGTTGCGCCAACGGTGGGGAGTCCTCGGCTTCCGGCCCCCCGTCCGGGCGGGTGGGGGAGCATCGTGGGGTGTTGAGCACCGGAGCGCTGCGCGCGCATCTGCTGGCGGCCCGGCTGGCCGGGCCCGTGGCCACCTCGCGGGAGACGAGTCTGCGGAGTTATCGGCTCTTCGCGGCCGGGGATCCGCGGGTGACGCTCGGTCTGGTGCCCGGCGAGGGCTGGGCGGAGACCGATCTGCTGCGGCTGATGGCCGAGAAGTGCGGGGTCTCGGAGGATCCGGCCCATGTCGTGGGACCGGACGTGATCGATCCGGAGCGGACGCTGGCCGGGCTGGACGCCTTCGCGGACCGGCTGTCGTGTGCGGCGGAGCGGCGGGCGCCGGTGCTGTTCGGTACGGGCCATCCGCATCGGCTGCTCGGCTTCTACGTCGCGCTGGCAGACGCGATGTCGGCGGCGGGATGCCCCGTACTCACCCCGGCACAGGGGCGACGTATCGACATAACGACCCGGTTCGGCGTACGCACGTGCAGCCTCGACTACGTACGGGGAGTCGCGATGGTGCGTGAGCCCGGCGCGCGCGAGGGCGGCGGTGACACCGGCGCACACACCCATTCCCCGCTGCCGGTCCGGGTCGCCCTGGCGGCGGCCGCGGAGGAGCGGGGGTTGCTTCCGGAACTGGTCGTGGGGGACCACGGCTGGGTCTGCGGGGCAGGTCAGCTGGGCATCGAGGCGATCGGGCTGGCGGACACGGACGATCCCGCGCTGTTCGTCGGGGAGGCCGAGGGGCGGGTGTCGGTGGCCGTTCCGGTGGACGACGGGGTGGAGTCGGCCTTCTATCGACCGCTCACTCGATATGTACTCAATCGAGTGTTTCTGTCACGGTAGGCGGTCGATCGTCTCCCCTCTTCCCCACTCGCATCACCCGCCCCTAACCTGGGCAGTGAGCGCACAACGACGAAGAGTCACCGGAGGGGAAGCCGGTGAGCGTCTCGTGCGGAAGGTACAGGTGAGTCATGGCTGCTGACAGCGAGAGGCCTCTCAACGAGGTCAAGTTCCTGACTGTGGCGGAAGTCGCCTCGGTCATGAGAGTGTCGAAGATGACCGTGTACCGCTTGGTGCACAGCGGTCATCTGCCGGCGATCCGGGTGGGCAGGTCTTTCCGGGTACCGGAGCAAGCGGTTCACGAGTATCTCCGCGAGTCCTTCGTGGGGGTGGAGTCCGCCTGAGTTTCACCTCGGATTACGCCCCTCACGCGCTGGCGGGTAGGCTAGGCCGACGTAGGTCGTGTGGGCCCAGACGCCCCGCACCAGTGAAGAAGAAGTGAGCGAGGGTAGTCGTGGGCTCTGTTATCAAGAAGCGGCGTAAGCGGATGGCCAAGAAGAAGCACCGCAAGCTGCTCAAGCGCACGCGCGTTCAGCGTCGCAACAAGAAGTAGGCGAACGCGGTTCGTGTTTCCCGCAGCCCTTCCACCGGTCCGGTGGAAGGGCTGCGGTGCTTTTCACCGGCTACGGTGACGGCCAGGGGAAACCTTTCGACGGAAGGCGCTGATCTTGGGGAAGGTCGTGCTGGTCACGGGAGCGGCCCGGCAGCTGGGGGGCCGTTTCGTGCGGCGGGTCCAGCGGGAGCCGGGCGTGGACCGGGTGATCGCCGTCGACGCGGTCGTGCCGGGGCACGCGCTGGACGAGGCGGTGTTCGTCCGGGCGGACATCCGGCAGCCCGCCATCGCGCGGGTGCTCGCCGAGTACGCGGTGGACACGGTGGTGCATCTGGACGTCTCGGCCAAGGCGGTCGGCACGGGGGGCCGGACGTCGGTCAAGGAGACCAACGTCATCGGCACCATGCAGTTGCTCGGTGCCTGCCAGAAGTCGCCGACCGTGCGGCGGCTGGTGGTGAAGTCCAGTACGAACGTGTACGGCTCGGCGCCGCGCGATCCGGCGGTCTTCACGGAGACCACCCCGCCCAAGTCGCTCCCCAGCGGCGGCTTCGCCAAGGACGTGGTGGAGGTCGAGGGGTACGTGCGCGGGTTCGCGCGCCGGCGGCCGGACGTGGCCGTGTGCGTGCTCCGGTTCGCGAACATCCTGGGGCCCCGGGCCGATTCGCCGCTCGCGGACTATCTGTCGCTGCCGGTGCTGCCGACGGTGTTCGGGTACGACCCGAGGCTCCAGTTCGTGCACGAGGACGATGTCGTCGACGTCCTGGGTGTGGCGTCCGGGGAGCCGGGGCGCGGGACGCTGAACAGCGGCACGTTCAACATCGCCGGGGACGGGGTGCTGCTGCTCTCGCAGTGCGCGCGGCGGCTGGGGCGGCCGACGGCGCCGCTGCTGCTGCCCGCCGTCACCTGGGTCGGCCAGGCGCTGCGCAGGGTCGGGATGACGGATTTCTCGCCGGAGCAGATCCGGCTGCTCACCCACGGCCGGGTGGTCTCGACGGTCCAGATGCGCGAGACGCTGGGCTTCCACCCCCGGTTCAGTACGGCGGAGACGTTCGCGGAGTTCGTCCGCGGCCAGGGGCCGGGGCTGCTGCCGCCCGAGCTGGTGGGGGGCGCGGTCGACCGGCTGGCCGCGCTGCCGTTCGCGCGGGCGGGCGGCGATGTTTCGGGGATCATCGGGGCCGGCGGCACCGCGCCGTCCTCCGGCGGCAGGTAGAGGAGCGCACCGACGATGGCGGATGCCAAGGTCATTCCGTTCGACGACGACCGTTCGCGGGCGGGTGGCGCGGCGCGTCCGGCCCGGCGCCGGGCCCCGGGGGCCGGGCCGGGGCCCGCGGCGGGTACGGCGGCCGTGAGCGCCCTCCCGGGCCGACAGGGGGCCCCGGAGCCCCGGCGGGGGCGGCCGGAGCCGGAGGACGGGGAGCGCGGCGGCTGGGACCGGCGGATCGCCGGCGGGCTGGCGTTCCTGCGCCGCCGGGTCACCGGTGAGTACGACGTCGACGAGTTCGGGTACGACGAGGAGCTGACCGACCAGGTCCTGATGTCGATGCTCCGGCCGGTGTACGAGAAGTACTTCCGGGTCGAGGTGAAGGGCGTCGAGAACATCCCCGCGGAGGGCGGGGCGCTGATCGTGTCCAACCATTCGGGGACGTTGCCGCTGGACGGGCTGATGCTCCAGGTCGCGGTGCACGACAACCATCCGGCGGGGCGTCATCTGCGGCTGCTCGCCGCCGACCTGGTCTTCATGCTGCCGGTCGTCAACGAGCTGGCCCGCAAGGCCGGGCACACCCTGGCCTGCGCCGAGGACGCGGAGCGGCTGCTGCGGCGGGGTGAGTTGGTGGGGGTGATGCCGGAGGGGTTCAAGGGCATCGGGAAGCCGTTCGGGGAGCGGTACAAGCTCCAGCGGTTCGGGCGGGGCGGTTTCGTGTCCACGGCGCTGCGGGCCGGGGTGCCGATCGTGCCGTGCTCGATCGTGGGGGCGGAGGAGATCTACCCGATGGTCGGCAACGCGAAGACGCTGGCGCGGCTGCTGGGCTTCCCGTACTTCCCGATCACGCCGACGTTCCCCTGGCTGGGACCGCTCGGGGCGGTGCCGCTGCCGACGAAGTGGACGATCCAGTTCGGCGAGCCGATCTCCACGAGCGGCTATCCGGTGGAGGCGGCGGAGGATCCGATGCTGATGTTCAACCTGACGGATCAGGTGCGGGAGCAGATCCAGCACACGCTGTACCGGCTGCTGGTGCGGCGCAGGTCGGTGTTCTTCTGACGGATTCCGGGCTCTCCGGCAGGCGTACGTGGCCGGGGGCGGGCCCGAGTGGGCCCGCCCCCGACCACGTGGCCCGCGCGGGTCAGTCGCCCGCGTCCTGGCCGTGCAGGCCCAGGCCGGGGAGGAGGCCGGGAAGGATCGGGGGAAGGGTGATGTCCGGGGCGGGCGGGGCGCCCGGCCGGTCGTCGGCGGACGGGGTGGAGCCCGGGGACGGGTCGGAGCCGAGGAGCCCGCCGGTGGAGCCGCCGATCAGGCCGCCCTCGGCCGGGGAGCTGTCCGGCCCCGAGGGGCGGGGTGAGCTCTCGGCCTCGGAGTGGTCCCGGGAGGCTTCGGGGGAGGTGCGTGCCGAGGGGGTGGTGTGCGTGGGGCCGGTGCCCCGCTCCGCGGTGCCGGACCGCCGGGCGCCGTCGCTGTCCGGGGTGCGGGGGAAGAGCGACTGGAGCGGGCCGACCTCTTCGTCTATGGCGTCGAAGACCGAGCTGACCTGGTCGCCGACATCCGTGAGCTGCAGGGGCAGCCGGTCACGGAGGCTGCTCCAGGTCTCGCGGTGCGAGCGGGAGAAGGAGTCCAGCGTCTGGATGGGGCCGATGGCCCCGTTGCGCTGGTAGGCGGAGCGGAGGAGGCGGTGGCCCTCGCTGGCGTCGTGGCTCATGCCGTTGAGCGTGCGCCGGACCTCGCCGAGCTGTTCGTGGTCCAGGGCGCCGGAGCGGGCGCGCTCCAGGAGGCGGCGGGCTTCGCTGAGCCGGGTCGACGCCTGGTCGAGGTAGACCTCGCCGCGGTCGGTGTCGCCGCTGGCCATGCCCAGGTGGATGTCCTCCATGCCGCGTTTGAGCCCGTACAGCGAGTCACCCGGCAGGGCGTCGGAACTGGCAGCGGCCACGCCGCCGAAGGCTCCCGCCGCCACACCGACGGTGAGGCCGCCGGCCGCGAGACCCTTCGTCCACCGTGAACGCGGACGCAACTTCCGGAGCGGGGAGGCCCGGTGGGCCCCCTTGGCGCGCTGCTCGGGCACCGTAGGGCCCACGGACGCGCCGCCCTCGCTGAACATGGCCTCCATGGCGGCGACGAGCTGGGCTCGCTGCGCCACTTTGACCTCGGGGTCCAACTCCGGCCGCGGTACCTCACCGAGGCCGTTCGCCAGGGCCAACAGCGGTCCGTGGTCGGCCGGTCCGGCCGGGTCCTCGGGCTGTCCGGCCGCCGCACCGCGGAGCGACTGCTCCTCCAGGGCCTGGGCGAAGGCGTTCGCCCGCCGGTGTGCCGAAACGTTTGCGATCACTGGCGGCACCTCCTCTCAATCATGACGGTCGACTCCCCTGGGGGTACGGAGGGTTGCACACCTTGAGCGCTTTCACACGATTGAGTGAGTGTCGGCGGACATGGGGTGACTACAGGGGGCCTGCAACCGGCACAACGAGGGGCGCGGCACTTGGGTTACGCACTAAGGATGATCGGACCAGTCCGTGACATGGGCGTCGCGGAGCGTTGCTCCGCACGGGAGTTGGGGACGGGGCGGAGCGGGGCGAGGGGTCAGCGGGCGTCGTCGGGGAGGAGGCGGGCCAGGGTGCGGACGGCGCGGTACTGGAGGGTCTTGATCGCGCCTTCGTTCTTGCCCATGACCCGGGCGGTCTCGGCGACCGAGAGGCCCTGGAGGAAGCGGAGGGTGACGCACTCCTGCTGCTGGGGGTTGAGCCGCCGCACGGCCTGCAGCAGCGCGGCGTTGGAGAGGGATTCCAGGACGGAGTCCTCGGGGCTGCGCTCCACCTCGTTGGCGTCGAGCATCTCGCCGGTGGTCACCTCCAGCCGGAAGCGGCTGGACTTGAAGTGGTCGGCGACCAGGTTGCGGGCGATGGTGACGAGCCAGGCGCCGAAGTCGCGGCCCTGCCAGGTGAAGGTGGAGATGCGGCGCAGGGCGCGCAGGAAGGTCTCGCTGGTGAGGTCCTCCGCGGTCGCCTTGCCGCCCACGCGGTAGTAGATGTACCGGTAGACGGTGTCGCTGTACTGGTCGTAGAGGCGGCCGAAGGCGTCGGCCTCGCCGGCCTGGGCGCGCTCGACGAGTTCCATCATGCGGGCGCTGTCGCTGTCGGCGGTCGGCCGTCGGACGGTGGAGGTGGCGCCCGAGCCGCGGTTGCCGCGTCTTCCGACCGCCGCACTCCGTTCGGCCAGGGCATAGTAGGGGCCGACAGGTGCAGGGGCGGCGAATGCGGGTACGGCGTACGCGGTGGGGACGAAGCCGCGCAAGAGGTCGGTGACCGTTGCGCGCAGCGTAGCCAGGCCCGAGGCGTCAACCCCGACGTGTGGGTACACGGGACTCCCAGAGGCAGAGCTTCCATCACGTTCAGTGCGAAACCTTCACTCGTCGTAGTGAGTGGGGGGTTCCGGAATGCGTCTGAGGAGAATAACGCTTCGTACAGGCGGCACTACGCCCAGTTGCTCAAATCATCGATTACGTCGCTTCTGTGACGACTAGACGACCCATCGAGCAGCAGTTCGTGATCGCTTATTGATCGAATTACTTCGAGATCTGTCTGTCGGGGCGACGAGTTGTGCCCGTGCGAGGGCAGGTCGGCAGGTCGTGCGGGCCTGCGGGTGAGGAGTTCGACCGGTTGTGCGCCACTGGTCGGTCGTACGTCACCGATCGCTTGTGCGGGCGATCGGTTGTGCGAGGCGGCGCGGCCGCACCGGGCCGGGCGGAGGGGCGTACGGATGTACGGGGCGGCAGCGCCCGCGGGTCAGCGGCGGCGGCGGTGGAGGGCGACGGCGGCGGCGGTGCCGCCCGCGAGCGCGCCGACCCCGGCGGCGGCCGGGATGCCGACGCGGGCGGCCTTGCGGCCGGTGCGGTAGTCCCGCAGCCGCCATTCGCGGGCGCGGGCGTGCTTGCGGAGCTTGGCGTCGGGGTTGATCGCGTACGGGTGCCCGACCAGGGAGAGCATCGGGATGTCGTTGTGCGAGTCGCTGTACGCGGCGCAGCGGTCGAGGTCGAGGCCCTCGGCTGCGGCCAGGGCGCGGACCGCCTCGGCCTTCGCGGGGCCGTGCAGCGGTTCGCCGACCAGGCGGCCGGTGTAGACGCCGCCGACGGACTCGGCGACGGTGCCGAGCGCGCCGGTCAGGCCGAGCCGGCGGGCGATGATGGTGGCGGTCTCGACCGGGGCGGCGGTGACCAGCCAGACGCGCTGGCCCGCGTCGAGGTGGGCCTGGGCGAGGGCGCGGGTGCCGGGCCAGATGCGGTCGGCCATGTACTCGTCGTAGATCTCCTCGCCGATGGACATCAGCTCGGAGACCCGGTGGCCCTTGACGATGGACAGGGCGCTGTCGCGGGCGTCCTGCATGTGGCCGGGGTCCTCGACGCCGGCCAGCCGGAACCACGCCTGCTGCCAGGCGAACCGGACGAGTTCGCGGCGCTGGAAGAACTTCCGCTTGTACAGGCCGCGGCCGAAGTGGAAGAGGGCGGCGCCCTGCATGACGGTGTTGTCCAGGTCGAAGAAGGCGGCGGCCAGGTCGTCGCCGACGACGGGGAACGGGGCCTCCTCGGCCTCCGCCTGTTTCGCGGACTTCGAGGTCTCGGAGGTTTCCGGGGTCTCCGCGGCTTCCGTGAGGTCCTCGGTGAGGGAGGTCTTGCGCGCTGCCTCGGCTGCCGCCTCGCCGGCCAGCACACTCCGTGCTGTCGCGGGGCGCCTACGGGGGGTGAGCCATCCAAAAGCGGCCATGTGGTGAGCATAGCCAGTCGGCCGGGCCCTTCCCGAGCTGCCGGTATGCCATGGCGTGAACTCTTGACCGGAGGTTTGTCGAACGGGTGAAGCGGCCGCCGGGCCCGCGGGGGGAGCCGGTGCGGGCGCGGCGCAGAATGAGGGCATGAGCCCCTTGTTGCGACGTACGAAGAAGAAGCCCGAGGAGCGGGTGGTGACCCTGGTGGGGAAGCCCGGGTGCCATCTCTGCGACGACGCGAGGCAGGTGGTGCGGGAGGTGTGCGAGGAGACCGGGGCGTCCTGGGAGGAGAAGGACATCACCCTGGACGAGCGGCTGTACCGGGAGTACTGGGAGCAGATCCCGGTCGTGCTCGTCGACGGCGAGCAGCACACGTTCTGGCGGGTGGACGCGGCGCGGTTGCGCGGGGCGCTGCTTTCCTGAGCGAAGCCGGTTACCATCGTGGGCGTTTTGAGTGGTCTCGGGGGAGTGGTTGTGAGGAGTGTGTGCCGCTTTGCCCCCTTCGGGCCTGCAACGGGCTGATGCGGTCCTTGGTTCCGGGATCGCGCGACGAATGTGCGTGACCCCGGTCACTTTGACCGGACAAAACGGACACTATCTTTGTGCACGCGTTCACAAAGACATAGCCTGCATTCGACGGGGCGGTCATGGGAAATACGGCCGCCTGCAGCCCCGCTCATCCCGCAGGAGCACCGTGGCAACTGGCCGAAATCACCGACCGGCGACCCGTAGCCGAGGAATTCCCGAGGCCACCGTCGCCCGTCTTCCGCTGTATCTGCGCGCGTTGACCGCGCTCTCCGAGCGCTCGGTACCCACGGTCTCCTCCGAGGAACTCGCCGCGGCGGCCGGGGTCAATTCCGCGAAGCTGCGGAAGGACTTCAGCTACCTCGGTTCGTACGGGACGCGCGGTGTCGGGTACGACGTCGAGTATCTCGTGTACCAGATCTCCCGCGAACTTGGGCTCACCCAGGACTGGCCGGTCGTGATCGTCGGCATCGGCAACCTCGGCGCCGCGCTCGCCAACTACGGCGGTTTCGCCTCCCGTGGTTTCCGGGTCGCCGCGCTGATCGACGCCGATCCCGCGATGGCCGGGACGCCGGTCGCCGGTATCCCCGTGCAGCACGCCGACGACCTGGAGCGGATCGTCGGGGACAACGGTGTGTCGATCGGTGTCATCTCGACCCCGGCCGGGGCCGCGCAGCAGGTCTGCGACCGGCTCGTCGCCGCGGGCGTCACCTCCATCCTGAACTTCGCGCCGACCGTGCTCTCCGTGCCCGACGGTGTCGACGTCCGCAAGGTCGACCTCTCCATCGAGCTCCAGATCCTCGCCTTCCACGAGCAGCGCAAGGCCGTCGAGGACACCACCGGCGGCGCCGGGGACCCGGCCGCGCCCCCGGTGCGGGCCGCCGCCACCGACCGCAAGGGACCTGACGGGGACATGCCCGCCGTGATGCCGGCATGAGCCTTCTCGTCGTAGGACTGAGCCACCGCAGCGCTCCGGTGTCCGTGCTGGAGCGTGCCTCGCTGTCCGCCGATACCCGGGACAAGCTGCTCCAGGACACGCTGGCCGCCGAGCCCGCGGCCGAGGCCGCCGTCCTCGCCACCTGCAACCGCATCGAGCTCTACGCCGACGTGGACAAGTTCCACGCGGGCGTCGCCGAGCTGTCCACGCTCCTCGCCCGGCACAGCGGTGTCGGCCTGGACGAGCTGACCCCGTACCTCTACGTGCACTACGAGGACCGGGCCGTCCACCACCTCTTCTCGGTGGCGTGCGGGCTGGACTCGATGGTCGTCGGCGAGGGCCAGATCCTCGGCCAGATCAAGGACACGCTGGCGGTGGGGCAGGAGCTGCACACCGCGGGCCGGCTGCTGAACGACCTCTTCCAGCAGGCGCTGCGGGTCGGCAAGCGGGCGCACAGCGAGACCGGGATCGACCGGGCCGGGCAGTCGCTCGTCACCTTCGGGCTCGAACAGCTCGCCGCCGGCGGGGACGTCGCCGACTGGGCCGGGGGCAAGCGCGCCCTGGTGATCGGCGCGGGCTCGATGTCCTCGCTCGCCGCCGCCACCCTGGCCCGTACCGGGGTCGCCGAGATCGTCGTCGCCAACCGGACCCGGGCCCGCGCGGACCGGCTCGTCGAGATCCTGGCCCAGCCCGGGGGCACCGGAGTGGTCGCCCGGGCCGTGGAGATGGCCGATGTCTGCGACGAACTGACACGTGCCGACATCGTCGTCTCGTGCACCGGCGCAACCGGTCTCGTGCTGACCGCCGAGGCCGTCGCCGACGCGCTCGGCCTGGAGGCCGCGCCCGCCGTGGAGGCCGCCGACGCCGAGGTCCCCGCCGTGTCCGCCGTGTCCGTGGTGCCCGCACCCGCCGACGTCGACCGGCACGCCGCCTGGGTCGAGAACGCCGCGGGGAACGGTGCCGGAACGGTCCGCCAGGCCGTCCGCCGGGCCACCGTGCCCGCCCAGGGCGCCGGCCCCGTGCGCCTGGCGCTGCTGGACCTCGCCATGCCGCGCGACATCGACGGCGAGGCGGCCCGGCTCGACGGGGTGCGTCTCGTCGACATCGAGTCGCTGGCCGAGGCGTCCGCCGACGCCCCGATGGCCGCCGACGTGGACCAGGTGCGCACCATCGTCTCCGACGAGGTCGCCGCCTTCGGCGCCGCCCAGCGCGCCGCCCACATCACCCCGACCGTCGTCGCGCTGCGCACGATGGCCGCCGGAGTGGTCGCGGGCGAGATCGCGCGGCTCGACGGGCGCCTCCCCGACCTGGACGAGAAGCAGCGCGCGGAGATCACCCAGACCGTGCGCCGCGTCGTCGACAAGCTCCTGCACGCGCCCACCGTGCGGGTCAAGCAGCTCGCCAGCGAGCCCGGCGGCGCCGGGTACGCGGACGCGCTGAGAGAACTCTTCGACCTTGACCCGCAGACGGTCGCCGCCGTCTCCCGGGCAGACCTGAACGACCCGAATCGAGGGCGGTCATGACCGACAACTCATCCCTGGGCACGGCAGCCGACAAGCCGCTGAGGCTGGGTACCCGCCGCAGCCAGCTCGCCATGGCGCAGTCCGGCCATGTGGCGGAGGCGGTGCGCGAGGTGACCGGTCGGGCCGTCGAGCTCGTCGAGATCACCACGTACGGCGACATCTCGCGCGAGCACCTGGCGCAGATCGGCGGCACCGGTGTGTTCGTCGCCGCGCTGCGCGAGGCGCTGCTCCGCGGCGAGGTGGACTTCGCCGTCCACTCGCTGAAGGACCTGCCGACCGCCCAGCCCGAGGGCCTGCTGCTGGCCGCCGTGCCGGTGCGCGAGGACCCGCGCGACGTGCTGGTGGCGCGGGACGGGCTGACCTTCGGGGAGCTGCCGCCCGGCGCCCGCGTCGGCACCGGCTCGCCGCGCCGCATGGCGCAGCTCAACGCGTACGCCCGCAGCCACGGGCTCGACATCGAGACGGTGCCGATCCGGGGCAACGTCGATACGCGTATCGGACTCGTCCGGAGCGGTGAACTGGACGCGGTGGTACTCGCCGCGGCCGGACTCAGCCGCCTCGGCCGGAGCGGTGAGGTGACCGACTTCCTGTCGGTCGACACCGTTCTGCCCGCTCCCGGCCAGGGAGCACTGGCGATCGAGTGCGCTGCGAGCAGCGCCGACCTCGCCGCCGCGCTCGCCGAGCTCGACGACCCGTACACCCGGGCCGCCGTGACGGCGGAGCGTGCCCTGCTCGCCGCCCTGGAGGCCGGTTGCTCCGCACCTGTGGGTGCGCTGGCCGACCTCCTGGTCGACGGACAGGCTGTCAACGAACTGCGCCTGCGCGGAGTCGTCGGTTCCACCGACGGTTCCTCGCTGGTGCAGCTGTCCACCACCGGTCCCGTTCCCACGTCGCAGGACGACGCGGCGGCGCTCGGTCGCGAGCTCGCGGCCGAGATGCTTGCCAAGGGTGCGGCCGGTCTTATGGGGGAGCGAGCACTTTGAGCCCCACCGGCCCCGCCGCATCCGACTTTCCGGCCCTGTCCGCACAAGGGCACGTCACCTTCCTCGGCGCCGGTCCCGGCGATCCGGGACTGCTGACGCTGCGCGCCGTCGAGGCGCTCGCGAGCGCGGACGTCCTTGTCGCCGAGCCGGACGTTCTCGGCGTCGTTCGCTGCCATGCGCGGGCAGGCGTAAGCACGCCCGAGCTGACGGTTGTTGACGCGCAGTCAGCAGCCGCCGGCGTCCCCGTCCTGAGGGATGCGGTCAATCTTGTCATGGAGGCGGTGAAGGGCGGCAGGCGGGTCGTCCGTGCCGTTTCCGGCGACCCCGGGCTGGACGGGAGCGCGGGCTCCGAGATGCTCGCCTGCGCCGCCGCGGGCATCCCGTTCGAGGTGGTTCCGGGGGTGGCGAACGCGGTGGGCGTGCCGGCGTACGCCGGTGTGCCGCTCCGGGACGAGCAGGGCGCGGACGTCCGGTTCGTCGACGCCCGTACGGCGTCCGACCGGTGCTGGGCGGAGGTCGGGGCGAGCGATGCCACGGCCGTCGTGTCGACGACGCTCGACTCGGTGGCCGCGGCCGCCGGTGAGCTGGTCTCGGCGGGCCGCAAGCCCGACACCCCGCTGACCGTGACGGTCGCGGGGACGACGACCCGCCAGCGGACCTGGACGGCCACGCTGGGGACGATCGCGCAGGTGCTGAAGCAGGCGAAGGTGCTGCCGTCTCCGGAGGGCCACCGACCCGTCATAGCCGTGGTCGGTGAGCGCACCTCCGCCGCCCGTCGCGACCAGCTCTCGTGGTTCGAGTCCAAGCCGATGTTCGGCTGGAAGGTGCTGGTGCCGCGGACGAAGGAACAGGCGGCGTCGCTCTCCGACCAGCTCCGTTCGTACGGTGCCGTGCCGCACGAGGTCCCCACGATCGCCGTGGAGCCGCCCCGTACGCCCCAGCAGATGGAGCGCGCGGTCAAGGGTCTGGTGACCGGCCGCTACGAGTGGATCGCCTTCACCAGCGTCAACGCCGTGAAGGCCGTCCGGGAGAAGTTCGAGGAGTACGGGCTCGACGCCCGTGCCTTCGCCGGGATCAAGGTCGCGGCGGTGGGCGAGCAGACCGCCGCCGCGCTGGTCGACTTCGGCGTGAAGCCGGACCTGGTGCCGTCCGGTGAGCAGTCCGCCGCCGGTCTGCTGGAGGACTGGCCGCCCTACGACCCGGTCTTCGACCCGATCGACCGGGTGTTCCTGCCGCGCGCCGACATCGCGACGGAGACGCTGGTGGCCGGGCTGATCGAGCTGGGCTGGGAGGTCGACGACGTGACCGCGTACCGCACGGTCCGCGCCTCGCCGCCGCCGGCCGAGACCCGTGAGGCGATCAAGGGCGGTGGCTTCGACGCGGTGCTCTTCACCTCCTCGTCGACGGTGCGGAACCTGGTCGGGATCGCGGGCAAGCCGCACAACGTGACGGTGATCGCGTGTATCGGGCCGGCGACGGCGAAGACCGCGGAGGAGCACGGGCTGCGGGTCGACGTCCTGTCGCCGGAGCCCTCGGTGCACAAGCTGGCCGAGGCGCTGGCCGAGTTCGGCGCGCGGCGCCGGGAGGCCGCGAAGGAGGCCGGTGACCCGGTGACGCGGCCGAGCGAGCGGCGCCCGGGGGCGCGTCGCAGGCGCACGACGACCTGACGGGTCGCGATACGCGGTGGGGGAAGGCCCGGTTGCCTCGGCGACCGGGCCTCCGCCCTTTTCGCGCGGTTTTTCCGGCACGGGTGTCGGTAAACCGGTGATGTGTGCGGGTCTAGTCTCGAACCATGACGGTGTACGGAAACTTCCCTGGCTCCCGCCCCCGGCGGCTGCGGACGACCCCGGCGATGCGCCGGATGGTCGCCGAGACGCGGCTGGACGCGGCGGATCTGATCCTGCCCGCGTTCGTGCGCGAGGGCATCGACGCCCCGGTCGCGATCTCGACCATGCCCGGTGTGGTGCAGCACACCCTGGACACCCTGCGGAAGGCCGCGGTGGACGCGGTGTCGGCGGGGGTCTCCGGGATCATGCTGTTCGGGGTTCCGGCGGACGAGAAGAAGGACGGCCGGGGCACGGCGGGCACCGACCCGGACGGCATCCTCCAGGCGGGGCTGCGGGCGGTGCGCGAGGAGGTCGGTGACGACCTCGTCGTGATGTCGGACCTGTGCCTGGACGAGTACACCGACCACGGGCACTGCGGGGTGCTGACCGAGGACGGCCGGGTCGACAACGACGCGACGCTGGAGCGGTACGCGGAGATGGCCCAGGTCCAGGCCGACGCGGGCGCCCATGTGGTGGGGCCGAGCGGGATGATGGACGGCCAGGTCGGCGTCATCCGGGACGCGCTGGACCAGACGGGCCACGAGGACGTGTCGATCCTCGCGTACACCGTGAAGTACGCCTCGGCGTTCTACGGGCCGTTCCGCGAGGCGGTGGGCTCCTCGCTCAGGGGCGACCGCAGGACGTACCAGCAGGATCCGGCGAACGCCCGGGAGTCGATGCGGGAGCTGGCGCTGGACCTGGCGGAGGGCGCGGACATGGTCATGGTCAAGCCGGCCGGTCCGTACCTCGACATCCTGGCGAAGGTCGCCGACGCGGTGGACGTGCCGGTGGCCGCGTACCAGATCAGCGGTGAGTACGCGATGGTCGAGGCGGCCGCGGAGAAGGGCTGGATCGACCGGGACGCGGCGATCATGGAGAGCCTGACGGGGATCCGGCGCGCGGGCGCGCAGATGATCCTCACGTACTGGGCGACGGAGGTCGCGCAGCGGCTGGCCCGGGGCTGATCCGGAGCCGGTCCGGGAGTGGTGACGGCCGGGGGCCGTCGCGGTACGGGAGTGCCGCGGCGGCCCCCGTGCGCGTGTGGTCCCCGTGCGCGTGCGTGGGCCTTGGTTTGGTCCGGTCCGGGGGGGTCAGTCGGCCGGGTCCTGTCGGGCCGGGGGCGGTGCGGGGGCGGTGCGGAGGACCTCTCGGGCCTGTTCGGCGGCGCGGGTGATGCTCTCGCTGATGAAGTCGAGGAAGCGGGCGATGTTCTCCAGGCGGGCGGCGGCGGGGGTGTCGGCGCCGAGGACGGCGGCGCCCCGGCGCGCGGTCTCGACGAGCTGGTCGTTGGCGCGGGCGCTGGCGATCGTCGCCTGGTAGAAGAGGTCGTCGTCGACGACGTAGCGGTCGCGGCGGCGGTCGTCGCGTTCCCGCCGGACGAGGCTCTGGCCCTCCAGGAAGGCGATCGCCTTGGAGACGGAGGCGGGGCTGACCCGGAGGCGCTGGACCAGCTCGGAGGCGGTGAGGCTGCCCGAGTCGGTGGTGTACAGGCAGGTCAGGACGCGGGCCGCCATCCTGTTCAGGCCGGAGCCCATGAGGACGGTGGCGAACACCTCCTCGTAGGCGGCCACGGCTCCGGTGTCGCGGCCGTCCGGGTGGGGGGCGGACTCCGGCCCCCGGGCGGTGCCGGGCCTGCGTCGGTGGGCGCGGTGTTCGGTGGCGCGGTGGGCCAGGTCGGCGCGGTAGGCGGTGGGGCCGCCGTTGCGCATCACCTCGCGCGTGACCGTCGAGGTCGGGCGGCCGAGGCGACGGGCGATCTCGGCGTAGGGGAGGCTGTCGGCCAGTCCCAGCGCGATCTGCTGGCGTTCCTGCTGGGTGAGTCTGCCTCCCGGCATCGCGGTCTCCTCGGTGGTCTCGGTGGTCACGGGGCGGTCCCTCTCCTGACCGTCCGACCTTAGCGTTCACCTCCTTTCCATTGCAACGAGCCGGGTCGCCTCGTTGCGTTGTCGTTCAGGATCGTTGCAACAATTGAACCGCTCTGAGCTGCATAAATGCCGATCCATCGCAATGAAAGCGTTGTCGTGATCTGGAAAGCAACGTAGCGTTTCTGTTGTCGGAAACAAAACGAGCGCAGGAGAGCACCATGCAGAAGTTCGACACTCCCGCCCCGGTCTCCGCCGTCCTGGACATCCCCGCCGGGAGCGTCCGGTTCATCGCCGCAGACCGTGCCGACACCACCGTCGAGATCCGGCCCGCCGACGCCTCCAAGGGCCGCGACGCCAAGGCCGTCGAGCGGATCGCGGTCTCGTACGCCGACGGTGTCCTGCGGATCGCGGCCGACGCCCCCGGCGGTCGGCTCTCCGGGCCCTCGGGGGCCGTGGAGATCACCGTCCGGCTGCCCGCCGGCTCCCGCGTGGAGGGGCGGGCCGACAGCGCCGAGCCCCGGGGTGTCGGCCGTCTCGGCGACGTCGTCTTCGAGGGCGCGTACCGCCGGGTCAGGATCGACGAGGCCGCGAGCCTGCGCCTCACCGCGATCGACGGGGACGTCGAGGTCGGCCGGCTGGGCGGCCCCGCGGAGATCAGCACCGAGCGGGGCCGTATCGAGGTCGCCGAGGCCGTACGCGGCACGGTCGTACTCCGCACCCGGTCCGGTGACATCTCGGTCCGCGCCGCCGCGGGGGTCTCGGCCACCCTCGACGCCGGTACGGACCACGGCCGCGTCGACAACGCCCTGCGGAACGACGGCACCGCCGGACTCGACATCCGCGCCACCACCTCGCACGGCGACATCACCGCCCGCAGCCTCTGACCGACCAGCACCGACGACCGGACCCATGTGACCAGGGGGGAACCCATGAGGGAAGACGGCCCGCACACCAACCGCACGCCCATGAACAGCACACCCACGAACGGCGCGCCCGGCAACAGCGCACGGTGGACCGGCATGGTGCCGGTCGACGACACGGCCCTGGCCGTCACCGACACCGGCGGCCCCGGAACCCCCGTGATCTACCTCAACGGCCAGTTCGCCACCCAGGGCTACTGGCGCCGCGTCCTCGCCGAACTGGGAACCGAATGGCGCCACATCACCTACGACGAACGGGCGCGCGGCAGGAAGTCGAAGCGCTCGGCGGACTACTCCTTCGAGGCGGCCGTCCGGGACGTCGACGCCGTACTGGAGGCCCGGGGCGTGGACCGGGCGCTGGTGGTGGGCTGGTCCTACGGGGCGTTCGTCGGGGCGCACTGGGCGGCGCGCAATCCGGAGCGCGCGCTGGGCGCGGTCCTGGTCGACGGCGCGTTCCCGTACGACTGGCTCGACGAGGCGATGGAGCTGCGCATGCGGAAGATGTTCCGGCGGATGGGCTGGTTCCTGCCGCTGCTGCGCCCGACTGGCCTGGCCCCGCGCATGTCCGCCGAGCAGCAGGCCGAGAGCAACATCGAGCTGGGCCGGATCTCCCGTGCGAGCGAACTGGGCCCCGTGCTCGCCGGCATCACCGTTCCGGTGCGCTACGTGGTCGCCTCCGGCACGTCGCTCGGAAGCCGGGACGACGAGCAGGAGCGGATACGCACCAGTCTCGACGGGGTGACCGCCCGCAACCCGCGCATCCGGGTCGGCGCGAAGGTCCCCAGCAACCACGGCGCGATCCTCCGGAAGGACTTCCGGGCGATCGCCGGGTCCGTGCGCGAGATCGCCGCCCTGGACGGCGGGGGAAGCTGAACCGGCGACGGCGACGGCGACGGCGACGGCGACGGCGACAGCGACGATGACGGGGCCGGGCTACGCCGCGCCGTCCGGGCCCGCCTCGGCGAGGGCGCTGCGGGCGGCGGCGCGTACGAGGGGGTCGTCGCCCGCCTCCGCGGCGGCGGTCAGCGCCCGGCGGACCGCCGGGGCGTCGGCGTAGGGGCCGAGGGCCATGGCGGCGTACTGGCGGACCAGGTCCTCCTCCGGGTCGTCGAGCGCGGCGAGCAGGGCCCGGCCGGCTTCGCGGCGGACCTCGGGGTCGGCCGGGGGCCACAGGCGCAGCAGGGTGGCGGCCTCCGTGCGGGCGAGGTCGTACTCCTCGGGGTCGGCGACGACGCCGATCAGGAACGGTTCGGCGCCCGGGTCGCCGTCCAGCTCGGCGATGATCGCGCGTCTGCGGTCGTCGTCGGCGGGCAGGGCGCGGAACTCGGCCACGAGGGCGGCGAGTTCGCCGGGGGTCCGGGTCATGGTGCGCCTTTCGGTCAGGGTGTGGTGGATCGCGGTGACGGGTGGTGCCCGGTCAGGGCCAGTCGATCAAGGCCGTGAACACGACCCAGGCGACGAACACCGTGACGGGCGCGAGCACGGCGAGGACCGTCCCCGCCGCCGGTCTGCGGAAGGCGCCCACCCAGCTCGCCACCAGTAGGACACCGGCGAGCCCCAGCAGGACGCAGAGCGCCGTCCAGGCGGGCCCGAAGCTGGCGTCGAACCGGTGGGCGACCGTTTCCGTGCAGGAGTCGCAGGCCATGGGGGAGAGCCCGCCGTAGACCAGGACGAGCAGGCCGAGCGGGAGCGTCGCGAGCGTCGAGATCAGCGAGCCGATCCAGACGCGCGAGGGGCGGTCGGGTGCGGCGGCGCCGGCCATGGCTTCGGTCACGTCTTCGGTCATGTGTACGAGTCAACTCCGTGGCCCGGGGCGCCGCATGAGTGCGCGTACTCAGTCCGCCGGTGAGTCTGGCGGGTCGGTCAGTCCCACCAGAAGGACCAGATCTCCTGCCCGAGCACGGACTTCTCCGCGTAGGCGTCGAGGTCGTACGGCGGGTTCTGGTCGATGTTGTCGGGGCAGAAGGCGTAGTGCTCGGCGGCGACCGCCCGCGCCTCGGCGAGGGTGGTGGGCGGGCGGGAGACCGTGACGGTCAGGGTGTCGAAGCCGAGCACGACGACGCGGATGCCGTAGCGGTCCTCCCAGGAGCGGAGCACGGCGCTGATCCGGCCGGTGTCCTCCTCGTAGTTGAGCGGGCCGGACCAGCCGATGGCCGCCGGGATGTCCGCGCTGCGGCGGGCCGGGACGAGCGCGGCCCGCGATCCGGGGTACCAGCCGTCCGGGCCGACGCACTCCTCCGCGATGGCCGCCGCCAGGTCGTCGGGGGTGTCGAGCCCCTCGGCGGCCGGTACGGGGGCCAGGCCCGGCCAGTCGCCCTCGGCGGCGTCGATCTCCTCGGGGGCGTTGTCCTGCCAGTACCCGGCGAGGATCTCCTCCGCGTCGTGGTCGCCGGGGTAGGAGGTGTCCTCCGGCATCAGGTCCCACTCGGCGGGCCACTGGCCGCGCCGCCCGCCGTCGATCAGGACCGGGAGCAGTCCCACGGGCCGTCCGGCCGCCCGCAGTTCCCGCCAGTCGCCGTGGGCGGCGGGCTCGTCGGCGCACCAGAGCAGGGGCTCGTGCCAGGTGCCGTCGCAGGTGGTGTCGATCGTCGAGCCGGGCGGGAGCCGGAGCCCCGAATCGGCCGGGGACACCAGCGGGTTGGGAAGGTTCGCCATGGTGGTGAGCGTACGGGGCCCCACTGACAGCCGGCCGCCCGGAGCGGCGCGCCGGGGTCTCACCCCGGACGCCCCGCCCCGGACGGCCCGGGATCAGGCGCGCTTCGAACGGCGGCGGGCGGCGACGGTCAGGCCCGCACCTGCGGCGAGGACGACGACGGTGCCGATGACCAGCGGGATCGTGCCGCTGCTGCCGGTGGAGGCGAGGTCACCGTCCGCCTTGCCGCCCGGGGCGCTGTCCGAGGGGCCCGGGGTGCCCGGGACCGCGGGGCTGGACGTGCCCGGGGTCGGGGTGCCGCTCGCGGGCGGGGTGGCCGGGGCGGACGGCGTCGAGGTGGTGGGCGGGGTGGTGGAGGGGGTGGTGCTCGGGGTGGCGGGCGGCGGGGTCTCGCCGGTCTCCGGGAGGCAGCCGCTGAACGGGAAGTGGTGGGTCTCGGCGCCGCCGGTGCCGTGCAGCGAGGCGACCCAGACGGAGCCGTTGACCGGGGCGCCGCTGCCCAGCTCCAGGTGGGCGTTGGGGGCGAGGACGCTGCCCGGCCAGGCGGCGCCGCTGTGCTTGGTGACGGTGCGGGCGTCCGGGAAGTTCCACAGGAGGCGGGCGCGGACCTTGCCGCCGGAGGCGCTCTGGAGCTTGTCGTCGAGGACGAAGTCCTGGCCGCCGGAGAGGAAGAACCCGGTGGTGCCGGCCTGCGCCATGTCGTAGTCGCGGCCGCTGACGTTGACGACGCTGGTGGCGCCCGCCGGAACCTTCAGGAAGACCTCCTTGGCCTTCTCCAGCTGGGCGGTGGTCACCTTGAAGATGTTGCGGGAGGAGTTGGTGCCCTCCAGGGTGAGGCGGTTGCCGCTGGCCTCCACGCGGGTGCCGTCGGTGGCGGCCTCGGAGCCCAGCGCGGTGGAGTAGGCGCGGAGCTTGCCGAACTCGGCGTCGAAGTCGATGAGTCCGGCGTTCTTGCTGACGCTGCCCGCGTGCATTTCGAGGGCGCGGTCGCGGATGTCGCCGCCGACGACGGCGTTGCCCTTCATCACGGCGGTGACGGAGTTGCCGTTGAGCAGGTCGCCCCGGACGACCAGCGATGCGCGGCCCGGCAGGGCGTCGACCTCGGCGGCGGAGAGCTCGTTGGCGACGCTGAAGCCGCCCCGGAAGTCGGCGTTGCCGCCCACGGCCACCGCGCCCTCGGCGTCGGGGGTGTGGACGTCGTCGCCGAGGACGAACTCGCCGTACTTCCCGGCGACGGAGAAGGCGTCGTTGGTGCACGAGGCCGAATCGGCCGGGGCGGCCTGGACGGCCGGGGCGACCGTCAGACCGAGGACAAGGGCTCCGCCGAGCGTGGCGGCTGCGGCGGCTGCGGATATGCGCATGGGGGTTCGTTCTCCCGCGAAGGTGGTCGTATGGCCATCTGTGACGACTTTGGCCATGCTTTTCATACCTCGAAAGATTGGTCAAGACCAATGCGGGTAACGGTACGGATCAGCGGGGCCGAGGACGAACTCGCCGAGCGGCGGGGGGAGGTGATCCTGTCGCGGGCGGCGTGCAGAATGCCCCGTATGCCGATACAGAACGATGTGCGACCGGCCGTGGCCGAGGACGCCGAGCGGATCGCCGCCACTCTGACGCGTGCCTTCGACGACGACCCGATGATGACCTGGTTCTTCCCCGACGAGCGGTCCCGGGCGGCGGGCCTGGCCCGGTACTTCACCACGATCTTCACCCGGCAGTACGGCCCGTACGGGATGTGTGAGCGCACCGACGACGCGGCGGCGTTCTGGGTGCCACCGGAGGCGCAGGACAAGGTCGTTCCGGACGCGACGACGCTGGGCGAGCTGGCCGATGTCCTCGGCGACCGGGCCGAACTGTTCCGCGAGGCCGTTGCCCTGGCGGCCGAACACGGGCCGAAGGAACCGCACTGGTACCTGGCGGTGGTCGGCGCCGATCCGGCGGCCCGGGGGAAGGGGCACGGCGCGGCCCTGCTGCGGTCCGGGCTGGAGCGGGCGGACGCGGCGGGCCTGCCCGTCTACCTGGAGTCGTCCAAGGAGGCCAACGTCCCCTTCTACGAGCACTTCGGCTTCACCGTGCTCGCGGAGGCCGGGCTTCCGCACGGCGGCCCGCCGGTCTGGGCGATGCGCCGGGCGCCCCGCCCCGCGACCGCCGTCTGACACGGCGTACGGGACGGGACGCCACGGACCGGGCCCGGCCGACCGGGCCCGGGTTCGGGTTCGGCCGGTCGGAACCGGCGTCGGTTACGGCTGTGCGTGGGCGGTGACGAAGACGGCGCGCGCCGGGGTGCCGTCCGGTCGGAGCGCGTCGGCGGTGATCTCGCCGAGCGCCTCCGTGTCGCTCTCCTCGCCGGGGCCGAGCACACGCTGGACGCGCAGGATCAGCGGACCGCCGCCGGAGGCGGTGGTGAGGGTGATGTCCGTGCCGTGCGGGGCGTCGGTGACGGACGTGACGGAGGTGACGGTGGGCCCGGCCGCGTCGCGCTGTCCGGTGAACCGGGCGGTGACGGACGGGTCGGGGGTGTCGCTGACGCGCTGCATCTGCGGTTCGGCCTCGCCGAGCAGGAGCGCGTACAACTGGGCTGCCACAACCGGGTCGTGCGCCCCGTCGTAGACCCAGCGGTCGCCGAGGACACCGTGCTCGGTGGTGCCGATGAGGGCGTGATCGGCGCCGGGAAGCGGTGCGCCCCGGTAGGTCAGCGGCACGTGGTACGAGACCGGCTCGGGCCCCGAGGTGTCGGTGACCACCATGAACTCGATCCCCACCTCGCCCGCCGGGTCGTCGAGCCGGAATCCGCCGGTCCTGTCCAGCTCGGGCCGCTGTCCCTCGGCACCGGCGTACCAGGGCTGCGCGGGCAGCCAGGGGGTGAGGAGTTCGAGCTTGGTGGGCTTCAGGGTGGTGCGGTGGATCACTGACATCGTGGCGCCGTCTCTCCCTCGGGGTGGTCTCAGCCAGTGTGCCGCTCGGCGGCGGCGTATCCGGCGAAGGACGTCCAGGCGGTGGGGCCGACGGTGAAGGTGGGGCCGTCGGGGTTCTTGGAGTCGCGGATGTGGACGGCGGCGGTGCACGCGGCGACCTCGACGCAGGCTTCGAGCTGATCGCCGCTGTGGCTCGACTTCTGCCAGTGATAGCCGACCTCGACGCAGGCGCCACCCTCGTCGCTGCTGTAGCTCGACTTCCGCCATTCGTAGGCGACTTCGAGGCACGCACCGCCCTCGCTGCCGCTGTAGCTGGACTTGAACCACTCAAGTGCGGTGCTCATTGCTCTCCCAGCAAGCGTTTCAACAGGCGCCTGGTGTCTTCGGGGGTGAGCGCCTGGGTTCGCAGCATCGCATATTTCTGGGAGAGGATGCTGATCTCGTCGGGGTCGGAGACCAGCAGGCTGCCGCGTTGTGTTTCGGAGTAGGCGAGGCGTTGGAAGTCCGGTGTCTCCAGCAGAATGAAGGGGCCTGCGAGGCCTGCGTGAGTGCGGTGACTCAAGGGCAGGACCTGGAGACATACACCGGGGAGATCGGCGCACTCCAGCAGGTGCCGCAGTTGTTCCGCATGCGCCTCGTCGTCGGTGAGTTGGAGGCTCAGGACCGGCTCCCAGACGACGAAACTAAGGGTTGGCGGCGACGGCCGATGCAGGATCTCCTGGCGTTTGAGCCGGGTCTCCGTTTGGAACGCCACCTCGGCCTCGCTGAAGGTTGGAATCCGGTTACGGAAGAGCGTCTCCGCGTAGCGCGGCGTCTGGAGGAGCCCCGGCATGACCTGGTTGTCGTACCAGGACAGGGTCAGCGCATCCAGCTCCAGTTCCAGGTACTCGTCCGCCCACTGCGGAATGAGGTCGATCTCCGGCAGCTCCTCGATGGCCACCGCCAACGCACCGCCCGTCCCCAGCACTTCGTCGACCTTGACGGCCAGCGAACGCAACAGGACGCGCCGCCCCTGCTCGATGGAGGAGATCGTCTCCGGATGGTGGCCGGTCATCTCGGCCAACTGGACCTGCGTGACGTCGATCCGGTCGCGGTAGAAGGCCATCAGCCGTCCCACCATCTTCATGGCCGACGCGTTCTTGCGCTTCCGCTTACTGGGGTGCATACCGAGCGAACTTCCACCCGCGCGCCCGCGTCACGCGCGCACGACCCGTACAAAAAATCTGTACGGGTCCGGGCGCAGGCTCAGGAGCGCTCGGACAGGTTCCAGGCGGCGGCCTCCCGGACCGACTCGTCCCGGTCCCCGGCGAGGCGTTGGAGCAGGTCGGCGGTGCCGGGGGTGGTCCATCTCGCGACGGCCCAGACGAGGGCCCGGCGCACCTCCCGGTCCGGGTGGTCCGCGAGGTGGGCCAGTCGGTCGACCGGGCCGCGCCGCCGCAGCCCGAACCAGTCGAGGGTCCGGGTGAGCTGTTCCGGGTCGCCCGGGGTGCCCGCCGCGGCGATCTGCCGGAGGAGGACCGGGGCGGCGGGCGGCGGGCCGTCCAGGGGGTGCGGGCGGCGCTCCCGCAGGCGCCGCGACCCGTACTCGCCCCGTACCCGGCAACCGGCGCAGGTGCAGGGGGTCGTGCCGTGCGCGTCCGGGAAGTACCGCCAGCCGGTGACCTGGCGGACCGGGCGGACGCTGTGCACCTCGCCCTTGGCGGCCGACCGGGGGACGAACACCTCCCAGCCGCGCGGATCGTCCAGCGCGCCGATCCGGCGTACCGCCTCGGCGGCCGTGACGTGCCTGGGCTCCTGGTGGTAGCGGCCCACCGTCACCGGCTCGTCGTCCGGGAGCCGCAGATGCACGGCGACCAGCCCCCTCGGCCCACTGCGCCGCGACAGCTCGCGCAACCACTGGTGCGTGAGGGTGTACGAGGGGAGTACGGGAAAGCAGTAGAGGCCCCGCGACCGGTCCGCGTCGCGTCCGTGGCTGACGGCCCTCACCCCGGAGCGGCGGATGCGCGCCGCGTTCGCGGAGGCTGTCAGGTGCACGAACATCGCCATGCGGCCGATGTTAGCTCCCGTGTTCGACGGGTGCGGGGCCTTTGCTGCGTTGCCGTTTCCCCTGCTTCTCCGGCGGGTCAGAAGGTGAGGGCGTCCGCCATGTCGGCCTGCCAGTAGGTGACGAAGCCGTTGTCGGCCCAGGTGGTGCCCGCGGGGAGGGTCAGCTCGGCGGGGGAGCCGACGGAGCCCTGGTTGGCCCGGCCCGTGAAGTACACCGAGAGGTGGTTGGACTTGTGCTGCTCCTGGCCGTCGGGCTCCCCGGCCAGACCGATGGCGGCGTACCCGGACTGGCCCGGCGCGAGGGTCACCACGGCCTGCGGCTTGCTGCTCTCCAGCACCGGGAACGCCGACTGGGCGTTGTCGAAGCGGAGGCCCGGCGCGTAGTACGCGAAGCAGGGCGCGGTGCCGGTGTTGGTGGCGGTGAGCAGCAGGTGGTTGATGGGCCGGCTCACCTGGGTGACGGTGACCTTGGTGTTGGCGCCGGTGCAGGTGACGGGGGACTTGCTGGTGGAGCCTCCGCCGTTGCCGCCGCCCTTGGAGGAGGCGTTCCCGGCCGACGAGTTGGAGGTGCCGTTGGAGTTGCCCTCGGAGCTTCCCTTGGCGGCGCCCTCGGAGCTTCCTTCGGAGGCGCCCTTGGCGCCCTCGGTGTCCTGGTCGGTCTTCGGGGCACCGGTGTTGCTCTCGGACGCGGCCGGGGCGGACTCGCCCGCCTTCTTGCCGTTGTCCGTGACGTCGTCCGCGTTGCAGGCGGTGAGCGAGAGGGCGGCCAGGAGGGCGGTCGCGGCGAGGGTGGTGGTGCGGAGGTGCTTGCGCATGGTGGTGGTACTCCCCGTGTGTACAGGTGCGGTTTCTGGGTCAGTTGTGGCAGATCAGGACCATGACGATCGCGGTGGACACGATCACCACGCCGATGGCCACGGCATCGACGATCTCGATGCGGAAGTTCATTCGCACTGCGTCGTCCCTGGTGGTCGCTGCGGTGTGTCATCAGGTTGCGGGGCGGCGGATTCCGGCCGCAACGCCGAACGGGCCATTGGGGATGCTGGAACGGCTGCGCGTACTGTGACCTGGGCAGATTCCACGTCCCTGGAACGGCGTTCCGGGACGGACCAGGAGGGGGAACGCCGAGGTGGCGACGCCGGAAGCCGGGGAATTCGCGGCTCTGCTGAAGGAACTGAAGGATCGTTCGGGGCGCAGCTACGGGGTTCTCGCCGGAAGACTGCACGTCTCCACGTCGACCCTGCACAGGTACTGCAACGGGGACGCGGTGCCGAACGAGTACGCGCCGGTGGAGCGGCTGGGGCGGTTGTGCGGGGCGAGCCCCGAGGAGCTGGTGGAACTGCACCGGCGGTGGATCGTGGCGGACGCGGCGCGTCGGCGCCCGGCCGCGGCGGGCGAACCCGCACCCGCGCCCGCGCCTGTGCCCGTGCCCGTTTCCGTGCCGGAGCCGGAGCCGGAGTCGGAGTCGGCCCCCGAGCCGGAGCCCGAGGCCAAGGCTGCACCCGTCCCCGTATCCGCATCCGATGACGCGCACGCGCCCGAGGACGTGACCGGGGGCCCGGCGCCCGTCCGGCCGCGCAGGGTGTTCCCGGCCTCCCGGCGGACCCGGGTGCTGCTCGCCGCCGCCGCTGTCGTCGCGCTGACCGTGCCCACGTCGATCGTGGTGAGCAGGCTGACCGCCGACCGCTCCGACGAGTGGAGCAACGCCCCTGCCGTGGCGGCCAAGGACGGGGACGAGCCCGAGGAGACCACCGCGGGCACCACCGCCTCGCCGGACCGGGCGAAGAAGTCCGCGAGCTCCTCCCCGTCCGGCTCGGCCGACGCCTCGTCACCGGCGCCGGGCGGTTCCGCGAGCGCGACGGCCGGACGTGGCGGGTCCAAGCCGGCGGTCGTTGGGACCCCGCTGAGCGCCACGATCAGCTCGTACAACTGGGAGGAGCCCTGCGGCCAGTACTACGTCCTCGACCAGAAACCGGAGGATGTGCCTCCGCCGCCCGCGCCGCAGAGCACCCGGGGCTGGGCGAGGGCGCTGGGCGGGGTGGGCGGCGGCAGCATGCAGCTCGAAGTCACCGTGCAGGGGAAGTCGGAACAGGCCGTCGTGATCAAGCGCATCCATGTGCGGACGGTCTCCCGGAAGGCGCCGCTGCCCTGGTCCGCGTACTCGATGGGGGAGGGCTGCGGAAGCGGCATCACCCCGCAGTCCTTCGACGTCGACCTCGACGACAACCTGCCGGTGCTGCGGCCGGTCGCCGGGGAGAAGGAGGGCGAGCGGGTGCCGCCGAAGAACTTCCCGTTCCGGGTGTCCTCCACCGATGTGGAGGTCTTCGACCTCAAGGTCCACGTCGAGGGCCACGACGTCGGCTGGTTCCTGGAGCTGGAGTGGAGCAGCGGCGGCCGCACGGGGCTGCTCCGCATCGACGACGCCGGCAAGCCGTTCCGGACCAGCAGCATCCAGGCCCGGCCGACGTACATGTACCGGTACGACACGGCCCAGTGGGTGACCAAGGAGAAGGAGTAGGACCTTAGGACCGGGGTCCTTCCCTGGTCACGGCCACCGGGCCGGGACGTACGCGGGTGTGCCGGGTGCGGCGGGTGCGATCAGAGGCGCTCGGGCGTCCGGATGCCGAGCAGCTCCATGCCCTGGTGGAGGGTGCGGGCGGTGAGGTCCGAGAGGAAGAGGCGGTTCTCGGCGACATCGCCGGGGACCTCGGCCTTCAGGACCGGGCACTGGTCGTAGAACGTCGTGAACAGCGAGGAGAGCTGGTACAGGTACGAGGCCAGCTTGTGCGGCTCGTACGCGGCGGCGACCTCGGTCACGACCTCGGCGAACTGGTCCAGGTGCAGGGCCAGGGCGCGCTCGGCCGGGGCCAGCTCCAGCTCCGGGTGGGGCCGGGAGGCCAGCTCGCCCGCCTTGCGCTTGATCGAGCGGGACCGGGCGTGCGCGTACTGGATGTACACGCTGGTGTCGCCGGTGAGCGAGACCATCTGGTCCAGGTCGAACTTGTAGTCGCGGGCGGCGGACGTCGACAGGTCCGCGTACTTGACCGCGCCGATGCCGACCTGGGTGGCGCGCTCGGTGATCTCGTCCTCGGTGAGGTCCTTGGCCTTCTCGCGGACGACGGTGGAGGCGCGGTCGATCGCCTCGTCCAGCAGGTCCGCCAGCCGGACCGTCTCGCCCTCACGGGTCTTGAACGGCTTGCCGTCCTTGCCGAGCACGGTGCCGAAGGCGAGGTGCACGGCCTTGACGTCGTCGTTCAGCCAGCCGGCCCGGCGGGCGGTCTCGAAGACCATCTTGAAGTGCAGGGCCTGCCGGGCGTCGACCACGTACAGCAGGGTGGACGCCTTGAGGTGCTGGACCCGGTCGCGGATCGCGGAGAGGTCGGTGGCCGCGTAGCCGAAGCCGCCGTTGGACTTCTGCACGATCAGCGGCACCGGCTCGCCGTCCGTGCCCTTCACGTCGTCGAAGAAGACGCAGAGCGCGCCCTCGGAGCGGACGGCGACCCCCGACTCCTCCAGCAGGCGGGCGGTCTCCTCCAGCATGTCGTTGTAGCCGGACTCGCCGACGATGTCGGGGTCGCTGATCTCCATGTCGAGCTTGTGGAAGACCGAGTAGAAGTAGATCTTCGACTCGTCGACGAACCGCTGCCACATGGCGAGGGTCTCGGCGTCGCCCGCCTGGAGCGCGACGACGCGGTCCCGGGAGCGGGCCTTGAACTCCTCGTCGGAGTCGAAGAGCGCCCGGGACGCCTTGTAGAGCCGGTTCAGCGAGGACATGGCGGCCTCGCCGTCCTCCGTGCCGTCGGTGGTCCGGTGGGACAGCTCGTCGGGGTGCTCGACCAGGTACTGGATGAGCATGCCGAACTGGGTGCCCCAGTCGCCGATGTGGTGCCTGCGGACCACGGACTCGCCGCTGAACTCCAGGATCCGGGCCATCGCGTCGCCGATCACGGCGGACCGGAGGTGGCCGACGTGCATCTCCTTGGCCACGTTGGGCTGGGCGTAGTCGATGACGGTGGTGCCGGCGGCGGCGTTGTACGGCACGCCGAGCCGGTCCGTGTCGTCGGCGGCGCGCGCGGCGAGGGTCTCGACGATCGCCCGGTCGCTGAGCGTGATGTTCAGGAAGCCGGGGCCGGAGACCTCGATCTCCTTGATCAGGCCGCCGTCCGGGCCGGACGGGAGCTCGGCCGTGACCTTGGAGGCCAGCTCGCGGGGGTTGCCCTTGAGCTTCTTGGCGAGGGCCAGGATGCCGTTGGCCTGGAAGTCGGCCCGGTCGCTTCGTCGCAGCAGCGGGTCCGCGGTGCCGGCATCCGGCAGGGCTGCCGTCAGGGCGTCCGCCAGCTGCTGCTGGAGCGAGGAAGCGAGGGAATTGACCGAGGCCATGAGCTGGCTGCCGTTTCCGTAGGAGTACAAGGGATCACAACCAGTATTCCACGGGTGGTAAAGCCGTTTTCGCGCTCCCGGGGGGACCTGGGAGAATGGGCGCAGCCCCTACCAGCGCTACCAGAGAGAAGGACGTGCAGACCGTGGCTCAGAGTCAGAGCAGCACCGAGGCCGACTGGGTCTCCCGCTTCGCGGACGAGGTCATCGCCGAATCGGAGCGTCGTGCGCCTGGCAAACCGGTCGTCGTCGCGTCCGGCCTCTCCCCGTCGGGCCCGATCCACCTGGGCAACCTCCGCGAGGTCATGACCCCGCACCTGGTCGCCGACGAGATCCGCCGCCGCGGGTACACGGTCCGCCACCTGATCTCCTGGGACGACTACGACCGCTACCGCAAGGTGCCGAACGGCGTCCCCGGGGTCGACGAGACCTGGGCCGAGCACATCGGCAAGCCGCTGACCTCGGTGCCCGCCCCCGCCGGGTCCGCGTACCCGAACTGGGCGGAGCACTTCAAGGCCGCGATGACGGCCTCGCTGGACGAGCTGGGCGTCGAGTACGACGGCATCAGCCAGACGGAGCAGTACACGGCCGGTGCCTACCGCGAGCAGATCCTGCACGCGATGAAGCACCGCGCCGACATCGACGCCGTCCTCGACCGGTACCGGACGAAGAAGGACCCGGCCGAGGCCGGTGCCAAGGGCGCCAAGGGCGGCAAGAAGCCGCAGCAGCAGAAGAAGGTCGACGAGGCCGAGCTGGAGGCCGAGGCCGGTTCCGGCGCGGCGAGCGAGGACGACGGCAGCGGCGGCTCGGCCGGCTACTTCCCGTACAAGCCGTACTGCGGCAACTGCGAGAAGGACCTCACCACCGTCACGTCGTACGACGACGACAGCACCGAGCTGAACTACACCTGCACGGCCTGCGGCTTCGCCGAGACGGTCCGGCTGAGCGAGTTCAACCGGGGCAAGCTGGTCTGGAAGGTCGACTGGCCGATGCGCTGGGCCTACGAGGGCGTGATCTTCGAGCCGAGCGGCGTGGACCACTCCTCGCCGGGCTCGTCGTTCGTCGTCGGCGGCCAGATCGTCCGCGAGATCTTCGACGGGGTGCAGCCCATCGGCCCGATGTACGCCTTCGTCGGCATCTCCGGCATGGCGAAGATGTCCTCCAGCAAGGGCGGCGTGCCGACCCCGGCCGACGCGCTGAAGATCATGGAGGCGCCGCTGCTGCGCTGGCTGTACGCGCGCCGTCGGCCCAACCAGTCCTTCAAGATCGCCTTCGACCAGGAGATCCAGCGGCTCTACGACGAGTGGGACTCGCTGACCCGCAAGGTCGCCGACGGCTCGGTGCTGCCGGCCGACGCCGCCGCCTACGCGCGCGCCATCGGCACGGCCGCCGGTGAGCTGCCGAGCACGCCGCGCCCGCTGCCGTACCGCACGCTCGCCTCGGTCGTGGACATCACGGGCGGGCACGACGAGCAGACGCTGCGCATCCTGAGCGAGCTGGACCCGGAGAACCCGCTGACCTCGCTCGACGAGGCCCGGCCCCGGCTGGACCGCGCGGAGAACTGGATCACCACCCAGGTCCCGGCCGACGCCCGCACGATCGTGCGCGCGGAGCCGGACAAGGAGCTGCTCGGCTCCCTGGACGAGCAGGGCCGCGAGTCGCTGCGGCTGCTGCTGGAGGGGCTGGACACGCACTGGTCGCTGGACGGGCTGACCACGCTCGTCTACGGCGTGCCGAAGGTGCTGGAGGGCCTGGAGCCGGACGCCAAGCCGACGCCGGAGCTGAAGGTCGCGCAGCGGGCGTTCTTCGCCCTGCTGTACCGGCTGCTGGTGAGCCGGGAGACCGGGCCGCGGCTGCCCACGCTGCTGCTGGCGGTCGGCGCGGACCGGGTGCGCACGCTGCTGGGCGCGTGACGGAGGGCCCGTCAGGGCTGTTGACGGAGAGCAGTTGACGGAGGGCCGTCGTCCGGGAGTTCCGGGCGGCGGCCCTCCGTCGTCGTACGGTCCGGCACATCGCGGTCTACGCGATGTGGTCCTCCATCAGCTCGTTGTTGAAACGGGCGGAGAACCGGTCCATGTACTGGTTGAGCTTGCGGGACTGGAGGCGCAGCCCGTACGTGGCCTCGACGTTCGCGGCGAAGGCGCCGGGGGTGGGCATGCCCTCGCCGGCGATCGAGTACCGGAACACCTCGTACAGCTCCTCGTCCGAGGGGGTCGCCGTCGGGGTGCCCTCGCCCAGCGGCCGGGTGCCGCCCGCGCCGTTCGGCACCTGGACGTGCGGCTCGGGTTCCAGGGGCGGCTGCTGTTCCTGGGGCTGCTGTGCCGGGGGCTGCTCCTGGACCGGTTCCGGCGCGGGCTCGGGCTCGGCGGCGCGGGGGTGCGGGATCTGCGGTGCCTGGGGCGGTTGGGACTGCTGCGAGGCGGGGTCGTAGTTCGGGTCGTACCCGCCCTGGTACGGCGTGTTCCGGGGCGCGGAGAACCACTGGCTCTGCCCCTCCTGGGCGGGCGGTACCGGTACCGGCGCCTGCGTCTGTACCGGCGCCTGGGCGGCGGCAACCGGTACGGGTTCCTGCGCGGCCACGGCCGGTACGGGTTCCTGCGCGGCCACGGCCGGTGCGGGCGCCACCGCCTGGACGGGCTTGGCCTCCAGTTCCAGCCCCAGCTGCGGCCCCAGCTCCGGCGCGATGGTCATGGGCTGCGGGGGCAGCAGCTGCGGCTCGACACCGGCGGCGGCCAGACCCGCCGCGGCGGTCTCGGCCAGCGGCACCCCGTACTTCGCCAGGCGCAGGGGCATCAGGGACTCGACGGGTGCCCTGCGGCGCCAGTTGCGGCCGAAGCGGGCCTGGAGGCGGGCCTGGTAGACGAGCCGGTCCTGTTCGAGCTTGATGACCTGCTCGTAACTGCGGAGCTCCCAGAGCTTCATCCGCCGCCAGAGCCGGAAGGTCGGTACGGGGGAGAGCAGCCAGCGGGTGAGGCGGACGCCCTCCATGTGCTTGTCGGCGGTGATGTCGGCGATCCGGCCCACCGCGTGGCGGGCGGCCTCGACGGAGACGACGAAGAGCACCGGGATGACGGCGTGCATGCCGACGCCGAGCGGGTCGGGCCAGGCGGCGGCGCCGTTGAAGGCGATCGTCGCGGCGGTCAGCATCCAGGCGGTCTGGCGCAGCAGCGGGAACGGGATGCGCAGCCAGGTCAGCAGCAGGTCGAGGGCGAGCAGGACGCAGATGCCCGCGTCGATGCCGATCGGGAAGACCAGGGAGAAGTCGCCGAAACCTTTCTTCTCGGCGAGCTCGCGCACCGCCGCGTACGATCCCGCGAACCCGATCGCGGCGATCAGCACCGCACCGGCGACCACGAGACCGATGAGTATGCGGTGGGTGCGTGTCAGCTGCATCGCGGCCACCCGCGTTCCCCTCTCCTGACGCCCGATCCGGCGTCCTGCTGCGACTTCCGGCGGGCACAGCCTGGCACATGGGGGTGGGGCGCGTTGCGCGGGGAGGGGCGAAGCCCGGTACTCGCGGGGAGCACCGGGCTTCGTCGTACGGGCGATATCGCCTAGTTGGTCGTCTTCTCCAGCGAGGCGCCGCTGCCGGACTTCTTGGTGTCGTCCGACTTGGCCGTGTCCTTGTCCTTGGCCGTGTCCTTGTCCGTGGACTTGTCCGCGTCCTTGGACTTGTCGCCGCTCTTGTCGTCGGCCTTCTCGCTCGGCTTGTCCGTGCCCGTGCCCGCGTCCGTACCGGCGGCGATGGCGGCCACCGCGTCCTTGGCGGCCCGCTCGGCGCCCTTGGCGATGTCGTCGGCGGCGGGGGTCTTCGCGCCCGCGTACCCGGCACCGTTGTAGGTGAGGGTGATGACGACGTTGCCGGTCCGGGCCACGACCGTCGCGTACTTGAAGTCTTCCTTCGTCTTGGTGAGGTCGTAGGTGACCAGGGTCGCCTGTTCACCGATGCCGCTGACGGACTTCTCGGCGACCTTCTTGGCGCCCTCGGCCGTCTTCGTCTTGGTGACCTGCTTGGTGAAGTCCTGCTGGGCGCGGTCGGCGCCGCTGCCGAGGGCCTGGTCGGAGTCGAAGCGGGTGAGGCCGATGTCGAGCCAGCGGTACTGGGAGCCCTTCACCCCGTTGTCGTCCAGGCCGTTCCAGGAGCAGCCGGCGCGGGACGAGGTGTCGCTGGAGGTGGCGGCGGTGCCGTTCTTGCTCTTCGCCGAGGGGACCAGCGACGTGATCGTCTTCTTGGTGACCGTCTTGCACGGGTTGGGCAGCGAGGCGAACTTGGCGGGTTCGACGGTCGGCTCCGTCTTCTCGCTCCCGCCCGGCGACGCGGAAGCGGACGAACCCGCCCCCTCCTTGCCCTTGTCCTTGTCCTTGTCGCCGGAGTCCGACGAGCAGCCGGCGACGACGAGCATCACCGGAACGGCGGCGCAGGCGAGTATGCGGGCGAGTCGCGGAGCTGAACGGTGCATGGTTCCTTCACTGGGATGACGCGGGTGCGGGCGGTCCGGAGGGCCACGGTACGACGGACCGGGGCCGGGCGGAGTCCGGACCGGAGGTCCCGGCGGCCCGGACCGGCGGATGCCGGGGGCGCCGGGGGCGGGGTCATTCGCTGAACTTCTCGACCAGGTTCCGGGCCAGTGCCTGGGCCTTCTCCTGCAGTTCCGCGCTGTCGGGGACGACGGTGGAGACGGTCGGCTGCTCGGTGTACTCGATCGTCACGACGACGTTCGATGTGCGAAATACCACGCTCACGGTGCGGTGCTGGGCGGCGGAGCCGGAGTGGGTGAGCCGGTCGTTCAGGAACGCGCTGTCGCCGAGGCCGTCGAGGAGCCGGGGACGGAGGTCCGTGTCGGTTCCGTCCGCGTCGGTCCCGTCGGTGTCGGCCCCGTCCGTGGCGGTGGAGTCCGGGTCGGCGCTCGCGGTCGCGGAGGTGGCCAGGGCGTGCGAGGAGGGGCCCGAGCCGGTGTCGGAGTCCTCGGCGTCGGAGCCCTTGGAGCCGCCGCCTTTGGAGCCCGGCTTGTCCGTGTTCTTCGTGCCGTCGCCCGTGCCGTCGCCCTCCGCGCTGTCGGGGCTCGCGGAGGAGGAGGCGGGGGAGAGTCCCGCCGCGGTCTCCTTCTTCGTGTACACCTCCAGGGCGCGGTCGTCGTCGCTCACCGCGGGGTCGTAGGACACGACCCGCTCGAAGTCGATCTTCAGCGTGTGCGCCGCGGTGGAGGTGTCCGACTTCCAGCTGCAGCCGACCCGGCGTTCGGTGTTGTAGGTGACGGCGGCGGTGCCCGCGTACACCTTCTTCTGCTGGTCCTCGGGGAGGTCGGCGGTGCCCGGGAGGAGGTCCTTCAGCGCGGACACCGTGACGGAGCCGCATGCCTCGGGGAGAGTGCGGTACTTGCCGGGGGCCGCGGCGGCGACGGTGGTCTCGCCGGACTTGCCGTCGGCCGCGGAACCATCGGCTCCGGAGTCGGCGCTGCAGCCGACGACGAGCGCTGCCAGCAGCGCGGTGCCGGTCGCGTAGGCCATTCGTCGCACGGTCCTGGGCTCCCTTCGTGCGAAAAACGGTTGCCGCCCGATGGCGGCCGATGGAGACAATGTGTATCGCACGCGCCGCCGTGGATGCCGGTTGGCCGACTCATTTGCCGACCTTGGCACCGGTTTTGCGCTATCAGACTTTTCGGGGGAATCGAGGGACTATGTCGTATGTGGAGATGGAGGGGGCCCAGGTCCCCATCCGTATGTGGGCGGACCCGGCCTCGGTCGAGGACGCGGCGATGCGACAGCTGCGCAATGTGGCGACGCTGCCGTGGATCAAGGGCCTCGCCGTCATGCCGGACGTGCACTTCGGCAAGGGGGCGACGGTCGGTTCGGTGATCGCGATGCACGGCGCGGTCTGCCCGGCGGCGGTCGGGGTGGACATCGGCTGCGGGATGTCGGCGGTGAAGACCTCGCTGACCGCCAACGACCTGCCGGGCGACCTGTCCCGGCTGCGGTCGCAGATCGAGCAGGCGATCCCGGTGGGCCGCGGCATGCACGACGACGCCGTGGACCCCGACCGGCTGTACGGCTTCCGGGCGCCCGGCTGGGACGACTTCTGGACACGGTTCGACGGGGTCGCTGAAGCGGTCCGGTTCCGTCAGGAACGTGCCACGAAGCAGATGGGAACGCTCGGCTCGGGCAACCACTTCATCGAGTTCTGCCTCGACGAGTCGGGCTCGGTCTGGCTGATGCTGCACTCCGGATCGCGGAACATCGGCAAGGAACTGGCCGACTTCCACATCGGGGAGGCGCAGAGGCTGCCGCACAACCAGGATCTGATCGACCGCGACCTCGCCGTCTTCATCGCGGACACCCCGCAGATGGCGGCGTACCGGAACGATCTGTTCTGGGCGCAGGAGTACGCGAAGCACAACCGGGCGATCATGATGGCGCTCTTCCAGAACGTGGTCCGCAAGGAGTTCAGGAAGGCGAAGGTCACCTTCGAGCCGGTCATCTCCTGCCACCACAACTACGTGTCGGAGGAGCGGTACGACGGCATGGACCTGCTGGTCACGCGGAAGGGCGCGATCCGCGCCGGTTCCGGGGACTTCGGGATCATCCCGGGCTCGATGGGCACCGGCTCGTACATCGTGAAGGGGCTCGGGAACGAGAAGTCGTTCAACTCGGCCTCGCACGGCGCCGGGCGCCGGATGAGCCGGAACGCGGCGAAGCGGCGTTTCTCGACGAAGGACCTGGAGGACCAGACGCGGGGCGTGGAGTGCCGCAAGGACTCCGGTGTCGTGGACGAGATCCCGGCGGCGTACAAGCCGATCGAGCAGGTCATCGAGCAGCAGCGGGACCTGGTGGAGGTCGTCGCCAAGCTCAAGCAGATCGTGTGCGTGAAGGGCTGAGGCCGAGGCAGAGCGTCCCCGGTGGACCTCTTGGACCTCTCTTGCCTCCTTCGCGCACGGCTGGACGGAAGGGCCCTGGACCACGGGTGGTGTGTCCGGGGCCCTTCCCGCTGCCCGTTTCCGTCCGTTCTGCCCGTTCCCGTTCCCGCTTGCTTGGCCGTTTCCGGTCGCCTGCCCGTCGAAGGTGTGTCCGGCGGGCAGGTGATCAGGCGGTGCGGTGGACCTTGGAGTTGGAAGCCTGGGCCCGGGGGCGGACCACCAGGAGGTCGATGTTCACGTGGCTGGGCCGGGTGACCGCCCAGGTGATGGTGTCGGCCACGTCGTCGGCGGTGAGCGGGGCGTCGACGCCCGCGTACACCTTGGCGGCCTTCTCGGTGTCGCCGCGGAAGCGGGTGGTGGCGAACTCCTCGGTCCTGACCATGCCGGGGGCGACCTCGATGACGCGGACCGGGGTGCCGACGATCTCCAGGCGGAGCGTCTCGGCCAGGACGTGCTCCCCGTGCTTGGCGGCCACGTACCCGCCGCCGCCCTCGTACGTGCCGAGGCCCGCGGTGGACGAGAGGATCACGACCGTGCCGTCCCCGCTCGCGGTGAGGGCGGGCAGCAGGGCCTGGGTGACGTTGAGCGTGCCGATGACGTTGGTCTCGTACATCTGACGCCAGTCGGCGGGGTCGCCGGTGGCGACCGGGTCGGCCCCGAGCGCGCCGCCCGCGTTGTTGACGAGCACGGCGAGCGAACGGAACGCCGTCGCGAACTCGTCGACCGCGGCGCGGTCCGTCACATCCAGCGGGTAGGCCGTCGCCTGGTGCCCCGCTTCGTTGATCTCGGCGGCGAGCGCCTCGATGCGGTCCTTGCGGCGCGCGGTCAGCACGACGCGGTAACCGGCCGCGGCCAGCTGCCGGGCGGTCGCGGCGCCGATGCCGCTGCTCGCTCCGGTGACGACGGCGATCGGGGTGGCGGCCATGACGGGACTCCTCGGGCAGCTGGTCGGTACGGGCCCAGGATAGGCAGGCGAGGGTACGCGCCACCCCGGGGCGTGCCCCGGCCCGTTCAGTGGTCGCGCGGGGCGTACATGATCACGGCCATTCCGGCCAGGCAGACCAGCGCGCCGATCACGTCCCACCGGTCGGGGCGGTAGCCGTCGGCGACCATGCCCCAGGCGATCGATCCGGCCACGAACACACCGCCGTAGGCGGCCAGGATGCGGCCGAAATCACCGTCCGGCTGGAGCGTGGCGACGAAGCCGTACGCGCCCAGCGCCAGCACGCCCGCCCCGATCCAGATCCATCCCCGGTGCTCACGCACGCCCTGCCAGACCAGCCAGGCGCCCCCGATCTCGAAGAGCGCGGCGACGACGAAGAGGGCGACGGATCGGGTCACGGTCATGGGGCCAGCGTTTCACGGCCCCGGCGCGGCCCCGCCCGCAAGGCCCTGGCTCGGACCTCTGCTCCGGCGCGGGCCCCGGCTCCCGGCGCGGCCCTGCTCGCGCGGGCCCCGGTTCCTGGCGCGGACGTGCCCGGAACGGCCCGGCACGGACCCGCGCCCACGCTCCGGCCCTCCGGCGCGGATCCGCCCGGCCCCGTCCCCGGCGCGGGCTCATCGGGCGACCGCGGCCCGGAGCGCCGCCGGGTCGGGGCGGTCGCTCGCCCACGCGATGTAGCCGTCGGGGCGGACGAGCAGGGCGGTGGTGCGCCCGTCGCGCCAATGGGCGCGCACCAGGGGGACCGGCGACCCGGCCAGGGTGTCCGTACCGGCGGGGGCGACCAGGACGAAGGAGCCCTCGCGCAGCAGCTCGTACAGGCGGCCCTCCCGCAGCCCCAAATCCGGGGCGCGCTTCCCGGTGAGGGGGTGCGCTCCGAGCGGGGCCCGGTAGGAGATCGCGATGCCCGAGACCATCCCTATGGTCCTGTCGGCGGCGGGCCGGCACCGGGACAGCGTCTTCGCGGCGACGTTCCTGACCGAGCGCTGGAGCGGGCTGCGGGCCATGGCGAGCCGGACGAGCGCGCCGCTGGAGCGGAGCACGGCCGTGCCGACCGGGTGCCGTTCGGCGTGGTAGCTGTCGAGGAGGGCCTCCGGGGCGGTGGTGTGGCCCTGGAGCACGGCGGCGAGCTTCCAGGAGAGGTTGGCCGCGTCCTGGAGGCCGGTGTTCATGCCCTGGCCGCCCGCGGGGGAGTGAACATGCGCGGCGTCCCCGGCGAGGAAGACCCGGCCGGTCCGGTACGACGGCACCTGCCGCTCGTCGCTGTGGAAGCGGGAGACCCAGCGGGCGTCGTGCATGCCGTAGTCGGTGCCGACGGCGGCGCGCGTGATCGCGCGCACCTCTTCGAGATCGATCGGCTCGCCGTCGGCCGCCTGATGGGTGCGGCTCCACGCCATCACGCGGTACCAGCCGTCGCCGAAGGGGGCGAAGAAGGCGAAGGCGTCCCCCTCGCCGTAGACCGCGAGGAGGTTGGGCGGCTCGCCCGTGAGCCGGACGTCGGCGAGCGCCATCGACCGGATCACGGACTTCCCCGGGAAGGGAAGCCCGAGCTCCCGGCGCACCGCGCTGCGCATCCCGTCCGCACCGACGAGATAGCGGGCCGTGAGGGACGAACGGGCGCCGTCCGCCCCGCGCAGCTCGGCCGTGACGGACTCCCCGGCGGGGTCCTGCCGGAGGCCGGTCAGCTCCTCCCCGTAGCGGAAGTCGACACCGGCCTCGCGGGCCCGGCGCTCCAGCACCCGCTCCACCTCGTACTGCGGCGTGATCAGGATGTAGGGGAAGCGGGTGCGCAGCCGCCCGAGGTCGAGCGAGAGCGCGCCGAAGAAGTCCAGTGAGGCGCGCGTGGTGCCCGTGGCGAGCAGTTCGTCGGCCAGGCCCCGGCCGTCGAGCAGTTCGAGCGTGCGGGCGTGCACCCCGAAGGCGCGGGTCAGGTTGCTCGTCCGGCGCGGGCGGCGCTCCACGAGCGTGACGGAGACGCCCCGGGCGGCGAGATCCCCCGCGAGCAGCAGGCCGGTGGGGCCCGCGCCCACGACGATGGTGCCGGTGGTCTCGGGGGTGGGTGCTGCTGCGGGTGCGGTGCTCGGGGTGGTGGTCATGACTGCCTCCTGGGCCCGTACGGCGGCATCGGCCTCCGGCGCCGGGCGCCGAGGTGGGACGCCGACCGACCGGGAACCGCGTGCCAACAAACGTTGGTCAACACCTGTTGGCATCAACGGTAGAACCGCGGCCTCTGGCATGTCAACGCTTGTTGGCCTACATTTGTTGGCATGACAGAACCCGCCACCGCGCTCCGGCGCTCGGACGCCACCAAGGCCGCGATCCTGCGGGCCGCGAGAGAGCGGTTCGCCGCCGACGGGTACGAGCGCGCCACCATCCGGGCCATCGCCAGGGACGCGAGCATCGACCCGTCGATGGTCATGCGCTACTTCGGCAACAAGGAGGCGCTGTTCGTCGCCGCCTCCGCGATCGAGTTGCGGCTGCCCCCGCTCGGATCACTGCCGGCCAAGCACGTCGGCGCCGTCCTCGTCGGCCATTTCCTGGACCGCTGGGAGGGCGACGAGGTGCTCACGGCCATGCTCCGCGTCGGGGTGACCAACGAGGCGGGCGCGGAGCGGGTGAGACAGATCTTCACCGAACAGATCGGTACGGTCACGGCCGGGGTCTGCCCCGTCCCGGCCGAGGCGGAGGGCCGTGCCGCGCTCGTCGCCTCGCAGATACTGGGGATGGCGCTCACGCGGTACGTGCTGCGCATCGCCCCCGCCGTCGAGATGTCGCGCGAGGAGGTGATCGCCTGGCTCGCGCCCACCGTCCAGCGCTACCTCACCGCCGAATCGCCGTGACGGAACGCGGGCAGGGCGGCGCGGGAGCGGGGAAGGGCGCGCGGAGGGACGCCGGACGGGGTCCGTCCGCTTCGTACACTCTCCGCATGCCGCAGAAGTCCCGGCCCGGTCGCAGTGCGCTGATGGCCGAGCTGACCGTCGAGTCGCGCCGCTACATGGCCGCGTACGCGCTCTTCAACCAGGCCGTCGCCGACCATTTGCGGCTCCATCCGACCGACCTCCAGTGCCTCAACCTGCTCGGCCTGGAAGCGGCGCCGGTCACCACCGGCCGGATCGCGGAGCTGACCGGTCTGACCACGGGCTCGGCGACCCGGCTGGTCGACCGCCTGGAGCGCGGCGGGTACGTCACGCGCGCGCGGGACACCGTCGACCGCCGACGGGTGCTCGTCACGCCCGTGCCGGAGCGGATGGCGGAGGTCGGCGCGGTGTGGCGGCGGCTGAACGGCGCGTGGGCGGCCATGTTCGACGCGTACGACGACGACGAACTGGCGCTCCTCATCACGCACATGCGGCGCACGGTCGAGCTGAGCGCCGACCAAGCCGAGGCCCTGCGCGCGGACGACGGCGCGCGGGACGCCACAACGGCCCACCGCCCCTGAAGCCCGGCTCCGAAGCGGCGCCCCTGAAGCTCAGCCCCTGAAGCCCGGCTCCGAAGACCTTCAGCCTCTGAACGCCAGTCCATGAAGCTCAGCTCTGGAGCCGCCCGGGGCCGAACTCGGCCATCGCCTCCGTGACGATCGCCTCCAGGCGGGAGTGGTGGGCGCCCCGCCAGTAAACCCGTTCGCACTCGGTGCACTGCGCGAAGACGTCGTACGAGCTTCGCGTGCCGTGCTCCAGCCGGCCGCTGACCGAGTCCTTGTCGGCGGTCTTCAGCGGGCCGTTGCAGGCGGTGCACCTGGTCCACGGGGCGAGGTGCGGCGCGAACCGGCCGAGCACGTCGCGGAGTTGGTCGTCAGGCCGGTCGCTGTACACGTACGCCCCGGCCCAGATCTCCCGTCGGTGCAGCAGTCCGCGGTCCCGGGAGAGCAGGACGCGCCGTTCCCGCGCGGAGCGGGCGGCCAGCGCCGGATCGCCGATGTCCTCGCTCTCGTACGCCGCGTCGACGCCCAGCAGCCGCAGCCGCCGGGCCAGCGTGCCGAGATGGACGTCGAGCAGGAACCGCAGCGGGGCGCCCGGGACCCGCTGGGGGCGCTCGACGGCCCGGACCTCGACCGTCTCGCCCGCCGCCGGGATGTGCGAGACGGGCGTGGGCCGGCCGTCGACCAGGATCTGCCCGGCCTCGGTGAGCGGGATGCCGAGCGATTCCACGACATGGCCGAGCGTGGAGGCGCCGTCGGTCGTCACGGCCGTGCGCCCGAGGCGGCGTTCGTGCGCGACGAACAGCCGCAGTTCAGGAGCTACTTCGAGGTGGATCTCGGGTCCGTTCACCAGGTCAGGATGTCATCGGCGGGTCCGGGGCGGCCAACGGATTCGCCCCGGCGGACCGGGGGCGTGGGGGAGCTCAGGGGCGGAAGGCGGCGGCGTGCTTCGCGGCCCAGGCGGCGAAGGTGCGGGCGGGATGCCCGGTCAGCCTCTCGACCCCGTCGGTCACCGCGGCCGGGACGCCGTCCGAGGCGGCCGCGTACGCGAGCAGCGCATCGGCGAACGGCGCGGGCAGATGGGCCGACAGGGCCTTCTTCCAGTCCCCCGGGGACACGGTGTTGACCGTGACGGGCCGCCCGGCCGCCGCCGCCACCAGGCCGACCTGCTCGGCGGCGGTGAGCGATGCGGGGCCGGTCAGGTGGTACGCGCCGCCCCGCAGCCGGGCGTCGGTGAGGACGGCGAGGGCGGCCTCGGCGATGTCCTCGCTGTCGATGGGGCTGCTGTGGCTGTTGGGGTACGGGAGGTCGACGGAGCCGTGGGCCCGTACCGACTCCGCCCACTGGTACGCGTTGCTGGCGAAGGCGTCGGGGCGGAGCAGGGTCGCGGTGATCGGCGAGGCGAGCAGCGCCTGCTCCACGGCGTGGTGGGAGGCGGCGATCGGGTTCCCCTCCGGGTCCGGGGCGAGGACGGAGCCGGAGGAGAGCAGCACGATGTGGCCGACCCCGGCGGCCCGTGCCGCGTCGAGGAAGGCGTCGATCCCGGCCGGCTCGGCGTACAGGAACACGGAGTCGACCCCGTCGAGAGCGGCCTCGAAGGTGGCCGGATCGGAGAGGTCGCAGGTGACGACCGGGACGCCTTCGGGCAGCGCGGCGGCCGTGGCCGTGAGCCCCTCGGGGGTGCGGGAGGCCGCGCGGACGGTGTGGCCGTCGCGGAGCAGCAGCGGGACGAGCGCGGAGCCGACACGGCCGCGGCATCCGGTGACCAGGGTGTGCATGGGGAACTCCTTCGACGGTGTGCGCATTTCGAGGGTGCGCACATATCTTCTTCGCTAAATAATCTGCGTGACGCAGATGAATGTTCCGCAGGGGGTACGGGGCCGTCAACCCGGTTTCAGGAGGGGCGCGGGGCGAAGGCGGTCGGCGGCGCGCCGACGGTGGAGGTGAAGTCCCTGATCAGGTGGGCCTGGTCGCTGTAGCCGAGCTCGGCGGCGAGCGCCGCCCAGTCCACCTGCCGGTCCGTCGTGGCCCGCTCCAGCGCTTCGTGGATGCGGTAGCGGAGGATCACCCACTTGGGGCCGACGCCCACGTACGTGGCGAAGAGCCGCTGGAGCGAGCGGGACGAGAGCCCCTCGGCGCGGGCCAGTTCGCCGACCCGGCGCACCGTCCGGTCCGTACGGACCAGGTCCACCAGCGCCATCGCGCGCACGGCCTGCGGGTCCGGCTCCGGGCCGAGCGCCAGAAGGTACCGGTCGAGCGCCGCGACCCGCGCGTCCTCCTCCGCCGGGTCCAGGACCGCCGACGCCGGGGCGGGCGGGTCGAACACCTCGGCGACGGGAAGCCGCAGCCCCGTCCACCGCGAGACCGGCCGCCCCGGCGCGAACGGCCGGAACCCGCCGGGCCGGAACTGCACCCCGCAGACCCGCCCCCGGCCCGCCAGCTTCTGGGTGAAGAGCCCCAGCCCGATCCCCGAGACCTCCGCGAACGCCGGGCCCTCCTCCCCGGCGTCGTCGGAGTACCGCTGGAAGACCAGGTTGACGGACGGGTGCGGCACGAGGTGGGAGGCGTACGGCTCGGACAGGTCCCAGTCCATCAGCCAGTAGTGCTCCAAGTAGGGGCGCAGCTCGACGGCGGGTTCGCGGCGGCGGAAACGCACCTGGGCGAAGAGTTCGGGGGCGTCGACGATGCCCCGGGTGTCGCGTCGGGGAGCTGCCATGGCGGCGATCCTAGGCTGTTCCGAGGCGATCCACGGGCTACGACTCGAACGTGAGTACCCGTTCCAGTGCGCGGCGCGGGGTGCGTGGGCCGGTGGGTCCGTAGCCCAGGCGGATGATCATCTGGGGGTTGCCCGAACCGTGCACCGGATCGCGCAGGACCCAGCGCAGATCCGGCCATTCGAGGGGCTGGTTGGCGAAGGAGGTGGACACCTCGTCGAGCGTGGCGACGAGCAGGACCCGCTCCAGCGCCTGACCGGCCCGGAGCCAGTCCGCCGGGCGGTCGTCCGACGTGCTCAGCAGGGCGAGCTGGGGGTTGCGCTCGAACAGGACGCGGGCCCGGCCGGGGACGGGCCTGCCGCCCGCGAAGTCACGGTTGGTGGCCCGCTCGGCGGCGTCGCGGGGGCCGAAGGCGTAGTCGGGGACGCCGTCGACCGGCGCGTCGGTCTTCGAGTACCGGGCCCAGCGCTCCTGCTCGGCCTCCCGCGCGGGGTCGCCCCGGTCGTAGCCCTCGGCGTCCCGGATCAGGTCGAGCACGGTCTCCAGATGCGGCTCGGCCAGGAAGACCAGCTCGGCGCCCTCGGCGCGGGCCGCGTCGACGAGGCGGGCGCGGACACCGTCGGGGACCGGCTGGTCGTCGAAGGGGTACCGGCTGGTGTGCCGCTTCGCGACGGCCGGATACAGCGCCCCGAGCGCGGCGCCGTCCGGATCGCCGGGAGCGCCGTCGTGCGCCGGGGGCGCGGAGAGGCGTACGGAGGCGAGCAGCGTCGGGTCCGCCGGCTGCGGCAGCAGGGTGACGGCCGCGTCCAGTCCGTGGTGGGCGGCGGAGACCCGCAGGTTCAGCAGGGCGGAGCCGCAGCCCACGTGCAGGGCGCGGTTGGCGGGGTCGGCCTCCGGGAGCCGGCGCTCGAAGTCGGCGTACAGGCCGAGGGTGCCGCTGCCGCGCCCGTAGCGGAAGCGCCAGGGCTGGGCATTGTGCATGGACGGCGCGGTGGTGGCGTCGGCCACCAGGTCGGTCACCGTCGCGTCGGTGGGCGTCTGGACGGTCATCGGACCCCCGGGGCTCGGGAACTGTCGATGTCCCTCCAGCATGGATCAACTCCGGCCAGGGCGATATCCGGCCCTCGACCCGAAGGCGTGGCTTGCGCGCCACTGCCCGGCCGGTCCCGGTCTACGCCCGCGCGGTGAGCCGGTCGACCAGGTGGTGCCAGCCGTCCTCCAGGTGCTCCGGCGGCAGGCCCCGGTCGACCGTGAAGTGGTGGACGAGGGCCGCCTCGACGGAGCCGAGCAGGGTGTGGGCGAGCAGCTCCGGATCGCCGGGCGCCTGCGCCTGTCGCAGCAGCATGGCGACGTGGTTGACGCGCAGCCGGTACGCCGGGACGGCGTAGGCGCGCAGCGGGTCGGTCCGGCTGGCCAGGATCAGCGGGTGGTGGTCGCGCTCGTGGCGCAGCACGGCGGGGCCGAAGGCGTGCAGCCGCTCCACCGCGGGGGCGCCGGGGCCCAGCGGGGGCGGGCCGGAGAGGAACGCGGCCTGGAACTGCTTCTCCCGGTGGTCCAGCAGGGCGATCAGGAGGCCGGCCCGGTCGCCGAAGCGCCGGAAGACGGTCCCCTTGCCCACGCCCGCCTCGGCGGCCACCGAATCCATGGTCAGCTCCGCCGCCCCGCAGCAGGACAGCAGCCGGGAGGCGGCGTCGAGCAGCAGGGTGCGGTTGCGCGCGGCGTCGGCCCGCAGCGGGGGCTCGTCCGCGATCAGGAGGTTCCTCCGGGTCCCGTCCGGCGCGTCCGGGAGGAGGGGCGGGAGGGCCCGAAGGGCGGGGTCGGGCGGCTGGGGGAGAGGCTCAACGGGGCCGTTCATGAACTCAGCGTAACGCCAGATGAAGGAAAATGGACCACGGTCCGGTTAGGTGGTACAACTTTAAACGGACCTCGGTCCGCTCTTCTGAGTTCTTCTTTTCATGCCCGTCACTACTCCGCCCCGGGAGTTCCTCATGTCCGTACGCATCCTCGCTCTCGTCGGCAGCCTCCGCGCCGGCTCGCACAACCGCCAGCTCGCCGAGGCCGCGGCCAAGCACGCCCCCGAGGGCGCCTCGATCGAGATCTACGAGGGCCTCGCCGACGTGCCCTTCTACAACGAGGACATCGACGTCGAGGGCGGCGTCCCGGCCGCGGCGGCCCGGCTGCGCGAGGCGGCCGCGGGCGCCGACGCGTTCCTGCTCTTCTCGCCCGAGTACAACGGCACCATGCCCGCCGTGCTGAAGAACGCCATCGACTGGCTGTCCCGCCCGTTCGGCGCCGGCGCCCTCTCCGGCAAGCCGGTCGCCGTGGTCGGCACCGCCTTCGGCCAGTACGGCGGCGTCTGGGCGCAGGACGACGCCCGCAAGTCGGCCGGTATCGCCGGTGCCGTGGTCCTGGAGGACGTCAAGCTGTCCATCCCCGGCTCCGTGACCCGCTTCGCCGAGATCCACCCGGCCGACGACGCCGAGGTCGCCACCGCGATCGCCGAGGTCATCGCGAAGGTCGGCGCGGCCACCACCGCCGCCTGATCGCAGGGGCGCACCCGGCCGGACGAGGCCGGGACCGTACGCGCGAAGGCGGCGCGGGCACCAGGCCCGCGCCGCCTTCGGCATGTCCGGGGACCCGCCGCCCCCGTACCGGGCCGCGACGGGGCGGGATCAGGGCCAGACCAGGCAGTACGCCTGGTGGCCCGCGTCGTGCAGCCGGTGCGAGAAGTCCTGCCACTCGTGGAGCAGCCGGTAGACGTTGAATGCGTCGCGCGGGCCGCCGCGGTCCGGGACCGTGGACCAGATGAACGCCGCCGCGCCCACCGACTCCTCGCCGACGCCGCGCAGCGGGTCGACCACCGTCATCGGAAGCTTGACCACCGCGTAGTCGGGGTGCAGCACCACCAGTTCGAGCGGGGGGACCTTGTGCAGCGGTATGCCCTGTATGCCGGTGAGGACCATCGCCGCCACCGTCTCGGGCTTGATCTTGGTGAACATGCCGCCCATGCCCAGCTCGTCGCCGCCCAGCTCCTCGGGGCGCATCGAAATGGGCACCCGCGCCGCGGTCGCCCCGTCCGGCGCGCCGAAGTACTTGTAGGTCACCCCCATCCGGCCACCACTCCCGATCCCGGACTCGCCGCTCTGCGCACCCCCGGCTCGTACGCCCTTCTCGCGCCCCGCCTCACGCCGGTGCCGACCCCGCCGGGCAGGCTCGGACCCCGGGCCGCCGGTCCCCTCGCCCGCTCCGCCACCGCGATGCATATCTCATCCACCCGACTACTACTGAGGAGCAACGGCCGCTGAGCAGCCGCGGCGCCCGCCGCGCAACCCGATCATCGTGTCAGTGACCTCCCCCGCGGGCGTCCGGTGAAACACCTGTCCGCGAGTCCGTCCGAGGCTCTGACACCATGGCTTGTGTGAGCTTTCCCTATGACGCCCCAGTTTCGCAGACGCTTTTCGACCGCGCGTCCCTCGTGACGCCCGGAGGCGTGAACTCTCCCGTACGCGCTTTCCGGGCCGTGGGCGGTACGCCCCGCTTCATGGTGTCCGGCCGCGGCCCGTACCTCACCGACGCCGACGGACGCGAGTACGTCGACCTCGTGTGCTCGTGGGGGCCGATGATCCTCGGCCACTCCCACCCCGAGGTCATCGCCGCGGTGCAGGAGGCGGTGGCCCGCGGCACCTCGTTCGGTACGCCGGGGGAGGGCGAGGTCGCGCTCGCCGAGGAGATCGTGGCCCGGATCGAGCCGGTGGAGCAGGTGCGGCTGGTGTCGTCCGGCACCGAGGCGACCATGTCGGCGATCCGGCTCGCCCGCGGGTTCACCGGCCGGGCCAAGGTGGTGAAGTTCGCCGGCTGCTACCACGGCCACGTGGACGCGCTGCTGGCCGCCGCCGGGTCCGGGGTCGCCACCTTCGGCCTCCCGGACACGCCGGGGGTCACCGGCGCCCAGGCCGGCGACACGATCGTGCTGCCGTACAACGACCTGGACGCGGTCCGCGAGGCGTTCGCCGCGCACCCCGGCGAGATCGCCTGTGTGATCACCGAGGCGTCGCCGGGCAACATGGGCGTCGTACCGCCGCTGGACGGCTTCAACGCCGGGCTCAAGGAGCTCTGCTCAGCCAACGGCGCGCTGTACATCTCCGACGAGGTCATGACCGGTTTCCGTACCTCGAAGGCCGGTTGGTACGGCGTCGACGGGGTGCGGCCCGACCTGATGACCTTCGGCAAGGTCATGGGCGGCGGCTTCCCGGCCGCGGCCTTCGGCGGGCGCGCCGACGTGATGGCGCACCTCGCCCCGGCCGGCCCCGTCTACCAGGCGGGCACCCTCTCCGGGAACCCGATCGCCACCGCCGCCGGCCTCGCCCAGCTCCGGCTGCTGGACGACGCGGCGTACGCGAAGGTCGACGCGGTCTCCGCGGAGATCCGCGCCCTGGTCGGCGAGGCGCTGACCAAGGAGGGCGTGGCGCACACCGTGCAGGCGGCGAGCAACATGTTCTCCGTCTTCTTCACCGACCGCCCGGTGCGGAACTACGACCAGGCGAAGCAGCAGGAAGCTTTCCGCTTCACCGCCTTCTTCCACTCGATGCTGTCCCAGGGCGTCTACCTGCCGCCCTCGGCCTTCGAGTCCTGGTTCGTCTCCACCGCCCACGACACGCAGGCCGTCGAGCGGATCGCCGCCGCCCTGCCCGCCGCCGCCCGCGCCGCCTCGGAGGCCACCGCATGAGCGAGACCAGCGGGAACACCGGCCCCGCCGAGGGCACGGGCCGCAAGGACAAGGACGGCGCGGACATCACCGTCGTCCACCTGATGCGCCACGGCGAGGTGCACAACCCGGAGGGCGTGCTCTACGGGCGCCGCCCCGGCTACCACCTCTCCGAGCTCGGCCGCCGGATGGCCGACCGGGTCGCCGAGCACCTGGCGGGCCGCGACATCACCCATGTCGTCGCCTCCCCGCTGGAGCGCGCCCAGGAGACGGCCACGCCGATCGCCAAGACGCACGACCTGGAGCTGGCCACCGACGAGCGTCTGATCGAGGCCGCCAACGTCTTCGAGGGCAAGACCTTCGGCGTCGGAGACGGCGCGCTGCGCAAGCCGGACAACTGGAAGCACCTGACCAACCCGTTCCGGCCGTCCTGGGGCGAGCCGTACATCGAGCAGGTCGTCCGGATGATGGGCGCGCTGGACGCGGCGCGCGACGCCGCGCGCGGCCACGAGGCGGTCTGCGTCAGCCACCAGCTGCCGATCTGGATCGTCCGGAGCTTCGTCGAGCGGCGGAGGCTCTGGCACGACCCGCGCAAGCGGCAGTGCACCCTGGCCTCGCTGACCAGCTTCACGTACCGGGGCGACAAGATCGTCTCGGTCGGCTACACGGAACCGGCGCGCGACCTGGTGCCGGCCCATCTGCTGGCCGGCGCGAAGCCGGTGAAGGGCAAGTCGAAGGCGTTCGGCGCCTGAGACCTCTCCCGGGACGGGAGCAGTCGAACCGAGGGCTCTCCCCGGAGCAGTCGGACCGAGGACCGTTCCCGGAACGGTCGGATCGCCGGACGGTGTGGTTCATCCACCCGTCCGGCGATCGTCTTTTTCCGCCGTCCGCGTGGTGCTCGTATCGTCGCCATCACCTGCTAAGACTTGAGTTCGAGCACGTCCGGAGTCTGGTCGTGTGCAGAAATATGTGCTAGCTCGCGGAACCCCCGTGCCGTTTTCCTCATCTAAGACTTCGCCAGTTTGTATGGACATGAGGCAAAACGACCGCAAATGGGGTAGTTATGCGTGACATCAGCCGAAGGGGGCTGCTCGGGGCGGGCCTCGGGGCCGCCGCAGCCGTCGGGGTGGCGGGGTGCGGAACCTTCGGTTCTTCGGGCGGCAGCCGTTCGGGGGGCACGGGGAAACAGGGCACGGACGGAGGCGGGCGGGGCACCGGACCCGCGAAGAAGGACGTCCGGAAGATCGGCGACGGTTCCACCGCCGACACCGGGAAGCAGCCGCACCAGCCCGCCGAGCCCGTCCCGCTCGAACCCGGGCAGACGCCCCCGCAGTTCGTGGTCTTCTCCTGGGACGGCGCGGGCGAGGTCGGCAACGGGCTCTTCCCGCGCTTTCTGGAACTCGCCAAGAACCACGGTGCGGCGATGACCTTCTTCCTGTCCGGCCTCTATCTGCTGCCCGAGTCGAAGAAGTCCCTGTACCGGCCGCCGAACAATCGGGTCGGCGCCTCGGACATCGGATATCTCAATGACGACCACATCAAGGACACGCTGAACAACGTCCGTCAGGCGTGGCTCGACGGGCATGAGATCGGCACCCATTTCAACGGTCATTTCTGCGGCGGTTCCGGATCGGTGGCGAACTGGACCCCCGCCCAATGGCAGAGCGAAATCGACCAGGCGGTCTCCTTCGTCACCGAATGGCGGACGAACACCGGCTGGACCGACCTCGAACCGCTGCCTTTCGACTACCGCAAGGAACTGATCGGCGGCCGCACCCCCTGCCTGCTCGGACAGGAGAACCTGCTGCCCACCGCGCGCCGGCTCGGCTGGCGCTACGACGCCAGCTCCCCGGGCGGCACCCAGGTCTGGCCCCGGAAGCGGGACGGCGTATGGGATCTGCCGCTCCAGGCGATGCCGTTCCCCGGGCACACCTTCGAGGTCCTCTCGATGGACTACAACATCCTCGCCAACCAGTCGCTGAATACGACCAAGGGAATGCCGTCGCGCTATCCCGCCTGGCGCGAACAGGCGACCGGGTCGTACCTCGCCGGATTCAATCGCGCGTACTCCACGAATCGCGCCCCCTTCTTCATCGGAAACCACTTCGAGGAGTGGAACGGCGGTATCTACATGGACGCCGTCGAAGAAGTGCTGAAGAAAATCGCCGGAAAGCCGGACGTGCGGCTGGTCTCGTTCCGTCAGTTCGTCGACTGGCTCGACGTACAGACCCCCGAAGTCCTCGACAAGCTCCGTACGCTGGGGGTCGGGGAGGAGCCCTCGGGCGGCTGGAACGGCTTCTTTAAACAAGCCTGACAACGGGCTTTACGGGCACCGAGGGGGGTGCCAGAGATCATCGAATGCGCCATGCGAAACTTTTCACATGAGCCATGGCCGCGCACCCCGACGCCGCTTCACCCTGCTCGCCGCCCCCGCGGCGGTCGCCGCCCTCGCCCTCACGCTGACGGCGTGCGGCGGTGACGGCGCCCAGGCCGGCGGCGGCGGCAACACGAACTTCGTCACCGGCACCGGCGGCATCTCGACCGTGGCCAAGGGCGAGCGCAAGGACGCCCCGAAGCTCGACGGAGAGACCCTCGACGGCAAGCAGCTCGACGTGTCCGACTACAAGGGCAAGGTCGTCGTGCTCAACATGTGGGGCTCCTGGTGCGGGCCGTGCCGTCTGGAGGCGCAGTACTTCTCCCGGGTCGCGAAGGAGACCGCCGACAAGGACGTCCAGTTCGTCGGCATCAACACGCGCGACGCCCAGAAGGGCCCCGCGATCAGCTTCGAGAAGGACTACGGCGTCACCTACCCGAGCCTCTTCGACCCGGTCGGGAAGCTCCTGCTCCGCTTCCCCAAGGGCACGCTCCGGCCGCAGGCCATCCCCTCGACCGTGGTCCTGGACCGGGACGGGAAGATCGCCGCGCGCTCGCTGGTCGCGCTCGACGCCGAGGGCCTGCACAAGATGATCGACCCGCTGATCGCGGAGAAGTGATCCCGTGCACACCCTTGCCGCGCTCGTGGGCGAGAACGAGACCGTGAAGAGCGGGGCGCTTCTCGTCGCCCTGCCGGTCGCCGTGCTCGGCGGGCTGGTCTCGTTCTTCTCGCCGTGCGTGCTGCCGCTCGTACCCGGTTACCTCAGCTACGTCACCGGCGTCAGCGGCACCGACCTGGCGCGGGCCCGGCGCGGCCGGATGGTCGCGGGCGCCTCGCTCTTCGTGCTCGGCTTCACCGCCGTCTTCGTCTCCGGCGGCGCGCTCTTCGGCTTCTTCGGCCAGACCCTCCAGGAGCACGGCGACATCCTCACCAAGATCCTCGGCGTGCTGATGATCCTGATGGGCGTGTTCTTCATGGGGCTGATGCCCTGGATGACCCAGCGCGAGTTCCGCATCCACAGACGGCCGGTCACCGGACTGGCGGGCGCCCCCGTGCTGGGCGCCCTCTTCGGGATCGGCTGGACCCCGTGCCTGGGCCCGACGCTCAGCTCGGTGAGCCTCCTCGCGATGGACCAGGGCACCGCCGGGCGCGGGGCGATACTGACCGTCGCGTACTGCCTCGGCCTCGGCATCCCCTTCGTCCTCACCGCCATCGCCTTCCGCAAGGCGCTCGGCGCGTTCGGCTGGGTCAAGAAGCACTACGCCTGGGTGATGCGGATCGGCGGAGGAATGATGATCGTGACCGGTCTGCTGCTGCTCACCGGGGTCTGGGACACGATGATGCAGCAGGTACAGAGCTGGTCCAGCGGTTTCACGGTGGGGATCTGAGTTCCATGAGCAACACCAAGTCCACTCCCTCCGCCCCCGGGCGCGAGCGGCCCGACGAGGCGGAGGACACCCCCGCCGAGCTGGGCGCCGCCGGTTCCCGGCTCTCCACCGCCCCCAGCGAGGAGAGTCCGGCGAGCCTGCCCGCGATGGGCGTCGTCGGCTGGATCCGCTGGTTCTGGCGCCAGCTCACCTCGATGCGGGTCGCGCTGATCCTGCTGTTCCTGCTGTCGCTCGGCGCCATCCCCGGCTCGCTGATCCCGCAGAACAGCGTGGACCAGCTGAAGGTGGAGAACTTCAAGAGGCTCCACACCACCGTCTCGCCGATCTACGAGAAGCTGCAGTTCTTCGACGTCTACAGCTCGGTGTGGTTCTCCGCGATCTACATCCTGCTGTTCGTCTCGCTCATCGGCTGCATCGTGCCGCGCACCGGCCAGTTCGTCGGCCAGCTCCGCGGCCGCCCGCCCGGCGCCCCCAAGCGGCTGAACCGTCTCCCCGCGTACACCACCTGGCGCACCGCCGCCGAGCCCGAGGAGGTCCGCGCGGCCGCCCTCGCGGCGATGCGGAAGCGCCGCTTCCGTGCGCACACGGTGGGCGACGCGGTCGCCGCGGAGAAGGGCTATCTGCGCGAGGCCGGGAACCTGGTCTTCCACGTCGCCCTGATCGTGATGCTGGTCGCCTTCGCGTACGGGCAGCTCTTCAAGTCCGAGGGCGCCAAGCTGATCGTCCAGGGCGACGGTTTCGCCAACACGAAACCGCAGTACGACGACTTCAAGTCCGGCTCGCTCTTCGACGAGGACTCCCTCACCCCGTTCAGCTTCACGCTCGACAAGTTCATCGGCACGTACGAGCGCAGCGGCCCCCAGCGCGGCACGCCCCGTACCTACGAGGCCCATGTGACGTACGAGGAAGGCGCGTACGGCAAGCCGAAGAAGACGGTCATCCGGGTCAACGATCCCCTGGAGATCGACGGCACCAAGGTCTACCTCAACGCGCACGGCTACGCGCCCGTCGTCTCCGTGAAGGACCCCTCCGGCAAGGAGGTCTACCGCAACGCGGTGCCGCTCCTGCCGATGGACGCCAACGTGACCTCGTCCGGGGCGATCAAGGTGATGGACGGGTACCGCGACAAGAACGGCAAGAAGATCCAGCTGGGCTTCCAGGCGTTCTTCGTGCCGACCTTCGCGGGGGCCGGCAAGGGCACGATGTTCTCGCAGTTCCCGGCCCCCGACTTCCCCGTGCTCGCCCTCAACGGCTTCTGGGGCAGCCTGGGCGTGGACTCCGGGCTGCCGCAGAACGTGTACCAGCTCGACAAGTCCAAGATGACGGCCTTCAAGGGCGCCGACGGCAAGCCGCTCAAGCAGCGGCTGCTGGCCGGCGAGACGATGAAGCTTCCCGACGGGGGCTCCATCACCTTCGAGGGCGTCGACGAGTGGGCCAGCTTCCAGATCTCGAAGCAGCCGGCCAGCGGCTGGGCGCTCACCGGGGCCGTCGCCGCGATCGCCGGGCTCGCGGGCTCGCTGTTCATCCAGCGGCGCCGGGTCTGGGTGCGGGCGGTCACCGGTGCCGACGGTGTCACGGTCGTCGAGATGGCGGGGCTCGGCCGCAGCGAGTCCGCCAGGCTCCCCGAGGAACTGGCCGACCTCGCGGTCACCCTCGTCGGGTCGGCACCGACCGTGCCCGACCCGTCCCCCGATTCCGATGCCGACCCGTCCGCCGATGCCGGTTCGGACGCCGCCGGGAAGACCGACGCGTCCGAAGAACCCCCCGTAGAACCTGCCGAAGGGGCTGAGAAGTGAATCTCGCCGCCGCTGCCACCAACGAGAACCTGGCGCACACCAGCAATGTGCTGATCTATTCGTCCATGGCCGTCTACACCCTGGCCTTCTTCGCGCACATCGCGGAGTGGGTGTTCGGCAGCCGCAGCAAGGTGGGCCGTACCGCCGCCGCGCTGACCGGGGCCGGAGCCGGGGCCGGTGCCGCCGGTTCGGTGAAGGTGCAGGTCGCTCAGAAGGGCGGCGGCACCGCCGTACTCGACCGCCCGAAGATCGTCACGCGCGCGGCGGCCGGTTCCCGCGACGTGCCGGACGGGCCCGGCGCGGCCGGCGGCACGTTCAAGGGCGACCTGTACGGGCGGATCGCGGTCGCCCTGACCGTGGTCGCCTTCCTGGTGGAGGCCGGCGGGGTGCTCACCCGCGCGCTCTCCGTCCAGCGGGCCCCCTGGGGCAACATGTACGAGTTCTCCATCACCTTCTCCACGGTGGCGGTCGGCACGTACCTGGTCCTGCTCGGGCTGAAGAAGAACGTCCGCTGGATGGGGCTGGCGCTGGTCACCACCGTCCTGCTGGACCTCGGCATCGCGACCACGGTGCTCTACACCGCCAGCGACCAGCTGGTGCCCGCGCTGCACTCGTACTGGCTGTGGATCCACGTCTCCACCGCCATCCTCTGCGGTGCCGTCTTCTACATCGGCGCGGTCGGCACCCTGCTCTACCTGTTCCGCGACAGCTACGAGAGCAAGCTCGCGCGCGGCGAGGAGCCCAGCTCCTTCGCCCAGTCGGTGCTGTCCCGGCTGCCCGCCGCCGCCTCGCTCGACAAGTTCTCGTACCGGATCAACGCGGCCGTCTTCCCGCTCTGGACGTTCACGATCATCGCGGGCGCCATCTGGGCCGGTGACGCCTGGGGCCGCTACTGGGGCTGGGACCCCAAGGAGGTCTGGTCCTTCATCACCTGGGTCGCGTACGCCTGCTACCTGCACGCCCGCGCCACCGCCGGCTGGAAGGGCCGCAAGGCCGCCTACCTGGCGCTGATCGCCTTCGGCTGCTGGCTCTTCAACTACTACGGCGTGAACATCTTCGTCACCGGCAAGCACTCCTACGCCGGGGTCTGACCCGCCGCACGGCCCGATCCGTAGATCCGTACGGCCCCGATCCGCACGGGTGCGGATCGGGCACCGCCGGGTCACGCTGGAACCATGACCGATGCCACCCCCGTCATCGAGCCCGGTACCAGCGAGACCCGCGGCGACGACCAGCACGTCCTGAGGTTCACGCTCCGGCTGCCCCACCCCGTTCCCCGGGTGTGGGCAGCCGTTGCCAGTTCCGAGGGTCTGCCGGGCTGGCTGGCCGCCGCCGACCCCTTCGAGCCCCGGGTGGGCGGCGCGATCACGCTCCACCGGCTCACCCCCGACGTCCCCGGCCGGGCCCCGGCCGTCTCCGGCACGGTCACCGCCTGGGACGTCGAGCGCGTCGCCGAGTACACCTTCGAGGGGCGGCCGGGCCGCATCCGCTTCCATCTGGAGCCGCCGCGCGGCGACCACGTCCTGCTCCGCTTCACCCACGAGTTCCCCGGCGACGACGAACTCGTCCTGGACCGGCTGGCGAGCTGGCACGACCACTTCCGCTACCTGGCCGACGCCCTGGACGGCTCCCCGGCCGACTGGTCGAAATGGACCCCGGTGCGCTGGGCCGGCCTCCGCGAGGAGTACGCGACCGGGGCCGCCGCCCGGCGGTGACTACTCGGCGGACGGGCTCGGGCTGCCGCCGTTCTCCCGGCGCTTCAGCTCCTCCTCGCGGCGGCGCAGGTCCGCCTCCCAGTCCTTGAGGAGCGACTCGTCCTTCTTGTTCTCCTCGCGCAGCGTCTGGAGGAACTCGGGGTTGTCGTCCGGTGCGACCCACTGCGAGCGGTGGTTGCGGTGCCACTCGGAGGGCGTACGGCCCCCGGCGGGCGCGGTGCGCATCTTGCCGGCGGCCAGCCAGACGATCGGGCCGACGATCCAGAACAGCAGGATGATGAAGACCCACGCGATCTTCGGCAGGTGCTTGGCCTCGTCCTCGGGGGTGTTGAGGCAGTCGATGAAGGCGTAGATCGTCAGCGCCAGCGGCAGGAGATAGATCAGGGCCCGGAGCATGGTGGAGGTCCCCCTGCGGAGATTTGGCGGGGCATGTCCCGCCCCGGTGTGGGGCCAGGGTAACCGGTACCTCTGACATGCAGCGGCGAACGGAGTGGAACCGTTCGGTGACGCGCCCGGCCCCGCCCGCAAGGGCCACCCGCCCCGGTGTCGGACGGGGTGCCCCGTGTGATCGTCGGGGGTGGTGACAGACTGGACGGCATGGCTTACGACGATCTTCGTTCCCTCCTCCGGGCCCTGGAGCGCGAGGGCGATCTCAAGCGCATCAAGGCCGAGGTCGACCCCTACCTGGAGGTCGGCGAGATCGTCGACCGGGTCAACAAGGCGGGCGGACCCGCCCTGCTCTTCGAGAACGTCAAGGGGTCCTCGATGCCCCTGGCCATGAACGTCTTCGGGACCGACCGGCGGCTGCTCAAGGCGCTCGGGCTGAAGTCCTACGCCGACATCAGCGACAAGATCGGCGGGTTGCTCAGGCCGGAGCTGCCGCACGGCTTCGTCGGCGTCCGCGAGGCCTTCGGCAAGCTCGGCTCGATGGTGCACGTGCCGCCGAAGAAGGTGAAGCAGGAGAGCGCCCCGGTCCAGGAGGTGGTCCTGACCGGCGACGACGTGGACCTGGACCAGCTGCCCGCGCTCTTCACCTGGCCCGGGGACGGCGGCTCCTTCTTCAACCTGGGCCTCACCCACACCAAGGACCCGGAGACCGGGATCCGCAACCTGGGGCTGTACCGGCTCCAGCGCCACGACCGCCGCACCATCGGCATGCACTGGCAGATCCACAAGGACAGCCGCAACCACTACCAGGTCGCCGCCCGGCGCGGTGAGCGGCTGCCGGTCGCCATCGCCTTCGGGGCGCCGCCCTCGGTGACGTACGCCTCCACCGCGCCGCTGCCCGGGGACATCGACGAGTACCTCTTCGCCGGGTTCGTCCAGGGCAAGCGGATCGAGATGGTCGACTGCAAGACCGTGCCGCTCCAGGTGCCCGCGCAGGCGGAGGTCGTCCTGGAAGGGTGGCTGGAGCCCGGGAAGACGCTGCCCGAGGGGCCGTTCGGCGACCACACCGGCTTCTACACCCCGCAGGAACCGTTCCCCGCGCTGACCATCGACTGCGTGACCATGCGGCGGCGCCCGCTGCTCCAGTCGATCGTGGTGGGCCGGCCGCCGACCGAGGACGGGCCGCTGGGGCGGGCCACCGAGCGGTTCTTCCTGCCGCTCCTCAAGATCATCGTGCCGGACATCGTGGACTACCACCTGCCGGAGGCGGGCGGCTTCCACAACTGCGCGATCGTCTCGATCGACAAGAAGTACCCGAAGCACGCCCAGAAGGTGATGAGCGCGATCTGGGGCGCGCACATGATGTCGCTGACCAAGCTGATCGTGGTGGTGGACTCCGACTGCGACGTCCACGACCTGCACGAGGTGGCCTGGCGGGCGCTGGGCAACACGGACTACGCGCGCGACCTCACGGTCACCGAGGGCCCCGTCGACCACCTCGACCACGCCTCCTACCAGCAGTTCTGGGGCGGCAAGGCGGGCATCGACGCGACGCGCAAGTGGCCCGAGGAGGGCTACACCCGGGACGGGGGCTGGCCGGAGATGGTCGAGTCCGACCCGGAGACGGCGGCGAAGGTCGACCGCCGGTGGAAGGAATACGGACTGTGAGCGCCGCCGAAGCAGCACTGGGCAGCGGGCCCGTACGGCCGAACAGCAAGGTCAAGGCGTTCCTGCGGCTGGTGATGATCGAGCACTCGGTCTTCGCGCTGCCCTTCGCGTACATCGCCGCGCTGACCGCGATGTTCCTGGACGACGGGTCGATCCACTGGGTGACGCTGCTCCTTGTCACCGTCGCGATGGTGGGGCTGCGGACCTTCGCGATGGCCGCCAACCGGATCATCGACCGGGAGATCGACGCGCGCAACCCGCGCACGGCCGGCCGGGAGCTGGTCACCGGCGCGGTCTCGGTGCGGTCGGCGTGGACGGGGGCGCTCGTCGCCGTCGTCTTCTTCCTGGGCGCGGCGGCACTGCTGAACCCGCTCTGTCTGGCGCTGGCGCCGGTCGCGGTGGTGCCGATGGTGGTCTATCCGTACGGGAAGCGGTTCACCCACTACCCGCACGCCATCCTCGGGATCGCGCAGGCGATGGGGCCGATCGGTGCCTGGCTGGCGGTGACCGGCAGTTGGTCGTGGGAGGCGGTGATCCTCGGGCTCGCGGTCGGCGTCTGGATCGGCGGCTTCGACCTGATCTTCGCCTGCCAGGACGTCCAGGCCGACCGGGCGCACGGGGTGCTCTCGGTGCCGGCCCGGTTCGGCGTCCCGGCGGCGCTGTGGGGCGCCCGGGTCTGCCACGTGATCACGACCGGGCTGCTGGTCTGGTTCGGGCTGGCCAGCGGGGCCGGGCTGTTCTACTGGATCGGCATGGCGGTCGTGGCCGTCGCCTTCGTCTACGAGCACCGGGTGGTGCGCCCGCACGATCTGTCCCGGCTGAACCGGGCGTTCTTCTCGGTCAACGGTTTCATCGGGATCGCGCTCTTCGCCTGCGCGCTGCTGGACCTGGTGGTGCGGGGCCTGGTGGTCTGACCGGGCCGGGGCCGGCCGTTCGACGGTTCTCAGGGACGGCGGCGGAAGACGAACGCCGCCGCCACCCCCGCCACCAGGCCGAACAGATGCCCTTGCCAGCTCACCGAGGTGTTGGCGGGGGAGAGCCCCAGCAGGATCGTCGAGCCCCAGATCGCGCCGACGACCAGCCCGACGACCATGTCGAGCACTCTGCGGTCCACGAATCCGCGGACGAGCAGATAGCCGAAGAGGCCGAAGACCAGCCCGGACGCGCCCGCCGTGTTGGAGTACTCCGGCGCGACCAGCCAGACGCCCAGTCCGTCGACCACCATGATCGTGGCGGCCACGGCGAGGAACCGGCGGATGCCGCCGAGCGCGGCGAGGAAGCCGAAGACCAGCAGCGGCACGCTGTTGGACGCGACATGGCCGAAGCCGAAGTGGATGAAGGACGCGGGCACGACGTCCACCAGCTCGGCGGCCCGGCGCGGCTCGATCCCGAAGCCGTCCAGCGCGTGGCCGGTCGCCGTGTCGACGATCTCGAGCAGCCAGAGGAGCGCCACCCAGCCCGCCATGAGCTTGGCCGCGGCCCGCGCCCGGTCGCCGGCGGGCCGCTCCGGTGCCGTGTACCCGGTGAGTGCGCTCATCGTGGCCCCCTGCTCGTATCCGTGTCCTTGGGGGCGGCCGCGCCGTTCCCGTTCCCCCACCGGGAACGCCGGGGCACCGTCGACGGTTCCGGTCCGGTGCGGCCGGATAGGCTCATGCGTGTGGAATCCGGGACATCAGTGAGCCAACAGCAGCGCCGGCCTTGGATTGTCGGGGTTTCGGGTGCCTCGGGCACCCCATTCGCCGCCTCGGTGCTGCGCGGTCTGCTGGCCGCGGGGGAGAGCGTCGATCTGGTGGTGAGCCGGGCCTCCCGGCTGACGCTGCTGGACGAGACGGGGATCGCGTTCCGCGACGCGCACTGGCAGGAGGACCTGCGCAGCTGGCTGGCGCGCGGTGCGGACGGCAAACCGCACACCTTCGACGTGGACGTCGAGGGCGTGCGGTACTGGGCGGCCGGTGATCTCGCGGCCGGGCCGTCCTCGGGCTCGTACCCGGCGAAGGGGATGCTGATCGTTCCGGCCTCGACGGCCTGTGTGGCCGGGGTGGCGCTCGGGCTCTCGAAGGATCTGCTCCAGCGGGCGGCGAGCGTGACGCTCAAGGAGCGGCGGACGCTGGTCGTCGCGGTGCGCGAGACGCCGCTGAACGGGCAGACGCTGAAACATCTGGTGAGCCTGGACGAGGCGGGCGCCGTGGTGCTGCCCGCCTCTCCGGCGTTCTACGCGGGGGCGACGCACATCCAGGATCTGGTGGACTTCGTCGCCGGTCGGGTACTGGACGCGGCAGGGGTGCCGCACGGCCTGTACCGCCGGTGGGAGGGAGAGCTCGGTGGCGGCTCCCGTGACTCCCGTGGCTGACCCGGAAGGGCCTGTGGTCAGCGCTTCTTCATGGCGCGCGGCTTACGGGTCCGGTCGACCCGGTGCGCGGCGGCGGGCTGGTGGGCACGCGAGCGGTTGGCCAGGTCCTGAAGCTCGCGCATCCGGGCGTAGGCCATCTCGATCGTGTACACGGTCTCACTCCTGAAGATTCGAAAGTATTTATGCGGATACTCGGGAAGATTTGCAGGCGATGAAGCCTGTGTGCCTTAAATTCTACACTTAAACTCGCGATACTGCTGAACAATGGAAGGTTTCAGTCATATGGACGCGGTGGACAGGCAGCTCATCCAGGCACTCCGGGAGAACGGCAGGGCCTCGTACGCCGAGCTGGGACGGCTCGTCGGGCTCTCCGGGCCCAGCGTCACCGACCGCATCAACCGGCTGGAATCCGCCGGTGTCATCACCGGCTACCGCGCCACCGTCGACTCCGCGTCCCTCGGGCTCGGCGTCACGGCCCTGATCGGCATCTCGCTCTCCGACGCGGCCGACCACGAGGACGTCGCGCGGCGGCTGAAGGACCTGGCGGAGATCGAGGACGCCTGGTTCATCGCGGGCGACGACTCGTACATGCTCAAGGTGCGGGTCGGCGACGTGGACGGGCTGGAGCGCACCATCCGCCGGCTCAGCGGTACGAAGGGCGTCTCGCGCACCCGTACCACGATCGTGCTCTCCACCAAGTGGGAGAACCGGGTCGGCGAACTGCCCGAGCAGCCGTAGGCGTACCGTGGTGGAACCCCCGGACGGCCGGGGGTTTCGCCCGGTATCAGCCATCGCCGGGACACGCACCGCACATCGACAACTGGGAGGCAGCCGCATGGACGTCGGGCTCAAGCGCGAGCTGGAGGAGAAGGTCCGCGCGGGTGAGCGCCTGACCCGTGAGGACGGCATCGCGCTCTACGAGTCGGACGACCTGGCCTGGCTCGGCGGCCTCGCGCACCAGGTGCGCACCCGGCTGAACGGCGATGTCGTGCACTTCAACGTCAACCGCCACCTCAACATGACCAATGTGTGCACGGCGTCGTGCGCCTACTGCTCGTTCCAGCGCAAGCCGGGCGAGAAGGACGCGTACACCATGCGCATCGAGGAGGCCGTCCGTCTGGCGAAGGCCATGGAGGGCGAGAACCTCACCGAGCTGCACATCGTCAACGGCCTCCACCCCACCCTGCCGTGGCGCTACTACCCGCGCTCGCTCAGCGCGCTGAAGGAAGCCCTGCCGCAGGTCTCCCTCAAGGCGTTCACCGCCACCGAGATCCACCACTTCGAGACGATCTCCGGGCTCTCCGCCTCCGAGATCCTCGACGAGCTGATCGAGGCCGGTCTGGAGTCGCTGACCGGCGGCGGCGCGGAGATCTTCGACTGGGAGGTCCGCCAGCACATCGTGGACCACAACACCCACTGGGAGGACTGGTCGCGCATCCACCGGCTGGCCCACGAGAAGGGGCTCAAGACCCCGGCGACCATGCTGTACGGGCACATCGAGGAGCCCCGGCACCGCGTCGACCACGTGCTGCGGCTGCGTGAGCTCCAGGACGAGACCGGCGGTTTCCAGGTCTTCATCCCGCTGCGCTACCAGCACGACTTCGTGGACATGCAGGACGGCAAGATCCGCAACAAGCTCCAGGCGCGGACGACGATGGCGACCGGCGCCGAGGCGCTGAAGACCTTCGCGGTCTCCCGGCTGCTCTTCGACAACGTCCCGCACGTCAAGGTCTTCTGGGTGATGCACGGGGTGCAGACCGCCCAGCTCGCGCTCCAGCACGGCGCGGACGACATGGACGGCTCGGTCGTCGAGTACAAGATCACCCATGACGCGGACAACTTCGGCACGCCGAACAAGCTCGGCCGCGACGACCTGCTGGACCTGATCCGCGACGCGGGCTTCCGGCCGGTCGAGCGCAACACGCGCTACGAGATCATCCGCGAGTACCCGGGCCCGGACGCCGACCGGCGCGAGTCGCCGCAGCCCATGCGCGTCTGACCCGCCGACCGCCCCGCACGCGAGAGCCCTGACCCCTGTGGCCAGGGCTTTCTCGCGTTCCGGACAGACTTTGAGCGCGATGGCGGGTAAGGGTTACTCTGCCGCTATGGCTCTTACGTTCGAACTGGACCCGAAGGTCGACCGCGCGCTCTGCGAGGGCGTCGTCGCGCTGTGGACCGATGTCTCCAACGCGGGTGGCGCGGTGGGCTTCGTACCGCCCGTGACGGCCGAGGAGATCCGGCCCGAGATGGCCAAGCACCTGGCCGCGATGAGTGAGGGGCGCACCCGTCTGCTGGTCGGCCGGGACGCGGACGGGGCGGTCGCCGCCACCGCCTTCCTCGCCCTCAACACCCACCGGCTGATGACCCACTGGCTCTGGCTCTACACGGTGATGGTCCACCCCCGTCACCAGGGCAAGGGGTACGGGCGCGACCTGATGGCCGCCGCGGCCGATGCCGCCCGCTCCCTCGACGGCATCGAGGCGATCCGGCTCACCTGCCGGGGCGGCACCGGCGTCGACCGCTTCTACGGATCCTGCGGCTACAAGGAGGTCGGGCGGGTGCCCGACGCGATCCGGGTGGCCGAGGGGGACGACCGGGACGACATCATCATGCTGCTGCCGCTGGGAACCGTCTGACCGGCGGGGACCCTCCGGGCGGTGCGACGCGGGGCCTCCTTTGGCGGAGCCCTCCGAACTGATCGATTCCGGGGCATGCTTCACTGGTCGGGCAGGATCGAAGGACGTCATACGCTGAGAGAGAGGCCAACTGTGTCCGCTGCCAAGCCGAGCGCGACAATTCGGTACACCGCGATGCGCCTCAGCATCTTCGTCGGCTGCTTCCTCGTCGCGGCCGTCGCCGTCCACTTCGGTCTGCTGCCCTCCGGGACGAACGGTTCGAACGTCGTCTGGGTGATTCTGCTCGCCCTGGTCCTGTCCGCGCCGCTCAGCTACGTGCTGCTGCGCAAGCAGCGCGACGAGATGTCCGAGCAGATCGTCGGCAAGGTCGACCGCGCCAAGCGGCGCCTGGAGTCCAACCGCACCCGCGAGGACCACGTCACCTCGTGAACGAAGGCCCCCGGAACGGAGTGAGGGACGGGTAAGTTTCCTCACACCCCGCGGCGCGCACGCGTACTTCACGGAACCCCGGCCCGGAGCACCCGCTCCGTGACGCCGGGGTTTCTGTCGTTCCCGGGCGGAACGGGACGGGCCGGGGCGGAACGGGCCCAGGCATGGCGGATGCGCGAAGAGGGAAGAGTCAAAGAAGGCCTTTGAGGTTCCCAAAGTTCAAGTGTTAACGTGTTGGGCATGAAGACAGCAGTGCGCCCTCGACACGCCATGAGCATCCCGCTCGTGGTGCGCCTGCATGTCGATCTCTGCCGCTGTATGTCCGCGGTCTGTTGCCGCGCAGTCTGAACGGCACCATGCAGCGGCGCCACCCCTGACGCGGGCGCCGCACCCACCCCCGTCCCACGAATCCCTGCCCCCGTGCGCCCCGATGCGTCACATCTGGAGTGTGTCCGTGTCCGCGAATCCCGCGTCCACCGCTGCCGAGACCCCGTCCGGCTCCGGTTTCCGGCTTCCCAAGGTCCCGTTCTGGGCCCAGATAGTCGCCGGTCTCGTCCTCGGTGTCGTCCTGGGCTGGCTGGCCCGCAGTTACGACATCGGCTGGCTGTACACCACGCTCGACAAGGTCGGCCACATCTTCGTCCAGCTGCTGAAGCTGGCCGTCGCGCCGCTCGTCTTCTTCGCGATCCTGGTGTCGATCACCAACCTGCGGAAGGTCAACAACGCCGCCCGGCTGGCCACCCGCACCCTGCTCTGGTTCATGATCACCTCACTGATCGCGGTCGCCATCGGCCTCGCGATCGGTCTGATCACCAACCCGGGCGCGGGCACCGGACTCACGCCGAAGGACGGCAAGCTGCCGGAGCACGCCGGCTCCTGGCTCGACTTCCTGACCGGGATCATCCCGGACAACGTGATCACGCCGTTCACCGAGCTGAACGTGCTCCAGATCGTCTTCATGGCCGCCGTCGCCGGTATCGCCGCCCTCCAGCTCGGCGAGAAGGCCCAGCCGATCCTCACCCTCAGCGAGTCCGTCCTGGAGCTGCTCCAGAAGGCCCTGTGGTGGGTCATCCGCCTCGCCCCGATCGGCACCGTCGGCCTCATCGGCTACGCCATCGCCGACTACGGCTGGGACCTGATCGGCAAGTACGCCACGTTCACCGCCGACGTCTACATCGGCTGCGCCCTGGTGCTGTTCGGCGTGTACCCGCTGCTCCTCGCGACGGCCGCCAAGCTCAGCCCGGTCCAGTTCTACAAGGGTGCCTGGCCGGCCATCCAGCTGGCCTTCGTCTCCCGCTCCTCGGTCGGCACCATGCCGGTCACCCAGAAGGTCACCGAGCGCCTCGGCGTCCCGAAGGAGTACGCCTCCTTCTCGGTCCCGTTCGGCGCCACCACCAAGATGGACGGCTGCGCCGCGATCTACCCGGCGCTGGCGGCGATCTTCATCGCGCAGATCTTCGATGTGCAGCTCGGTGTCGGCGACTACATCCTGATCGCCTTCGTCTCGGTGATCGGTTCGGCGGCCACCGCCGGTCTCACCGGTGCGACGGTCATGCTGACCCTCACGCTGTCGACGCTGGGCCTCCCGCTGGAGGGCGTCGGCCTGCTGATGGCGATCGACCCGATCCTCGACATGATGCGTACGGCCACCAACGTGGCGGGCCAGGCGCTGGTCCCGGTGATCGTCGCGGCCCGCGAGAAGATCCTCGACCACGACGCGTACAACTCGGCCTCCTCCTCGCCGGTCGACGACGCGACGCGTGAGACCGAGGCGCCGGCCGGCGCGGCCGGTGACGCCGAGGTGCGCGACGTCGAGCCGGAGCGGGTTCCGGCCACCGCGTAGCCGGTGCGCGTACGACAGCACGGGACGCCCCCGGTCCGCGAGCGCGGACCGGGGGCGTCCTCGTACCCTTACCGGGGGAGAGCGGTGCGACCGGGGGCGGAAGGGATTCGACGTGGGTGCGGTGAAGAACAAACGGATGCCGCGTGCCGTGCGCGAGCGGCAGATGATGGACGCCGCCGTGCGGACCTTCGGGCAGCGGGGGTACCGGGCCGCCTCGATGGACGAGATCGCCGAGCTGGCGGGGGTCTCCAAGCCGCTCGTCTACCTGTACCTCCACTCCAAGGAGGAGCTGTTCACCGCCTGCATCAGGCGTGAGGCGAAGGCGCTGGTCGACGCGGTGCGGGCCGGGGCGGAGCCGGGGCTTCCGGCGGACCGGCAGCTCTGGTCCGGGCTGCGGGCGTTCTTCACGCACACGGCCGAGAACCCGGACGGCTGGGCGGTGCTGCACCGCCAGGCGCGTACGCACGGGGAGCCGTTCGCCGACGAGGTGGCGGTGATGCGCGACGAGATCGTCGCGTTCGTGACGGAGCTGATCGGGGCCGCGGCCCGCGAGGCGCACCGCGACCCGGAGCTGCCCGACCGCGATGTGGCCGGGCTCGCGCAGGCGCTGGTGGGGGCCGCGGAGTCGCTCGCCGGCTGGGCCAACGAGACCCCGGGCGTCTCGGCGAAGGAGGCCGCGGCCACCCTGATGAACTTCTCCTGGGCGGGGCTGGAGAACCTTATGAACGGCCGCCCCTGGCAGCCTCCTGCCCCGGACCGGGAGCACGCCGCGTCCGCCCGGTGAGGTGGACGCGGCCGGTGGCGGAGCGGAGCTGGAATCCGGTGTCGTCGGCCGCGTAGGTGACGGTGGCGGGCAGCAGGACCGGAGCCCTGAAGTCGGCTCGTACGTGGTGGACCTCGTCCGGGCGCGGGATCTCGGCCAGGCAGCGGGCGACGGTCCACATGCCGTGGGCGATGGCCCGGGGGAAGCCGAAGAGCCGGGCGGTCAGCGGGTACAGGTGGATGGGGTTGCGGTCGCCGGAGGCGGCGCCGTACCGCCGTCCCAGGTCGCCGGGGAGCCGCCATTCGGCGACGGCGGGAAGCTCCTCGGCGGTGGCGGGAGCCCGGGGAGTGCCGGGGACGGGGGTGTCCCGGTCGTGCCGGGACAGGTAGCCGCTGCGGGACTCCCAGACCAGGGTGTCCGCACACCGCGCCTCGGTGACCATCGTGACCTCGGTGCCGCGCCGGTGCAGGGTCAACTCCTCTGCGTACACGGTGAGTTCGAGCGCGTCGGCGGGGTGCACGGGTTGGTGGCGGGTGATCTCGATCCAGGTGTGGACGAGACCGAGCACCGGCAGCGGGAAGGCCCGGTCCGCCATCAGCCCCATGGTGAGCGGGAAGCCCAGCACCTGCGGATAGGTGAGCGGCAGCGCGGTGTCCGGCCCGGTGAAGCCGCAGACCTCGCGGTACGCGGCGAGCGGGCCGGGCGGGGGCGGTGCGGCCGGGCGGACGGCCCGTTCGGCGGGGAGAACGGCGCCGGGGGCACCCGCCCTCTTGAAGAAGGAGGTGACAGTCGCCCGGGCGAGTGTCACGTTCATCTTCGACATGAGGGTCACGCTCCCAGCAGGCTCTGGCCGCAGACCCGCACGACCTGGCCGTTGACGGCCGCCGATCCGGGCTGGGCGAACCAGGCGGCCGTCTCGGCGACGTCGACCGGGAGTCCGCCCTGCGCCAGGGAGTTCATCCGGCGGCCCGCCTCCCGGATGAACAGCGGCACGGCCGCGGTCATCCTCGTCTCGATGAAGCCGGGCGCCACCGCGTTGACCGTGATGCCGTGCTCGGCGGCGGCGCGCGGGGCCAGGGAGCGGACCAGGCCGATGATGCCCGCCTTGCTCGCCGCGTAGTTGGTCTGGCCGTTGTTGCCCGCGATCCCGGCGATGGACGCGGTGGCGACGATCCGGCCGCCGTGGTTGAGGGTGCCCGCCTTCAGCAGGGCGTCCGTGGTCCGCAGCACCGAGTCCAGGTTCACGTCGACGACCGATGCCCAGCGTTCTGCGGGCATGTTGGCGAGGCGGCGGTCCCGGGTGATGCCCGCGTTGTGGACGAGTACGTCGAGGCCGTCCGGGACCGCGTCGGCGATCCGCTCGGCGGCGTCGTCGGCGGTGATGTCCAGCGGCAGCGCGGTGGCGCCGAGCCGCTCGGCGGTGGCGGCCAGTTCGTCGCGGACGGCCGGGACGTCCAGGACGAGCACCCGGGCACCGTCCCGGACCAGCACCCCGGCGACCGAGGCGCCGATGCCGCGCGCCGCGCCGGTGACCAGGGCGGTGCGCCCGGCGAGCGGGGCCGCCGGATCGGCGACGGGTCCGGGCTCGGCGGCGGTCAGCTCGATCACCTGGCCGCTGACGTACGCGGACCGGGGCGAGAGCAGGAAACGCAGGGTGGACCCGGCCGCCCCGACGCCTTCCGGGACGATCCGGAGCAGCTGTACGGTGGCGCCCCGGCCGACCTCCTTGCCCAGGGAGCGCACGAACCCCTCCAGTGCCTGCTGGGCGGCGGCCTGGTGGTGGTCGTCGGCGGACGGGCGCACCCCCAGCACCACGACGCGCCCGCCCGGGGCGAGGGAGCGGATCACCGGATGCAGCGCCGCGTGGACCTCGGCGAGCCCGCCCGGGGTGACGACCCCCGTCGCGTCCAGCACGATCCCGGCGGGGCGCTCCGCGGTGCCGCCGGGGCCGGAGACGTCGAGTCCGGTCGACGCGAGGAGCGCCCCGAGCCGGTCGGTCACCGCGGAGTCCCCGGCGGTGAGGTGGAGCAGCGGGCCGTCCAGCGTCGGCGTCCCGGGCGACCAGGGGCGCAGCGCGGCGGGCTGCGGCAGCCCGAGCCGCCGGGTCAGGAAACGGCCGGGTGCGGTGCCGGTGAAGCGCAGATAGCGGTCGGCCATTGTCCAGACTCCCTGCTCGGTCGTAGATTTACTCCAGAGTAAGGTTACTCAAGAGTCAGGAGCTGGTCGAGATGATCCCCCTCGCACTCCCGCAGCCCCGCAGGGTCGCGGTCGTCGGCGGCAGCCGCGTCCCGTTCGCGCGCTCCGACGGCCCGTACGCGCGAGTCTCCAACCAGCGGCTGCTGACGGCGGCGCTGGATGGTCTGGTCGAGCGGTTCGGGCTCCAGGGGCAGCGGGTCGGCGAGTTCGTCGCGGGCGCGGTGCTCAAGCACAGCCGTGACTTCAACCTCGCCCGGGAGACCGTGCTCGGCTCGGCCCTCGACCCGCGCACCCCCGCGTACGACATCCAGCAGGCGTGCGGCACCGGGCTCCAGGCGGTCGTCGCCGCCGCGAACAAGATCATGCTCGGGGCGGTCGACTCGGCGATCGCGGGCGGCACGGACACGGCCAGCGACGCACCGCTCGGCGTCAACGACGAACTGCGGCGCATCCTGCTGGCCGCCCGCCGGGCGAAGTCGACGGGCGGCCGGCTCAAGGTGCTCGCCGGGGTGCGCCCCCGCCACCTCGTCCCGGAGATCCCGCGCAACGCGGAGCCCCGCACCGGCCTCTCGATGGGGGAGCACGCGGCGATCACCGCCCGCCGCTGGGGGATCGGACGCGAGGAGCAGGACCTGCTCGCCGCCACCAGCCACCAGCGGCTCGCGGCGGCGTACGAACGCGGCTTCCTGGACGACCTGGTGGTGCCGTTCCAGGGGCTGGAGCGCGACCAGAACCTGCGCCCCGGTTCCACGGTGGAGAAACTCGCCACGCTGAAGCCGGTGTTCGGCACCGACCACCCCGACGCCACGATGACCGCAGGCAATTCGACCCCGCTCACCGACGGCGCCGCGACCGTGCTGCTGGCGAGCGAGGAGTGGGCCCGCGAGCGCGGACTGGAACCGCTCGCCTACCTCTCCCTGTACGAGACGGCCGCCGTCGACCATGTGCACGGCGAGGACGGTCTGCTGATGGCCCCGGCGTACGCCGTTCCGCGCATGCTGGAGCGGGCCGGGCTGACCATCGGGGACTTCGACCTGTTCGAGATCCACGAGGCGTTCGCCTCGCAGGTGCTGGCCACCCTGGCGGCCTGGGAGAAGCAGGGGCTGGCCCCGGTGGACCGGGACCGGCTCAACTTCGCCGGCTCCTCGCTCGCCACCGGCCACCCGTTCGCCGCGACCGGCGCCAGGATCGTCGCGACGCTGGCGAAGCTGCTGGCGGAGCGCGACGGGCCGTCGCGGGGGCTCATCTCGATCTGCGCGGCGGGCGGCCAGGGCGTCACGGCCATCCTCGAACGTCCCTGAGCGCTCCGGGTCCGTGTGAAGGCCCCGGGGCCATGACGCGGTTATTCGTAACGGGACAGCACGTAGAGCACGTAAAGCACGTAGAGCACGTTCAGCACCGCACCGGACGCCGGACGGACCCGGCGCCACCGCCCGCCACCACGCCGAGGAGCCGCACGTGTCCACGCCACCCACGCCATCCACCGCGTCCGCCCCCGTGCTGGTCGAACCGACCCTCACCCGGGGCGCGGACGGAACCGTCCGGCAGGCCGCCGTACCGCCCGCCGCCCCGCAGGTGCGCCGCGGCTCGCTCGCCGAGATCCCGTTCGACAACGCCCGCGAGGCCCCCACCGAGGCCGTCCTCAGCCGCAAACACCCCGGCGGAGGCAGCGGCGACGACAACGGGGGCGGCGGGTGGCGGGACGTGACGGCGGCGGAGTTCGCCGAGGAGGTCCTGGCCGTCGCCAAGGGGCTGATCGCGGAAGGGCTCGGCCCCGGCGACCGGATCGCGATCATGGCCCGTACGACGTACGAGTGGACCCTGCTGGACTTCGCGGCCTGGGCCGCCGGGCTCGTCACCGTCCCTGTCTACCCGACCTCCTCCGCCCTCCAGGCCCGCTGGATCCTCCAGGACTCCGGCGCCGCCGCCTGCGCCGTCGAGACGACGGAACAGGCCCGGCTGATCAGCCAGGAACGCAAGGGGCTCGGCGGCCTCGTCCACCTCTGGCAGTTCGACACCGGCGCCCTCGACCGGCTGAGGAAGGCGGGCCGCGACGTCCCCGACGACGCCGTCACCGCCCGCCGCGCCGCCCTGACCCCGCAGACCCCCGCCACCCTCATCTACACCTCCGGCACCACCGGCCGCCCCAAGGGCTGCGTGCTCAGCCACGGCAACTTCTTCGCCGAGGTGGACAACGCGATCGAACTGCTCCACCCGGTCTTCAAGTCGGTCAGCAAGTACCCCGCCTCCACCCTTCTCTTCCTGCCGCTCTCGCACGTCTTCGGGCGGATGGTCGCGATCGGCTGCCTGCGCGCCCGGGTCAGGCTCGGCCACGCCCCGTCGATCAGGACGGAGGACCTCCTCGACGACCTCGCCGGTTTCCGGCCGTCGTTCCTGCTGGCCATCCCGTACGTGCTGGAGAAGGTGTACAACACCGGCCGGGCCACCGCCGAGAGGATGGGCCGCGCCGCCTCCTTCGACCGGGCCGCCCGGATCGCCCAGCGCTACGGGGAGGCCGTCGAGGCCGCCGAACACGGCACCGGCCCCGGGCCGGGGGTCGGCCTCAGGGCCGCCCGCGCCCTGTACGAACCGCTGGTCTACCGCCGCATCCGGGCCGCGCTCGGCGGGCACGTCCGGCACGTGATCTGCGGCGGCTCCCCGCTGGGCCGCCGCCTCGCGGCGTTCTACGCGGGCGCCGGCGTCGAGATCTACGAGGGCTACGGCCTCACCGAGACCACCGCCGCCGCCACCGTCACCCCGCCGCTCAAACCCCGCCTGGGCACCGTCGGCTGGCCACTGCCCGGCACCGCCGTTCGGATCGCGGACGACGGCGAGGTGCTGCTCGGCGGCGGCCAGGTGTTCCAGGGGTACTGGGACGGGGAGCGGGGGCAGGTGACGCCCGCCGGGCAGGGCGGCTGGTTCGCCACCGGCGACCTCGGCGCGCTCGACGACGAGGGCTACCTCACGATCACCGGCCGCAAGAAGGACATCATCATCACCTCCGGCGGCAAGAACGTCACCCCGGCCCCGCTGGAGGACCGGCTGCGCGCCCACCCCCTGATCAGCCAGTGCATGGTGGTCGGCGACAACCGCTCCTTCGTCGCCGCGCTGATCACCCTGGACCCGGAGGGGCTCGCGCACTGGCGCCGGATGACGAAGAAGCAGGACGTCCCGATCCGGGAACTGGTCGACGACGACGAGCTGCGCACCGCCCTGCAACGCGCCGTCGACGAGGCCAACCAACTGGTCTCGCGGGCGGAGTCGATCCGCAAGTTCACCGTCCTGACGGTCGACTTCACCGAGGAGGCCGGGCAGTTGACCCCGTCCCTGAAGCTGAAGCGCGCCGCGATCGCCCGCGACTTCGAGGCCGAGATCGAGGCGCTGTACCGGAAGTGAACGCGGGTGGGGGGCGGAGGCGGGTGGTGCCCCGGGCGGGCCGGGGCACCACCGTTCCTACACCTTGCCGTTGTAGTGCGTGATGTCCCAGTGGCTGCCCTCGTTGGCGTAGACGTTCCCCGCGGCGGACTTGTACAGCGCGGCCCCGTCGCTGCGCTTGCCCGCCTTGGCGAGCTTGCCCTTGATGTAGGTGTTGACGCAGGCGACCTTGGTGGAGATGTCGGTCTTGTAGCCGTTGCTGTGGCTGTACGTGCCGGGGGAGTGGCCCGCCTCGGTGCCGCCGGTGATGACCACCTTGCAGCCGCTGGCCTTCTTGAACGCGATGACACCGTCGACGGACGCCTTGTTGATCCCGGTGAACGACGTGCACGTCTTCCTGCTCCGGTCGGAGCACTTGCCGCTGGACGTCCAGGTCACCCCCGCCTTCGTGAGCACGGCGGCGGCGTCCTCGTGCTTGGCGTACTTCGCCGGGGCGGCGGCCCGGACGACGGCCTGCGCGGCCCCGGCCGCCAGCAGGGCCGACGCGGCGGCGAGGGCGGCGACGACCGCGCGGGCGGAGAGCGGACCGATACGTCGTGTCATGTGAGGCACTCCTTGTCCATCCTTCGGAGATCCTTCGGAAGGTCGGCCGAGGCTTCGAGGCTTTCGGCTGCGGCGATCCTGCCCGGCCCGGACCCGTTCCGAGGGTCGCCCATCGTGTGAAAGACGGTCGCCGGGGTTGACCCGGGGCTTTCATCGGACGGCCGAAGGCGCGCGGCGCGGTGGTCGAACAGTTCGACGGTACGGCCTCGCTCCGGCGCCTTTCGGAGTGCCATTGCAGCGGATGATCGGAAGAATTTCGTTCCCGCAACTCCCTTGCCCCGCAAGTGTTCTGCGCATGCTCCGTGAACGCTCCGGCGTGCGCCCGATGGTTTCGTACGCAAGGTCAAACGCGGCGTGTCCGAAGGTAAAGGGAGAGTCACGTGGGTATAGGTATAACCGTCTTCGCAGGAGGACGGCCCCGTGCCGGTAAGGAGCGGGATCACCGCCGTTCCCCCCACGCGTCAGCGCGCCGCAGGAGCCCACGTCAATGGCATCCGGGGCGGCGGAAAACTTCTCAACTGCCTTTCATGTCCAACGAATTCGCCGGGCCATCGGTCCGGTGGATCGACGACTCATCGGTAAGGAGACGCCATGCGTTACGGAACTGCGCTGAGGGAAGAAGTCCGGGCCCCGGGAACGACCCCTCTCATCGGTATCTACGACATGTACTCGGCCTCGGTCGTGGCCCGTCATTACGACGGGTTCTTCGTGTCCGGATTCGGCTTCGCGGCCTCCCACTACGGGCTGCCGGACATCGGGTTCATCGCCTGGCCGGACATGGTGGCCTTCGTGGAGCGGCTGCGGCTGGCCTTCCCGGCGCACCACCTGCTGGTCGACATCGACGACGGCTACGTGGACCCCGAGGTCGCCTGCCACGTGGTGCAGCGGCTGGAACGGATCGGCGCCTCCGGGATCATCCTGGAGGACCAGAAGCGCCCGCGCCGCTGCGGGCATGCGGACGGCAAGCAGGTGCTGCCGCTGGAGGAGTACCTGGAGAAGCTGGACCTGGTGCTGAAGAGCCGGCGCGACCTGCTCGTCGTGGCCCGCACGGACGCCACGGAGGAGGCCGACATCCTGCGCCGGGCCGAGGCGCTGGCGGCGACGGACGCGGACGTGGTGCTGGTCGACGGGGTGCGCAGCGTCGAGTGGATCCGCCGCGTCCGTGAGGTGACCGGGGACAAGCCGCTGCTCTTCAACCAGATCGCGGGCGGCAAGTCGCCCCGGCTCTCGCTCTCCGAACTCGACGATCTGGGCTGCCAGGTGGCGATCTACAGCACCCCGTGCCTGTTCGCCGCGCACGCCGCGATCGACTCCGCGCTGTCGGAGCTGAAGGCGTCGGACGGCCGGCTCCCGGAGTTCGTGGCCTCGGAGGGGATCGGGGTGCAGCGCTCGACCGAACTGCTGGAACGCAACATCAGCCGCCACCACCCGGTCCCCGCGTCCGCCTGACCCGTACGGACCAGGGCGCGCCCACGGACTCCGTACGGTCCCCGCTCCGCGCATCGGCGGGGACCGTACGGATGGCAGAAGCGCGCCCCCGACCCCCGCCCCCCACCTCGAGAGACCGGAGCCACTCGTGCCACGAGCACCACGAGCACCACGAATCCCCCTCCCTTCCGCAGCCTCGCGTGCCGCCCTCTTGATCACCCTCGGCGCCCTCTGCCAGGCCGCCGTCACCGGCACGGCGTGGGCGGACGCCCCGGACGGCGGGATGGAGACGCACCACGGACCGTCCCTGATCACCATCGACAACTCCAACGCCGACTCCTGGCTGGAGGTGGACCGCACCCTGAACGTATTGGGCCCCTTCAGCAAGGGCACGGCGGGCAGCGACCACGACGGCGGTGGCGGCGCGATCGACCAGCACGTCTCGTCGTCCCAGGCGGTGGGCGTCCAGGCGGCCCCGGACGAACAGGCCGACGAGGACGACGAGGAGGAGGACGCCCCGCTCCCGCCGCCCGCACCGGCGGAGTCCGCGGCGACCGGCGGCGACGACCCGGAGGGCGACGCCGACCACGACACGGGCGCCCGGCCGCCCTCGTGAACCCTGCCCCCTGACCCCTGCCCTTCTGACCCCTGAGCACTGAGGTCCGGACTCAGCCCGGGTCCGTGGTGTGCGTGCGCTCGTCGCCGTGCGCCACGCCGAGGACGGAGCCGGTCAGGAGGACGGCGACGGAATCCACCGTGGGAGCGCCGGTGAACATGGCGGGACGGTGGCCCACACCCTCAAGGAGGTCCAGAAAGCGCGCTTCGTCCATGCGGCGGTCGAATGCGGCCCGCCCGACCGGTGACGCCGGTCGGGCGGGTGGCCCCGTACTGCCGTGGACGTCGGACCTTCCGGGGAATCCCGGGCAGTGCTGGTGGTCACCGCGATGCGTGAGGTCTGATGGGGGAGTTCGGCGTCACGGGCGGGCAACAGGACTGGGGTGTGGGGTGGGGACGATCCTCAAGGGCATGGACCGCGTCCGGTGGCATGAGCTGACACATGCGTACGGATCGGCGGCGGAGGTTCCGGGGCGACTGTCGCGCGTGGCGTGGGGTGACGCCCGGACCGGCGGTTCGGTGTTGAGCGATCTGGGTCTGTGGCTCGGTGAGCTGGCTGTCTTCGACGCGACGGTGGAGGCGGTTCCGTATCTCTGGGAACTGGCCGCGACCGACTGGGTCACCAGCCGACCCGGTGTGATCGAGTTGCTGCGGACGATCCTCGAACACGCCAACCCTCCCAGGATCGAGGTGCAGCGGGCGGCCCACCGGGCTGTGCTCGACGGTAGGGGCGTGGCGGATGTTCTGGTCCGTGACGAGGACGCCGTCGTGCGGGCGGCTGCCCGTGGCCTGGTGAGGGAGATCGACGGCCACGTCTGCGATTCCTGCCCTGTCGTCCGTCGGGAGAAGAGGGTGGGGCGGTGATGGTGGGAATGCCGAGCGTTCGTCCCTCTGCCCCTACGGCTTCCGTCGCACGTCTCGCCGGGGTCGCTGCCGCAGCCGTGCTGGTCGCGTTGACCGGGTGCGACAGTGGTCGGGAGGGGCCGGTGGCGGCCGCCTCGGCCGACGCCTCGCCGTCAGCAGCCCGGCACCCCTCCGGAACGGTGACCGCGAGACGGTGTCCCGGGCGCCCCGGCCGGTCGGCGACGGCCCGGTCCTGCTGTCCGTGGCATCCAGGCAGGGGAACGCGGAGCTTCCACTGGCCGGGCGGATCGGCACCGGAACGCTGGCCGTCCAGGTCAACTGCCAGGGCGAGGGCACCCTCGACGTCACGGTCATGGGCGTCGCGCTCTCGTTTCCCCTGGACTGTGTGAAGGGCGAGGTCAGCAGCGCCTACAACGAGGTCCACCTGAAGAAGGCGCGCGGCGAGGGCACCGTACGGATCACGGCCCCGGCGGGCGTCCGCTGGGCCGTCACGGTCGAGAGGTAGGCCGAGGGCCGGGTTCAGAACCGGAGGGCCGTGACCAGGCGCCGTGCCGCCGCCACATCGATGGAACCGAGCCCCAACTCCGTTTCGCCGTCCGCCGTTTCCCGTACACGGACGTGGAGCACGTCACCGCCCGTGGTGGCGGCGACAGCGTCGCGCAGCCGCTCGGCGACCCGGACCGCGTCGAGCGGGGTCGGCGGGGTGTCCGGATCGGGGCGGGCGGCGCCGAGCAACCGGGCCAGGCGTTCGGCGGTGGCCGGCGAGGCGGTGCCGAGCGCGATGCGCCCGGCCCGGACCTGGATGCCCGAGAGGTCGATGCGGTAGGCGTCGAGCACGTCGCGCAGGGCCCGCGCGGCCTTGAGCGTGCGCTTCGTACCCGTACGGACCAACTGGGCCAACCGGCGCGCCTCGGCGGGGGACAGTGACCCCAACCCGACCACGCCGGAACGCGGTTCGGGCCCGCCCCTCTGGACCGGGACGCGGATGCCCGCCTCCCGGAGCGCCGAGGCCAGCTCGGCCGCCGCGTGCCGGGGCGCCAGGGCGTCGGGCCGCCTCACGCGATGCTCCTCTGCCGCGAACTGCGCAGGTCGGCCCAGACGTTCTTGCCGTACGGCGCGGGTTCGGAGCCCCAGTCGAAGGCCAGCCCACCGATGAGCGCCAGCCCCCGCCCACTCTCGGCCACCCAGTCAGGGGTGCGCGGGGTGGGAGGCGTCGGGCTGGAGTCGCCGACTGTGATCCGTACGCCATCCGTACGGCGTTGCAGCGTCAACGTGCAGCGGGGTGAGGGGGTGTGGCGGTCGACGTTGGTCAGGAGTTCGTGCGCGCAGAGTGCGGCGGTGTGCGTCAACTCCTGGAAGTCCCACAGGTCCACCAGACAGCTGACGATGCGCCGCATATGGGCGAGCGACTGCGGGTGGACGAACAACTCGTGTCGGTAGTGCGGCGGTTCGATCTCCGTCGTCACGGTCATGGCTCCTCCTGCATGGAGTGAGAGCGCGCCAGTGGATCAACGCACGGTGATGGGCCGATTGCTCTCGGCAGTGCGATGGATCGTGCCGTGAGAACGATCCCGTAGGCAAGTATTCCTTGTCGTGTTCATTCGTTCGGGTGTGTCTTGTTGAAGGCAGTTGTCGGCCTTGGAAGGGCGTGACCATCATGTGGCCATGGCTCAGAGCGATATGCCCACCATGCGCAGCCGCCGACTCGGCGGGGAACTTCGTCGGCTCCGACTGGAAGCCGGCCTCAAGGTTCAGGACGCCTCGGATGCCCTGGAGTGCGGGCAGCCCAAGATCAGTCAGATCGAGAACGGCAAGCGCGGCATCCGGCCGCTGGACCTGACGACCCTGTTCAACCTCTATGGAGTCGAGGACGAGAGATATCGAGCGAACTTGCGGCGCTTGGCGAAGGAGATCCACAAGGTCGACTGGTGGAGTGGGCACGGTCCGCTCTTGCGTGACGGGCTCAAGGATTACCTGACGCTGGAGGCAGATTCCCAAGCGGTCCGCACGTTCGAGCCCATGCTCGTGCCCGGGCTCCTGCAGACCGAGGCGTACGCGCGTCAGGTGTTCGGAGTCGTCCCGTCCGCGGAGAAGATCGAGACACTGGTTCAGACGCGTATGAAGCGCAAGGAACTCCTCGACAACACTGAGGGATTCCTGCTGCGCGCCGTTATCGACTCTCCAGCCCTCCACCGCATCGGCGGCGGTCCCGATGTCGTGCGCGAGCAGTTGCAGCACCTGCTGACGGAGGGATCCCGCCCGAATGTCACCATCCAGGTTCTTCCGCTGGATTCCACGCTGCCCATGGAGCAGTACATGTCCTTCGCGGCCTTGAGTCTGATGCCCGAACCCCCGGTCGAAGTGGTGTGGTTGGAGCATCTGACCGGTGGTACGTTGCTTGAGCAGCGTGGGGACGTTCAGAGGTATGCGAAGGCATGGGACGAGTTGACCGCCGCCGCACTTTCCCCGAGCGCGTCTCGCCGCTACATCCGCGACCTCATCGAGGAAAGCAGAACATGAACGAGAACCTGAACCGTCCGCCCGGCGAGCTGGCGACCGTGAGTTGGCGCACGAGCAGCTACAGCGGTGTGGACAACAACTGCGTGGAGCATGCCGTTCTGGCCTCCGGTCGTCAGGCCGTGCGGGACACCAAGGACCGGGGTCGCGGAGCCCAGGTGTTCGGGGCCGTTTCGTGGCAGGCGTTCGTCGCCGCCGTGCGCGAGGGCGCGATCTGAGGCGGGCGCGGGCCGGCTGGTAGGGGGAGCGGATCCATGGACGTGTACGAGGCCGTGGACAGTCGGCGGGCCGTCCGGGCGTTCAGTGACAAGCCGGTGCCGGTGGACGTGCTCCGGCGCGTGCTGGCCGCCGCGACGCGGGCGCCGTCGAGCGGGAACCTCCAGCCGTGGCACCTGTACGTCGTGACCGGCGAGCCCTTGGCCGAGCTGAAGCGCCGCGCGACGGCCAGGGCGGAGGCGGGGGACCCGGGGGACGACCGGGAGTACCCGATGTACCCGGCCGACATGGCCTCCCCGTACGCGGACCGGTTCGCCGCCGCTGCCGCCCAGCGGTACGCCGCACTGGGGATCGAGCGCGGCGACCCCGACCGCCCCCGGAAGATCGCCACCCTGAACGCGGGGGCGTTCGGTGCGCCGGTCGTGCTGTTCTGCTACCTCGACCGGGCGATGGGGTCCGCGCAGTGGTCGGACCTGGGGATGTACCTCCAGACGGTCATGCTGCTGCTGAGGGCGGAGGGGCTGCACAGCTGCCCGCAGATCATGTGGTCGATGTACCGGACGACCGTCGGTGAGGCGGTCGGGGCCGAAGACGGGCAGATGCTGTTCTGCGGGATCTCGGTCGGGTACGAGGACGAGAGCGTGCCCCCGCTGCGTACCGACCGGGCGGACCTGGCGGAGACGGTGCGCTTCATCGGGGGGTGAGCGGGCGGGGAAGCCGCGACGCGCAGCCGCTCAGCTGCGTTCTGCTGTGGCAGTTCCGGCGGCTTCGGCTCCTTCCTGGGCCCAAAGGGCATCACTGCTTGCTAACGTCGATTGGTCGCCAAGGAGGTACAGTGCCGTCTTCCGTTTCAGCTGCCGCCGCTTTCGACTTGCGGGTCGAGTCGGTAGACATCGTCCTCGATGAGGTTGAACGGATGCTGATGACTCGGCTGGACCGAGCCACCCTGGTACGTAAACGCCGGTCTCTCGGCGCAAGGACGGACCGCGACACCTGGGTGCGTGTTGAACGGCGCCGCTTCGAGAAGATCGGGAACCAGGGCTGGAACGGCACTGAATGTGCCGCACTGCTGGAAGGCGTCGCGATGCCGCGTTGGTGGCGCGGTGCGGCGTGGCGCCAGCGGGACGAGCCGGTGATGTGGCGCGCTGACGAGACCGACCTGCTCCCCGGTGCTCCGGTGGGCAACAGTGTCCTGGTGGCGGATCCACTCCTGCCGGAGGTGTGGTGGGAAGCGTTAAACCGCTCCCTGAGCGCGCTCTCGGCGCAGAGCACCAGCCGCGTGGCGACTTCCGACACTGTGCCGATCACACAGGGTGGGGTGGCGGCGGCGGTTCGCCGCTTCCTCCCGGTCGGCATCGACACCGAGGTACGTCAGTGGCAGCCGGCGCACGCCGATCTGAACTGGGCGAACATGTCCGGGCCGCAATTCTGTCTGTTCGACTGGGAGGACTGGGGACTGGCCCCGAAGGGACTCGACGCCGCGTCGCTGTGGGGCAACTCGCTTGCCGTTCCGGCTCTCGCCGAGCGCGTGCGCCACGAGAGGCGACACGACCTGGAGAGCCGGGACGGCAAGCTGATGACTCTGTTCGTCTGCGCGAAGATCCTCGCCCCGGATGCGCACCACGAGGATCCGCGCCTCGAGCCCGCCCGCCGGATGGCGGAGCAGGTCGCAGCGGACCTTCAGGCCCCCTGACGGTCAGCCCGCTCCTGGAGGAGCTGCCGGTACGCTCGGAGCCTGTCGGTATCAGGTTCGTACCGGAGTGCGTCGGCCAGCTCCTGGAGGTGGGTGGGGTCGTTTGTGCCAACGGCGAGTCTTCCCACCTCCGGGAGCAAGAAGGCCGTACGGAACGCGGCCTGGAGTGCGGAGACGGCGTTGTCCTCCTCCGAGACGAAGAAGCGGGGGTCCAGCTGTCCCCACACGGGGTCGTCCGCGTTGCCTCCGAAGGGGCTCATCCCCCAGATGTGGTCAGGTGCAATACGCCATCGAGCTGCAAGTGCCTCGGAGGCTTCGAGGACATCGATGCCGACGAGGAGACCCGCGCGAACCATGAGGGCGGCGGGCCTGGGCATGGTGGTGTCGACGAGGTCGGGTAGGGGGCGTGGGTCCCACGAGGAGATACCCCAAGCACCACACAGACCGACCTTTACGGCTGCTGCCAGGGTGGCGCATGCCTGGCCGAGGGCATCCTTTGCCACAGCGGCAGGAATGCGAAGAGAGCGTTCCGGGTTGTGCAGGAATACGAGGTCTGGCACTCGGCCCAGTTCGCGGTTGGTCTGTTCCAGTGCCGCCCGCAGCCGAACCGGGTCGAGGGAGTGCTCGGGTCGGCCGGTGCCGGGGAAGGTGCCGACCTTCGTGGAGAGCACGAAGTGGGGCAGCAGATCGCTGGCAACGTTTGCGAGAGTGGCGTGGGCTGTGAAACCTCGGTAGTTGAAGCTGGTGTCGATCGCGGTGATACCCATGTCCAGTGAGTCGATCAGGATCCGGCGTTCGTAACGAGACCGGTGTAGCCCGAGGACAATTCGGGGGTCAGGCTCGCGCACAGTTCCTCCCTCACCAGGATCTTCGCCAGGTCCTTCACCTCGGCTGCCATGGAATGGGTAGCGTCGTCCAGCCGTACGGGATGCCCGCTCAGGAGCGCACGGAGGGCAGGCAGGGCCTTGGCCGCGAAGGTGAGCTTCTTGCCTGCTGCCTCCACGACGACCGTCTTCCCGTCCTCCGTGATCGTCGGCGGAAAGGCGGTTACGCACACTGCTGCTTCCAAAGGGCCGAAGATGTCCAGGAAGGGGACGTGACGGCCGGGCGGGGCTTCTTCTCCGCGGCGCCGGAGGAAGACTGCCGGGTCGCGAGTGTCAATGAGCCGGGTGGCCGCAGTGGTCAGTCGACGCCGCTGGTCCTGCTGTTGGTCGGTGCTGCCCCAGCGGTCGAGGTCGTGTCGGAAGATTTCTTCCTGGCGGGACCAATCTGCCAGCCAGGTAAGCCAGCTCACGGCGGTGCGCTTGGCGAAACCGAATGTCACATGGGTGCTGTGTCCGCTGCCGATGCCTGCGCGTGTGGCCGCGTGCCAGTAGCCGCGCGGAATATGCATGACGTCGCCGGTCTCCATGGTGCCGGCCCAGACAATCTCTTCGCTGGGCGAGTTGTTTCGCTCGGCGTCCCGGTACATCGGTACCGGCCTTGAGCTGCCGCGTACCTCCCACTGTTTCTCGCCGGCGAGCTGCACGATGACGACGTCATGGTCGTCCCAGTGCAGGTCGAAGCCGGAGGCGTCATTTGTGGTCAGGTAGATGTTGGCCTGGACGTGCTCGCGCGACCACCACTGCAACCCTCGGCACGCCACCTCCATGGTGGGGTCGAAGACATTCGATTGATCAAGGACCAGCGTCGCCCCATCCCGTAAATGGTTGCCGATGCGGCGCATGTCCGCCATGGGCACGGCTTGGCCACGGGGTGTGACCTGTCGGTTTAGGTAGGTGTCGGGGTGCATCTCCTCGCCGCCCTTGAAGAACCGAAACTGCGGGTTGGACACGCTCCGCCGCATGACCAGGTCGAGCAGCCGCTGCGGCGTGAGGAGCCTGGTGACGACCTCGGGGGCGCAGATGCTTCCCCGGGCGAACTTTGTCCCCAGCGGTGCCGGGCCATCCCACCCCAGCGCCTCTTCGACCGCGTGGACCAGACGGTGTTCCATGGAACCGTTTCCCCTTTTCTCTTCGTGTCCGTGGATGGGACGTGAAACGCGGAGGGGCCCTCACGCAGCGGCCCCTCCGCCAGGGCATCGGCGGTGCTCACGCCACGTGGTTCAGCCCGTCACCGGTGGGCCAGGGGCCGTCGCCGGAGCTGCCCTGTCCCGGGTCGGAGGCGTTGCTGTCGTGCCGGTCATGGACGCTCGCGAGGGCTTCCACGGCCATGAGAAGGCCCTCCTCCACGGAGACCTTGGTGTCCTCCACTTGGTGCTCCTTCCTCTAGTGATCTCCCGCCGGGATGGCGGGACGCTTTTGGTGTGCGGCGGCGCTCGGTACCGAGAGAGGCTGCCTCGTGGCCGTGGGTTTTGGGCCACGGGGCGGAGTGGGCGTCGCTCTGGCGCAGCGATGCCGCCCCCGCTGGGCTCGGAGGATGCCCTCCATGTCTGTGCGTGGAGCGGGGCACGCTGAGAGCGTCGAAACTTCCGTTGCCGACGAGGGGGCGGTCTGCCAGCACTGTTCCTGGAGCTTCCGGGCGTGCCTTGTTGGAGCCCTGAGCGTGACCGAAGGAGCCGGGACCGCGTTACCGCGTATGCGGACGCTCCCGAGAACGTCCTGGGACGTTTTCAGTGCCTCGCGAAGCCCTCCAGAAGCGTGATCACACGTTCCGTGTCGGCCAGGTCCGGCAGCACCGTGGAAGCGCCGGCAGTAGCCAGTTCGTCGGCGCTGTTGATGCCCGACGCGACGGCGATGATCTCCGAGCCAGTGACGAGGGCAGCCTGGACGTCACGAGGGGTGTCACCAATCAGCACGACTGGGGTGTCCTCCCGCACGCCTCGCAGGCGCTGTGCCCGCTCGCGTGCGACCGCCACGAGGTCGGGCCGCTGCTCGGCATCGGCGCCGTAGGCTCCGACCGGGAGATCCAACAGCGGATCGAGGTCGAAGGCGGACAGTTTCACGCGAGCGTTGGCCGCGATATTGCCCGTCAGGACTGATGAGACCCAGCCGCGGCGCCCTGCCGCAGCCGTAAGTGCCGCGTGTGCACCGGGCAATGCAATACCCCGCTGGCACAGTTCTTCTTCACGCCCCACACCAGCACGGGCGAGAGCAGCCTCGACAACGGGCCACTCAGGCTCCGCCACCTCGTGCTGCTGGAACATGCCGCGCATGATCAGACGATCCGTCCGACCCTCCGTTCTCGCTGGTCCCGCCGGGGGGCGGCCCACGAGAGTCGAGTACGCAGCGGCATAAATCTCCTTGCTGACGCCGCCGTTCTCGATGAGCGTGTGGTCGATGTCCCACAGGACGATGAGCCGCATGGCGCCAGAGTAGGGATCTCCGACCGCCCCTGCACCGCAGGAACGTCCCAGAACATCCTTGCCTGATCGCTCACGCCTCCGATTGCATGACGCCTGTGAACGAGCGACTGCACTCCGTACTTGCCGAGCGCGGCGTCTCCCCCGAGTCGCTTGCCGCAGTTTGCGAAGTAGACCCCAAGACCGTCGGCCGATGGCTTGGCGGTCGTGTCCCCCACCCCCGTCACCGATTTCGGGCTGCCCAGCACCTGCGGGTGGAAGCATCCTTCCTCTGGCCCGCTCCACAGCCGCCCAGTAAGTTCATTCCCGCGCCAGGTAGCGAGCTGATCGGCACCTATGTGGATCGTGCCAGCGTCCCCCGGGATACGTGGCTGACTCTTCTCCAGGAGGCACGGGAGCAGATCGGAGTGTTGGTGTTCTCCGGCACCTTCTTCGCCCAATCCAATCCCCAGGTCACCCGGATGCTTGCGGCGCGTGCTGCCGAAGGCGTTCGCGTGCGCCTGTGCTTCGGAGACCCAGGTGGCCAGGCGGTCACCATCCGAGGCAACGAAGAAGGCATCGGCGACACCCTTGCTGCCAAGATCCGTGCATCTCTTACTTACTACCGTTCGCTACTCCCCGAGGTGGGCTGCGAAGTGCGGCTCCACGACACCACGCTCTACACATCCCTGTTCCGCTATGACGACCACATGCTGGTCAACCCACACGTGTGGGGCCGACCAGCCAGCGCCAATCCCCTCCTGCACCTCAAGAAAGCCGACGGCGCGGGGTGGTTCGACAGCTACGCTCAAAGCTTTGAAGCCATCTGGGCCGCCGCACGGCCCTGGATACCCGATCAAGAGGGGACCGCCGCACGTGGGCAGGACTGAGTACTACAACGACCCCGCCGCGCCAAAGGCGAACACTCTCATCCCCGCTAGCAATCTGCTTGTTGTCGACGATGATGGCGCCATCCTCCTCCAGCGCCGTCGCGACACCGGTCAATGGGCCCTGCCCGGCGGAGCTCAAGACATCGGTGAGACTGCCGCACAATGCGCAGTGCGTGAGTGCTTGGAGGAAACCGGCATTGTTGCCGAGATCACCGGCTTCCTCGGCGTCTACACCAACCCGAAGCACATCGTCGCCTACACAGACGGTGAGATCCGCCAGCAGTACGAGAACACCTACATCGGACGCCCCATTGGAGGGACGCCTACCATCAACGAGGAAGCCGACGGCGTCCGCTTCGTTCAGCCCGCAGACCTCGATCAGTACGACATCCACGCCAGTATGCGTCACCAGATCCGCGACTATCTCACCGGCGCGTACCCGCACCTCGGTTGAGCCGCCAGTGCCGCTTCCACTCGCGCCACCGTCGCGAAGATCTCCGGCGACGCCCGAAGGATGAAACGCCCCACAATGCTGTCCGCCCCGTAGCGACCTTCGATCTCCGCCACCCGCTCCCTGGCAGTGGTCGGATGCCCGTCAGGTGTCGTCGTCATGTCGCAGTGCACAAGCGCGTCCACGAGCAGAGACTGCTCCAACGAGGGGAACTCGTTCTCCAGCGTCCTTCTCAACCCGCGCTCCTCGGCCTCCAACAGTGCGAACGAATGGTTCGCAACCAACCGAACCAGCCGCTCGTCCGCGCCATGCTCGTCACGCAGGAACCGGGCCCCGTCGAGCGGATGGAAGCCTGTATCCATCATTCGTGGCGCGTAGCCCACGTCGTGCAGCACTGCTGCAGCAGACAACAACTCAGCGTCGTCCGCCAAGACAGTGCCCAGCTCAGAGGCGCGCGATGCTACTCCCTGGGAATGCGCCCACCGTCGGGGAAGTACCGTGCTGAGCTCCTTCTCGGCAATCTTCCTTGCCCACGCCAACGTAGTTTTCTCCACGGTCTGTTCGATGCCCAGCCAGGATGAGGCCACTCTCATGACAGGACTCCGAAACGCCCGCAGCCAGATACCGATGAGGGCCGAGCGGTGGCGCGTAGGTATGCCGGGGCCGACGAACAGTGCGTCGGCCCCGGGCCTGTGCACAGCCGTCGGTAGCGGCCGGTACATCGATGGGCGTGGACGGCAGGAGTGCAAAGGACCTGCACGAGAAGTCGGTGCTCGGCATTCTGGAAACCTTGGCCAATCACGGGAACCGTGCGTAGGCAGTCACCGCGCGGCGGTCGCCTGGGCCGAGGGCGGCTGGCCTCGGCGCGAGGTGTCACCCCCCGTCGTACCGTGTCGCGCTGAGTGACCGCCCCGTCCTGCTGAGGTGGCATCCGGAGGCGGAGGCCGCGTAAATCCGACATGGTGTAGGTGGGATCTGACCGTGTCCAGGCGGGACAGTCATGAAGCAACCAGAGATCGATTACCGGGCGGTGTTCCAGGCGCTTCCGGGGGCGGTGGCCCTCCTGACCCCGGAGCTGTACTTCGCGGACGTCAATGAGGAGTGGCTGCGCGTGATCAACCGCAGTCGTGGGGACGTCATCGGCCGCTACATGCCCGACGACTACGCCGACCGGCCGAACCATCCCAACGCGGCCGTGGCGCACAACATCGGGGTGTCTCTGCGCCGGGTCGTGCGGACCGGTCGGGCGGAGACCATGGAGCTCCAGCGGTTCGACCCGGAGGGCGAGGTCACCGCCACCGGGCGGCCCAGGGCGGTGGAGGAACGTTTCTGGAGCATGACCAACATCCCGGTCCCGGGGGAGGACGGGCGGGTCGCGCTGCTGCTGCACCGGGTGGCGGAGGTGACCGAGCTGATCCAGGCCCGCGCGGTCGCGCTCAGCCTCCAGGAGGCGATGCTGCCCGCCCCGCACACGGTCCGACGCCACCCGGTGGCCGTGCGCTACCGGCCCGCCGTGCGGGCGCTGGAGGTGGGCGGCGACTGGTACGACCTGGTGGAGCTGCCCGGCGACCGGCTCGGGGTCGCCGTGGGCGACGTGGTCGGTCACGGACTGTCGGCGGCCACCGTCATGGGGCAGTTGCGCAGCGCCCTCAGCGCCGCCTCCCGCTCCTGCGGCGGCCCGGCCTGTGCCCTGGAGATCCTGGAGCTGTACGCCGACTCCGTCGTGGGGGCCGAGAACACGACGGTGGCCAGCGCGGTCGTCGACTGGGACGCCCGCCGCATCACGTACAGCGTCGCCGGTCATCTGCCGCCGGCGCTGCTGCGGGGCGACGGCACCGTGGAGTTCCTGGACCGGGCCACCGATCCGCCGCTCGGCGCCCGCTGCGACCCGGGGCCCTGGCCGCAGGCGGCGGTGCCCTTCACCGAGGGCGCCTTCCTCGTGCTGTACACCGACGGCCTGGTCGAGCGCCGGAACGAGGACATCGACACCGGCCTCGCCCGGCTCGCCGCCGCCCTGACCCGCCACCACGGGGCCGGGGGCGGCGGCGGGGCCGAGGCGCTGGCCGACGTCCTGCTGGCGGAGCTGCTGCCGGGGGCGGGCGCCGACGACGACACGGCCCTCGTCATCGTCGCCTTGTAGCCGATCGCCCGCGCCCCGGAACGCGGTCTACTCGGGCGCCTCGATCGTCACCGGCTTGCCCAGGTCGTAGAAGTGCTGGGTGGACGTGCTCATCACGCCGCCCGCCTGGGACTCGGCCTGCCCGCCGTAGGGCGTGAAGTCGTCCCCGAACCAGAGGATGTGCTCCCGTACGGCCGCGCCCATGAACGTGTACGGCTTCTTGTTCACGATCCGCCAGGCCGTGACGTCCTCCCCGTTCTCCAGGGAGAGTACGGGCCGCTCCTGCTCGACGGTCCACTCCGGCGCCGACGCGATCATCTGGGCCGTCATCTGCGGATCGGCGAGCGCGCGGTAGAGCTTCCCCGTGGCGGCCACGATCTGCTCCTGCGGGTCACTGCTGTTCTTGTCCCCCTTGACCCACTTGCCGAGCCCCGGCGTCTTGATCCACTCCTCCTCGCCCTTGAAGACGTACGACTTCTCCCCCTCCGGCCCCGTCATCGACCCGGCCAGCGCGGACTCGTCCCCGAAGAGGAACCGCGACGTCCCCGACTCGTCCCCCGACTGCACGGCCTCCGTCCCCGATCCGTACGCCTTCAGGGCGGCCACCAGACACTTCGACAGGGCCGAACCGGCCAGCGTCGTACCGCCCTTGAGCTGGAGGCCGTCGCACTCGGACGGGGTGGCGAAGGCCGGTGCCGACGCCTTCGGGCTCTCGCTCCCGCCCCCGGGCTGGTCGGACGACGATTCCGAACGCGCCGGCTTGGCCGACCCGTCCGACGAGGAGCAGCCGGCCAGGAGGCCGACGGCGAGGAGGGTTCCTATGCACACGGAGGGGCGCAGACGTACAGGTCTCATGTTGTTCGAACTCCACTGGTCACGGACGGCCCGCGACCGCGGACCGTCTTATGGGCTCTCGCAAGTGAATCCACAGCCCCGCACCACCGGTCGTGAAGGTGTTCGCCTCACGGGCCACGGGTGCGGGCCCTCGGATCCTACCGACCGGGTCAGACAGCCCATTTCGCCCGCAGAACCGGCCCTGGCGGCCGGTGATCCGTCAGAATCGGCACATGTTGAGAGTCGGTTCGGTTGTGCTGGGTGTTTCGGATGTGCGGCGTGCGGTGGCGTTCTGGACGGAGGCCCTGCGGTACGTCCCGCGCGAGGAGGTGACGGACGACTGGGTGGTGCTGGTCCCGGCGGACGGGCCCGGGGTGCAGGTGGCACTCGGGCTCAGCGAGTCACCGGCCCAGGAACACCCGCGCGTCCACCTGGACCTGTACGCCGCGGACGCGGCCGACCAGGCCGCCGAGGTCGAGCGGCTGGTCTCCCTGGGCGCCCGGCACGTCGACTGGGACCTGTACCCGGACGACCCGGACTTCGTCGTACTCGCCGACCCCGACGGCAACCGGTTCTGCGTCATTGATACGTCGCGTAACTGAGGCTCTGACGGGGGACGTTGGGCGGAAGTCAGCGGTCAGCTCAGCGCTCCAGGGCCTTCTTGACCTCGGAGGGCGGCGGGTTGGTCAGGGTCGACCGTTCGCCGTTCGTGCCGAGGACGACGACCGTGGGGACGGTCTCGTTGCCGTTGTTGGCGGCCCGTACCGCGGCGGCGCCGGCCGGGTCGTGCCAGATGTTGACCCAGTGCATGCGGTGGGCGCTGCGGCCGAGCCGGAGGCGCAGGCGCATGCAGTACGTGCAGCCCGGGCGCCAGAAGACGATCGGGCGGCCGTCTGCCTCGGCGCGGCGTTCCGCCTCCTGCGCGCCGATCGATCCGGGGAAGATCAGCGGCGAGTTCATGGCCGCGAGCGCCAGGAAGAACAGCAGGACCACGGCGGCCGTGACGGGGCTCCCCTTGGACGCGGGCCCGGCCGCGGCGAGCGCGCCGCAGAGGGCGAGGAGGGTCGGCAGGGTCCATACGCGCATCATGGTGCCGCAGGTTATCGGCGGGCCGGGACGGGCCTGGAGGCGGGAGGCCGGACGTGGGTGTGCGGGGCGAGGCGGCGGAGGCCGGTGGGCGGTTCGTGCTGCGGCGGTTCAACGGGGACGAGGCGTACGGCCTCGCCGAGGCCACGGTGTGCGTGATCCGTTCGTACGACGGGGGCGGGGACGGGGACGGAAACGGGGATGCGGGCGGGTACGGAGGCGGGGGCGACGGCGTGACCGTGTGGTTCGAGGCGCTGGCGGCTTCGGAGGGCGCCCGGCGCTGCGCCGACACGGCGGAGGCGGGCATGGTGCCGTCCGCCGAGGTGGGCGTCGGGATGACGGAGGCCGAGGCGGACATCGACCGGCTGGTCGGGCGTACGTTCCTCATGCCCGGCGTGCCCGAGGGCGAGGATTCCGCGTTGTCCCTCCTCTACTACTTCGAGCACGAGCCGCTGCGCGACAACCGGATCACCGTGGTCGCGCGCGACGGCGACCGCCTGCGGCTGCGCTGGACGGCGGAGTGCGACGACGTGAACTTCTACGACGGGAGCAAGCCTCCGACCCGGATCGAGATCGAGGGCGTCTTCCTCTACCGGGACTCCCGGGACCCGGCCGCCCCTACCAGGTCGCGGGAAGGTGCAGAGGGCTCCGGGTGAGGGCGCTGCCGCGCCATTCGACGGCGTCGACCGGCACGGTCAGGCGCAGGGCGGGCAGCCGGGCGGCCAGTCGGTGCAGGGCGAGGCGGACTTCCGCGCGGGCCAGGGAGGCGCCCAGGCAGTAGTGGTGTCCGCCGCCGAAGGCGAGGGTGGGGTGCTCCAACGGGGCGAACAGGTCGGCGAAGGGGTCGCCGGGGAAGGCCGCGGGGTCCCGGTTGGCCGCGCCGCGGTCGAGGGTGACGAGGTCCCCGGCCCGTAGGGCTGCTCCGGCGATCTCCAGGTCCTTGGTGGCGCGCAGCGGGTTGGTGTGTTTACCGGGGTCGTTGAGCGGGAGCAGGTGGATCAGGCGCTCGGTCAGCCGGTCCGCGGCCGCCTCGTCGGAGCCCAGGCGGGCCCAGTCCTGCCGCCGTTCGCCCAGGAGGCAGAGCAGGCTGTTGCCCAGCATGGTCATGGTGGTGTCGTAGCCGGCCACGACGAGGGTGGTCACGAGGTTGGCGAGGTGCGTCTCGGGGATGTCGCCCTCGCGGTCGGCGGCCTGCACGAGGGTGCTGATCAGGTCCGGCCCGGGGATGCGGCGGCGGTCGGCCATGAGTCGGGTGGTGAACTCGGTGAACTCCCGGGCGGCCTGCGCCGTTTCGTCCTCCGTCACGGAGGCGTCGGGGAAGGCGCGTTCGGTCCAGTGCAGCAGCCGGGTGTCGTCCAGGTCGTGGATTCCCAGCAGCTTGTTCATGACGGCGATGGGGAGGGGCCGGGTGTAGTGGTCGACGAGGTCGACGGGCGGGCCGTGGCGGACGAGGTCCTCGACCAACCGGTCGGCGATCCCGGCGATGGCCGGTGCGAGGTGGTCGACCGCGCGAGGGGTGAAGACCCCCTTGGCGGCGTGGCGCAGTCGGGTGTGCGGGGAGCCGTCCTGCTTGGCCATGGCGTCGGTGGTGTCGGAGAGGGGCGAGGCGGCCGCGGCGGGCAGCACGGGACGGACGAACCGGTCGTCGGCCAGTACCGCGCGGACGTCGTCGTACCGGGTGAAGTGCCAGGCGGGGCTGGAGTCGGGCAGGGTCGTGCGCCGGGGCGGGCCGGGGGTGTCGAACGGCAGCCGGTGCAGGGGAAGGGGCTTCTCGTCGGCGGTCATGATCCTCCTCGACAGGTGGTGGCGCGTGACGCCGGGGCGGCGGCGTTCCGGTTCCCCCGCTGCGGACGGGGGCGGCGGGCGTCGGGCCGTGCGGCCGGGCGGGACGGCTACGGGCGGGGGCGGCGGGGGCCGGGGGACGGGTCGGAGGCGGCGCGGGAGGGAGACGCCGGGCCCGCGCCCGCGCACCAGCACCACCGCACCGGCTTGGACATAGAGTGCTGAGGTCGTTACTGTACGTGCCGTGCATGTGGTTATCGCTGGTGGTCATGGCCGGGTCGCTCGCGCCGCAACCCGTCTGCTCGCGGCTCGGGGGTGGCGGGTCACCGGGCTCATCCGCCGTCCGGAGCAGGCCGACGACGTTCGTGCCGCCGGAGCGGCCCCGGTGCTCCTGGATCTGGCCACGGCGCCGGCGGAGGCGTTCGCGGAGCGGATTGAGGGCGCGGACGCGGTGCTCTACGCGGCCGGTGCGGGGCTGGGGGACGCGCCCGGCCGGGCGAACCCCGTCGATCGTGACGCCGCCCTGGCCCTCGCGGACGCCGCACAGTCGGTCGGCGTCAGGCGCTACGTCATGCTCTCGTCCATGGGGGCCGCCCGGGACGCCCGGTACCCGCAGAACCCGCTCGTCGAGACCTATCTCAGGGCCAAGGGCGAGGCGGACGACGACCTGCTCTCCCGGCCCTTCCTGCACTGCACCGTGCTGCGGCCCGCGTGGTTCCGCGACAGCCCGGCCACCGGCCTCGTCCAGCTCGCCGAGTCCACCGGGGTCGGCGAGGTGAGCCGGGCCGACGCGGCCGCCGTCCTCGCGGCCCTGCTCGCCGCCCCCGACACCGCGGGACTGACGCTGGAGCTCATCTCCGGCCGTACGCCCGTGGACGAGGCCGTCGCCGCCGTCGCCCGCCAGGCGGATCCCGCGTGATCATCCGGCGTGCCTGATCATCCCGCGTACCTGATCGCCCCCACGCCTGACTGCCCCCGCGCCTGGCTGTCCCGTGCGTCCGACCGCTGACGGCCCCGCGCGTCCGGCCGTCCCCGTGTTCTCGACCGTCCCCCGCGTCCGGCGGGGCCCTCGCCGTGGCGCCGGCCGCTCCCGGGCCCGACCTCCGGGGGCGCCCGCCGCCCGCCACGCCGCTGATCGGCCCGACGCACCTTGACCCGCCTCGGCGTCCCGCGTCTGAAGGCGGGCCGCGTGTCCTCGGCCCGGCGCGACCGGGCTTCCCCGTCCCACCCCTTGTCTGATGCAGCGTCAGGTACGACGATGGCCCCGCGCCCCGTCATGTGACGGTGTGTCAGATTCGCTCGGGAGGAGGCCGTACGGTGCCGATATCGACCGCCGGGCCGCTGTCGTACGGGATGCAGCTGCCGATCCAGTCGCAGAGCACCATCTACGCCGAGGGGTGGGAGGCGGCGGCCACAGTGGCCGATCTCGTCGAGATCGCCCGGACCGCCGACCGTACCGGCTTCGCCTATCTGGCGAGCTGCGACCACGTCGCGATCCCCCGGCGGCTCGCCGGGGTGATGGGCACCGTTTGGTACGACCCGGTCGCCACGCTCGCCTTCCTCGCCGGGGTCACCGAGCGGGTGCTGCTGATGAGCCACGTCGCGGTGGTCGGGCTGCGGCATCCGCTGGCCACCGCGAAGCAGTACGCCACCCTCGACCACCTCAGCGGCGGCCGGCTGGTCCTCGGGGTCGGGGCCGGGCACGTGAAGGAGGAGTTCGAGGTGCTCGGGGCGGACTTCGAGGGGCGGGGCCGGGTGCTCGACGAGGCGGTCGACGCGCTGAAGGCGGCGCTCGGGCCCGAGGAGTACCCGGAGTTCGCGGGGGAGCGGTTCGCCTTCTCCGGGCTCGGCCAGTTGCCGCGTCCGGCGCAGGGGCGGGTGCCGGTCTGGGTGGGCGGTTCCTCGCCGGCCGCCGTGCGCCGGGCGGCCGTACGGGGCGACGGCTGGCTGCCGCAGGGCGACCCGAGGGAGAAGCTGCCCGCCCAGATCGCCCGGTTGAAGGAGCTGCGCGAGGCCGCCGGGGTCGAGGAGCCGATCGTCGTCGGCGCGATCACCGAGCCGCTGTACGTCGGTGAGCCGGGCTGGTCCGTCGGACGGCGCACCCTCACCGGCGAGCCGGAGGCCCTCGCCGAGTCGCTGCGCGCGTACGCCGCGATGGGCGTCCACCAGATCCAGGTGCGGTTCCGCAGCCGGAGCAGTGCCGAACTCACCGACCAGATGGCGGCGTTCGCCGCCGAGGTGGCACCCCACCTCGACAAGTAGGCGAGCGGCGACCCGGCGAGCGGCCGCGACCCGGCCCGGCTCGTCGCGTCGTCGCGCTTCATCCCGACACATGGACGCACTCCGTCCCGACGAGGAGTCGCACCCCCATTTTCGACAAGCAGGAGGGCCGGTCATGGGCAAGCTGGACGGGCGGACCGTGGTCATCAGCGGCGCGGCGCGCGGGCAGGGCGAGCAGGAGGCGCGGCTGTTCGCCGCCGAGGGGGCCAGGGTGGTGATCGCCGACGTGCTCGACGAGCAGGGCGAGGCGCTGGCCGAGGAGCTGCGGGGCGAGCTGGGCAAGGACGCAGCCCGCTTCGTCCACCTGGACGTGAGCCGGGAGGAGGACTGGCAGTCCGCGGTGGCCGTCGCGAAGGACGCGTACGGGAGGATCGACGGACTGGTCAACAACGCGGGCATCCTGCGCTTCAACGAACTGGTGGACACGCCGCTGGCGGAGTTCCAGCAGGTGGTGCAGGTCAACCAGGTGGGAGCGTTCCTCGGGATCCGGAACGTGGCGCCCGAGATCGCGGCAGCCGGCGGCGGGACCATCGTCAACACCGCCTCGTACACCGGGCTGACCGGCATGGCCTACGTGGGTGCGTACGCCGCCACCAAGCACGCCGTGCTCGGGCTGACCCGGGTGGCGGCGATGGAGCTGGCGCCGAAGGGGATCCGGGTCAACGCCGTCTGCCCCGGGGCGGTGGACACCGCGATGACCAACCCGGCGGCGCTGGACCCGTCCGCCGACCCGGAGGCGTCGAAGGAGGCGGTGGCCGAGCTGTACCGCAAGCTCGTGCCGCTGGGCCGGATCGGGCGGCCGGAGGAGGTGGCGACCCTGGCGCTCTTCCTGACCTCGGAGGACTCCTCGTACATCACCGGACAGCCCTTCGTCATCGACGGCGGCTGGCTGGCGGGGGTCAGCCTGTTCTGACCGCCCGGCAGCCTATCTGACGCAGTGTCAGGTATTGACGGGTACGGGTGCCGGTGGAACAGTCGGACGCATCACGATCTGACGGAGCGTCAGAAACGATTGAGGACGGTGAACTCCCTTGGAATTCGGACTCTTTGTACAGGGGTACGTGCCTGCCGCGCGGGCCAGGGTCGACCCGGAGGCGGAGCACAAGGCGCTGATCGAGGAGACCGAGTACGTCATCCAGGCGGACAAGTCCGGCTTCAAGTACGCCTGGGCCTCCGAGCACCACTTCCTGGAGGAGTACTCGCACATCTCGGCCAACGACGTGTACCTGGGCTACCTCGCCCACGCCACCGACCGCATCCACCTCGGCTCGGGCATCTTCAACCCGCTCGCCCCGGTCAACCACCCGGTGAAGGTGGCCGAGAAGGTCGCCATGCTCGACCACCTCTCCGAGGGCCGCTTCGAGTTCGGCTCCGGGCGCGGGGCCGGGAGCCACGAGATCCTCGGGTTCATGCCGGGCATCACCGACATGAACCACACGAAGGAGCTCTGGGAGGAGACCATCGCCGAGTTCCCGAAGATGTGGCTCCAGGACGAGTACGTGGGCTTCCAGGGCAAGCACTGGTCGCTGCCCCCGCGCAAGATCCTGCCCAAGCCGTACGGGAAGTCGCACCCGGCGATGTGGTACGCGGCCGGCTCGCCGTCCTCGTACGCGATGGCGGGGAAGAAGGGGCTCGGCGTGCTGGGCTTCAGCGTGCAGAAGGTCTCCGACATGGAGTGGGTCGTCGAGTCCTACAAGAACGCGGTGAAGGACGCCGAACCCGTCGGGGGCTTCGTCAACGACAACGTCATGGTCACCTCCACGGCGATCTGCGCCGAGACGCACGCCAAGGCCGTCGAGATCGCGGTGGGCGGCGGCCTCAACTATCTCCAGTCGCTGCTCTTCCGCTACCACGACACCTTCCCCCGCCCCGAGGGCATTCCCGAGTGGCCCGAACTGCTCCCGGAGTACACCGAGGAGATCATCGAGCTGCTGATCGCCGAGGAGCTGATGATCTGCGGCGACCCGGACGAGGTGCTGCGCCAGTGCAAGCGGTGGGAGCAGGCGGGCGCCGACCAGCTGAGCTTCGGGATGCCGATCGGGATCGGCCGGGAGGACACCCTCAACTCGATCCGGCTGATCGGTGAGCACGTCATCCCGAAGATCGACACGGACCCGGTGCACCGCACGACCCGGTTCCGCAACGCGGCGTAACCGTAGGCGGCTGCCGCGCCCGCCCGGGACCACGCACGGCCCGGCCGCGCGGCAGTCGTACGGCAGCCGTACGTCCATGACCAGCGGCGTCTTCCCGGACCGCCGCTCCGTGGGGCCGGGGTGCGCACCGCGGCCGTGCGCACCCCGGCCGCAACACCCCCGCCGCGCCACACGCGTTCCGGAAGACCGCAGAAGCAGAAGGGAAGCCCGTCCATGCTCGACCACCTCATCCGCGGAGCGACCGTCGTGGACGGCACCGGCGGGCCCTCGTACCGCGCCGACGTCGGCATCAGGGACGGCCGCATCGCCGTCGTCGCCGAGCCCGGAACGGTCGCCGAGACCGCCGTGACCAGCGAGGACGCCACCGGTCTCGTCCTGGCGCCCGGCTTCGTCGACCCGCACACCCACTACGACGCCCAGCTCTTCTGGGACCCGTACGCCACCCCGTCGATGAACCACGGCGTCACCACCGTCGCCGGGGGCAACTGCGGCTTCACCCTCGCCCCGCTCCACCCGGACCGCCCCGAGGACGCCGACTACACCCGCCGGATGATGGCCCGGGTGGAGGGGATGGCCCTCAAGGCGCTGGAGGAGGGCGTCGAGTGGAGCTGGTCCAGCTTCCGCGAGTACCTCGACGCGCTGGAGGGGCGGATCGCGGTCAACGCCGGGTTCATGGTGGGGCACTGCGCGCTGCGCCGGCACGTCATGGGCGCCGACGCGATCGGCGGACAGCCCACCCCCGCCCAGCTCCACGCGATGCTCGCCCTCTTCCACGACGCGATGGACGCGGGCGCCTGGGGCCTGTCCACCACCCAGTCCTCCACCCACGCCGACGGCGACGGGCAGCCCGTCGCCTCCCGGCACGCCGGGCCGGAGGAACTCCTCGCCCTGTGCCGGGCGGTCGGCGAGCACGAGGGCACCCAGATCGAGGCGATCGTCGCGGGCTGCCTCGACCAGTTCTCCGACGAGGAGATCGAGCTGCTGGTCGACATGACCGCCACCGCCGGACGCCCGCTGAACTGGAACGTCCTCACCATCGACGCCGCCGTCCCCGAACGCGTACCGCGCCAGCTCGTGCCCAGCGAACGGGCCCGCCGGGCCGGCGGCCGGATCGTCGCGCTCACCATGCCGATCCTCACCCCGATGAACATGTCACTCGGCACCTTCTGCGCCCTGAACCTGATACCCGGCTGGGGCGAGATCCTGGCCCTGCCCGTCCCCGAGCGCATCGAGCGGCTGCGCGAGGCGGAGACCCGGGCCGAGATGCTGCGACACGCCCAGAGCAAGGAGGCCGGCGTCTTCCGCCGCCTCGCCGACTTCGCCCGGTACGTCATCGGCGACACCTACAGCGCCGCCAACGAGGGACTGACCGGCCGCGTCGTCCGCGACATCGCCGCCGAACGCGGCCAGGACCCCTTCCACTGCCTGGTCGAGATCTGCGCCGCCGACGAACTGCGCACGGTGCTGTGGCCGATGCCCACCGACAACGACCCGGCCTCCTGGGCGCTGCGCCGCGAGACCTGGGAACACGAGGACGTCCTGCTCGGCGGCTCCGACGCGGGTGCCCACCTGGACCGGATGTGCGGCGCCCCGTACACCACCCGGTTCCTCGGCGACTGTCTGCGCGGGCGGAAGCTGGTCCCGCTGGAGCGGGCCGTGCGGATGCTCACCGACGACCCCGCCCAGCTCTTCGGGCTCCGCGACCGGGGCCGGATCGAGGAGGGCTTCCACGCCGACCTCGTCCTCTTCGACCCGGAGCGCATCGACGCCGGGCCCGCCACCCTCGTCCACGACCTGCCCGGCGACTCCCCGCGCCTGGACTCCAAGGCGATCGGGATCGTCTCGGTCCGGGTCAACGGGGTGGAGACCCTCCGCGACGACAAGGTGACCGGCGCGGTGCCCGGTACGGTGCTCCGCTCCGGCCGCGACACCCGGACGGTGAGCACCGCATGAGCGACGGTTCGGGCGCCGTGAGCGGTACGGACGGCAGCAAGCGGCGGCTCCTCATCGGCGGAAGCTGGGTCGAGCCCGAGCACGGCCACTACGAGGTGATCGACCCGGCCACCGAGCAGGTCGTCGGCCTCGCCCCCGAGGCGAGCCGCGCCCAGGTGTACGCGGCGGCGGCCGCCGCCCGGGAGGCGTTCACCACCTGGTCCCGCACCCGCCCCGAGGAGCGGGCCGCGATCCTGGACCGGGCGGCGGGGCTGATCCTGCGCGACCTGGACGGCAACACCGCGCTGGCCCGCGCCGAGAGCGGCGCCACCACCGGGACCGCCCGGGGCATGCAGGTCGCGGTGGGCGCCGCCCGGTTCCGCCGGTACGCGAAGGGGGCGTTGGAACCGGTCGAGGAGGCGGTGGCCCCGCAGATCAACGAGGCCGGGCCGATGGGCCGGGCGGGCGTCTTCGGGGCGATCGCGGTGCGCCAGCCGGTCGGCGTCGTCTCCTGCATCACCTCGTACAACAACCCCTGGGCCAACCCGGCCGGCAAGGTGGCCCCCGCGCTGGCCATGGGCAACACGGTCGTGGTGAAGCCCGCCCCGCAGGACCCGCTCTCCGTCTACCGGATGGCCGAGGCGCTCCAGGAGGCGGGCGCCCCGCCCGGCGTCGTCAACGTCGTCACCGCCTCCGGCCCGGAGGCGGGCGAGGCCGCCGTCGACTCCGCGGACGTCGACATGGTCAGCTTCACCGGCTCCACCTCGGTCGGGCAGAAGATCGCCGAGGTGTGCGGGCGGTCCATGAAGCGGCAGTTGATGGAGCTGGGCGGCAAGGGCGCCGCCGTCGTGCTGGAGGACGCCGACCTGGACGCGGCGGCGTCCGGCATCGGCACCACATTCTCCTTCTACAGCGGCCAGATCTGCACCGCCCCGACCCGGGTGCTCGTCCAGCGCGGCGTCCACGACGCCCTGCTCGCCAGGCTCGCCGCCTACGCAGGACACCTCAAGCTGGGGGACCCGGCGGTCCGGGGAACGGTGGTCGGCCCGGTCATCTCCGCCGCCCACCGCGACCGCGTCGAGTCCTACGTCGAACTGGGCCGGAAGGAAGGGGCGCGGGTCGTCACCGGCGGCGAGCGCCCGGCCGGGCCCGACGGGCGCGGCTTCTACGTCGCCCCCACCCTCCTCGCCGACTGCACCAACGACATGCGGGTGGTCCGCGAGGAGATCTTCGGCCCGGTCGTCGTGGTCGTCCCCTTCGACGACGAGGACGAGGCCGTCGCCCTCGCCAACGACAGCGACTACGGGCTGATCGACTACGTCTGGTCCTCGGACGTGGCCCGCGCCTTCCGGGTAGCCCGGCGGCTGCGCGCCGGAGGGGTCGGGATCAACACCATCGGACGGAACATGGAGGCCCCGTTCGGCGGGTTCAAGCGGAGCGGCGTGGGCCGCGACGTCGGCTCGTACGCCCTGCACGCCTACAGCGAACTCCAGTCGATCGTCTGGCCCGGCTGAGCCCCCGCTTCCGTGCTGTCCGGCCGGGCCCGGTGTCGTCCGGCCGGACAGCGGTGGTGTCCGGCCGGGCCGGAGGAGGGGAGTGCCGGACGTCACGGGAAACTTTGGAACCGCGCAAAACGGGCATGGCTGCGGGAACCGTACGGCGCTGCGATCTCGACTTGGCCTTGCATCAGAAGGCCGAAAACGCATGTACCCTTCAATTAAATCCTGCGACGCCGAATCGTCGCCCAAAATTCAAGGATGAGACGGCCGAGTCTCACCCCCGAAATGTGGAAATCGCAGGGTTTATCGTCCTTTTCATGACTGAGCTGGACGTGCGGCCACGGGCCGGAGACTCGGCACGGAGCACCGCTCCGGCCGACGGGGGCGTGCGGGGGAAGGGGCTCGGCGGGAACTCCGTCGGGCTGATGGGCAGTGCGGTGATCGGCATCTCCACCGTCGCCCCGGTCTACTGCCTCACCTCCACCCTCGGCTCCACCGCCGGTGAGGTCGGGCTCCAGATGCCCGCCGTCTTCCTCGCGGGCTTCCTGCCGATGCTGCTCGTCGCCTTCGCGTACCGCGAGCTGAACAAGGCGATGCCGGACTGCGGCACCTCCTTCACCTGGACGGTCAAGGCGTTCGGGCCCAAGCTCGGCTGGATGTGCGGCTGGGGCCTGGTGATCGCGACGATCATCGTGCTGTCCAACCTGGCGGGCGTCGCCACCTCGTTCTTCTGGCTCCTCGCCGGTGAGGTCACCAACAGCGACGCGATCGCCGCGCTCGACCACAACAAGGCCGTCCACATCGTGACCTGCCTCGCCCTGATCGCGGTCGCCACGGCGATCAGCTACCGGGGGATGACGGCCACCAAGGGGCTCCAGTACGGCCTGGTGGCGCTCCAACTCGTGGTGCTGGCGCTGTTCGTGGTGATGGCGGTGCAGAAGGCGAAGAGCGGGGCGTTCGCCACCTCGATGGACTTCTCCTGGTCCTGGCTCAATCCGTTCGCGGTGAAGTCCTTCGCCACGTTCACCGCCGGCCTCTCCCTGTCGATCTTCATGTTCTGGGGCTGGGACGCCTGTCTGACCGCGAACGAGGAGACCGTCGGCAGCGAGAAGACCCCGGGCCGGGCCGCGCTGATCGCGATGGTCGTGCTCGTCGGCTCCTACCTGGCGACCGCGGTCGCCGCGCAGATGGCCGTCGGCTCAGGCACCACCGGCCTGGGCCTGGCCAACTCCGACACCTCGGACAACGTCTTCGCCAACCTCGCGGGCCCGATCATGGGGCCGGGCCTGGGCGTCCTGCTCTTCGTCGCGGTGCTCGCCTCGGCCGCCGCGAGCCTCCAGACCACCTTCATCCCGGTGGCCCGCACGGTCCTCGCGATGTCCACGTACGAGGCCCTGCCCGCCTCGTACGCCCGTGTCCACCCGCGGTTCCGCACCCCGGGGAAGGCCACCATCACGGCGGGTGTCGCGACCGGCGTCTTCTACACGGTGATGACTCTGGTCAGCGAGCACGTCCTGGTCGACACGATCTACGCGCTCGGCCTCATGATCTGCTTCTACTACGCGCTGACCGCCTTCGGCTGCGTCTGGTTCTTCCGCGCCGACCTGACCCGCTCCTTCCGCGACCTGGTCTTCAAGGGCCTGTTCCCGGGCGTCGGCGGCCTCCTGCTCACCGCCGTGTTCGGCAAGACCCTCTACGACATGTGGAACCCGGCGTACGGCTCCGGCTCCTCGGTCTTCGGGGTCGGCTCGGTCTTCGTCATCGGGGTCGGGCTGCTGGTGCTCGGGGTGGTGCTGATGCTGGTGATGCAGCGGCGCAGCCCGGCGTTCTTCCGCGGCGAGGTCCTGACCCGCGAGACGCCCTCGCTGGTCGTCGAGGACTGAGCCCGTCTCCTGCCTGTACGGGCCGTGCGTGGCCGGAATTAATCCGGTGCGCGCGGCCCTGGGTCGGGTTACGGTTCCCGGCATGTTCTTCATGTTCCAGATCTACGGCTGACACGGGGCGGGGCACGCTCCCCGCCCGGCCCGATCGCGCCCCCGCGGTGTTTCGTCCCCGCGCGGCCGGTGCGTCGGGCTGTCGTGTCTTCATCCACCACGGATATCCGCCACGGATCTGAAACGAGTGATCTCCCATGTCACGCACGCCCCGTACGTCCCGTCGCCGCGCCCACATCGCGATGATCGGCATTCCGGCCGTCAGCCACGTCCTGCCCAGCCTGGAAGTCATCCGTGAGCTGGTCGCCCGGGGCCACCGGGTGACGTACGCCAACTCCCCGGCGGTCGCCGAGCTGATCGAGGCCACCGGCGCGGAGTTCGTCCGCTGCGACTCCGTCCTCCCGGTCGCCGACAACGACTGGCCCGAGGACCCCATCGGCGCGATGGGCGTCTTCCTCGACGACGCGGTCCAGGCCCTTCCGCAACTGCGAGCCGTCTACGACCCCGACCCCGCCGACCTGTACCTGTACGACATCGGAGCCTTCGCCGCGCGCGCCCTCGCCGAACTGCAGAACCGCCCCCTCCTGCAGCTGTCCCCGACGTACGTGGCCTGGGACGGCTACGAGGAGGACGTCGCGGCCCACATCTGGGCGCTGCCCGGCGCCGACGAGTACCGCGCCCGGTTCGATCGCTGGCTGGCCGAGTGCGGGGCGACGACCACGAAGATGGAGGTCTTCTGCGGCCGGCCCCAGAACACCGTGGCGACGGTTCCGCGGGCGATGCAGCCGCACGGCGACCGGGTCGATACCAGCACCGTCACCTTCGTCGGCCCCTGCTTCGGTACCCGGGTGCAGGACGGCGACTGGAGGCGTCCGGCCGGGGCGGAGAAGGTGCTGCTCGTCTCGATGGGCTCCGCGCTCACCCGGCTGCCCGCGTTCTACCGCCAGTGCCTGGCCGCCTTCGGTGACCTGCCGGGCTGGCACGTGGTGCTCCAGATCGGGAAGTACACCGACCCGGCGGAACTCGGTGAGATCCCGGCCAATGTCGAGGTGCACTCCTGGGTGCCGCAACTCGCGATCCTGGAGCAGGCCGACGCCTTCGTCACCCACGCGGGCATGGGCGGCAGCAGCGAGGGGCTCTACGCCGGCGTGCCGATGATCGCGGTGCCCCAGTCGGCCGACCAGCCCACCAACGCCGACCGGCTGGTCGAGCTGGGCGTGGCCCGCCGCATCGACACCGAGGACGCCACCGCCGAGGCGCTGCGCACGGCCCTGCTGGAACTCACCGCCGACCCGGAGGTGGCCCGCCGCTCGGCGCAGCTGCGGGCCGACGCGCGGGCCGAGGGCGGCACGGAGCGGGCCGCCGACCTGATCGAGGAGATGCTCGACCGGGGGTGACGCGGGTCGGCCGGGCTGATGGCCTGAGCGGTGGCTTGAGCCGGTTGGCCTGAACAGGTCTGCCGGTCCGGTTCGCTGGTCCGGGTCGTGGTCAGGAGGGTGCGCCGCCGCCCTCCTCGGCCGCGACCTGGGCCAGCGTCCGCCCCGTACGGGCGGAGCGGGCGCGGTACGGGTCGGGGGCGTCCGGCCCGGCGTGGGTGGCCCGGCCGTCCTTGGCCTTGATCAGCAGCCACACCTCCTCGCCGGGGACGGAGGGGCCGTCGCCGCCCTTGAAACGGGTGAGGGCGAACTCGCCGTGCAGCTTGGTCCCGTCGAGCCAGAACGTCGCGTGCCCGTCCGCCAGGGACTGCTCGAACGGCACGGGCGCGCCCCACCGGTCGTGGCTGAGCGGTCGGTAGGTGCCCTGGTCCCAGACGATGACGGTGCCGCCGCCGTACTCGCCCTGGGCGATCACGCCCTCGAAGGTGCGGTACTCCAGCGGGTGGTCCTGGGTCGGTACGGCCAGCCGTCGCACCCGGGGGTTCTCCGAGGGCCCGCGCGGTACGGCCCAGGACTTCAGCACACCCCCGACCTCCAGCCGGAAGTCGAAGTGCATGCGCCGTGCCTGGTGGATCTGAACGACGAAACAGGGGGCTGGGCCCGCCGGTCCGCCGTTGCCGGTCCCGTTCATCCGACACCTCCTCCGGCCGCCCCCGCCCGGTGGTTCTTTTCCACTCTCCCGCAGCTGCCCGTCTCCCGCACCGCAGGTATCTCGCCATCAAGTATCTCGTTATCGACTATCTCGTCGTCGACTATCTTGACATCGAGAGTGATTGTCGGGGAGGCTTCCCCGGGTCCGGGTCCGGGTCCGGGTCCGGGTCCGGGTTCGGGTCCGGGTTCGGGTCCGGGTTCGGGTTCGGGTCCGGGTTCGGGTCCGGGTCCGAGGTCTTCGGGGGAGTGTGGGATGCGACGAGACGGTGGAGCGGTGCGCGGTGGTGGCCGTGGGGCGGGGCTGCTGGCCCAGCTACGTGATCCGCCGGGCGGCCGCGACGCCCGGATCATGCTGCTCGCCCTGGCCGTGGACCGGACCGGTTCGGGGCTGTGGGCCGCGTCCTCGGTCCTGTACTTCACGTTCGTCACGCAACTGAGCGCCCAGCAGATCGGCGTCCTGCTGGGCGCCGCCGGGGTCGCGGGCATCGCCGGATCGCCGCTGGCCGGGTGGCTGGCCGGCCGCCTCCCGGTCCGTACTCTGCTGATCGGCTGCCATCTGCTCCGGCTGGTGACCCTCGCTCTGATCCTGGTCTGTGCGGGCTTCGGCGCGCTGCTGCCGGTCGTCGCCCTGACGTACCTGGGGGACAGGGCCGCCAAGACCCTGGAGATGCTCTTCGCCACCCGGGCCGCCGGTGAGCGGCGCGTGGCCTACCAGGCCCTGTCGCGCAGCGCCGCCAATGCGGGCTACGGCGTCGGCGCCGGGATCGCCGCCCTCGGCCTGGCGGTGGGCACCCTCGACGCCTACCGTGCGCTGATCCTGGGCAACGCGCTCTCCTTCGTCGTCGCGTCGGCGCTGGTGTGGCGCACGGTCGAACCGGCGCGGGGGCCGGTGCCCGGGGCGTCGACGGGTCCGGCGTCGACGGGTGGGGCACCGGCGGACGTGGCGTCGGGGGTCCGTCCGGCGGCGGGCCGGAGTCCCTGGCGGGACCGGGGCTACCTCCGCTTCGTCCTCCTGGACATCCCGATGAACCTCGACGACTCCGTCCTCGGCGTCGGCCTCCCGCTGTGGCTGGTGAGCTCCACCTCCGCCCCGCACGCCCTGGTCCCGGCGTTCCTCGTCCTCAACACCGTGCTGGTCGTGGTCTGCCAGCTGAGCGTGTCCCGGCGCGCCGAGGGCCCGCGCGGGGCGGCCCGCGCGGTACTGCTCTACGGGGTCCTGATGCTGGTCACCTGCCTCTTCATGGCCCTGGCGACCCGGGGCGGGGCGTGGGTGGCGGCGGTGGTGCTGCTCGCGGCGGCGCTGCTGGTGACGCTGGCGGAGCTGATGCGCTCGGTGAGCTCCTGGGAGTTGGCGGTGCTGCTCGCGCCGGAGGACGCCCGCGCCGCGTATCTGGGGGTTGCGGGGATGTCGCAGTCCATCCAGAAGTCCGCCGGGCCGCCGCTGATCACCGGGGTGGTGATGGCCGCGGGTCCGGTGGGCTGGCTGGTGCTCGGGGCGGCGGTCGCGGGCCTGGCGGTGGCCCAGAACCGGGGCTGCGCCCGCCGGCTCGGCGTCGGCCCGTCCGCCTTGGGCGCCCCTGCGCCCCCTGTTAGGTAGACTGACCTACCTAATTAGTGGTGGAGGTGGTCGGCATGGGCGTGGCGAGTGGGACGGACGCGGTGAATGTGGCGGGCGGGCCGACGACGGGTGAGTCGACGACGGGCGACCAGCGGCCGGTGAAGCGGCGGCGCGGGGCGGCGCGCGGCCGGATCCTCGACGCCGCCGCGCGCCGCTTCTACGCGGACGGGGTGACGGCGACGGGGATCGACACGATCACCGCCGAGGCCGGGGTCGCGAAGATGAGCCTGTACAACAACTTCGACTCCAAGGCCGACCTCGTCCGCGCCTACCTCATGGCCCGGCACGAGGAGTGGCTCGGCCTCTACGAGCACCGGTTGACCGCGGCCGCCCCCGGTCCGGCCGCGGCCGTGCTGGCGGTCTTCGACGCGTACGCCGACCACGCCGAGCTGGCCTACGAGCACGGCTTCCGGGGCTGCGGACTGCTCAACGCCGCCGCCGAACTGCCCGCCGGACACCCGGGCCGCGCCGTCGTCCGCGCACACAAGGAAGAGGTGGAGTCCCTGCTCGCCGCCCACCTGCGGGAGCTGCTGCCCGGTCAGGAGGAGCGGGCCGCGGGCCTGGCGGAACACCTGGCGTTCCTACTGGAGGGCGCCGTGGTGCGCGCGGGCCTGGAGGGCGACTCCACCCGCGTCCGGCACGCCAGGGAACTGGCATCGTCCCTGGTGGCAGCCCTGTGACCGGCGACCCTGTGACCGGCAGCCCTGTGACCGGCGGTGCGGCGGCTGCGAGAGGTACGGGTGCCGGGGCCGGGGCGCTCGCCGTGCTGCTGGCCTCCGTCCTCTGGGGCACCACCGGCACCGCGGCCACCTTCGCGCCCGGCGTGGGCCCGCTGGCGATCGGGGCCGCCGCGATGGGCCTGGGCGGACTGCTCCAGGCCGCGGTGGCGGGGCGCCGCATCGTACGGTCCCGGCACCGGCTGGCGGCGCGGTGGCCGACCGTCCTCGTCGGCGGCGCGGGCGTGGCCCTGTACCCGCTGGCGTTCTACACCTCGATGCACCTGGCCGGGGTCGCGGTCGGCACGGTGGTCTCCATCGGCTCGGCCCCACCCGCCTCGGCGCTGATCGAGCGGCTGGCCGACGGCCGCCGACTGTCCCGGCGCTGGCTGGCGGGCGCCGCCCTCGGCCTGGCCGGAACGGCCCTGCTCTGCGCCGCCGAGGCCACCGGCGGCGGGGCCACCGGCACCGCCTCCGCCGGACGCACCGTCCTGGGCGTGGGCCTCGGGCTGGTCGCGGGCGTCACGTACGCCGGATACGCCTGGGCCGCGCACCGCCTGATCACCCGGGACGTCCCCGCGCGGGCGGCGATGGGGGCGGTGTTCGGGCTCGGCGGGCTGATGCTGCTCCCGGTCCTGGCGGTCACCGGAGCCCCCTTGGTCGCCTCCTGGACCAACGCGGGCGTCGGGCTCTACATGGCCCTCGTCCCGATGTTCACCGGCTACGTCCTCTTCGGCTTCGGCCTCGCCCGTATCCCGGTCAGCGCCGCGACGACCCTGTCCCTGCTGGAGCCCGCCGTGGCAGCGGTGCTCGCCGTGCTGGTCGTGGGGGAGGAGCTGCCCGCCCTCGGCTGGGCGGGCGTCGCCCTCGTCCTCGCCTGCCTCGCCGTACTGACCACCCCGACGCCCCGGCGGACGCGGTCCCGGGTGCGGGCCCCCGTTGCCGCACCGGAATTCGATGGAGCTGCGCCACGCCCGTAAGTACCCTGCTGCCGACCGCAGTTGTCCAGGCAAAGGGCGTTCCGTTGTACACCGTGTGAGACCTCCCGAGAGCTGATCTGTCGCGCGTCGCGCTTCTGCGCCGCGCTCCTTTTTGCTGCGGATTTCTCACACTGGAACCGGTGTATACCTGTGCTCGAAAGCACGCTCGAAACCTGGGTGGTCACCCCCACCCGCCTGCCGCTCGTCCGCCGCCGCTGCCATGTCTGCGCGGCCGAACTCTTCCGGACGCACGGCAAGTTCCGGATCAACGCCCACCACAAGCTCATCGACGCCTGGCTCCTCGCGCTCTGCACCACCTGCGGGGAGACCACGAAGCTCACGGTCCTGGAACGGACGAACGTGCGCTCCGTACGGCCCGAGCTGCTGGACCGGATGCACGGCAACGACCCCTCCCTGGCAGCCCGACTACTGGAGGAACCAGCCCTTTTGCGCCGTAACCGTGTCGCCCTCGACTGGGCCGGAGCCTGGCGGCTGGACACCGGCGGACCGGTCGACACGGACCGCGAGGTCATCGACGTGTCGGTCCGGTTCGCGGCGCGGATACCGGTCCGGCCGTTCCGGCTGATCGCCGAGGGCTGCGGACTGGCCCGCGCGGAGGCGGAACGGCTGATCGAGTCGGGCGGGCTCGTCGCGGCGATCCGCCTGACCGGCAAGGTCTCTGGCGACTTCACCTTCACGCTGAAGCGCTGAGCGGATCCCCGTACGGGCCCGTGCGCCGCCACCACCACCTCGGACGGTGGCGGCGCACGGGACCAGGCACCGCCGCTACTGCTCCGTGGCGCCCGTGGCGCCCGTGGGGGTGGTGGTGGCGGCGCGCAGGAGTCGGAGCTGTCCGATCTCGGCCACGTTCTTCATCAGCTCGGCGTTCACCCACGCCACCATGTCAGCGACCGTGCGCCCCGCGTCCTCCGGCCAGGGGAATGGGGCGGTGGCGTCGAAGTCGGCCTCCGTCAGCTCGTCCAGTACGCCGAGCCAGCTACCACGCAGCGTCCGCAGCCACGCGACGGCACCGGCGGCGTCACCGGGCCACGTCACGTCCTCCCGCTCGCGCGGCCGCCGGCCCCGCGCATGCGCGACCGCGGCCTCCCACCACCAGCCGATGTGCCAGCTCAGCCAGCCGATCGTCGGAACGGGCACGGGCTCGGGCTCAGTGTCCGCCCAGTCCGCCACCCACCGTCCGTCGTCCTGGCGGCGCACGGTCCAGCAGTGCGCGGCAGGCTCCCACAGGACATCGTCGGGGTGCAGCCGCTCCAGGTGGTACTCGAAGAGTGCCCAGGTCAGGTCGAACTGTCCACGCAGTACGCCGACTCGCGAAGAATCCATCCGGCGACCCTTCCACAGCCACCCTGCCGACATCCGCCCCTTTTCCGCACCGCACGGCATACGTTGGGGCCACAGGGTCTCCGGAGCGCCGGTACCCACCGCCCCACCGGCCCACTGGAGCATCTGCTCACGACGGAGGTGTCCTCATATGCGGATCGGCACGACCATCTTCCTCACCGACCGGACGATCACCCCGCTGCGGCTCGCCCGCGAGCTCGAACAGCGCGGCTTCGACGGCCTCTACCTGCCCGAGCACACCCACATCCCGGTGAGCCGGGACACCCCGTACCCGATGGGCGGCGAACTCCCGCCCGAATACGGCCGCACCCTGGACCCCTTCGTCGCACTGGCCCAGGCCGCCGCCGTCACCGAACGCCTCACGCTGGGCACCGGCATCACCCTCGTCGCCCAGCACGACCCGATCGATCTGGCCAAGCAGATCGCCACCCTCGACCACCTCTCCGGCGGCCGCTTCACCCTGGGCGTGGGCTACGGCTGGAACGTCGAGGAGGCCGCCGACCACGGCGTCGACTGGCCGGCCCGCCGTGCCCTGGTCCGCGACCGCCTCGCCCTGATGCAGGCCCTGTGGGCGGACGAACCCACCGCGTACGCAGGCGAGTTCGGGTCCGTACGGGCCAGCCACGCCCACCCGAAGCCGACCCAACGCCCACGCGGCCCGGTGACCGGCCCCCGCACCCTGATCGGCGGCGCGGCGGGCCCGAAGCTCTTCGCGCACATCGCGGAACACACCGACGGCTGGCTCCCGATCGGCGGCGCGGGCCTGGCCGAATCCCTCCCGAAACTCCGCACCGCCTGGACCGCCGCCAACCGCGACCCGAACCACCTCCAGGTCGTCCCGTACGCCGTTCTCCCGACCCCCGGCAAACTCTCCCACTACGCGGACCTGGGCATCGAAGAGGTGGTCCTCCAACTCCCCTCAGCCACCGAACCGGAAGTCCTGCGCACGCTGGACGCGTACGCGAAGTTCCTCTGACGTGCCGCTGCCGCCGGGAACGCTCAGGGTGAGCCGAGGCGTTGGCCCACCAGAACCAAATGAATGAAAACAGCCACCTCGCTCAGCGAAGCCCCAGCTCAACAAGTGTCGTCCCCGCGCGTGCGGGGGTGGTCCGTGCCCCGAGTACCAGCCCGGGGAATCCTGCGCGGTCGTCCCCGCACATGCGGGGGTGGTACTCCGGCTCTTGAGTCAGGTGGCGTCATCGACGTGTCGTCCCCGCGCGGGCGGATTGTTCGGCGTCGGCCGAAGCGTCCGGGTCCTACGGTCGGCGCATGCGAACCGCACCACAGCACCAGGTCACAGCCTCAGGCAGCCATCTGGCCATCACTCCGAGCATCCTCTACTTCGGCACGCCCGTCGTGCTGCTGACCACCGAGAATCCCGACGGCACCTTCAACCTCGCTCCGATCTCGTCCGCGTGGGCCCTCGGGCAGGTGGTCGTGCTGGGGCTTTCGCGGGAGGGGTGGACCGGGGCGAACCTGGCGGAGCGGCCGGAGCTGGTCATCAGCCTGCCGGAGCCCGGTCAGTGGGCGGCCGTCGAGCGGTTGGGCGGTCTGACGGGACGGCCTCCGGAGACCGGGCCCGGGAACCGGGCGGCGCGGTACGAGCCGGACAAGTTCTCGGCGACCGGCTTCCGGGCACAGCCCTCGCAGAGGGTGCGCCCGCCCCGGGTGGCGGAGTGCCCGATCCAGTTGGAGGCGCGGGCCGTCCGGGTCGCCCCCGACGCCGCAGGGGAGTTCCTGATCGTCGAGGCCCGGGTGGCGAAGGTGCACGCCGATGAGCGCCTGGTGGTTCCGGGGACCCAGCACATCGACCCCGCCGCGTGGAGCCCGCTCATCTACAACTTCCGTCACTACTTCGGTCTCGGCCCGGAGATCGGTCACAGTGGCATCTCCGAGACCCCGCGCGAGGGTCGGCGGATACTCGACCCCGGCCCGGACGACATTGGCGGACAGGTACTGACCGGACGACGGGCCCCCTTCTTCGTACCGGCTCGGAAGCCGTAGGCGAGGCTGTTCCCGCCGCGTGGGGCCGTTCCTGCCGCGTGGGGCTGTTGCGCCGCGTGGGCGCGCTCAGTCGTCGTCGCGCTCGATCGCCTGGACGCAGCGGGCCAGCAGGGTGCGGAGGGTTTCCCGCTCCTCGGCGGTGAACTCGTCCGCGATACGGCGTTCGATGCGGACCGCCTCCTTGTCGGCGGCGGCGAGGGCACGTTGGCCGGGCTCGGTCAGCCTGGTCTCCAGGACCCTCTGGTGCCAGGGGTGCGCCGTCCGCCCGATCAGGCCCCGCGTCTGCAAGGTCTTGAGCATCGCCGTCATGGCCTGCGGCGTGACCATGCAGACGCGGGCCAGCGCGGCGGCGGACATGCCCGGGTACCGGGAGAGGGCGAGGAGCGTGGCGTACTGCGCGACCGTCAGGTCGGCCCCGCGTACGGCGTTTCCCTTGGCGGCTGTCAGCGCCTGCTCGGCCCGTTTGATGTCCAGTCCGAGCCGGGCATCCGGCGGCATATCCATCCGTGCAGCCTAGCAATTCCCGACCACATCAACTGTGGAATGGATATAAGGGATTTGGTATAAGCGCGGGGTGTATGGGCGCCGACCCGCATTCGGCGACGGGCCGGTTTCGGCCTGTCGGCCGAAGTCGCGCGGTGAGGCGTCACGTTGACGCGGGCGGAGCGGGAGGCGGGTGCGGTCGGTTCAGCAGATCACGTTGACGACGGTGACGAGGTTGTTCTCGTCCAGGCCGCGGCTGGTCCAGGGCCGCACCTCGTCCCACCGGCCGTCCAGGTAGACGACCTGGAAGGCGTTGCCGTGCGCGGTGGCGCCGGCGTAGCGGTCCCGGACCTGGTGGTAGCCGCAGCCGTTCACGTTCCAGTACGGACCGCCCGGTCCGGAGCGGCCTTGCGAGAGCTTGATGCAGGCCCGCCCGTACTCGCAGGTCGGCGCCCAGAATCCTCCGCCGTCGGCGGCGGAGGCCGGGCTCCCCGCGAGGGCGACGGCGGCTCCCGCAGTGGTGGCCAGGGTCGTGACCCATGCGGTGAATCGGCTGGTCGGTCGCACGTGGAATTCCCCTCTTCCCGTCGCGGACGGCATCGCGGCCCTCGCGGTGCTTGCGTCGCTCAGCGCACCCCGGCGACCAGCTGCGGAAGCTTGCGCATGTCGTCGAAGACGATGGTGTCCGGCCCTTCCAGCCAGTGTGCCGGGGTCAGGCCTCCCGCGTAGCCGAAGGACCGCATTCCCGCCGAACGGGCGGCCTGCACGCCGTACTTGCTGTCCTCGACGACGACGCACGCGGCCGGAGAGACGCCCATCCGCGCGGCCGCGTGGAGGAAGAGGTCGGGGGCCGGTTTGCCGTGGGCGACCTCGGTGGCGGAGTAGATCCGGCCCTCGAAGTGGTCGTGGAGCCCCGTACGGCCGAGGGTGTGGCGCATCTTCTCGTGGCTGCCGCTCGACGCGACGCAGGTGGGGAGCGTGATCCCGGCCAGCGCCTCGTGGATGCCGTCCACCGCCACGAGCTCGGCGTCGACGGCGGCGCGGTGGAGTTCCTGGTAGCGCTGCTGCCAGTCGGCGGACCTGCCCGGCAGGCGGGCCTCGACCAGCTCGCCGATCGATTTCTCGGACCGGCCGACGAACTTCTCCAGCACCTCCCGCGCCGTCAGCGGCCAGCCCAGCTCGGCCCCCACCTGGACCTCGACGCGGACGGCGAGGCGTTCGCTGTCGACGAGCACACCGTCGCAGTCGAATATGACGAGTTCGGGAGCGGGAGGAGCGATCATGCGGCCAGGATAGGCCCCGCGCTTGACCCTCACGCGGCGTCAGACACCAGGGTGGACGGCATGGCGGAGCACCTGACCGTGGGACGCGTGGCCGAGCTGGCCGGAGTGAGCGTCCGCACGCTGCATCACTACGACGGGATCGGTCTCGTCAGGGCCTCGGCGCGGACGGCGGCCGGTTACCGGGCCTACTCGCCCGACGACGTGGAGCGGCTGCGGGAGGTGCTCGGCTACCGGCGGCTGGGCTTCGGGCTGCGCGAGATCGCCGATCTCGTCGACGACCCGGCCACCGACACGGGCGCCCGCCTGCACCGGCTGCGCGGCCTGCTGCTGGAGCAGCGCGACCGGGCCTCCGCCGCGGTCGCCGCCATCGACACGGAGCTGAGGGGACGGGCCATGGGGATCAGGACGACGTCGGAGGACCAGCTCAAGATGTTCGGGGCACGGCTGTACGAGACCATCGGCGCCGACTATCCGGCGACCCGCCGCACCGAGCCGCGCATCGCCGCCCGGGTCTGGGAGGCGCTCGGCGACGCGCGCACGGTGCTGAACGTGGGCGCGGGCACCGGCTCCTACGAGCCGCCGGACCGGGAGGTGACGGCGGTGGAGCCGTCGGCGGTGATGCGGGCCCAGCGCCCCCGGGGCGCGGCGCGGTGCGTGGCGGCCACGGCGGAGAGCCTGCCGTTCGAGGACCAGTCCTTCGACGCGGCGATGGCCTTCAGCACCGTGCACCACTGGGACGACCCGATCGCCGGGCTGCGCGAGATGCGCCGGGTGGCCCGCCGGGTGGTGGTGTTCACGTACGACGCCGGCCCGCCCGGCTGGCGCGACCGGTTCTGGCTCACCCGCGACTATCTCCCCGAGTTCGCCGGTCTGCTCGACGACTGGCCCTCGCTGGCCGATCTGACCCGAGCGGTCGGGGGCCGTGCGGAGCCGGTGCTCGTCCCGTGGGACTGCGCCGACGGGTTCTTCGAGGCCCACTGGCGCCGTCCCGAGGCATACCTGGAGGAGGAGGTGCGCCGCGCGGTCTCGGTGTGGACCAGGGTCGGGGCCGAGGCGGAGGCGCGCGCGGTGGACCGGCTCCGCGAGGATCTCGGGTCGGGCCGGTGGGCGGAGCGCAACCGCGACCTCGTCGCCCTCGACGCGGCGGAGCTCGGCCTGCGCCTGATCGTGGCCTGAGCCGAGGCCCGATCGCGGCCCGAGCCCGGGACCGATCGCGGCCCGAGCACAGGACCGACCGTGGCCTGAAAGGTCTGAAGAGCTGGGGAGCGCTGAGCGCCCCCGGAGACCCCGGTACGCGAAGGACGGCGCCGATACCCCGGTGACCAGCCGCAACACCTGTGCGATCATCATGTGCGCTCGTCTTTATGAATTATTCACACCAGGCTGGAAGTCGCCGGTGTGTCACCGCTCCGGGGGGAACGGACTTGCTCACTCGCCCACGTACGCGCACGCGCACCCGCGTGAGATCCGGGCGGCGTGCCGCCCGTACCGCGCCGCTGCTCGCACTCTCTGTACTGCTCTCGCTGCTCCTGCCCGCCGCCGCCGCCACCGCCGCCACCGCCGCCACCACGGCCACCGGCCAGGAAGCCGCGACCAGCCAGGAATCGGCCGCCACCGGCCAGGAAACAGCCACCACCAGCCAGGTAACTGGCACCACCAGCCAGGAACCCGCCGCCACAGGCCAGGAATCCGCCACCACGCGGAACGCCGCCGCCGGAACCGATTGCGCCCACCCCCCACTCAACGGGTACAACTCGGCCCCCACCGCCGCCGACCCGGCAAGCGGTTGCCGCACCTTCACCGCCCCGGCCGCCGGGCTCTACGACGCGTACGCCATCCGCGACGACGGCTACCGCACCCCGCTCCGCGTCGAGGACGCGACCGGTGCGGCCGTCTGCGAGTACTGGATCAGCTGCACGCTCCCGGCCGCAGGCGAGTACACCGTCCGCACCGAGTCCGCGAGCCTGATCATCGACCGCTCCGCCACCACCGGCTGTGAACCGGTCGGACTCGGCCTGTACAAGGGCGAGTTCACCGCCGCCGGTGAGACGGACTGCCTGTCCCTCCCGCTGCCCGCCGGTGCGCAGATCGCCGCCGTGGAGCCCACGAGCTCCGGCGCCCCGCACCCGGCCGTGACGGTCGTCGACGCGGCCGGCGAGGACGCCTGCCCCTACCCGGCCAACCCCGGCAGCGGCACCTGCGTGCTCACCGGCAAGGCCCCCTTCCGGGTGCTGACCGTCAACGACGGCACCGCGAAGCCGACCGGCCCGTACGCCCTCTCGCTGCACCGCACCGACGCGGCGGCCGACTGCCAGGTCCTCCCGGCCGGCGACTTTACCGCCGCCTCGCCCTCCGCCCGCGCCACCACCGGCAACGGCTCCGTAGTGGACTGCCTGACCATCCCGGCCTCCGACCACAGCGTCATGGAGGTCGTCCAGCTCCAGGCCGCCCCCGGCACCGGCTCCCTCGCCCACCTCCTCGTCGTGGACACCCAGGGCAAGGAGAGCTGCCGGACCTACACCCCGACCACCTCCACCTGGATCTCCTGCGCCCTCACCCCCGGCGTCGCCCACACCGTCCTCGTCATCGGCCGCGACGCCGCCTCCGAGTACGTCGTGACCCGCCGGGACGTCACCGCCACCGCCAAGGGCTGCACCGCGAACCCGGCGACCAGGCCCGGCGGCGCCTCCACCGAGGGCACCCTCGGCGCCCCCGGCGAGCTGCGCTGCCGCCAGGTCACCACCGGCGACACCGAGGACGTCCTCCACATCGACGCCCGCGACGCCCAGGGCACCGCCACCGTCGCGCTCTTCGGCGACCAGGGCCAGGGCAGCGGCGCCGTCAGCAGCGGCCCCCGCTGCACGGGCGACCGGGCGTGCGCCGTCACCGGTTCCACGCACTACCAGGCCGTCGTCCACGTCCCGGCCGCGAAGAAGGCCGCCGACACCTACCGCTTCGACGCGATCCGCATCGCCGGCGCGGACGGCCCGGCCGCCGAGTGCGACCAGGTGAAGAGCATCGCGTACGGGTACGGCCCGATCACCGGCACCCTGGACGAGCAGCACGCCACCGTGTGCGCCGCGCTGCCCACCGTGTACAGCGACCGCTTCCCGATGGAGATCAGCGACACGACCGGCGCCACCGAGACGGCCGTGCCCGCACTCCACGACCCCAGCCTTGACAACGGCTGCTCGTACTCCACCCTCACCAAGAGCTACGAGTGCCGGGTGATCGAGAGCTACTCCCGTGAGCTCACCCCGAGCATCCTCGTCCTCTCCCTGCCGGAGAAGGCGTCGACGACCTCGTACAAGGCCGAGGCGGTCTGCTCCGGGCTCTGCGGCGGCGAGCGGGTCACCCTCACGAAGGTGTCCCCGAACACCGCGCCCGCCGGGGGGAAGACCACCGTCACGGTCACCGGCTCCGCCCTGCACGAGCAGTCCCGTCTCCTCCTGCGCAACGGCGACCGCGAGATCACCGGCACCACCCTCGCCGTCTCGCCCGACCGCCGCACCCTCACCGCCGAGGTGGACCTGACCGGCGCGCCCGAGGGCGCCTGGTCGGCGATCCTCCTCGGCCGGGGGAACGGCGAGTACGGCAAGCTCTCCTTCACCGTCACCTCGGCCCCGCTCACCAGCACGGCCCCGCCCACCCTCAGCGGGGAGGCCCGCGTCGGCGAGTACCTCACCGCGACGACCGGCACGTGGTCGCCGAAGCCGACGTCGTACTCGTACCAGTGGTACGGCGACGGGAAGCCGATCAGCGGGGCCACCCGGTCCGTGTTCACCATCCCTGCCTCCCTGATGGGGAAGAAGGTCGGCGTCACCGTCACCGCCCACCGGGAGACCGCGCCGGACGCCACCGCCTCCTCGGCGACGCTCACCGCCGCCAAGGGCTACCCCCTCGGCTGCGTGGTCTGCCCGGAGGTCAAGGGCACGGTGAAGGTGGGCGCCAAGCTCACGGCCACGAGCGGCACCTGGAACTGGACCCCCAGCTCCGTCGCCTACCAGTGGAAGGCGGACGGCAAGGCGATCTCCGGCGCCACCTCCGCCGGCTACACCGTCCCGGCCTCCCTGCTCGGCAAGCGGCTCAGCCTCACGGTCACCGCCCGCCTCAACGGTTTCGGGGACGGCCAGGCCAACACGGTCGGCGTGAAGGTCGCCACCGGCAGCGCGCCCAAGGCCACCAAGAAGCCCACGATCTCGGGCACCGCGAAGGTCGGCCGCGTCCTCAAGGCCGTCCACGGCACCTGGACGCCCGCCCCGACGTCGTACACCTACCAGTGGTACGCCAACGGCAAGGCGATCTCCAAGGCCACCAAGTCCTCGCTGACCCTCAAGTCGGCCCAGCGCGGCAAGAAGATCACGGTCAAGGTGACCGCCCGCCGCACCGGCCACGCCAACGGAACGGCCACCAGCGCGGCCACCAAGGCGGTCGCCCGCTGACCATCCCTCGTCCTCCAGGGCCGTTCGACGGTGATATGCCAAGCGAATATTCATTTTTGGCCACCGCATGGCTCGGAGATTGCTTTCCCTTTGCTGTGGCGCGCTGCCATGATTCTCGACGTTCAAGATCGTTCGGCCCTGCAACATGCTTTCCTACATGAGGAGTTGGGTTGAGGATGAACTTCAAGCGCGTAGCCAAGGTGGCGGCAGTGTCCACGGCGCTGGTGGTGGCCGCGGCCACTCCCGCGCTGGCAACCGTGGTGAGCATCGGCGGTGGCACCTGGGACTACGGTGCGGGCACCGCCATCGTCTGGTCCGACTACTACCACGGCTCCAAGTGCCACGGCTCGACCTCGGTCGGCAAGTACATAGACAGCGATGAGGAGGCCGCGGGCGGCTGGTCCCTCACGCAGGCCGAGGTCGCTCTGTCGGGCAACGAAAGCTATTACAAGACCACCTGCTGATTTCACGGGCAGTGTGCGCAGCACCCCCCGAGGCGCCGCCTTGCGCTCCTCGGGGGGTGTGCTCTCCCAGCCGCCTGGTCGGTCGATCTCTCCCGGTAGGACACACGCATGCTGCATCGTGGCGTCACGTTCGCGCACGCCGTCATCCTCGCGTTCTCCGCCCTGTTCTCCTTCCTCTTCCTGAGAGGTTTCGAAGACCAGTGGACCCTGGGGTACGACGCGGTCATCCAGGTCGACAACTCCCGTGACACCAGTACGAGTCGCGCCGTCAGTGAAGCGCTGGAAGCCTTCGCCCGTGACCGTGGTGTCACCGTGGGCCGTCAGGAACCCGATCTGAAGCGCCCGGACCGGAGCCGGCACCTCTACCTGACCGCGAGCGGTCCCCGGGCCGACTGGCTCGACAGCGGTTACCCGGCATTCAGCCCCGGCCAGACCACCACCACGCACCCCCTGTCCGATCTTTCGAACCGAGATCCTCGGGGCCTCTACTACCTCTTCGGTGACTCCGGCACGGTCGAGCCCTTCGTCGCGCTCCTGGAGGAAAACGGTCTCACCGCCAGGCATGTCCGGCCCGCCTCCGTCGAGCAGATCTCCTTCGCATACGGCGGCGGTGCGCTGGCCCGGTCCCTGGTGGTCATCGCCCTGGTCTGTGTCACCCTGACCGGTGCGGGCGTGCTGCTCAACGCCAAGTCGTACGGTGTGCTGCGCCTTCAGGGAATGTCGCTGCCCGGGATTCTCACGCGTGATCTGCTGCGGCTCGCCCGCTTCTGGGGCGTCCTCGTCGCGGCTCTGGCAGTGGTGGCGGCAGCCCTGCTGGCCTGGTACAACGACCTGGCATGGTTCGGGCTGTTCGTCCTTCTCGCGATGGCGACAGCCGGAGCTTTCACCGCACTCACCCTCGCCACCCACGCGGGAATGCTCGCCCTGACCGCCCGGACCAGCACCCTGGCCGCGCTGAAGGGGGAGATCCCCGCCCGTTCCACGGCCGTTGCCACCTACCTCGTGCGCGTTCCCGCCCTGCTTCTCGCTCTGGGAATCGCCGCCTCGGTCCTTCAGGCCGGGCAGGATCTTACCCGGCGGAAGGACGCCTTCGCGAAGTACGAGCAGGCCGGGCAGGCGTCCACCGTACGGTTCAACGGCTACTTGGGAGCCCCCGACGCTCTCCGGGAACTCGAAGCGAAGGTCGGTCCCTGGTTGCGTGCGGCCGACGCCGACGGCGAACTCGTCCTGGCGGGCCGGAAGGACATCCGGAGATCCAGGGACGGGCAGAACATTCCGGCGGACGGACTGATGATCGTCAACCGGACTTTCCTGGAACACGAGGTGATCCGGGGGCCGGGCGGCCGTCGCTACGCATCACGCGACCTCGCGCAGAACCCGGGCGACACGGTCGGCCCGGAGCAGATCCTGCTGCTGGTCCCCCAGCGTCTCGCCTCCCATACCGACCAGTTCAAGGCGATGGTGCCGGGCCTGGTCAGCCCGCCCGACCCGGACCGGATCACGCCCGGGATGATCACCATCCTCCCTGCCGCGGACGGCCAGAAGGTCTTCACCTACAACGCGCGAGGCAGTTTCCGGCCCGGGCAGGACCAGCGCGCGGACGAATCGTCCCTCACCGACCCCGTGATCGTCGTCGTCCCCAACGGAGCCGACTACATCAGCGACAAGGGCTACACCGCCTACGCCTCCCAGCGGAGCATCATCTTCCCGGACCCCGATGACATCACCGCCGGCATCGCCACCCACGAGCTGCACAGCGAGGTCATCGCGGTCAGCCCCGTAGCGAGCGACGCGGCCCAGGCGATCCGTGAGATCACTGCTGACTTCCGTCTCCAGGTCTTCAATCTCTTCATCGCGCTCGCGGTCCTGATCACCACGGGCGTCGGCGTGGTCATCGTCCACACCCGCAAGAACGCACAACAGATCTTCGCCCGGCACATCCACGGCTGGACCTTCGCCGGGACCCATCGCGTGCTGCTGGCGGCCGAAGCCGCGATCATCCTGCTGCTCGCCTCCTGGACCCCGTTCCAGGTCTGGCGAAGCAATCAGGACCTCGCCCGGTACCAGGCGCTCGGCATCCCGGCCCCCCGGGCCGCGGCCACGGTCACCGGCCTGGACCTGATCGTCATCGTCGGCCTGATCGTGGTCGAGATCAGTGCCACGCTGACGGTCCTGGCCTACTTCCACCGCCGCATCATCAAGGAAGGATCCACCGAAGCGTGATTGACATCGCCGGGTTGTCCAAGTCCTTCGGTACCCGAGTGCTCTGGCAGGATCTGACCTTCTCCGTCGAGGCCGGGCGGATGCTCGCGCTGACCGGACCCAGCGGATCCGGCAAGTCGACTCTGCTCAATTGCCTCGGGCTCCTGGACACTCCCACCTCGGGCACGATCAGTCACAACGGGCGGGCGCTCGTCGGGCTCGGCGCTCGAAGGACCCGTATCTACCGTCGCGACACCCTTGGCTATCTCTTCCAGAACTATGCCCTGATCGACAATGCGACCATCGCCGACAACCTCGACATCGCCGTCCGGCCCGGCCGCGCCCGGGGCCGGAAACAGCCCGCGCCCACCCCGGCCGAGGCTCTGGAACGGGTCGGTCTCGCCGGCCGCGAAGGGGACATCGTCCACCGCCTCTCGGGTGGCGAACAACAGCGTGTCGCACTCGCCCGTCTCATCGTCAAACAGCCCGCACTCGTTCTGGCGGACGAGCCCACCGGCGCGCTCGACCTCGACAACACCCACATGGTCATCGACACCCTGCGCAGCCTGGCCGACAGTGGCTGTGCGGTGGTGATCGCCACCCATGACCCCACGGTCAGGGACCTGTGCGACAGCGTCCTTCGTGTAGGAACATCAACCTCCCCCGTACCCGTCAAGGAGATCAGCGCTTCATGAAGTCCCGCCTGACCTGGTCCGTCGCCGCCGTCGTCGCGCTGGCCGTCATCGTTGTCCTGCTCGTCTACGGCACTCATGCGCTGACGATCGTCGGACGCGTCGCAGAGAGAGTCTTCTGAGGCCCCCGGCGTAACGCAACGACGCGCGGGACGGACCCGCTGATACACCGACCGCCCCCGGGGACTGCCCTCCGGGGGCGGTTTCCGTTGCCCCTTCGGGCACTCCGTGCCCGCTCCCGTCGCGCCGACTTGTCCGCCGTGCGGTGAATGCCAGGCTTGTTTATCGACTTTTGCCAAGCGATGGCGACCTCGGGGGGAACCCATGCTGCGTATCCACTTCACCAGCGGAGACCTGGAGAACGTGCGCATCGCGCGTCGACCGGATCCGCTCTGGGAGATCCTCTGCAGCATCTGCTGCCTCCAGCACCGCGAAGGCACGCTCGCCTTCGGCGAATGGCGCCGGACGGCGCGCGAGCTGCTGCGCCGGGGCGGCCCGGCCCGCGAGGCGGCCGCCGTCTTACGCAGCCTGATGCCGCGCGCCGCCTACTTCCCGGACTTCCTCACCCCGCCCGTCGAGGAGGACTCCGACGATCTCGGCGCCTACGGTCTGCGCTCCGGTGTCGATCGGGTGCTCTCGACCCCGAAACGCCAACTCCGCCATGAGCTGTCCCTGCTGGCGGCGAGCAGCGGAAGCCCGTGGGCGGGTACGGAGCTGGCCCGGGGCGATACCGGTGCCCTGGCCGTGCTGGGGAACCAGTTCCACACCTACCACCGGGAGTTCATCGAGCCCGCCTGGAACCGGATGGATGCCGAGATAGCCGCCGACACCGCCCGACGCACCCGCTCCCTGGCCCACGGCGGGACGCGCGCGCTGCTGGCGGGGCTGCGGCCGATGGCCGTCTGGGAGCCGCCGGTGCTGACCGCGCGCTATCCGGTCGACCGCGATCTCCACCTCGGGGGCCGGGGACTGCTCCTGATCCCGTCGTACTTCTGCTGGCGCGATCCGATCACGCTGGTGGACGACGGGATGATGCCCGTGCTCATCTACCCGATCGACCGTACGGCCGACGCGCCCGTGTCCACGTCCGCCTCGCTGGGGCGGCTGCTGGGCCCGGCCCGCGCTTCGCTCCTGTACGAGGCCGCCGTACGCCCGTCCGCCTCCACCTCCGAACTGGCCGAGGCGACCGGTCTCTCCCTGCCCAGCGTCAGCCAGCAGCTCGCCGTGCTGCGGGAGGGCGGTCTGGTGACCAGCCGCCGCGACGGCAAGCGCGTCCGCCATACGGCGACTCCGCTGGGCCGCCGCCTCCTCCAGGGCTGCTGACCGCCCCGGGATTCAGGCGACGCGCGGGATGGTCTCGTTGACCTTGGTGGACCAGTTGGTGACGACCGGCTTGTCGACGGTGGCCATGTCGGGGAGTTCGAGGTCGGCCGGGTTGGGGTCGTCCTCGGTGGTGGCGACGATGACGTGGTCGAACTGCACGCCGTTTTCGCCGTCGGTGGTCTTGGGGTTGATACCGGCGTACGCGACGGCCGGGCCCGAGAGCTTGATCGGGTCCTCGCCGCCCTGCCCGACCGGGGAGGCGACGCCCTCGGCCTTGGAGCCGAAGGAGACGCTCGGGGTGTTCACGTCCAGGTAGCAGGTGATCCCGGGCTTGGCCTTGGCGGTGAGGCGGTAGTGGCTGATGGGCTGGGCTTCCCAGGTGACCGTGAGGTCCAGGTCGTTGGTGCCGCAGGACTGTCCGTAACCGCTCTTGTCACCGGAGCCGGTGCCGTTGCCGCTGCCGCTGCCGCTGGTGCCGCCCTTGTCGCCGGAGCCGTTGCTCGCGCCCTTGTCGGCCGAGGAACCGGCGGAGGCCCCGGCGGACGCTCCGGCCGAAGCCCCGGCCGAAGCCCCGGCGGAGGCCCCGGCCCCGATGGCCTCCGCGTTGTCCTCGGGGTCGCAGGCGGTCGTGGTGACGGCGAGGGCCGTCACGGCCGTGGCGGCCAGGAGGAGGCGGGCGGAACGGGCGGCGAGACGCGAGCGCATCGTGATCTCCAGTGGCTTCGGGTGAGGGTGTTTCCTGCTGACACCGAAGACATTAGGGCTGGGTCGATCCTCAAACGATCGCGCGATTGTCCGTGTTCTGTCTCACTGGATCGGTTCCATGAAAGGCCGTCGGATTTCGTGAATCCCCAGGTCAGGAACGGTGGAACGGTGCTCCCGGAGAGGCGTGTCCCGGCCGGGAGCGTCGCGCGGGCGGGCTGTGGCGGTCAGGCGGAGAGGACCTGATGGAGGGCTTCGAGGCCGTCGCTGTAGATCTTCTCGAACACGTCGACCGCCTCTTCGTCGGTGGCGTTGAGCGGGTTGAAGCGCCCGGACCACTGGACCTCGGCCATGTCCTCCTGGCCGGGCACCGCGTGGACCCGGAGAGTCGCGATGTAGTCGTCGACGGGGAACGGGGACTCGACGATGACGTAACTCAGCGAGCGCTCGGCGTCGTTGAAGCTCACCAGCCGCTCGACGATGACGATGCTCTCCGGGTTCGACGGGTCCTCCAGCCGGCGGACCCGCCCGCCTTCGAGCATCGTGCTCTGCGGGACGTACGGAAGCCACTCGGGCAGGCCGTGGAAGCCGCCGACGAGGTCCCACACCTTGGCGGGCGAGGCGGGGACCGTGCGGGTGATGGACGTCGAGGCCATGGTCTTTTCTCCTTGATCCGGTTGCATGCGGGGCGAGTTGGGCGCCATGAGGAAGGGGTGCCCGGCGGGGGCTTCCTGGCTAACTGCGCGGACGCCCTCCGCGACACGGCCGTCCGGCCGCACGCTTTGGCCGGAGGCAAAAGGACGCGCGCCCCGATCCCGGTACCTCGCAGACTCCAAGGGAGCGGCGCGGTAAAGAGGTCAACTCGGCTGATTCGGAAAGGAGTTCAACGGCACGCCCGTCTAGCCGAGCCGGTCGCAGGCGGGGCAGTGGCCGGGAACGGGGGCCCGGTAGGCGCGGTCGCAGATGTCGCAGTTCTGGAGGGGGTCGGTGAGTACGACGGCCCGGGGCGGCGAGGGGAGGTAGGTCGTGAGGCGGTAGCGGAGGAGTTTGACGGGGTGCTTGAGCGGGCGCGGGAGATCGTTGGTGAGGGCGTGGCGGAGGGCGCTGGGGGTGGTGTCGCGCTCAAACCAGGTGGCGGCGAGGGGCGCGAGGAGCGCGACGTCGTTCCCGGTGAGGGTGATCTCGGGGGCGTGGCGGTGGAGGTCGGAGAGGAGGGAGGTGGCGGCGAGCGTGTACTTGGGGTGGGGCTCGTGGGGGTGAGGCTCGCGGGGGTGGGGGAGCCGGGCTACGGGGGCCGCCTTGGCCGCAGGTGAAGGCATAGGCGCAGGCGCAGGCGCAGGCACAGGAACCGGCGCAGGCACCGGCACAGGCACCGGCGCAGGTGCGGACACAGGGACTGGGGCGGTGGCCGGTTGGTGACGTGCGGGACGGGGGTCCGGGCGTCGGTGACCGGTCTCCGCTTCCTTTGCCCGGGAGGAGGTTGCCCGGGAGGCGTCTGCTCGGGACGCGGTTGCCTGGGGCTGGTTGTAGGAGCGGGTGCGGGTGACGATCTGGCCGTTGGCGAGGTGCTCGGTTTCGCGGCTGAGGTAGCCGTGGGTTTCGAGTTCGCGTAACGCCTTGGCGATGCGGGTTTCGCCTTCGGGGAAGCGTTCGGCGAGGTGCTTGATGGTGATGCGGGCGCCGTCGGGGAGCGACTGGATGTGGGTGGCGAGTCCGATCGCCAGCAGGGTCAGTTCGCGGTGCTGGGCGAGGTGGTTGCCGATGACGGTGAACCGGCTGGTGTGACGGGTGTTGACGTGTTCGACGCCGCGTACGGCGGACACGGGGCGCGCGGGCGCGCTAGCCTGCTGGGTACCCATTGGGGAAGCTCTCTTCTTCCTTGGTGGTCAGGCCCTCGGTTGGGAGTGGAGTCCCGGTCGGGGGCCGACGTATGTGCTGTGGGGTGGTGTTGGCGTGAGCATATGCCCGCAAGCCGCACCAATATCCAGCTCAGTTGGCCAAAGTCACCCAAGTGGGTGACGTAGGGGCCCGCAGGTTACAGACGGGTGGGTTGGGTTTTTTTCCACGTCCTCAAGACAAAGGCCTTAAAAGCTTTTTACGTCGTGGAACGCCGGGTCCCGGCTTACCGAGACCCGGTTGACCGGGCCCCGGTTCGCCGCGACCCGGCGATCCACGATCCGGTTAACGGGCCGACGTGTGGACCGGCTTTCCGGGCGTGGGGCGGTTGGTCTTCATGGTGTGGTGGATCCAGTCCGTGTAGGCGGGGGCGCTGCTGTAGAGGCCGGGCCCCTGCGAGCAGGGCACGCCCGGGGCGCCGGGGCCCGAGGTGACGCCGATCAACTCCCAGCGCCCGTTGCGGCCCCTGGTGATCTGCGGGCCGCCGGAGTCCCCGAAGCAGGCCATGGAGCCGGGCTTGGTGGTGATGGTGCAGAGCCGGGTGCGGTCCGCGTAACCGGGGGCGCATTCGGACTCCGCGCCCCTGCGGGTGTCCAGTTCCTGGAGCCGGTCGGGGAAGGCGAACTCGGTGTCGACGGTGGTGCCGAAACCGAGCAGCCTGGTCGGGGTGCCGGGCTTCCCGGGCTGTCCGGCGATCCGGATGGGCCGCTGGGTCACGGGGCGGTCCAGGCGTACGAGGGCGACGTCGTCCTTGTTGGCGAACGCGTTATTGCCGTTCACGTAACCGGGGTGGACGAAGGTCCGGTCGATCCCGCGTACGGTGCCGCCGGACTTCCGGTCCGCGCTGCCGACGCGCACGATGCCTTCCAGTTCGAGCCCGTCGCCCCGCACGCAGTGGGCCGCCGTCAGCACCCACTGCCGGTCGATGAGCGACGCCCCGCAGTTGCCGTCCTCCAGGCCCTGGGTGGGGGCCGACATGGGGATGGTCGCCATGAACGGGTAGCTCTCGCTCGAATCGGACCCGTTGACGATCGCCGAGGCGTTGCCCGCCAGGGCGGTCGCGCCGACCGTGGCGGCGAGCAGTCCGACAGCTGCGGCCCGGACGGCGCGGTGGCGGGGGCGACGGGAACGGGTCCCGGCCGGGGAGGGGCGGGACGCGGCGGAGGGGGACGCGGCAGGGTCGGGTGAGGGGGAGCGGAACGCGGAGAGGCTGAACACGGAGGGTTCCTTCTTGCTCGGTGGATCCTTGCGTATTCAGCCTCGGCGTTCCGGCCCCGGCGGCCCATCCGGGCAGCAGGCCACCCCGGGGTACGGAAAACCCCCGCCCGGGGCGGGGGCGGCCCGCCCGGGGCGGGCCGGGGTGGGTCAGCCGCCGACCGGGACGGCCTCCTCGGCGGAGGTGTGCCAGTTGGTCACGGCGGGGGAGTCGACCGTGATGGTGTCGATGTTCAGCGTCTCCGGATTCGCGTCGCTCTCACCGGTGGCCACGACCATGATGCCGATCTCCAGGCCGCCGTTCGTGTTGGTGGTCTTCGGAGTCATCCCGGCGTAGGCGGTGGTGGTGCCGCTCAGCTTGATCTCCTTGGCCGGGGCCTGGTCGAACGGCTTCGCCTCGGTGCCGTCGGAGCCGAAGGCCACGGTCGGGGGGTTGGCGGGGAGGAAGCAGGTGATGCCCGGCTTCGCCTTCGCGGTGATGAGGAGGTAGCCGCCCGCCTGGCTCTCGGTCCTGGTGCCCCAGGTGAGATCGTTCGCGCCGCAGACCTGGCCGACCTGTCCCCGGCCGGTGCCGCCGTCGGTGCCCGAGCCACCGGCCTGGTCGTTCCCCTTGTCCGAGCCCTGGCCGCTGTCCGCGCCGGAGGAACCGGACGAGGCGGCGGCGGAGGCGGAATTCTGCGGGGCGGCGCTGTCCGCGCCCCCGTCGCCACCCGGGTCCTCGCAGGCCGTCATCAGCATCGCGCCGCCCACGAGCACAGCGGATACGAGAAAGGCCTTGCGCCGGTTGCCGGACATGAGAGAACCCCTTGCTGATCGATGACGTGCTGATCTGCGGCCTGCCGCGAAGCTCCGTCGGCCCCGCGCCGCCCGCTTGATCACTATGAGGGAACCGCGAGGTCAGAGGGTGTGGAAGTCCCCGTATCCGGACGCCGTTGTGGCATGTCCGTGACATGATCGCGATGTGGTTGCCCCTCCGTCGAACCGGGGGTTTCCCCCATGGCCGCCCCTCGAAGGCTTCTCGTAGCTTGGGTGCCATCGGGTCCGGAGGGCCGGATGACCGAGGGACTGGGGGGGCCTGTTCATGCGTCAGGAACTGCACCGTATCGGAGCGTTGACGGCGGCCGCGCTCGCGGTCGCCGGACTCGCCGGGTGCGGTCTGGTCATGGGGGAGAAGACGGAGGACACCAGCACCCTGTCCGGGAAGATCACCTCCGTACGGCTGGAGAACCGGGCGGGCGGTGTGACCGTCAACGGCAGGGCGGGCGGCGGGAAGCTCTCCCTGCACCGGGAGATCACCTACCGGGACGAGCGGCCCACGGGCGCCACCCACCGGATCGAGAACGGTGTGCTGATCCTCGGCGGCTGCGGCAGCGGCTGTTCCGTCCGCTACACCGTCGACGTACCGGCGGGCATCCCGGTGACCGGGGAGGTCTCCAGCGGCAGCGTGCACCTGGCCAAGGTGGGGGCGGTGAAGGTGACCACCAGCTCCGGCCGGATCGAGATGGACGGCGTGTCCGGCGCGGTGGAGGTCGGGACCACCAACGGCAGGATCACCGGGAAGAACATCGCGGCCGAACGCATCCGGGCGCGGACCTCCAACGGCGCGATCGACCTGACCGCGACGACACCCCCGGACGTACGGGCCACGACGTCCAACGGGGACATCACCCTGACCCTGCCGAAGGCCGACTACGCGGTCACGGCGGAGACGACGAACGGCGACCGGACCATCGACGTCCCCGACGCCCCGGCGGGCAAGCACCATCTCGGGCTGAAGAGCAGCAACGGCGACATCACCGTCAGGAACCCCTGACCGGCCTCACGTCTTTTACAAGGGGTACCCCGACCCACGGCTTCGCGCCCTCGCCCTCCGGGAACCGGGGCCGTGCGCGGTGGCGTCCCTCCGTGGGATCGCGGCACCGACCCCACGGAGGAACCAGTCCATGACCGGCACGGCCGCCCGCTACCTCTATCTGACCCGGCACGGCGAGGCGTCGCCGGACGAGAGCGAGCTGACCGACGCGGGTCGACGGCAGGCGCGGCTGCTGGGGGAGCGGCTCGACGGGGTGCCGCTCGCGGTGATCCACCACGGCCCGCTGGCCCGCGCCCGGCAGACCGCGCGGCTGGTCGGAGAAGGGTTCGACGGGGTTCCGCTGCGGTGCTCGGAAGAGGCCGGGGACTACGTTCCCCACCTCCCCGCGCGCGAGGAACTGCCGCCCGAGGCGGCCGACGACTGGACGGCGTTCCTGGACCGGTTCACCGCCGAGGAACGCGCGGAGGGCCCCCGTCTCGCGGCGGCGGCGCTCGACCGGTTCACCGGGCCCGTCGCCGGGGACGAGCCCCGCCACGAACTGCTCGTCACCCACAACTTCCTCACCGGCTGGCTGATCCGCGCCGCGCTCGGTGCGCCGAAGTGGCGGTGGCTGGGCATCAACCACGCCAATGCGGCCCTGACCGTCATCCACTACGCGCCGGACCGCCCGCCGGCCGTCCTCCTCTTCAACGACACCGGCCACCTCCCCGCCGGGATCCGCTGGACCGGCTGTCCGCCGGAGCTCCGCGTCTGAGCCGGAGGGCCGTCGACGTCCCCCGCGAGCGGGGCACCCGTTCAGCCCAGGAGTTCGCGGAGCCCGGCGGTGTCGATGACGCGGGCCCGGGGCTGCTCTCACCGGGAGCCTTCACCCAGGTCGATGGCGGCCGGCCGCTCCAGGAGCTCGATCGCCCTGCCCACGTCCGCGTGTCCGCTCCGTGCGCAGCCGCGCCCGCCGCCGCTTGACCGCGTCATGGAGGCGCTCGGCGGTCGCGGTGCGGGTGCCCGGCAGGGGCCCGGGGTCCTGGGGTCAGCCATCAGCGTTTGGCCGAGTTCGCCCGGGCGGAGCGGATCACGCCCGCCGCGGCGATCAGGAAGCCGACGCCCATCAGCATGCAGAGCGACCAGGCGATGGACGGCAGGGGGTGGGTGCCGAGGAAGAGCGGGGCCATGGTGGCCAGGGTGGACAGTGCGCCGACGAAGAAGACGATCGCGCCGATCCGGACCAGCCGGTCGCCCGCGCCAGAAGGTGTAGTACTCACCCCGCCAGGGTATGTCCCGGCGGCGGCGAACCGCTGTTCGGCCACTGGGGTCCCCGAGGGGTGTCGTTTCCGGACAGAGTCCGGATGATCAGGCTTGACGGCGGGTACCCCCCCTGGGGAGGCTGCTGCCAGCAGGGGACAGCACCACCACTGGATAGCCTGACCTGCTGAGGCTTTGTTCCGGCATACGGGCATACGGGTTGAGATGGGGTGCGTGCTTTGCCGACTGGCAAGGTCAAGTGGTTCAACAGCGAGAAGGGCTTCGGTTTCCTTTCCCGCGACGACGGCGGAGATGTCTTCGTGCACTCCTCCGTGCTGCCCGACGGCGTGGACGCCCTCAAGCCGGGCCAGCGCGTCGAATTCGGCGTCGTCGCAGGTCAGCGTGGGGACCAGGCGCTCTCGGTGACGGTTTTGGACCCGACCCCCTCCGTCGCGGCCGCACAGCGCCGCAAGCCGGACGAGCTCGCGTCCATCGTGCAGGACCTGACCACCCTGCTGGAGAACATCACCCCGATGCTGGAGCGCGGCCGGTACCCCGACAAGGCGGCCGGCAAGAAGATCGGCGGTCTGCTGCGCGCGGTGGCCGATCAGCTCGACGTCTGACCGGATCGACGTCCGGCCGGCAGCCCGGCTCGATGTCCGGCCGGCTGACCGGCTCGACGTCGCACGTCCGACCCGGCCCCCGAACGGTGGCCGGGATCAGACGAACGCCAGTGCGTCCGGGGCGAGGGGCGGTACGAGTCCCTCGGCCGCCGCGCGGGTCAGCAGGCCCCGGATCGCCGCGTAACCGGCCTCGCCGAGGTCGGCGGTGAACTCGTTGACGTACAGCCCGATGTGCTGGTCCGCCACGGCGGGATCCATCTCCTGGGCGTGCTCCAGCACATAGGGGCGGGACGCCTCCGGGTCGTCCCAGGCCGCCCGCACCGAGGCGCGCACCGACTCGGCGAGCAGCTTCAGGGTCTCCGCGCCCAGCGAGCGCTTGGCGATGATCGCGCCCAGCGGGATCGGCAGCCCGGTCGTGTCCTCCCAGTGGCGGCCCATGTCGGCGAGGTTGTGCAGCCCGTAGTTCTGGTACGTGAACCGGGCCTCGTGGATCACGAGACCGGCGTCCACCTTCCCGTCCCGCACCGCGGGCATGATCTCGTCGAACGGCATGACGACGATCTCGCCGACCCCGCCCGGCACCACCTCGGCCGCCCAGAGGCGGAACAGCAGATAGGCGGTGGAGCGCTCGCTCGGCACGGCGACGGTCCGGCCCGTCAGGTCCGTACCCGGCTCCCGGGTGAGGACGAGCGGGCCGCAGCCCCGGCCCAGCGCCCCGCCGCACGGCAGCAGCGCGTACTCGTCGAGGACCCACGGCAGCACCGCGTACGAGACCTTCAGGACGTCCAGCTCACCGCGCTCGGCCAGGCCGTTGGTGATGTCGATGTCCGCGAAGGTGACATCGAGGGCGGGCGCGTCCGGGATCCGGCCGTGCGCCCAGGCATCGAAGACGAAGGTGTCGTTCGGGCAGGGAGAGTAGGCGATCCGGAGCGGGGCCGCCGGGGCGGGCACCTGGTCAGGCGTCGTGGTGGTCATGGCTGGTCCAACCTTCCAGTACGGGGGCGAGCTTCCCGAACGCGGTCGCGAGCGCGGTCAGGGCGTCGCCGATGCGCCAGGCGTCCCGGTCGCGCGGGCCGACCGCGTTCGACACGGCCCTGATCTCCAGGACGGGCACGCCGGCGAGCCCGGCGGCCTCCGCGACCCCGAAGCCCTCCATCGCCTCGGCGGCGGCCGCCGGGTGCGCGGCGCGCAGGGCGGCGGCGCGCTCGGCGCTGCCGGTCACGGTGGAGACGGTGAGCACGTCACCGGTGGCCGCGCCGGTGGCGTCGGCCACGGCCCGGACCAGCGACCGGGGCGGGAGGTGCTGGTCGCGCCCGAAGCCCAGGCCGGTGACGGGCACGAAGCCCTCGGGCGTCTCGGCGCCCAGGTCGGCGGCGACGAGACGGCCGGCCACCACGAGGGAGCCGACCGGGGCGAGCGGGGCGAACCCGCCGCCGATCCCGGCCGACACCACCAGGCCGTAACCGTCCCCGGCCGGGCCGCCGGCGGCCAGGGCGAAGGCCGTCGACGCCGCCGCGGCGGCCGGGCCCACACCGCCCGCCAGCACGTCGAAGGGGCCCGCACGGTGGATCTCCGCACCGGGCACCCGGTGCACGGAAGTCTCCCCGAACGTGCGCGTGACCGCGTCCCGTTCCACCGGGACAGCGGTCACGACGAGCACACGCACGGAAAGAACTCTCCGGAGTCGGGAAGAGGCCGGAAGCCGGCCGGGCGACGGTCGGAAGACGGTCAGGAGGACTTCTTCAGCTCGAAGTGCCAGACGCCGACGAGCTGCTTGTCCTTGGTCTCCACGATGGAGATCTGCGTCTTGTCCGCCGTCTCACCGGTCTGGCTGGAGAAGAACGCGGAGCCCGGGATGGACCGGTAGGTCTTCGTGTACGGCTCCTGCTCGGCCTGCTGGCCGTTGATGAACAGGGTCCAGCCGTTGTCCGCGATCTCGGGGTCGACGCCGAAGCGGACCTTGTCGTCCATCGCGACCTCGACGGACTTCTCCGCCTTCTTGTTGAGGCAGCTCTGGTAATCGGACTTCTTGAGGGCCTTGCCGTCGTTGTAGCAGGACGCCTCGGTGCTCACCGAGTTGCCACCGACCGTTACGGTCGCGAGCGGCGTCGGCTTGTCGCAGGCGGAGAGGACGAGGAGTCCCGCGGACACGGCACCAAGAGCGACGCCGATTCGACGGCCCTTACCGGAGAAGAACGCAACGGTCATGGGCCGAAGGCTATCGGGCGCTCCGGTTCACGCCACGCGGGGGTGCGGCGAGCCGCGTCGTGCGGCGCCCACCAGACCCCGTACGGACGTTGCGGCGCCGAGGGCGAGGAGGCCCGCCGCGACCGCCATGCCCAGTACGCCGTTGAGGGGCAGGGCGATGCCGATACCGCCCCCGACCACCCACGCCATCTGGAGCGCCGTCTCGGACCGGGCGAACGCGGAGGCCCGCACCTCCTCCGGTACGTCCCGCTGGATCATCGCGTCCAGCGACAGCTTCGACAGGGCCAGGGTGAAACCCGCGACGCCGCTCAGCGCGGCGACCGTCACCGTGCCGAAGAGGAGCGCGGCGAGCACCGCGGTGGCCAGGGCCAGGGCCAGCACCGCCACGACGATCGCCTCGGGGGCGCGGGCCCGCAGCCAGGAGCCGACCGCCGTACCGATCGCGTTCCCCGCCCCGGCGGCGACGCCGACGACGCCGAGCGAGACGACGGCGCTCTGCCCGGGGAACGGGTGCTCGCGCAGCAGGAAGGCCAGGAAGAAGATCAGGAAGCCGGAGAGCGCGCGGTGCGCGGCGTTGGCCTGGAGACCGTTCAGTACGGACGGGCCCACCGAACGCAGCCCGGGGCGCCTCTCCCCGTTGTTCTTCCGGCCGCCCCGCCCCGCGCGGGACGGGGCGGCCGCCCCGTGCGGCGGGACCAGCCGGGCCCGCCGCTCGCCCTTCGCGGAGTCGACCTTGCCCGGCAGCGTGAAGGCCAGCACGGTCCCGCCGAGGAAGACCACGCACGCCCCGTACAGCGGCCAGGCGGACCCGACGAGCTGGAGCCCGGCCCCGATCGGCGCGGCGATCCCGGTCGCCAGCAGCCCGGCCAGGGTCACCCGGGAGTTCGCCTTCACCAGCGAGAAGCGCGGCGGCAGCAGCCTGGGCACCACGGCGCTGCGCACCACCCCGTACGCCTTCGAGCAGACCAGGACGCCCAGTGCGGCCGGATACAGCTCCAGCCCGCCGGTGGCCACCGCACCCGAGAGGGCGACCGCGAGCACCGTACGGGCCAGCATCGACGCCGCCATCGCGGCGCGGCGGCCGTGCGGCAGCCGGTCCAGGAGCGGGCCGATCACCGGGGCGAGCAGGACGAACGGCGCCATCGTCACGGCCAGGTAGAGGGCGACCCGGCCGCGGGCCTCGTCGGTCGGCACGGAGAAGAAGACCGTCGAGGCGAGCGCGACCGTGATCATCACGTCGCCCGCGCCGTTCACGGCGTGCAGCTCGATCAGCTTGCCGAGGCCGGACTCCCCGGCGCCGTGCGCGTGCGTCGCCCGCCGGACGGCGCGGGCGGTGCCGGTGAACGGGGCGCGCAGGGCGCGGCCGACCGCCCGGCCCGTCCTGCGGACCGGCCCGGGGTCCTGGTGCGACCTGGCGGCAGCCACGTCGCCATACTGCCCCAGAGGCGGTCGGGACGTACGGGCTTCGGCGCACGGCGCGCCCCGTACGGTCAGCGGTCCGGCACCGCGTCCCGGCGGACGTGCCCGGCGGCCCGTTCGCGGACGGAGGGCCCCGGACACGACACCGGATACGGCCTCGTTTGGGACGGGCAGGTGGGCGGGGCGCGGCGGAGAGGGTAGCGTGCGTAGCGCGCCACCGGCGATTGTTCTCGGCCGCGCGCCTCTCGGCGATCCCGCAGAATGGGAAGCGAAAGGTGTGCCCGAGGCAGGCAACAACGGGTGTGGACGTCGACGCGGCCCCCAGGTCCGCTCCGCCCGCGTCCGTCATGGCCGAAACCGATGGATGTGCTGGCGGCGCTCGTGAGACTGGCGTAGGAGAGAAGCGAGACCTGTGAGTGCTGCGACGACGCGAAGCCGTACGGCCCGTGCGGCCCGTACCCCCGTTCCCGACCGCCTGTGCGCCGAGGCGGTAGACCTGGCCCGGTCGGCCGCCGAGGAGGCCGCCGCCCCGGGCATCGTGGGCGAGCATGTGGCCGTGGTCTCCGAGGGGGACCGGGTCGTCACCCACTTCTTCGAGTGCAAGGAGCCGGGCTACCGGGGCTGGCGCTGGGCGGTGACCGTGGCCCGGGCCTCCCGCGCCCGGTACGTGACCATCGACGAAACGGTGCTGCTGCCGGGCAGTGACGCCCTCCTCGCCCCGGAGTGGGTGCCGTGGAGCGAGCGGCTGCGCCCGGGCGACATGGGCCCCGGCGACCTGCTGCCCACCGAGGCGGACGACATCCGTCTGGAGCCCGGCTACACCGGCGAGGACGAGCCGCCGCCGAACTCGGTGGTCCCCGAGGTCTCCCACGAGCTGGCCGAGCGGGCCGACGCGGAGGACGCCGAGCTGACCACCCGCCCTGCGACGACGACCCGGGGATCGATCGCGGCGGTCGCGGACGAGCTGGGCATGCGGCGGGCCCGGGTGCTGTCCCGGTACGGGCTGCACATGGCGGCCGACCGGTGGGACGAGGAGTTCGGCGCCCGGACGCCGATGGCGCAGGCGGCCCCGGCCTCCTGCTCCTCCTGCGCCTTCCTGGTGCCGCTGGCCGGGTCGCTCCGGCAGGCGTTCGGGGTCTGCGCCAACGAGTTCGGCCCGGCCGACGGGCGGGTCGTCTCGCTCGCGTACGGCTGCGGCGGGCACTCCGAGGCGGCCGTCATGCCGAAGACGCCGAAGCCCGCGCCGCACGCCCTGGACACGATGCGGGTCGACGAGTACCCGCTCCGTCCGGCCCGCGACTCCGGGTCGGTCCCGGCGGAGGCGGACGAGCCGACGGAGGACCTCGGCCACTCGTAGGCCCTGTCCCCGACCCTGTCCCGGGCGGCCGCACGGCCCGGGGCGCGTACGGTCCGCGCCTCCGGGGGATCCCGGCCACGCGTCGGTGCGGCGCGGTCCGGGGGCGCGTACCGGCCCCGGCCCCGGCCGGTTCCGGCGCCGCCCGCGTACGGGCACGCCCCCGGGCCGCCGCATTCCGCAGGTGGGCAGCGCCCGAACCGGTCGATGCCCCGTCCCGTGGCCACGCCCCGCGCGAGGACCCGGTACCTTCGGGCGCACACTGGGCCCCATGGGCCGTGCGTGACCGGATACCGGAAAGAGCGGAGCAGAGCGTGGGCATGAATGCGACCGAGGGGGCCGACCCGTTCGGGACCGCGCGACTGCGGCGCGGAGTGCTCGACTCCTGGGGCGCCGGCCCCACCCGGTTCCGCGAGGACGCCAACGCGGAGGAGGAGCTGGCGCTCGGCGGCTACCGCGACCGCCTCGTCGTCGAGCTGGCCCAGAACGCCGCCGACGCCGCCGCCCGCGCCGGTGTCCCCGGCCGCCTCCGCCTCACCCTGCGCCCCGCCGGGCCGGACGGCCCCGCCGTCCTCGCCGCCGCCAACACCGGGGCACCGCTGGACGCCACCGGCGTCGAGTCGCTCTCCACGCTCCGCGCCTCCGCCAAGCGGGAGGGGCACGAGGGCGCGGTCGGCCGGTTCGGCGTCGGCTTCGCCGCGGTCCTCGCGGTGAGCGACGAACCCGCCGTGGTCGGCCGGCACGGCGGCGTCCGCTGGTCCCTCGCCGAGGCCCGCGACCTCGCCGCCCGGGCCGCCACCGCCAGCCCCGGACTCGGCGACGAACTGCGCCGCCGCGACGGCCACGTACCGCTGCTCCGGCTCCCGCTGCCCGCCGAGGGCACCGCACCCGAGGGCTACGACACCGTCGTCGTCCTCCCCCTGCGCGACGGCACCGCCGAGGACCTGGTGGACCGGCTGCTCTCCGCGGTCGACGACGCCCTGCTGCTCACCCTGCGCGGCCTCGAAGAGATCGTGGTCGAGACCCCCGGGACCGTACGCACCCTGCGCCGCACCGAACACGGTCCGTACACCCACGTCGAGGACACCGCGCACGGCACCAACCGCTGGCGCACCGTCACCCACCACGGCCCCGTCGGACCCGAACTCCTCGCCGACCGCCCCCGCGAGGAGCGGCTGCGCCCGCACTGGTCGGTCACCTGGGCGGTCCCGGTGGACGCGGAGGGCGCCCCGGTCCGCCCCCGCACCCTCCCCGTCGTCCACGCCCCGACCCCCACCGACGAACCCCTCGGCGTCCCCGCGCTGCTCATCGCCTCGCTGCCCCTGGACACCGCGCGCCGCCACTTCGCCCCGGGACCGCTCACCGACTTCCTGGTGGAGCGCGCCGCCGACGCGTACGCCGAACTGCTCGCCGCCTGGCGGCCGGTCACCGCAGCCACCGTCGACCTGGTGCCCGGCCCGCTCGGCACCGGCGAACTCGACGGGAGGCTGCGCGCCGCGATCCTGGAGCGGCTGCCGCGCATCGCGTTCCTGGCCCCCGCCGCCCCCCGCGACACCACCACCGACGAGGCCGCCGGCCGGTATGACTGGGAGGACGCTTCCACGGACGGCCCCACGGGCGCACCCGCCGCCGAGGAGGCCACCGGGGCGCTGCGCCCCATCGAGGCCGAGGTGGTGGAGGGCGTCGGCGCCGAGACCGTGCGGGTGCTCGCCGAGGTGCTGCCGTGCCTGCTGCCCGCCGGCCTCGAACGCCGTGCCGAGCTGCGCACGCTGGGCGTCGCCCGGGTGCCGCTCACCGAGGCGATCGACCGGCTCGCCGGACTGGAGCGCGACCCCGGCTGGTGGCGGCGGCTCTACGACAGCCTCTCCGGCATCGACCCGGACCGCCTCACCGGCCTGCCCGTGCCGCTGGCCGGGACGCCGGGCACGGACGGACCGGGGGGCGGCGCGCCGGAGGACGGCGGGCCCCTCGCCCCCGTCCTGCCCCGCACCACCATCGGGCCGCGCCAGGTCCTCCTCCCGCTCCCCGACGCCCTCACCGGCCCCGTTCTCGAACGGCTCGCCCGGCTCGGGCTGAAAGTCGCCCACCCGGACGCCGCCCACCCCCTCCTGGAGAAGCTGGGCGCCCTGCCCGCCACCCCGCGCGCCGTGCTGACCACCCCGCAGGTGCGGGCCGCCGTCGCCGGATCGCTGGACGCGGGCGAGATCTGGGACGAGGACGGACTGGACGCCGACGAGCTCGCCGAGACCGTCCTCACCCTGGTGCGGGACGCCGAGCTGGCCCCCGGCGACGAACCCTGGCTGGGCGCCCTCGCCCTCCCCGACGAGGACGGCGAACCGGCCCCCGCAGGCGAACTCGTCCTCCCCGACAGCCCGTTCGCCGCCATCATGCGCGAGGACGAACTGGCCCTGGTCGACCAGGAACTGGCCGACCGCTGGGGCGAGCAGCCGCTCACCGCCTGCGGGGTGCTCGCCACCTTCGCCCTCGTCCGGGCCACCGACGTCGTCCTCGACCCGGACGAACTCGAACCGCGCGAGGGAGACTTCGCCGAACCCGACGACGCCGGGCTGCTGGACGCCGTCGACGTCTGGTGCGAGGACGTCCTCGACCGGCTCCCCGACAGCCCCGTACCGCCGGTCGCCACCGAGATCGTCGCCGTCCGCGACCTCGACCTCGTCGCCGACGACGCCTGGCCGCAGGCGCTCGCCCTGCTCGCCCGGCCGCCGCTGCGGGACGCGCTGACCCAGCCGGTGCGGGTGCTGCTCCCGGACGGCACCACGCAGTCCGTCCGCCCCTACACCGCCTGGTGGCTGCGCGACCACCCGGTGCTCGACGGCCGCCGCCCCGCCGGGCTGCGCGCCGCCGGCGGCGACCCGCGACTGGCCGGGCTGTACGACGCGGCCGACGCGACCGGCTTCGACGACGCGCAGGTGCTGCACGCACTGGGCGTACGGACCTCCGTGGCCGCGCTGCTCGACGAGCCGGGCGGCGCCGCCGAACTCCTCGGCCGGCTCGCGGACCCGGACCGCCCGGTCGACCCCGTACAGCTGCACGCGCTGTACACGGCGCTGGCCGACCTGGACCCCGAGCAGGTCACGCTGGTGGACGAGGTGCGCGCGGTGGTCGACGGCGAGGTGCGGGTGGTGGACGCGGCGGACGCCCTGATCGCGGACGCCCCCGACCTGCTGCCGCTCACCGCCGGGCTGCCGCTGCTGCCGGTCGCCCCGGCGCGGGCGGCGGAGCTGGCCGAGCTGCTCCAGGTGCGGCGGCTCGGCGAGAGCGTGGCGGCGGAGGTGACGACGGAGGGCGAGGAGCACCGCGTACCGGAGTCGGTGCGGGCCCTCCTCGGCGCGGGCACCCCGGACGTGTACGTGGAACACGGTGAGCTGCGCGCGGGCGGTGTCGAGCTGGACTGGCGCCGGACGCCGGACGGCACGGTGCACGCCGCCACGCTGGAGGGCGTCGCGGCGGGGCTGGCCTGGGCGGCCGGGCAGTGGCCGCGGCGCTTCGAGGTCGCGGCGCTGCTGGAGGACCCGTCCCGTACGGAGGAGTTGGCCCGGGACCGCTGGTTCGACTGAGCCGGGGCCGTCCGGCCGGGCCGCCCGCTTCCGGTCGGCCCGGGCGGCCGATCCGTACGTACGCATATGCGCGACCTTCGCAGGAAATCCATTTCCTTGTACAACCCTTTACGCGCCTCGCGGGTCTGGTCTCACGAGTCAGCAGACTCACGTCCGAACCAGCCCCGCCCGAGGCGCGTCCCGCGCCCGCGGGGCCTTCCTCCACGGGGAAATACATGCGAATTCGAGCCACTGTTGCTGCCGTCTCCGGCGCCTTGGCCCTGTCTGCTCTGGTTGTCCCGGCCGCTCAGGCGGGCGACTCCACCCCGAACCTGAACAAGCCGACGTCGGGCGCCGAGGTCTTCGGCACCGCCGCCCGGGGTGCGGCGAAGGCGTCCGCGTTCGCCGCCGCCGACGTGACGGAGCCGGTCATCTCGAAGGTCGTCGTCAACGGCGGCAAGGACATCGTCCTGGGCACCACGGCCAAGAAGACGATCTCCGTCTCCGTCACCGCCTCGCACCCCACCGGCGTCGTCGACGCCTACGTCGACCTGTGGCACGGCACCAACGGGGAGGACCTCGACGGCGCCCTGCTGCCGAACGGCGAGCAGGCCAACTGCACCAAGGTCAACGCGACGACCTCGACGTGCAAGATGACGATCACGATCGACCCGCGCGACGACCTCTACAAGAACTCCCTGGCCGGCACCTGGCACGTCACGGCGGCCGCGCTCTCCGGCGACGAGAGCATCGCGTACACCGACTACTACAGCACCGCCCGGGTCCAGCGGCTGTCGAAGCTGACGGTCAACGCCGCGCCCGAGCCGGTGAAGAAGGGCAAGACCCTCACCATCACCGGCAAGCTCTCCCGGGCCAACTGGGAGACCTTCAAGTACCAGGGCTACGCGACCCAGCCGGTGAAGCTCCAGTTCCGCAAGAAGAACAGCAGCACCTACACCACCGTCAAGACCATCAAGACCAGCAGCACCGGCACGCTGAAGACCACGGCCAAGGCCTCGGTCGACGGCTACTGGCGCTACAGCTTCGCCGGTACGTCCACCACCCCGGCCGTCAGCGCCGCCGGTGACTTCGTCGACGTGAAGTAGTCCGTGAAGCAACGCGTGAAGTAGCTCGTCCCCGTACGCAGCGGAATCCCCCACCGAGGGGGTCCCGCTGCGTACGTATATGCCCTGCCTTCGTGCCCTGCCGGTGTCCCCGGCCCCACACCCACGGAGAGACCCCATGCGTACCCGTTTCGCCGTCGCCGCGGCCTCCGGCGCCCTGGTCCTGTCCGCCCTCGGCCTCCCGGCGGCGCACGCCGCTCCGGTCGCCCCCGTCGTCTCGAAGGTCACCGTCAACGGGGGCAAGGACATCGTCCTCGGGACGACCGCGCCGCGCACGGTCACCGTCTCGGTCACCGCCTCCCACCCCTCCGGCATCGCCACCGGCTGGCTGCTCCTGTGGCACGGCAAGGACCAGGAGGAGGGACTGGACGCCGTCCTGCTGCCGAACGAGGAACGGGCGACCTGCGCCGCGGTGGACGCGACCACCAGCACCTGCTCGCTCACCCTGACCGTCGACCCCAGGACGGACCTGCCGAAGAACGCGGTGGCGGGCACCTGGCACGTACTGGCGGGCGCCCGGGCCGTGGACGGCTCCGACACCTCCTCCGACTTCGCCTCGACCGCCCGGGTGCAGCGCTACTCGAAGCTGACGGTGAACGCCGCGCCCGAGCCGGTGAAGAAGGGCAGGACCCTCACCATCACCGGCAAGCTCTCCCGGGCCAACTGGGAGGACCACGCGTACCACGGTTACGCGGGCCAGTCGGTGAAGCTGCAGTTCCGCAAGAAGAACAGCAGCACCTACACCACCGTCAAGACCATCAGGACCAGCAGCACCGGCACGCTGAAGACCACGGCCAAGGCCTCGGTCGACGGCTACTGGCGCTACAGCTTCGCCGGTACGTCCACCACCCCGGCCGTCAGCGCCGCCGGTGACTTCGTCGACGTGAAGTGAAGTGACGAAAGGGCGGCCCCCGATCGGGGACCGCCCTTCTTCGTGCCGGGACGCGGGCCGCGCGCGTCAGGAGGGGAAGCGCCGCCCGACCAGCCGCCAGGCGTACTCCAGCAGGGCCGACGCCGCCACCGCGATCCCCACCGCTGTCCACGGCATCGTCGTACCCACCAGCTTCAGCGCGAAGAACTCCTGGAGCCACGGCACCACCAGCACCAGCAGGAACGCCAGCCCCATCGCCAGCACCAGGCCGATCCGCCACCAGGTGTACGGACGGGCGATGATCGCCAGCACCCACATCGAGACCAGGAACAGCGTGAGCGTGGCCGCGCTGGTCTCGGCGTCGAGGGCGTCCGGGCCGGTGTAGTGGTGGCGGGCGATCAGATACGTCACGAAGGTCGCGACGGCCGCGATGACGCCGGACGGGATCGCGTACCGCATGACCCGGCGCACGAAGTGCGGATGGGCCCGTTCCGTGTTGGGCGCGAGGGCCAGGAAGAACGCCGGTACGCCGATGGTCAGCGTGGACAGCAGGGTCAGATGGCGCGGCAGGAACGGGTAGTCGACCTGCGAGCAGACCACCAGGATCGCCAGCAGCACCGAGTAGACGGTCTTGGTCAGGAACAGGGTCGCGACCCGGGTGATGTTGCCGATCACCCGGCGGCCCTCGGCGACGACGGACGGCAGCGTCGCGAAGCTGTTGTTCAGCAGCACGATCTGGGCGACGGCCCGGGTGGCCTCGGAGCCCGAGCCCATGGAGACGCCGATGTCGGCGTCCTTCAGCGCCAGCACGTCGTTGACGCCGTCGCCGGTCATCGCGACGGTGTGGCCGCGGGACTGGAGGGCGGCGACCATGTCGCGCTTCTGCTGCGGGGTGACCCGGCCGAAGACCGCGTTCTCCTCCACGGCGGTGGCCATCTCGTCCGGGTCGGTGGGCAGCCGGCGCGCGTCCAGGGTGTGCTCGGCGCCCTGCATGCCGAGCTTCGCCGCGACCGCGCCGACCGAGACCGCGTTGTCACCGGAGATCACCTTGGCGGCGACCCGCTGGTCCGCGAAGTACGCCAGGGTCTCCTCGGCGTCCGGCCGCAGCCGCTGCTCCAGGACCACCAGGGCGCTCGGTACGGCGCCGACGGCCGCCTCCGGGCCGTCCAGCGAACCCTGCGCGCGGGCGAGCAGCAGCACCCGCAGGCCCTGCTGGTTGAGCTGCTCGATCTCGGCGAGCGCCGGGTCCTGCTCGGGCAGCAGGACGTCGGGGGCGCCGAGCAGCCAGGTGGAGTCGCGGCCGTCGCCCTCGTCGAAGGCGGCGCCGCTGTACTTGCGGGCCGAGGAGAACGGCAGCGTGGCGGTGCACCGCCAGGACCCGGCGTCCGGGTAGGCGTCCACGATGGCCTGGAGGCTGGCGTTGGGGCGGGGGTCGGAGGCGCCGAGGGCGCCGAGCACGGCGCCCGTGTACTTCTCGTCGGCGTCGCCCAGCGTCCGCACCTCGGTGACGTCCATGCCGCCCTCGGTGAGGGTGCCGGTCTTGTCCAGGCAGACGACGTCGACCCGGGCCAGCCCCTCGATGGCGGGCAGCTCCTGCACCAGGCACTGCTTGCGGCCGAGCCGCACCACCCCGATCGCGAAGGCGACGGAGGTCAGCAGCACCAGCCCCTCGGGGATCATCGGGACGATGCCGCCGACGGTGCGGGCGATCGACTCCTTGACGTTGTTGTCCTTGACGACGAGCTGGCTGATGACCAGGCCCAGCGCGGTCGGCACCATCATCCAGGTGACGTACTTGAGGATCGTGGAGATGCCAGTGCGCAGCTCGGACTGGACGAGCGTGAAGCGGGACGCTTCCTCGGCGAGCTGGGCGGCGTAGGCCTCGCGGCCGACCTTGGTGGCGGTGAACGCGCCACCGCCGGAGACCACGAAGCTGCCGGACATGACCGGGTCGCCGGGCCGCTTCAGCACCGGGTCGGCCTCGCCGGTGAGCAGCGACTCGTCGATCTCCAGCCCGTCGGCCTCGGCGACCGTGCCGTCCACCACGGCCTTGTCGCCGGGGCCCAGCTCGATGAGGTCGCCGAGGACGATCTCCGAGGTGGAGATCTCGGCGGCCACCCCGTCCCGGCGCACCGTGGGCTTCGCCTCGCCGATGACCGCCAGGGAGTCCAGGGTCTTCTTGGCCCGCCACTCCTGGATGATGCCGATACCGGTGTTCGCGATGATCACGAACCCGAAGAGGCTGTCCTGGAACGGCGCCACGAACAGCATGATCAGCCAGAGCACGCCGATGATCAGGTTGAACCGGGTGAAGACGTTGGCCCGGACGATCTCGCGCAGCGAGCGGGAGGACCGGACCGGTACGTCGTTGACCTCGCCGCGGGCGATCCGCTCGGCGACCTCGGCCGCGGTCAGCCCGCGGGGGTCCACCGCCGGGGCGGGCAACTCCACCGGGTGGACCGGATCCAGTTCGGCCCCGGCGTCGATCGTCGCCGGGCCGGGCAGGCCGGTGGAGCCGGCTATGCCCGGGTTGTGCTCATCGGAGGGATTCGATGCCCGCTGCGTCATGGTTTCGACGGTACGGGCAGATGGCCTGAATCACCCACCGGCCGGTACGAAGATCAGACCGGCGGAGGACGTCGACCAGGGGTGAATGGTCCTGTGGGGGTACGGGACGACCCGTGCCGGGGTAGTACGCCCTACGGGACCCGCCCTACGTGCCGCTCCCGCCGCCCGCGGCCGGAGCGGCGGGGGCGGCCGCTGCCGCCGCCCGCTTGATCGCCGCGTCGCGCTTGCGGACGTACCAGATGCCGATCAGGCCGAGCCCGGCACCGGCCAGGCACGTCCACACCCACCACAGGTGGCCGTGGTCGTCGAACCAGCGGTAGAAGGGGATCTGGACCAGGAAGAGGACGAACCAGAGGATCGTGCCGCCGGTGATGGTGGCGACGACGGGCCCCTCCAGGGGCTCGGGTGCCTCGTGCTTCGGTGTCCACTTCGCCATGGGGTCAGTGTATGGGGCCCCTGTTCGAGGCGTCCCGGAAGCCTTCCGCAGGGCCGAACGGAGGGTGCCGACGCGCCTTGGGGTGGCTGCGCCCGGCCGCTCCAAAACGTTATGAAGCCCTTCCAGCCCAGGTCACCGATGTTCTACGCGCGGAGATAGCGATCTTCACCTCATGTATTCATACTGAATCTGCTTCATAATGACTTGATTTGTTCGTTAGAACGTCCAAATCTCTCTCATTCCTCCCCAACTACGTACGACTGAGGTCATACATGTCCCCCTCGGCCACCGCTCCGGTCGACGCCCAGCAGCCTGCGGCCCCCCAGCCGCAGAACGGTCTGGACCGTTTCTTCAAGATTTCCGAGCGGGGGTCGTCGGTCGCCCGCGAAATCCGTGGCGGATTCGCGACGTTCTTCGCGATGGCGTACATCATCGTGCTGAACCCGATCATTCTCGGCAGCGCGAAGGACATGTACGGCCACCAGCTCGACGGTGGTCAGCTGGTCACCGCCACCGTGCTGTCCGCCGCGTTCTCCACCCTCCTGATGGGTGTCATCGGCAATGTGCCGATCGCCCTGGCGGCCGGTCTCGGCGTCAACACCGTCGTGGCCCTCCAGCTCGCCCCCCGGATGAGCTGGCCGGACGCGATGGGCATGGTGGTCCTCGCGGGCATCGTGGTCATGCTGCTGGTCGCGACCGGGCTCCGGGAACGCGTGATGCACGCCGTACCGACATCGCTCCGCAAGGGCATCGCGATCGGCATCGGCCTCTTCATCCTGCTGATCGGCCTGGTCGACTCGGGCTTCGTCTCCCGCATCCCGGACGCCGCCCACACCACCGTCCCGCTCCAGCTCGGCGGCGACGGCCACCTCAACGGCTGGCCGGTCCTGGTCTTCGTCCTCGGCGCGCTGCTCACCCTCGGGCTGATCGTCCGCAAGGTGCCGGGCGCGATCCTGATCTCCATCGTCGCGATGACGATCGTCGCGGTGATCATCGACGCCGTCGGCGACCTGCCGGCCGGTTCCTGGGGCCTGACCGTCCCGCAGTGGCCGGGCAACCCGGTCGCCACCCCGGACTTCGGGCTGATCGGTGAGGCCAGTCTGTTCGGCGGCTTCAGCAAGGTGGGCGTGCTCACCGGCATCCTGTTCGTCTTCACCGTGCTGCTGTCCTGCTTCTTCGACGCGATGGGCACCATCCTCGGCGTCGGCGACGAGGCCAAGCTGACGGACGCCGACGGCAACTTCCCCGGCATCAACAAGGTGCTGTTCGTGGACGGCATCGCGGTCGCCGCCGGCGGTGGCACCTCCTCCTCGGCCACCACCTGCTTCGTGGAGTCCACGGCGGGCGTCGGCGAGGGCGCGCGCACCGGCTTCGCCAGCATCGTGACGGGCCTGCTCTTCACCGCGGCGCTGTTCTTCACCCCGCTCGCGACGATGGTCCCCTCGCAGGCGGCCACCCCCGCGCTGCTGGCGGTCGGCTTCCTGATCATCTCGGGCTCGGTGCGGGACATCGACTGGAGCGACTACACGCTCTCCATCCCGGCCTTCCTGGCCATGCTGATGATGCCGTTCACGTACTCGATCACCAACGGCATCGGCATCGGCTTCATCGCCTTCTCCGTGCTGCGCGTGGTCGCCGGCCGCTGGCGCGAGGTGCCGGTCCCGATGTACGTGGTCTCGGCGGTCTTCGTCTTCTACTACGCGATGCCGGCCCTCGGCCTCACGTGATCCCTCCGGCCCTGATCCCGGTGTCCCCGTCGGCGTCCCCGGGGCCGTAGAACTTCTCCGTCTCGTCGACGGCCGCCTTGAAGCGTTCGTCGAAGTCGTCGCGAATGAGCGTCCGGACCACATAGTCCTGGACGCTCATTCCGCGTTTCGCGGCGTGCTGCCGGAGCCGGTCGAGCAGCTCGCCGTCCACCCGCAGACTGAGCACAGTCGATCCCATGGCCAGCAGGGTTACGTTCCGCTGCGCCGCCCCGTGTCACTTTCCGGAGGTGACTCACTCGTTCGAGTGAGGGATTGGGCGAAGTGCCTCCGCGTGTACACCTCGAATGGTCTTTAGGTTGAGTAATGAGTTACGCTAATGAACATGCCTGACCTGATCCACGACGGCGACAGTGCCGCCGCCGTGAGCTCCCTCCGCTCCGCCGTGATGCTGCTCAGCCGGCGACTCAAGCACCAGCGCGTCGACGAGTCGCTGAGCCCCACCGAGATGTCGGTGCTCGGCACGCTCGCCCGGTGCGGCTCGGCCACCCCGGGCGAGCTGGCCCGCAAGGAGCACGTGCAGCCCCCGTCGATGACCCGCATCGTCGCGCTGCTGGAAGCGAAGGGCCTCGTCAGACTGGAACCGCACCCCGATGACCGTCGCCAGAAGGTGGTCAGCCAGACCGAGCGGGCGGAAGCCATGCTCGACGAGAGCCGCTCCAAGCGGAACGCCTGGCTGACCGCCCTCGCCGAGGGCCTGGACGAGGAGGAGTGGGAGACGCTTCGCAAGGCCGCACCCGTGCTGGAGAAGCTCGCCCACCTGTAGCGGGGCGGGCGGCCGCCGGTCCACAGCCGGCGCGCCGCCCGTCCGGCCGCCCCGTCACCCCGTGACCGCAGATGCCCGAGGAGGCGAACCCTTTTGAGTACGGGATCCGGAGCAGACTCCGCCCCCGCACCGACTTCCACCCACGAGAGCAAGCCCGGCGGGACCTTCTCGTCGCTGAAGATACGTAACTACCGCCTGTTCGCCACGGGCGCCGTGATATCCAACACGGGCACCTGGATGGCCCGGATCACCCAGGACTGGCTCGTACTGAGCCTCACCGGCTCCGCCGCCGCGGTCGGCATCACCACCGCCCTCCAGTTCCTCCCGATGCTCCTGTTCGGCCTCTACGGCGGAGTCATCGCGGACCGCTTCCCGAAGCGGAAGCTGCTGCTCGTCAGCCAGGCGGCGCTCGGCCTCTGCGGCCTCGCGCTCGCGGTGCTCACGCTCTCCGGCGTGGTCCAGGTGTGGCACGTCTACCTGATCGCCTTCCTGCTCGGCGTGGTGACGGTCGTCGACAACCCGGCCCGCCAGTCCTTCGTCTCCGAGATGGTCGGCCCCGCCCAGCTCCGCAACGCGGTCAGCCTCAACTCGGCGAACTTCCAGTCCGCCCGGCTCATCGGCCCGGCCGTCGCCGGTGTCCTCATCACCACCGTCGGCAGCGGCTGGGCCTTCATGTTCAACGGCCTGTCCTTCGCCGCCCCGCTCATCGGCCTGCTGCTGATGCGCCCCGCGGAGTTCCACAGGACCACCGTCGTCCCGCGGGCCAAGGGCCAGCTCCGCGAGGGGCTGCGCTACGTCTCCGGCCGCCCCGACCTGATCTGGCCGATCGTCCTGGTCGGCTTCGTCGGCACCTTCGGGTTCAACTTCCCGATCTGGCTCACCGCCTTCGCCGACGAGATCTTCCACGGCGGCGCCGGGATGTACTCCTTCTTCAACATCCTCATGGCGGCCGGCTCCCTCGCCGGAGCCCTGCTCGCCGCCCGCCGCCGCTCCTCCCGGCTGCGGATGCTGGTGGCCGCGGGAACCGCCTTCGGGCTGCTGGAGATCATCGCGTCGATGGCCCCGACCGTCTGGATCTTCGCGATCCTGCTGCTCCCGATCGGCATGATCGGGCTGACGACCAACATCAGCGCGAACACCAGCGTCCAGATGGCCGCCGACCCGGCCATGCGGGGCCGCGTCATGAGCCTCTACATGATGGTCTTCGCCGGGGGTACACCGGTCGGCGCCCCGATCGTCGGCTGGATCAGCGACGCCTACGGGGTCCGTACCGGCATGGCCGTCGGCGGGGCGTTCTCGCTGCTGGCAGCGGTCGGCGTCGGACTGATGCTGGCCCGCGCGGGCGGCCTCAGGCTCCGGGTGGACCTGCGCCCCGGGCGACCGCACGTCCGTTTCGTACCCCGCGAGGAGCTGGCCGCCGCGGCCTGACCCCCTCCCCGGGACCCCACCGCCCCGGCCGTGCCCCCACGGGTACCGCCGGGGCGGTGCCACACTCGGCACATGAGCCGTCTCCGACTCTTCGTCGCCGTGCTGCCGCCCGCCCCCGCCGTGGAGGAGCTGCGGCGCGCCGTCGCCCCGCTGCACGCCTCGCCCGAGGCCGCCGGGCTCCGCTGGACCGGCGTGCCCGGCTGGCACTTCACGCTCGCCTTCCTCGGACCCGTGGACGAGGGACTCCTGCCCGAGCTGACGGAGCGCCTCGGCCGGGCCGCCCGCCGCACCGACCCCTTTCCGCTGCGCATTCATGGCGCCGGGCGGTTCGGCGGCCGGGCGCTCTGGGCCGGGGCGGCGGGCGCCCTGGACGAGTTGCGGCTCCTCGCCGAGCGCGCCGACGCCGCCGCCCGCCGCACCGGCATCCCCATGGACGAGCACCGCCGCTACACCCCGCACCTCACCCTCGCCCGCAGCCGCCGTGCCGAGGTCGACCTGCGTCCCTGTGTCGAGGCGCTCGCCGACTTCGAGGGCACGGCGTGGGAGGTCGGCGAGCTGGCCCTCGTCCGCAGCAACCTGCCGGACTCCGGGGTGCCCGGCGAACGCCCCCGGTACGAGGTGGTCGCCTCCTGGGCGCTGGGACACTGAGCCGGGCGGTTAGGCTCGAAGGGTGGATCCCAAGACCAGAAACCGCATCATGGCGGCCGCTCTCGTACTGATGTTCGCCGTCGTCGCCGTGGCAGCCGCCGTCGGAGCCTGACCGGCGCTCCGCCGGGGCCCCGACACCCGGTTCCGGCGAGCGTGCCGCAGGAGGCCGAACCGGTACGGCGGCCCCGCGGCGGTCGGCGCGCGCCCGTCCGCGGACGGCGTACGCCCTCCGCGTGCGCCCGGCGCGGTAGGCCCGTGGCGTGCGGCGGTACCTCCGTCGCCGACCAGGCGCGCAGGCTCAGGGGGCGAGTGCCGCCGCGGTCTCCCGGGCGAACGCCTCCGGGTTGTCCAGCATGATGTTGTGCCCGCAGTCCGGGACCGCCACGACGCGTACCCCGTGGTCGACGAGCACGGCTTCCCCGGGTAGCGGCCCGTCGGCGGACGGGCGCAGGAACGTACGCGGGATCCGCAGGTCCAGCAGGATCTCCCGCATGGTCGGCGCCGTCCCGCGGGCGAGGTTCACCGCGCTGCGGTACAGCGCCTCGGGGCCCGCCAGCCGCATGGTCGCCCACCAGGACGGGCTCACCCGCTCGCGCACCTCGGCCAGGCCGCCGGCCAGGAACTCCTCCTCCGTGTACGCCGCGATGCCACTGCTGCCGGGCCGGCCGGGGGCGGGGGCGGCCGGGTCCAGATTGGCGTCGACCAGGACCAGCCGGTCCACCAGTCGCGGATGGCGCGCCGCGAGCACGATGGCCACCGCGCCGCCCATGCTGTGCCCGATCACGTCCGCGCCGTGCGCTCCGGCCGCGTCCATGGCCCTCGCCACCGCGTCGGCGTGCTCCTCCAGGGTGTAGCCGAAGTCGGTGGGGCGGTCGCTGACGCCGAAACCGAGCAGGTCGACGAGGAGCGACCGGCCCCCGGCCAGCAGGGGGTGCGTCGCGCTCGCGGCGAAGTACGGGGCGGAGGAGGCGCCGAGCCCGTGCAGGTAGACCCGGTCGGGGAGGCCGCAGGGACCTTCGGTGACCCCCTGATCGCCGGAGGCCCCGGCAGGACCAGCGGCCCCGGCAGCAGCAGTGGCCCCGGGGAGCTCCACCCATCTGATGCGTGCGCCGCCGTCCGTCACCTGTGCGTCGTGCATGACTCTCCCCCTCGCCGGACCTTCAAAGCATCGGGGAGACTATACATAGATGCCGATGTATAAGGTTCTCGGGGGAGGATACGCGCATGCTGGAACTGGCCATCCTTGGATTTCTGTACGAGCAACCCCTGCACGGCTACGAGCTGAAGCGCCGGGTAGCCCACCTCACCGGACACGTCCGCCCCATCGCGGACGGCACGCTCTACCCGGCGATCAAGCGGCTGGAGCGCGCCGGATGGCTGGAGCGCCGGACCGAACCGGGTACCAGGGCCGCCCCCCGCCACACCCTGACCCTGACCGGGCCGGGCCGCGAGGAGCTGCTGCGACGGCTCCGCCAGGCCGACGAGGTGGACATCAGCGACGAGAACCGCTGGTTCACCGTCCTCGCCTTCCTGCGCCACCTGCCCTCCCCGGCGGAGCAGGTGGCGGTGTTGCGGCGCAGGCTCGCGTTCCTGGAGGAGCCGAGCAGCTTCTTCTACGAGGACGACCGGCCGCTCGGCGCCGAGTCCTTCGACGACCCGTTCCGGCGGGGCCTGCTCACGATCGCCCGCGCGACGAGCGAGGCGGAGCTGGAGTGGCTGGCGACGACCCTGGAGCGGCTGGAAGCCGCCTGAGGCGGGAAACCGGATCCCTCGTGGAGTCGGGCGGGGTCCGGGGTCCGGGGGCCGGGTGACGTCAGGGGCAGAGGGTCGCGCGCAGCGCGGCGTTCAGCCGCTTGCCCTGCGCGTCGGTGAGCGGCCGGGCATCGGTTCCGAACCGCTGGGCCGCCAGCGCGTCGGCCTTCGGGGAAGTGATCGAGGAGCACTGGTTCCGCCCGGCGTCGATCGCCCGCTCCTCGTCCACGACGAGCTGAGGGTCGACGGCCGCGATCGCGTCCAGGTACGCGTCCCGGGCGTCGCCGGTCGGAGCGGCCGGGATACCGGCTGCCCGCTCGGCGGCGGCGACTCCCTCCGGCGCGGGCTTCGTGACGTCCTTCTCGGCCGAACAGGCGGTCAGCGCGAGCAGCGCGGCGGCGGCGAGAAGGAGGTGAACGGGTCTCACGGTGGCACTCTCCGTACGTAGTTCTGTGCCCCGTGAGACGGGCGAGCTCCCCGAAGGGTTGTGACGCCGCCCGTGCGAGGGCGAACGGGAGGCCGTCGTCGTACCGCTCCCGGAGGAGAACGGAACGACGACGGCCCGACCGTCCGGGCACCCGTCGGGGTCCTACCAGGCGAACGCCTCCGGCGAGGGCCCCGGGCCCGGGAAGATCTCGTCCAGCGAGGCCAGCAGCTCCGCCGACAGCTCCAGCTCCAGCGCCCGCAGCGCCGAGTCCAACTGCTCCTGGTTGCGCGGCCCGACGATCGGCCCGGTCACCCCGGGACGGGTCAGCAGCCAGGCCAGACCGACCTCGCCCGGCTCCAGTCCGTGCTTGTCCAGCAGGTCCTCGTACGCCTGGATCCGCTCGCGCTGCGCCGCGTCCTTGAGCGTGTCCGCGCTGCGGCCCGAGACCGAGCGGCTGCCCGTGCCCTCGCGCTCCTTGCGGAGCACCCCGCCCAGCAGCCCGCCGTGCAGCGGGGACCACGGGATGACCCCGAGCCCGTACTCCTGCGCGGCCGGGATGACCTCCATCTCGGCGCGGCGCTCGAACAGGTTGTAGACGCACTGCTCGCTGACCAGGCCCATCGAACCCCGCCGGGCGGCCAGCTCGTTGGCCTGGGCGATCTTGTAGCCGGGGAAGTTCGACGAACCCGCGTAGAGGATCTTGCCCTGCTGGACCAGGACGTCGATCGCCTGCCAGATCTCCTCGAACGGGGTGTTCCGGTCGACGTGGTGGAACTGGTACAGATCGATGTAGTCGGTCTGGAGCCGCTTCAGCGACGCCTCGACCGAGCGCCGGATGTTCACGGCGGAGAGCTTGTCGTGGTTGGGCCAGGCCTCGCCGTCGGGGCCCATGTTCCCGTACATCTTGGTGGCCAGGACCACCTTGTCGCGGCGCCCGCCGCCCTGGGCGAACCAGGTGCCGATGATCTCCTCGGTGCGGCCCTTGTTCTCGCCCCAGCCGTACACATTCGCGGTGTCGAAGAAGTTCAGACCCGTGTCCAGCGCCGCGTCCATGAGGACGTGACTGTCCGCCTCGTTGGTCTGCGGGCCGAAGTTCATGGTGCCGAGGACGAGACGGCTGACCTTGAGTCCGGTGCGTCCGAGCTGTGTGTACTCCATGGACGACCACCCAACGCCTTCGAGTCCGCTCGAAGCAAGGGCATCGGGTACGCGCCGCCCCCGGCCGTCCCGTTCGCGGGACGGCCGGGGGCGGACACTGTTGCGTCGTCCGGCCCGCTACTTCAGGTAGACGATCCCGTCGGCGGTGACCGTGGGGCGGCCCGAGGTGGCCACGACAACGATCTTGACGGTGTGCTTGGCACTGGACGACCAGCTCTTCGTCCACAGCGCGTCGCGGTACTTGGTGGTACTGGACTTCAGGTCCACCGTGGACACCTTCTTCCCGTCCACGTACACGTACACCTGGCCCGAGCCGCTGGCCCGGGAGGCCACCAGCGCGACCGAGCGCCCGGTGAACGTCCAGCTCAGGGCGGCGTTCTTCTTGGAGCTGGAGTACGACTTGCCGCCCAGGTAGCTGGTGGACGACTTGGTCGTCCACGTGCCGGTCTTCGTGGCGGCGGTCTCCTGCATGATCACCGGCGTACCGGCGACCGACGCGGTGGCGGTGTTGCCCGCCAGGTCGTACGCCTTCATGGACCAGGTGGTCGCGGCGCCCGACTTCGCGGTGTGCGAGGCGCTGGTGGTGGCCGGACCGTACGTCTTGGCGACCGGCGCGGTGAGCCGGACCTCCTTCAGTACGGCGGTGTCGGCGGCCTTCCACTTCAGGGTGAGCGGCACGGCGGTGGTGTTCACGGTGCCGGTGCGCAGCGCCAGGTTCGGCTTGGTGGGGAACGTCGGCGCGGTCTTCTCGGCGACCACGGTGGCCGCCGCGGAGGTGGTGGTCCTCCCCGACTGGTGGGTGGCGCGGACCTGGACCTTGTGGGTGCCGAGCGCCAGGGTGGCGGACGCCGAGGTGGTGGTGGAGGCGGTGGTGGCGACGGACTTCCCGTCGACCAGCAGCTCGTACTTGCTGATGAACACGTTCGGGGTGCTCGCCGACCAGCCGACGGTCACCGCGGACTTGGTGTAGTACGTCGAGCCCGAGAGCCCGGCACCGGTCACCGACTTGATCGCCAGCCCGGTGACGGGGCCCGCGGCGAGCGCCCGGACCGTGCCCAGCTGCCCGTACAGCGCGGTGCCGGGGCACTGGGTGTTGAAGCCGTCGCGGTGCCCGGAGATCTGGTTGAAGGGGTACTTCACACCGGCGGTGAACGCCTTGCCGAAGTAGTTCTTCCCGGAGGCGCCCGCGGTGAGCGTGGTGGTGCCCGCCGGGTCGCCCTTGTACTGGCCGAGCTTCCACGCGGCGACCCGGGCCACCGCCGTGGTCACCGCGGCGGGCGCGGTCGCGTCGGTGTACGTACCGATCACGGCGATACCGGCCGACTCACGGTTGAAGCCGTAGGTGTGCGCGCCGAGCACCGGCCGGTCCACGCCGCCCTTGCGGCCCTCGAAGACGGTGCCGCACTTGTCGACGAGGAAGTTGTAGCCGATGTCCTTCCAGCCCTCGCTCTTGACGTGGTACGCGTACAGGCTGCGCACGATCGCCGGGGACTCGGCGCAGGTGTAGGCGCTGTTCCCGGCGGTGTGGTGGACGAAGACGGCCTTGACGCCGTCCAGGTACTCCGGCGCCTCCGGGCTCATCGACTCGTCGGCTCCCCAGCCGGCCCGCGAGGTGATCGGCGGCTTCGGCACGCTCGACGACGGCGCGGGCGGCAGCGTCGTGGCGGGGGCCGAGGCGGTTGGGGCCGAGGGGGTCGGGGTCGCCGGTGCGGTGGGCTGCCCGGTGGTGGGCGCGGGGGACTCCGGGGCGGGCGGCGTCGGTTCGGCGGGCGTGGTGCCCTCGTCCGGGGCGGCCGGGTCGGTGGTCTCCGGGGCGGCGGGCCCGGTCGGGTCGGCCGGGTCGGTGGCGGGCGGGTCCTCGGCGGGGAGGTCGGCGGCGTACGCGGCCGGCTCGGCGAGGAGGTCGGAGGCGGTGGCGGCCCGGGGGGCCTCGGCGGCCCGGGCGGCCGACAGGGTGGTGGAGACGGTGCCGCGGCCCGGGTCCACGGTGTCCAGCCGGAGCCCGGCGGGCAGCTTCGTGGAGATCCTGCCGCCCGCGTTGATCCGTGCCTCGACCCCGTTGGAGGGGCCCACCCAGAGCGGCTCGGTGCTGCCCCGGGTGCCGGACCTGCCGGCCTCCGTACGCCCGTCGCGGTCGGTCTCCAGCGGCGTCCACGCCGTCCACTTCCCGGTGGCGGCGGACCGGGTCCGGACCTCGACGGCACCGGTCACGCGGGCCGCCGGGTCGGTCCAGGTGATGCCCAGCATGCTGAACGCCGCGGTGTCACGCCTGCCGAGCACCGCGGACGTGCCGCCCTCGCCGAGCTCCAGCGAGGTGCTGCGTACGTCGGTCTTCGGCGGGACGGACGTGGCCTCGCTGTCCACGGAGGAGTTGCCCGTCACCCCCTCGAAGATCAGGACACCGGCGACGGCCGAGGCCGCGACGGCGGCCGTGACCCGGGCTCTTCGGTTCGACAGCAGCCGTCTCTTCGGCGCTGTTCCGTGCTTCGCTCTCATGTCGTACCCCCAGGGATCGTCTTCGACGTCTTCTCATCCGCTGACAAGCCGCTGCGGTCGACGGCGAGCACCGGTCGAGGATGACCTGGTGGGGGATACGAGTGCTCCCGCGCCCTGCACAGCGGACCCCAAGCTTCGCATGCGTGTGCGATGCCTCTTCCGGGCCCCCTGCCGGGGCGTAGCCTGGCTGCCGTGAACTCCGTGCCGAGCGTCCTGGCCGTACTCGACGAACTGATCCACAGCGTGACCCCCGAGGAACGGGGGGCCATCTGGCAACTGGCCGAACAGGGCCGCGAGTTGGACGCTAACCTGGTGCGCCTGCCGCCCGGCGGCGAGGTCGGCACGCATCAGGAGGACGTGCTGGACGTCCTGCTGATCGCCCTCGACGGCGACGGCCGGCTCGACACGGGCGACACGTCCCTGAAGCTGACCCCGTCCACGGTGCTCTGGCTCCCGAAGACCTCCCGCCGCGCGCTCGCCGCGGGCCCGGACGGCCTCACCTACCTGACCGTCCACCGCCGCCGCCCCGGCCTCACCATCAAGCCCGCCCCGACGCCCGCCGCCCCCACGTACGAGGCCGGCGAGCCCCCGTGCATGCTCGACCGCGTCTGCCCCGCCTGCGGCCGCCTCTCCCAGGACCCGGAGCCCCTCTTCTGCAGCCGCTGCGGCGAACGCTTCGCGTAGGTCTTCCCGGTAGGGCCCATGGGCCTGGGGCCCGATGGCAGTCCCCGGGGTGCCCGCACCTTCGGAAAGCCGGGGCGGAGCTATGCCGTCTCGTCCATGACCCGGGCGCGCTGTTCCAGCCTGTCCTGGAGGTCCGCCAGGTCGTCTTCCGGGAATTCATGGGTGAGGAATTCGATACCCTTGCGTAGATAGGGAAGTGAAACGCGCATTCCATAATTCTGGGGATCCGGTTGCGCGAAGAGATACTGCCAGTCGTAGAGCCCCTTGGTGCGCAGCATGGCGTCAAGATATTCGCCGTACTTGATGTGGAGCCGGGTGGGCCCCTGCCTGAGGTCGAAGTACCAGAGTTCCGCTGATCCTGGATCGGAAGTCAGCCTCAGGGCGGAGTATGTGCCGGTTCCTCCGACGGGATGTGTTTCAAAGATTCTTAAATCGGCGACCAGCTTCTCTGTTTGGGAGGCATTCCCGGCGAGCGGGTTCCTGTGTGTTCCCCGGATCAGGACATCGGCGACATGGGTGATGTGGAACTCCCCGGCGATTTCCTGAAAAGGTTGCAGGCCCCGCCAGGCGAAGAAGAGGTTGGATCTCCGGTGGAAGTTATCGGTCAGTTCATCGGGCAGCGGAGATTTCTCCACGATCCGTACGATCTCGAGCGCTTGCCGGGCACTCTCCAAGTGATCTGCGATCGGGCCTGGATCATACTTTTCCACGCGTACCGAACTGCACTCCTGAACCTGTTCCACCGTCGTGCGAAGCCTGTGCTCGTACGGAGTTTCCATGTCTTCTCCAGGTCGGATGTCGCTTTTCGGTCGATCGAGTGAAAGTCAGTCGAACCTGAGCCTCTTCTGTCCGTCCGCGTTCACCAGTTCCGCGCTGAGGTTCGGGAGTCTCAGAATTGCATCGGAGAGGTCGGTGAACTCTTTCTTCTTCGCCTCGTCCTTGACTCTCCTTGCTTCCGTCCTTCCTATTCCGAGCGAGGCGAAAACGCTGTACTTAACCCCTCGTGCGTTGATTCTCAGCACATCTTTTGCCAGTTCGGCAGGAGGGTCCTGCCTGTCGGAAAATGCGGCGGTCGCGGAACCCTTCGGCGAGCGTTCTTTCCATGCGCCGTCCGTGTGGTCGTAGCCGCCCCACTTGACTCCGATGGTTTCCGGGAATCCCGGATGTGCGGCGAAGTACGTGACGTTCACTTCGTACCAGACCATGCGCTCGTAAGCCGGGTCCCCAGCAGGCTTGTCGAGCGATTTTCTTGCCGGGTTCTCCACGGCGTGCAGGAACATCGGATTGTTCACGAAACCGCGGGCAGGAACCAGGTTCGAGTCGACGGCGTCACCACCCAGGAAGGCCGGGAGCAGGTGCATCTTGACCCAGGCGTTCTGGTCCGCCCTGTTCGGGGTCGTGTTGTAGCCGGCCGCCGTGCTCCATCCGGTCAACGTCGCGCCGTCGTACGTGTTTGCCTCCGTTCCTCTTTTGATGTCCTTGTTGATGTAGCTCGCCGTGGAAGGCTGGGCGAGGACACCATTCGTCATCGGAGGGAGAACCGGAGGGGGCAGCGGTGGTGCGGCCCCTGGCCGGTGCGCCAGACAGTCGGCAAGTCGGGAGAGGGAGCCGAGGAGGTCTTCGTAGGCTCCTTGGGTTCCGTCCGCCCCGGCGGACAGGGAGCGGAAGCGGCGGTTCAGCGAGGTGACCCCGTCCTTCTTTTCTTTCGCCTCCTTCAGTGCTGTATGAGAAGGGCTTCCCTCCGCTTCTCCGGAGGCCTTCAGCTCGTCATCCCACTCCTTGAAATATTGCTCGATTCCCTGAGGGGTGCTGTGCACCATGAGGTCCGAGTTCGCGGATTTCCCATCGAACAGGACCTTGTGATTCTCCTTGTCGGCCGACTGGAAATTCTTCTTCGGAGTGGGATAGTCGGCGGAGTTCGACTTCCCTTGCTCGCCCGCCTTCTTGTTCTTCTTGGGGTCTGATTTTCTTTTGAGTTTGTTCCAGAGGGCTTTGCCTTTTTTGGTGATGAGGTTGATGATTTTGTCGATGGCGCGGTTGACGGGTTTGGCGACGGTGTGGAAGACGGATTTGACTTTGTTGGCGAGGCCGTTGATGCCGAGGAGTGAGGCGAGGAAGCCGATGAGGAGGGGGATGCTGGTGGCGAGGGCGGTTTCGACCATTTTCGGGACGCTTGCTGCGCCGCCGTTGGCGATGGCGATGACGGCGTCGAGGACGGCGTTGACGAAGTCGACTATTTGGGCGCCCTGGTTCACGATGAACGTGACGATGTCGATGATGCCCTTGACGGCGCGGACGAAGGCGGAGGCGGGGTTGAGGAGGGAGACGATCCAGGTGATGCCGGCGATGAGGACGGTGGGGATGAGGTAGGTGGTGAGTTTTTCGAGGATGGTGGCTTTGAGGTCGCCTGTTTCGGCGGTGA
>NZ_JBIBUU010000018.1:0-166753 GCF_043079735.1 Streptomyces sp. NPDC015144 | reverse complement strand
CCCCGATACATCCAGTATCGGAGCGACCCTCCGCCTTGCGATCGCACGCACCGGACACCGCACGGCCCGGCCTCCGGCCGGACGACGGCAGTTTGGAGACAGGTCCTAGGCGCTCCGTCCCAGGACACGCCCCGGCCGTTCAGGCCAGCAGTCCGGAACGCTTCCACAGCTTGCGCCCCACCCCGTTCAGCACCCCGATGTCCTCGAAGAAGTCCGTCAGCCGCTTCGCGCCCGACTGCATGACCTCGGCGCGGTGGCCGCTCGCCCGCACCTGGGCGACGGCCTCGCGGCGGTCCAGGCCGACGTGCTCGTACACCTGCGGGTTGACGAAGCAGACGGAGAAGACGCGGGCCGCCTCACCGCAGCTCAGCCGGGTCAGCCGGCGCTCCCAGGCCGGGGCGGTCACCATCTGGCGGCGCAGCTCCTCCCGGGCGTAGCGGACGTGCCGCGCCTCCTCGACGACATGGATGCGGGTCACGCCGCGCACCAGCGTCTGGACGCGCTCGTCGGGGAAGGTCAGCCGCTGCATCCAGTCCAGGATCTCCTCGCCCAGCAGGGTCGCGGCGAACGAGCCGGGGGTGGTGGAAATGGTCTTCAGCACCCGGGCGAGGTTGTGGTAGACGCGCGGTACGGGGTAGTCGGGTGAGCCGCCCCACGTGATCATGCGGCCGAACATCATCGAGTGCCGGCACTCGTCGGCTATCTCGGTCAGCGCGTAGCGGACGTGGTTGCTGGTCACCGGCCGGTCGTAGATGTGCCGGACCAGCAGCTGCATCAGGATGATCTCGAACCAGATGCCCAGCGAGGCGAGCGAGGCGCCCTCGTGCCGGGAGAGGTCGATCCGCTGCTCCTCGGACATCCGCCGCCACAGCGGGGTGTCGTAGAGCGAGACGAGCTCGGGCGGCCAGAACCACTTGCCCTCCTCGATCGGGGCGTCCCAGTCCAGCTCCTTGTCCGGGTCGAAGGAGTGCTTGGCCGAGGATTCGAGGAGCCGCGCGGCCACCTGTTCGCGGTCCCGGAGCGGTCCGAGCGCGTCGCGCAGGAGTTGGACGTCGGCTTCGGTCACTGGGGTCATGAGGAGGCACCTCGCTCTGGGGGTTACCGGCGGTCACTTCTTATGAGACTCCCAGTCAGCAAGGCCGTCAATCCCTTCCGCGCGACTTGTTGACCCGGCGTCTACCAACGTGTGAACCTGCCAACTGAGCGCACCGCCAAGGGAATTGCCGCGAACTGCCAGGCGAAGGAGTTGTCCGTGTCGACACACGACCTCTACACCACCGCCCCCGGGGCACCGCTGTGGGAGGTGCCCGCCTCCGGCGCCGCCCGCTTCAGCTGGGACTACGACGACGGACGCGAACGCCTGCTCGCCCTCTACCAGAAGGGCAAGGACAAGCAGTGGGACGGCAACAAGCGCATCGACTGGTCCCTGGAGGTCGACCCGGAGGACCCGCTGGGCACCCCCGACGAGGCCCTGACCCTCTACGGCACCCCGCACTGGGACAAGATGACCGAGAAGGACCGCGGGCGGCTGCGCAGCCACTACACCTCCTGGCAGTTCAGCCAGTTCCTCCACGGTGAGCAGGGCGCCATGATCTGCGCCGCCCGGATCGTCGAGTCCGTCCCCGACCTGGACGCCAAGTTCTACTCCGCGACCCAGGCCATGGACGAGGCCCGGCACGCGGAGGTGTACGGCCGGTTCCTGCACGAGAAGGTCGGGATGGTCTACCCGATCAACGACAACCTCCAGGCCCTGCTCGGCGACACCCTGCGCGACTCCCGCTGGGACATGCCCTACCTCGGCATGCAGGTCCTCATCGAGGGCCTCGCGCTGGCCGCGTTCGGCATGATCCGCGACACCACGACCAAGCCGCTGCCCAAGCAGATACTGGCCTACGTCATGCAGGACGAGGCCCGGCACGTCGCGTTCGGACGGATGGCGCTGCGCGACTACTACCGGCAGCTGAGCGAGGCCGAGCGGCGCGAGCGCGAGGAGTTCGTCATCGAGGGCTGCTACCTGATGCGCGACCGGCTCAGCGGTGTCGAGGTGCTGGAGAACTTCGGCATCGGCAAGCAGGAGGCCAAGGAGCTGTCCGAGCACTCGGAGTTCCTCCAGCTCTTCCGGAAGCTGCTGTTCAGCCGGATCGTGCCGTGCGTCAAGGACATCGGCCTGTGGGGCGAACGGCTCCAGAAGGCCTACGTCGACATGGGCGTCCTCGAACTCGGCGACTCCAACCTGGACCTGCTGATGGCCCAGGACGAGGAGATCGCCGAGCAGCTCGACCGGGACCGGTTCGCGGCGGAGGAGCGGGCCCGGGTCGCCGAGGTCGAGGAGGCGATAGCCCAGGGCGGGGGCGCCTGAGCGGGCGGCGCACGGCCGGAAACGGGGGTGTGCGCCGCGGCCCGGCCCCGCGAGGATGGCCGCCATGACCACACCGCCGCCACCGCCGCCCGCGTACGCCGCCGACCCCGCCGCCGCCCGCCGCAGCCTGGAGGCGCTGGCCCTCGGGGACGCCTTCGGGGAGCGGTGGGCCCCGCTCTTCCGGGAACCCCGGCGGGCGGCCGCCGAGATCCGGGCCCGCCGCACCCCCGACGAGCCCGTCTGGCACTGGACCGACGACACCGCGCTGGCCCGCGCCCTGCTGCGGGTGCTGGACGAGCACGGCCGGGTGGAGCAGGACCGGCTCGCCCTCTGCTTCGCCCTCACCCACGAGGCCGACCGGGGCCGGGGCTACGGCCACGGCATGCACATGCTGCTGCCCGCGCTCCTGACGGCACCCGCCGACTGGCGCACCCTGGCCCCCGGACTCTTCGAGGGCGGCAGCCTCGGCAACGGCGCGGCGATGCGGGTCGCCCCGCTCGGCGCCTCCTTCCACCACGACCTCGCCCTCGTCGCGGACCAGGCCGCGCGCCAGGCGGAGGTCACCCACGCCCACCCGGAGGGGATCGCGGGCGCGGTGGCGGTCGCGGTCGCCGCCGCGCTGTCCGTACGGGGCACGCTCACCCTGGCCGAGGTCGCCGGCCTGACCCCCGCCGGGCTCGTCCGCGACGGACTGCGCCGGGCCGCCGACCTCCCCTTCGACACCGCGCCGTGGAAGGCGTCCGACCTGCTGGGCAACGGGCAGCGCATCCGCGCCGACGACACCGTGCCGTTCGCCCTGTGGACCGCGGCCCGGCACCCGGACGACCTGGAGGCGGCGCTCTGGGCGACGGCCGAGGGACTCGGTGACGTCGACACGACGTGCGCCATCACCGGCGGCGTGGTCGGCGCGGCCACCGGGACCACCGGGGTGCCCGCTTCCTGGCTGCGGCGTCGCGAGCCGCTCGACTGACGCCGGATCAGCGGCGTACGGCGGGCAGGGCGCGCTCCACCGCGCCCGCCACCGCGAGCAGCGCCGCGTCCGCCCCGCGCTCCGCGACCAGCTGGAGCCCCACCGGGCAGCCGTCCGCCGTGAACCCGGCCGGCACACTGGCGGCCGGATGACCGCTCAGGTTGAACGCCCAGGTCAGCGCCGTCGAGTACGTCTCGCCGGGGCCCTCGTGGCCGTGCGGGCGGTTCGGGGTGGTCGGGGTGAGCAGCAGGGGCGTACGGGCGAACAGCGCGTCCAGCGCCGCGTCGTTCGCCCGCCGGACCTCCCCGCCCTCCGGCGACACCGCCCCGCCCCGGACCGTCCGCCACGCCTCCCGCGGGTCGAGCAGCGGGCAGCCGCCGTCCACCAGCCGCACCACCCCGGCCGCCACCAGCCGCCGCACCGCCCGCCGGACCACCGCCGCGACCTCCGGGTCGACCTCCGCGTACCCCAGATCGACGCTGAACACCGCGTCCACCGGCCCCGTCGGCGGCTCGGGCACCGCCACCTCCAGGACATGGCGCGCGAAGGCACCGGCCTCCCCGGCCGTGCGGGCCAGCACACCGGCGGCGGCCAGCCCCGTGCGGTCCGGCGACGGCAGCAGACCATTCGTCGTCTTCAGCCCGAACACCCCGCACCACGCCGCCGGGATCCGCACCGAACCGGCCCCGTCGCCGCCGGTCGCCAGCCCCACCAGGCCCGCCGCCACCGCGACCGCCGCGCCCGCCGAGGAGCCGCCCGGGGTGCGGTCGGCGCGCCAGGGGTTGACCGTGCGGCCCAGGGCGCCCTGCCCCCAGGTCTGCCAGGGGGTGCCGGGGCCGGGCACCGAGGTCGCGCCGACCGGCACCGCCCCGGCCCCGGCCAGCCGCCGCGCCGCGTACGCGCCGATCCCCGTCCGCCCCTTGACCGCGAACGGCACCCCGGCCAGCGGCAGCCCGCCCGCCCGCTCCGCCGCCGCGCGCGCCCGCTCGGGCCATACCTCGACGAAGGCGCACAGCCGGGGGTCCTCCCGGCCGATCCGCTCCAGGGCCCGCTCCACCGCTTCCACCCGACTCGCCATCGGGTCAGCCTCTCAGGGCCGCCGCCATCACGGAACGGGCGATCGGGGCCGCGCTGCCGCCCCCGCTGATGTCCGCGCGGTCCGCCGCCGCGTCCTCGACCACCACGGCGACCGCCACGGCCGGCCGCGCCGCGTCGGGCGCCTGCGCCCAGGAGATGAACCAGGCATAGGGCAGGCCCGAGTTGTCCACGCCGTGCTGAGCGGTGCCGGTCTTGCCGCCGACCGTCACCCCGTCGATCGCTGCGTTGGTCCCGGTGCCGTTCTCCACCACGTCGACCATCATCCGCCGCAGCTGCACCGCCGTGCCCGGGTTCATCGCCCGGTGGTAGGAGCGGGGGCCGTTGCGCCGGACCGTCCTGGACCCGTGGGTGGTCGTACGGTCCACCAGGTACGGGCGCATCAGCTCGCCGCCGTTGGCCACGGCGGCCGCCACCATCGCCATCTGGAGCGGGGTGGCCGTGGTGTCGAACTGCCCGATCGAGGAGAGCGCCAGCTGGTCCCTGGTCATCTCCGTGTCGAAGTTGCTCTTCGCCACCCCCGAGGGGATCCGCAGCCCGGTGTCGTCGAAGCCGAAGTTCCGTGCCGCGTCCACCATGCCGTCGAGCCCCACCCGTACGCCCAGGTCCGCCAGGACGGTGTTGCAGGAGATCCGGATCGCCTCGGCCAGCGAGGCCCGCTCGCAGCCGTGGGCCTCGTTGGGCAGCGTGGTCGTGGTGCCCGGCAGGACGTACGGGGACGGGGTGCGGGTGTCCGCGTCGGGATCGGTGACGACCTGGGCGTCCAGCGCCGCGGCCGCCGTCACGATCTTGAAGGTGGAGCCCGGCGGATAGGTCTGCCGGATCGCCCGGTTGAGCATCGGCTGGCTCTTCGACGCGTTGAGCCGCGCCCAGGCGCCGGTGACCGCCGCCCCGGTGCCCGAGATCAGCCCGGGATCGTAGGAGGGCGTCGAGACCAGCGCCAGGATCTTCCCGGTGGCCGGCTCCAGGGCGGCGACCGCGCCCCGCCGCCCGCCGAGCCCCTGGTACGCGGCCCGCTGCACCGCGTCCACGACGGTGGTGACGACCCGTCCGCCGGGCTGCTGCGCCCGGGTGACGTCGTTCCAGAACGGGAACGGGGCGAGCATCGGGTCGGTGCCGGAGAGGAGGGGGTCCTCGGCGTTCTCCAGCAGCGTCGTGCCGTACGTCTGCGAGGCGTAGCCGGTCACCGGCGCGTACAGCGGGCCCTCGCGGTAGGTGCGCTCGTGGGCGAGCTGCTCACCGGTGTCCTTCGAGCCGGTGACGGACCGGCCGCCCACCACGATGTCGCCGCGCGGTTGGTCGTAACGGGCGATCGTGAGGCGGCGGTTGGCGGGGTTGTTGTCGAGCTTGTCGGCGTCCAGGACCTGGATGCGGGCGGCGTTCAGCAGCAGCGCCACCAGCAGGACCAGCAGGAGCGCGGCGGCCCGCCGGATGTAGCGGATCACCGTCCGCCCCCCGGGATCCGCGCGACGATCCCGGTCTCCACGGGATCCGGCCGCGGTCTGCGGGCCTGGTCGCTGATCCGGATCAGCAGCGCCATGATGATCCAGTTGGTGACCACCGAGGAACCGCCCTGGGCGAGGAACGGCATCGCCATGCCGGTCAGCGGGATCAGCCCCATCACCCCGCCCGCGATCACGAAGACCTGGAGCGCCAGGATCGAGGCCAGACCGATCGCCAGCAGCCGCCCGAACGGGTCGCGCAGGGCGAGCCCGGCCCGGTAGCCGCGTGCCACCACCAGCGCGTACAGCAGGAAGATTGCGGTCAGCCCGGTCAGTCCCAGCTCCTCGCCCGCCGTCGCCAGGATGAAGTCGGACTTGGCGGCGAACCCGATCAGGATCGAGTGGCCGAGCCCCAGCCCGGCGCCGAGCAGCCCGCCCGCCGCGAACGCGAACAGCGACTGGGCCAACTGGCCGGGGCCCTGGCCGGCGTCGATGGAGGCGAACGGGGCGAGCCAGTCCTGCACCCGGCTGTGCACATGCGGTTCGAGGGAGCCGACGGCGAACGCGCCGACCGCCGCGAGCAGCAGCCCCACCGCGATCCACCCGGTCCGCCCGGTGGCCACGTACAGCATGATCACGAAGAGGCCGAAGAAGAGCAGCGAGGTGCCCAGGTCGCGCTCCAGGACCAGGACGCCGACGCTGAGCAGCCAGATCGCCACGATCGGGCCGAGCACCCGGCCGGTGGGCAGTTGGAGCCGCCAGACGCGGCGGCCGGTGTAGGCGAGCGCGTTGCTGTTGACCGCGAGGTACGCGGCGAAGAACACCGCGAGCAGGATCTTCGCGAACTCGCCCGGCTGGAAGGAGAATCCGCCGACCCGGATCCAGATCTTGGCGCCGTTCACCGCCGGGAAGAAGATCGGCACGATCATCAGGACCAGCGCGGCGGCCACCGAGAGGTACGCGTACCGCTGGAGCACCCGGTGGTCGCGGAGCACGACGACCACCACGATGAACAGCGCCACACCCAGCGTGGACCAGATCAACTGGGTGGGCGCCGCCCGGTCCCCGGGCATCTCCAGGTCGAGCCGGTAGATCAGCACGAGACCGAGCCCGTTGAGCAGGACGGCGATGGGCAGCAGCAGCGGATCGGCGTACGGGGCCCGCAGCCGCACCGCGAGATGGGCGAGCAGCGCCAGCAGCCCCAGCCCCGCCCCGTACCCGGCCGCGTCGGGCGGGACCGCGCCGTTCTTCGCCAGGCCGACGGAGACGTACCCGAAGACCGCGATCAGGACGGCCCCGAGGAGGAGCAGCAGCTCGATCCCGCGCCGTCTCGCCAGGCGTAGCTCGGGCGGAGGCGCGTCCGCCGTCGTTGCGGTCATGCCGGGAAACGTAGCAAGAGCCGCTCCGTATTTCCTTTATGTCGCAGCGGGTATGTCCGAAGAAGGACCGTGCAACGGCCGCCCCGTCACGCCTGGGGCGGGGTGGTGCGCGGATCGTCCGGCGGCCGGTGCGCGGGCAGCGTCACCCGGGCCGCCGCCCCGCCGTCCGGGGCGTTGCGGAACTCCAGCCGGGCGCCGATCACCGCGGCCTGCCCGGCGGCGATGGTCAGCCCGAGGCCGTGGCCCTTGCCGCCGCCCCCGGTACGGAACCGGCGCGGCCCGTCGTCCAGCAGGTACTCCGGGAACCCCGGACCGTGGTCGCGCACGGTCACCACCGGGCCGTCGACCGTCGCCACCACCGGGGGCAGGCCGTGCCGGTGGGCGTTGGCGATCAGATTGCCCAGCACCCGCTCCAGCCGCCGCAGATCGGTCCGGACGTGCACCGGCGCCCCCGCCGTCGCCCCCTCGACCCGGACCTCGGTCGCCGTCCCGGAGGCGCGGGCCACCCGCGCGACCAGCGGCGCCAGCTCGTACACCCCGAGGTCGACGTGTTCCCGGCCGGCGTCCAGCCGGGAGATCTCCAGCAGGTCCTCGGTCAGCGCCCGCATGGTGCGCACCCGGTCCCGGACCAGCTCGGAGGGGCGCCCCGGCGGCAGCAGCTCGGCGGCGGCGGAGAGACCGGTCAGCGGGGTGCGCAGCTCGTGCGCCACGTCGGCGGTGAAGCGCTGCTCGGCCAGGAGCTTGCGCTGGAGCGTGGCGGCCATGGTGTCGAGCGCCCCGGCGACGGTCGCGACCTCGTCCTGCGGGCGCGAGGGGTCCGTCGTGCGCGGGTCGTCGACCCGGGCGTCGAGATCGCCCGCGCTGATCCGGCGGGCCACCAGCGCCGTCTGGTGCAGCCGCCGGGTGATCCGGGTGACGGCGAACGCCCCGACCAGCAGGGTCGCGCCGATGGCCAGGACCGAGGAGCCGGCGATCGCCCCGTCGAGGCTCTCGATGGTGCGGGCGCTCTGCCGGTAGTCGATCTGGACGGCCAGCGCCCGCCCGTCCGCCGGGGCCGCCGCCCACATGACCGGCCGGCCGTCCAGGTCGCCGACCACCGTGCCGCGCCCGCCGCCCGCGGCCAGGGTGCGCAGCGCGGCGGGCAGCCCCGGCGGGTCGAGCCCGGAGCCCGGCGGCAGGGCCTCGCCGGTCTCGTACGCGGTGGTGACGTCGGAGAGCCGGGCCAGCGCCTTGTCCCGGGACTGGCCCACGGTCCGGCGGGTCACCTCGGTGTGCACCAGGGCGCCCAGCAGCGCGGCCAGCGCGCAGCACATCACCGTGATGAAGAGCCCCGCCTTCCAGGTGAGCGAGGCGGTCCAGGCGGGCGGGCGCAGCCGGCTCATCGCCGCCCCGCGGGGGCTTCGGCGAGCGGCGCGGGGGAGGAGCCGGCCGGGCTGGGGCGGGGGAGCGGCGAGGGGGACGACGGCATCCGCTGGATCTCCTCCTGGGTGGGCAGCATCGCCCGCTGGCTGCCGTCCCAGGTCCAGGAGGTGCGGTACTCGTAGCCCGGGATCGCCGACGGGGCGCGCACGATCAGGTCCCGGCCCGCCAGCTCGACGCTGATCACCGCGTCCGAGGTGGACAGGATGCGGGTCAGCACGCCGCCCCGGGCGGTGTAGGCCCGCACCGAGAGCTGACCGTTCGTCAACCGGATGCCCAGCACCAGGTCGTCGTGGCCGTCGCCGGTCAGATCGCGGTAGTACGGCCGCAGCACCGGGCAGGAGGCGGGTTCGGTGCCGCAGGCGTTGATCCGCCGTACGGTGTCGGCGGGCAGTTCGGCCGTACCGCTGGTCCGGCCCGACCGGGCCGCGAGACCGGCCCGCACCACCGCCACCGGGTCCAGCCGGTGCACGTCGTCGTCCGGCACGGTGATCCCGGGGATGCGCGCGGTCTCGCCCTCGCCGTAGTCCTTCGGGGCGGCGGAGGCGGTCGGCAGACCGGGCCAGAGCCGGACGGGCCCGACGGCGGGCGGGACCGTACCGGCGCTCCGCAGCCCGCCGTTGTCCCCGCAGCCGGTCAGCAGCACCGCGCCGGCGACGGCTCCGAGGGCCGCCGCCGCACGGTGTCCCAGCCGACGCATGACTCCCTCCCTTCCGGAGACCGGATTCCACGACTGTATGCGGAAGGAAGTCAGTTATGTGTATTTAAGAAGTCAGTTATCCGTATTTACTGCGCGCGAGGGGTGCCGCCCAGCGACAACCGGCCGGACGTCAGTCCTGATGCGGGCCCCGCCCGTTCTGCGCGTATCCCTGCGGCTGCCCGTACGGGTTGCCCTGCTGCGCGGCCGTGTGCTGGGCCAGCAACTGCTCGGCCTGCTCCTTCGCGATCTGCTGTTCCCCGCCGCAGAACGTGCACTGGGTGGCGTACTTCGTCGAGAACGGGAAGAGCGGCACGAAGAACAGGGTGAACTTCGTGACCCGCTTGCGCAGGGTGTGCGCGGCCGGGTTCCCGCACCAGCCGCAGACCAGCGTCAGAATGGCCAGCTGGTACAGATAGCCGCGCGTACCGAAAATGATCATGTGGTGGGTCCCTTCCCCGTCCTGCCCGAAAGCGCCTGCCGACAGAGCGTCAGCAGTTTCTCGTCCTCATGGGTGTCATGGCTGGCGTACCCGCCGTCCATCGCGTTGTGGCGGCGTACGGAGGAGAGTTCGGCGCGCAGCACCTCCGCCGCCAAGGACCCCTCACCGGCCGCCCCCATCAGCGCCAGGCCCTCCGCCACCCGGACGCGGCCCTGGCGCTCCTGCTCCCAGGCCGCCAGCAGCACCGGCACGGACTCCCCGGTCCGCCCGGTCACCTGCCACAGCGCGATCGCCGCGTCCACCCGCGCCCCCGTCTCCCCGTGGCCCAGCAGGGCCCGCAGCCTCGGCGCGACCACCTCGGCCCGCGCTCCCAGCCCGCCCAGCGCCCGCACCGCGGCCCGGACCTCGTGGACGCGCTCCGCCCGCAACTCCTCCACCAGCACCGGCAGCACCGCCCCGGCGTCCCCCTCGACCGCCCACAGCGCCTTCGCGACCTCGGTCGCCGAGGTGGCCCCCGGGCTCCGCAGCAGCGCCCGCAGCTCGGGGACGGCCTCGCCCGCCACCGGCCCGAACGAACCGATGGCCCGCAGTGCCGACGTGCGCACCCAGTCGCCCCGGTACTCCGGCGCACCGCGCAGCACCCGCAGCACCTCCGGCAGCGCCTCGTCCGCCCGCAGCGCGGTGACGGCGGTCAGCAGCGGCCCGGCCCGGTCGTGCGTGCGCCCGTCGAGCGGCAGGGCGGCGAGCCCGCGCCTCAGCGCACCGGTCAGCGGGGCCCCTGCCGCCCCGAGACAGCCGACGGCGAAGCCCACGTCGTGCGGCACCTCGGTCCGCTCCAGCGCGGCGGCCAGCGCGGGCAGCGCCCGTACGTCGCCCAGCCGGGCCAGCGCCTTCACCGCGCTGCCCAGCTCGGGCGGCCCGCTCGGCCAGTCCCGCACCCACGCCCCCGGGTCCGCGGCCACCCGCGCCGCCAGCGCGTCCGCGGCCGGCGCGGCCAGCCCGAACAGCTCCTCCAGCACGTGCGAGGCGGCCTCGGCGAGCCGAGGCTCGGGGGTGGCGAGCTGCTCGCCGACCAGCCGGACCAGCTCGCCGTACTCGCCCCGCCAGGCCCGGATCAGTCCGCCGCACATCCGGAGCGCGTCGATCCGCTGCTGCCGGTCCGGGCTGCGCAGCTGGTCCGTCAGGAGCGCCGTCCGCTCGGCGACCCGGTCGTCGAGCCCGGCGTGCAGGGTGCGCAGCAGATCCGCCGTCCACGGGGCGGCGGGCCGTGCCACCGGCTCGTCGGGCAGCGCGCGCAACCGGGCCGCCGCCGGCGCGGACCGCTCCTCCGCGGGCGGCTCCCCGGCCGCCTCCGGGTACGCCTCGACCGCTGCCGCCCCGGGGCGCGCGCCCGCCGCCGAACCCGCGCCGGACCGGCGCGCCGGGACCGCGCGCAACTGCCGCAGCACCCCCGTCACCACCCGCACCACGTCACCGGGGAGCGCATCGGGGGCGCACCGGGCCAGCTGGGCCAGCGCGGCCAGCCGCAGCCCCGGCGGGAAACCCCCGCCCGCCAGCCGGGTCAGCCACCCCGCCGCCTGCCCGGCCAGCGAGCGGTGGCGCAGCGCGATCCGCCCGGCCGCCTCGACCAGGGCGAGCCGCACCTCCTCGTCCGGCTCGATCGGCAGCCGCTCCCGCAGCACCGCGAGCACCCGGTCCGGGTGGTCGTGCAGCGCGGCGAGCGCCAGGGGCGCGTTGAGCCGTACGCCCGGGTCCTCGTCGGACATCAGCTCGAAGAAGACCCCCGCGCCCGCGGTGACGGCGGTGGCCGCCATCGCGTAGTTGGCCGCGCCCTCGATCTCGTCCTCGTCGATCTCGTCGTCCTCGTCCAGATCGATCCCGCCGATGCTGGTGAGGAGTTCGACGATGCCGCCCCGGTCCTGGACGCCCGGGTCCACGACCAGCTCGAAGAGGAAGGGAATGCTGGCCAGCGTGCAGGCGTACACATCGCCCTGGTGGTGCACCGCGCCGTACATCCCGTCCAGCGCCGTCTCGCGCCGTGCCGGGTCGGCGGACGCGAGCCCCCACAGCAGGGCGGGCACGTCATCGGCCGGCCCGTAGGCATGTTCCATCGAGGCCCAGTCGACCTCGTCGATCCCCGCGAACACCCCATCGCCTCCCCACGCGTTACAACGAAGCAGTGTCTGCGAGGAGTGTGCACCACGGTCCGGCCGATCCGCCCTTCACATGCGGTCTTTTCCCGGCGGGCATGACAAACGGCCGGGTATGCGCTATCGGACCGGGGTGATTCGGACATCCGTGCTACGGCGCGTCCATGCCACCCGTACCCCGGCGCACCGGACCCGCCCGCGCTCCGGCGCACCGAAACCTCTTGTGCTCCGGCGCACCGGATCAGCCGCGCTCCGGCGCGTTCGCACCGGCCGCGCGCCGGGGTGCCCGGTCACCCGGGCGACGGCGCGTCCGGCAGCGTCCCGGCCGAGGCCGGATCGGCCAGTGGCGCGAGCAGGTCCCCGTACCGGGCCAGCCGCGCCGCCATCCCGTCCGCCAGGACGACCAGCTCGCCGGGGGAGCGGCAGCCCTCGACCTCCGCCCAGGTGACGGGCGCGGAGACGGTCGGCTCGGGGCGGGCGCGCAGTGTGTAGGGGGTGGCGGTGGTCTTCGACGCGGAGTTCTGGCTGAAGTCGACGAAGACCTTCCCCGGGCGCAGCGCCCGCCGCATCCGGTGCACCACCAGCTCCGGGAGTTCCCGCTCGGCCCGGACGGCCAGCCGGCGCGCGTACGCCGACACCCGTTCGGCGGGGGTCGGCTCCAGCGGGACGAGCAGGTGCAGCCCCTTCGATCCGGACGTCTTCGGGTAGCCGCGCAGCCCGTCCGCCGCCAGCCGCCCCCGCAGCCAGCACGCCACCGCGCAGCACTCCACGACGGTCGCGGGGTCGCCCGGGTCCAGGTCGAACACGATCCGGTCGGCGAGCCCCGGCGCCGCCGCCCGCCACTGCGGGGTGTGGAACTCCACCACCAGATTGGCCGCCCACACCAGCGCGGCCAGATCCTCCACGAGCACCTGCCCGGCCGTCTCGTCCCGGTGCCGGGGCACCGCGGCGGTCCGCACCCAGGACGGTGTGCCAGGTGGCGGGTTCTTGCTGAAGAACCGGGGTCCGTCCACACCGTCCGGATACCGCAGGAACGACACCGGGCGGTCGCGCAACTGGGCGAGCAGCGGCTCCGCCGCCGTGACCGCGTAGTAGTGCAGCACCTCGCCCTTGGTGGTCCCGGTGGCCGGATACAGCACCTTGTCGAGATTGCTGAGCGCCAGCCGCCGCCCTGCCACCTCCGTGATCGGCGTCATACGATAAGAATCACACGTTTCTCCAGGTACAGGTATCCATCCGGACGCAAGGGGTGAACGGTGAGATCCATATGGAACGGTGCCATCTCGTTCGGGCTGGTCAGCATCCCCATCAAGCTGGTCAACGCCACCGAGAACCACGCGGTCTCCTTCCGGCAGATCCACCTCGCCGACAACGGCCGGGTCCGCTACCGCAAGGTCTGCGAACTCGACGGTGAGGAGCTCTCCGCCGCCGAGATCGGCAAGGCGTACGAGGAGGCCGACGGCTCGATGATCCCGATCACCGACGAGGACCTCGGCTCGCTCCCGCTGCCCACCGCCCGCACGATCGAGATCGTGGCCTTCGTGCCCGCCGCCTCGATCGACCCGCTCCAGATGGACACGGCGTACTACCTCTCCGCCGACGGGGTCACCGCGGCCAAGCCGTACACCCTGCTCCGGGAGGCGCTGAAGCGGAGCCGGAAGGTCGCCGTGGCCAAGTACGCGCTGCGCGGCCGGGAGCGGCTCGGCATGCTGCGGGTGGTCGACGACGTGATCGCCATGCACGGACTGCTGTGGCCGGACGAGATCCGCAGCCCCGAGGGGGCCGCCCCGCAGGCCGACGTCACGGTCCGGGACGCCGAACTCGACCTGGCGGACGCGCTGATGGACACCCTCGGCGAGGTCGACCTGGACTCGCTGCACGACGACTACCGCGAGGCGGTCGAGCAGCTGATCGCCGCCAAGGCGGCGGGCCGCACCCCCGAACGGGCCGAGGCGGAGGGCACCGGCGGCGGCAAGGTCATCGACCTGATCGCGGCCCTGGAGAGCAGTGTCCGGGAGGCGAAGGAGGCCCGGGGCGAGAAGCCGGAGGACGCCTCCGTCGCCGAGGTCACCCCGCTGGCCGGCCGCCGGAAGTCCGGCGCCACCGGCGCCCGGAAGAAGGCGCAGCCCGCACGCCGGACGGCGAAGAAGACGGCGGGGAAGACCACGAAGTCGGCGAAGCCGGCCGCCAGGAAGACGGCGGAGAAGAAGGCCACCGGAAAGACGGCGGCGAAGGCATCGGCGAAGAAGACCGCGAAGAGGACCACCGCGAAGGCGGCGACGGGGAAGGCCGCCCCGCGCGGACGGGCCTCGGCCTGAACCTCCCCGCCCCGTAAGCGCGAACCGGCCGCCCCGGGGAGCACCCGCTCCCCGGGACGGCCGCCGTCGTCCTGCCCGCGGCTCAGTGCCTGCCGAGGAACGGGAAGCGGTACGAGTCCACGTAACCGGGCGCCGGGGTCCCGACCCCCGTCACGTCGTCGTAGCCGCGGACCGCCTTCAGCGAGGCGTCCTTGCCCAGGCCGCGCAGCGAGGTCAGCAGCCCGTCCGCCGCGTCCACCCCGTTGGCGTAGTCGACCCGGACCACCGCGAGGTCGCGGTTCGGGCCCAGCGGGTGGTCGGTGACGTCGTGGTACACCTTCGAGCCGTACCGGGCGTAGATCGACGGGTTGGCGAACCCGATCGGCAGCCCGTGCCGGGCCTGCTGCGCCAGCGCCTGGACACCGGCGACGACCGGCGCGGCCAGCGAGGTGCCGCCGATGCGGTACTCGTCGTAGCCGAGCGAGCCGTCGGGCAGCGTCTGGGTCTGGCCGACCAGGAAGCCGGTGTTCGGGTCGGCGACGGCCGCGATGTCCGGGGCCGTGCGCATCCGCTGCTTGCCGTTGGCCCGCGCGAGCGCGTCGGGCACGATCCCGCGCTGGTAGAACGGCTGCTTCACGGTCGAGCTGGTGCCGCCGCCCGCGCCCGAGGTGTACGCGCCGGGGAAGCCGTCCCAGCTCTTCCCGTCGGCGGAGAGGGTCGCCTTGAGCGTGCCCCAGCCGGTCTCCCACTGGTACGTGTCGTTCCTGCCGACCGCCAGCGCGGTGCCGCCGACGGAGGTCACCCAGGCGGAGTTGGACGGCACGTCGATCTGCTTCGTCCCGGTCGACTCGACGTTGTCGCCGTCGTCGCCGGAGGAGAAGTAGAAGCCGATCCCCTCGACCGCGCCCATCTTGAAGACCTGGTCGTAGGCGGCCGCCACGTCCGGCGTCTCGTTGGACTCCACATCGCCCCAGGAGTTGGAGACGATGTCGGCGAGCCGCTTGTCGACCACCTTGTTCAGGGTGTCCAGCAGGTCCTCGTCGTAGCAGGAGGCCGCGCCCAGGTACACGATGTCCGCGGCCGGCGCGACCGCGTGCACGGCCTCGACGTCCAGGGTCTCCTCGCCGTACCAGCCGGAGGCCCCGCACTCCTCGGTCCGGGTGTAGTCGGCCGGCAGCACCTGGCGCAGCTGTCCCTCGCGGTACGGGGCGTCGCCGTTGCGCCGGGCGTACTCGGCGGCGTCCCGCGCGATGGTCGGCGAGGCGTACGCGTCGGTGATCGCGACCGTGACGCCCCTGCCGGTCCACTTCCCCGCCCCGTACGCCGCGCGGAGCTGCTTCCCGGTGTAGCCCTTGACGGCGTACGGCGCCTTCCTCCCGTACGCGTCCGGCAGCGCCGACGACGTCTTCGAGCCGTAGTACGTGGAGAAGGGCCCGGCGTTGCGGAACACGTCGTCCGGCGGCGGCAGTTCCTCGTCGTGGCTCGACTTGTGCGGGGCGTTGTCCAGGCCGGAGACGGCGAGGACGGCGTCGCCCAGCGCGGCGGGCACCGAGGCGGTGGACGCCGGGGCGCGGTAGGTCCGGTTTCCCTTGCGGTAGTTGTGCAGCCGGGTGCTGAAGGCCCGCTGGGCGGTGGCGACGTCACCGGTGGCCGAGACGTAGTGCTGGTTGGCGCCGGTGACGGTCAGCCCGCTGGACCGCAGCCAGTCCCGGACCCGGTCGATCTGCCCCTGGGTGGCCCCGAACCGGGCCCGCGCCTGCGCGGCGCTCAGGAACTTCCCGTACGAGGCGGAGTCCGGGTCGGACACGGCTGCGGCGTAGGCGGCCAGCCCCTTCGCGTCCCGGCCCGCCAGATGGACCCGGACGGCGACCTTCGCGCCGTCGGCGCTGGCGCCCCGGTCCGCCCCGGCGGTGGCCCAGGCGGGCTTGGTGCCGGCCAGCGCGGCCCGTCCGCCCGGAGCGGAGTCGGCGCTGGCGTTCGGTGCCCCGAGGGCGAGCGCACCGGCCAGCAGCGGCAGCGTGGCCACCATGCTCAGCGCGGCGCGACTTCTCGCGCGGCTGGTTCTCATACAACCCCCTGCGATGTGGTCTTCGCGTGTGGACGACATGCACTGGATGGTGTGCACATGTAATGCGCCACTCTGGCGAGGAACACCTCATATGAGGGGCATGCGGAGGCCAAGAATCCATCAAGTGCCCTGCTCCTCCGGGCGGTTCAGCAGGTGATTCGCAGACCCTTCGCGGGCAATGGCCGGGTTTGTCGGGCAGCGGCGGGGCAGGCGGGCGGGACGCCGCGCGGCAGGGCCCTTCCGCGAGGCCACGGGCCTATGCTCACCGGTATGGAGCAGAGCGAAGTGGTGAAGCGGGTGGTGGGCATCCTCACGGAGGCGGGCGAGATCCGCCGGCTGCTGGAGGAGAACGTCGACCGCGACGACCTGGACCCCGACAGCGGCGTCGTCACCGTGCTGCTGAACGAGACGATGCCCCGCATCTCCGTACCCGAGGACGCCTCGGTCCAGGAGGTGGCGACGCTGATCGCCCGGGAGGTCGGCGGCGCGGTCGAACAACTCGTCGGCGCGTTCACCCTGGCCTTCGCGATGCTGGCCCAGGTGCACGACTCCGGACAGACGGACGTGACCTCCGCCGACGTCCTCCAGGACCTGGCGCTGCGCGCCGAACAGATCGGCACCGAGGGGCCGGACGGCCCGGAAGGCGGATCGGGCATCGCCTGATCCGTATCGGCGCGGGACCCTACGAGAAAGACCCCCGATCCGGCGTGATGCCTGATCGGGGGTCTTTCTCTCGACACTTCTTCGAAGTGCCCTCGGCAGGATTCGAACCTGCGCACACGGCTCCGGAGGCCGATGCTCTATCCCCTGAGCTACGAGGGCGAGTCGCTGTGTTGCTCGGCGACGGGTGAAACACTACCAGCTTCCGAGGGGTGCCCGTGAACAGGTATTTCCGGGCCGCCCGAGGGGGTGCCCGGCGGGCGGCCCGGGCCGGGTCGCCCCCGGCCGGGGACGGGGGTGTGCGGCGTGTTCCGGACGCTTCCGGCCACCGTTCGCGCCACCCGTCCGGGGGCGTAAGTGGGTAAAACCCGGACGCAGCCCCGGAACCGCCCTACTCTCGGAGTGTGTCAGGGGCGTGTGGCCGCGTGCTTGTTGTCGACGACAACAAGGTCATCCGGCAGTTGATCAGGGTCAATCTCGAGCTAGAGGGCTTCGAGGTCGTGACCGCGGCCGATGGTGTCGAGTGTCTTGATCTGGTGCATCGGGTCCTGCCCGACGTGATCACGCTCGATGTCGTCATGCCCCGGTTGGACGGTCCGCAGACCGCGGCCAGACTGCGCTCCGACCCGCGGACCAGACATCTGCCCGTCGCGATCATCAGCGCCTGCACGCCCTACGGGACGGACGGCGGCGCGGTCGAGATCGACGCCTTCCTCGCGAAGCCCTTCGAGCCGACCGAGCTGGTGCGGCTCGTGCGGCGGCTGATGGTGCGCGAGGAGCCGCCGTCGCCGGCCGGGCGGCGGGAAGCCGGGACCGCGGAGCGCGCCGCGGGGTGACCGCATGGTGAAACCGGGTCGCGGGGTGCCACCCCTCCTCCCCTACGCTTGTCCCGTGACCCCCGCCGATCTCTCCACGACCGTGCTGCACGCCGTGCGCCGCGCGGTCGACGAGGACGCCCTGCGCGTGGCCATGCCCGCGCGCGTCCGGGTCGAGCGGACCAGGCCCGGCGGCCGCGGCGACTACGCCTGCGCCGTCGCCCTCCAGCTGGCCGGCCCCGCCGCGCTCCCCGCCAGGGACGTCGCCGAGATCCTGCGGCGGCGGATGGCCCGGACACCGGGCATCGCCGCCGTCGAGGTCACCGGCCCCGGCTTCCTGAACTTCACGCTGCCCGCCGCCCGCGACCTCGGTGCGCTGGTCCACACGGTCCGGGAGCACGGCACGGCGTACGGCCATGGCGACGCCCTCGCCGGCACCGCCGTCTCCTTCGTACCCGCCGAGGAACCGCGCGCCCGGGTCGTCACGGACACCGTCGAGCGGCTGCTGCGCGCCCAGGGCGCCGAGGTCGGCGACCGCGCGGCGGACGGCGAGGCGCTCCACGTCCACCCGGTGCCCGCCGCCGACCGCGACCTCTTCGCCCGGCTCGGCGAGGACGCCGCGCGCTGGGCCCTGCTGCGGCCCGCCCCGCACGACCGCCCCCGGCACACCGGGAACGGCGAGCTGCTCGTCCAGCGGGAGGGCAACCCGCTCTTCCGGGTGCGGTACGCCCACGCCCGGACCCGCGCCCTGAGCCGGAACGCCGGGCAGCTCGGCTTCCGGGCCGCCTACGAGTGCGCCGTGGACGCCCCCACGCTCGGGGCGCTGCTCGCCGACCATCCGGCGGTGCTCACCGCCGCGGCCCGGTACCGCGAGCCCGACCGGCTCGCCCGCCATCTGGAGGCCGTCGCCGCGGCCTTCTCCGACTTCCACGACGGCGCCGCCCCGCTCCCCGTCGGTGACGAGAAACCCTCGGCCGCCCACCGCTCCCGGCTCGCCCTCGCCGAGGCCGCCGGAACGGTGCTGGCCGGTGGCCTGTCCCTGCTCGGCATCAGCGCGCCCGAAGTCCTCTGAGAGACCCGAAAGAGCCGAACCACCATGAGCCGATCCGCACACCCCGCCGGTCCCCGCCACGCCGACGTCATGACGGAGGGGCACTACACCGCCCCGCCCGCCGACCTCAACGCCCTGGACGCGAAGGTCTGGGCCCGTACCGTCACCCGCGACGAGGACGGTGCGATCACCGTCGGCGGCCTCCAAGTGTCCCGGCTGGCCGAGGAGTTCGGAACCCCCGCCTACTTCCTCGACGAGAGCGACTTCCGGGCCCGCTGCCGCGCCTGGGCCGACGCCTTCGGGCCCGGCGCCGACGTCTTCTACGCCGGCAAGGCGTTCCTCTCCCGCGCCGTCGTGCGCTGGCTCACGGAGGAGGGGCTCAACCTCGACGTCTGCTCCGGCGGCGAGCTGACGACCGCGCTGGCCGCCGGAATGCCCGCCGAGCGCATCGCCTTCCACGGCAACAACAAGACCGTCGACGAGATCGAGCGGGCGGTCTCCGCCGGGGTCGGCCGCATCGTGCTGGACTCCTTCCAGGAGATCGTCCGGGTCGCGCACGTCGCGCAGCGGCTCGGCAGGCGGCAGCGCGTACAGATCCGGGTGACCGTCGGCGTCGAGGCGCACACCCACGAGTTCATCGCCACCGCCCACGAGGACCAGAAGTTCGGGATCGCGCTGGCCGGGGGACAGGCCGCCGAGGCGGTGCGCCGGGCCCTCACCCTCGACGGGCTGGAGCTGATCGGCATCCACTCGCACATCGGCTCGCAGATCTTCGACATGGCCGGCTTCGAGGTCTCCGCCCGGCGGGTGGTCCAGCTGCTCGCCGAGGTCCGCGACGAGCACGGGGTGGAGCTGCCCGAGATCGACCTCGGCGGCGGCCTCGGCATCGCGTACACCTCCGAGGACGACCCCCGCGAGCCGCACGAGATCGCCAAGGCGCTCGGCGACATCGTGACCCGCGAGTGCGAGGCCGCCGGGCTCACCACCCCGCGGATCTCCGTCGAGCCAGGCCGCGCGATCGTCGGCCCGACCGCCTTCACGCTGTACGAGGTCGGCACGGTCAAGCCGCTGGAGGGGCTGCGGACGTACGTCAGCGTCGACGGCGGCATGTCGGACAACATCCGCACCGCGCTGTACGACGCCGAGTACAGCGTCGCGCTCGCCTCGCGCGCCTCCGACGCCGAGCCGATGCTCGTCCGGGTCGTCGGCAAGCACTGCGAGAGCGGCGACATCGTGGTCAAGGACGCCTTCCTGCCGTCCGACCTCGCCCCCGGCGACCTGATCGCCGTGCCCGCCACCGGCGCGTACTGCCGCTCCATGGCGAGCAACTACAACCACGCCCTGCGTCCGCCGGTCGTCGCCGTGCGCGACGGTGCGGCGCGTGTCATCGTCAGGCGCGAGACGGAGGAAGATCTCCTGCGTCTCGATGTCGGCTGATGAAATAGATGTCTCAGGATCCGGACGGGTGGCAGAATCGCCCGTCCGGTGAGTGAGACTGGTCCACACATCAGATGTAAAGGAATCGAGGTCGGATGATGCGTACGCGTCCGCTGAAGGTGGCGCTGCTGGGCTGTGGAGTGGTCGGCTCAGAGGTGGCGCGCATCATGACGACGCACGCCGACGACCTCGCCGCGCGCATCGGCGCGCCGGTCGAGCTCGCCGGTGTCGCCGTGCGCCGGCCCTCCAAGGTGCGCGAGGGCATCGACCCCGCGCTGATCACCACCGACGCGACCGCCCTGGTCAAACGGGGCGACATCGACGTCGTCATCGAGGTCATCGGCGGTATCGAACCCGCCCGGACGCTCATCACCACCGCCTTCGAGCACGGCGCGAGCGTGGTCTCCGCCAACAAGGCCCTGCTCGCCGAGGACGGCGCCGCGCTGCACGCCGCCGCCGAGCAGCACGGCCGGGACCTCTACTACGAGGCCGCCGTGGCCGGGGCCATTCCGCTGGTGCGCCCGCTGCGCGAATCCCTCGCCGGTGACAAGGTCAACCGGGTCCTCGGGATCGTGAACGGCACCACCAACTTCATCCTCGACAAGATGGACACCAGCGGCGCCGGGTACTCCGAGGCGCTCGACGAGGCCACCGCCCTCGGATACGCCGAGGCCGACCCGACCGCCGACGTCGAGGGGTTCGACGCCGCCGCCAAGGCCGCGATCCTCGCCGGCATCGCCTTCCACACCCGGGTGCGGATCGGTGACGTCTACCGCGAGGGCATCACCGAGGTCACCGCCGCCGACATCGCCTCCGCCCGCCGCATGGGCTGCACCGTCAAGCTCCTCGCCATCTGCGAGCGCGCCGCCGACGGGCAGTCGGTGACGGCCCGGGTGCACCCGGCGATGATTCCGCTGAGCCACCCGCTGGCCTCCGTCCGCGAGGCGTACAACGCGGTCTTCGTCGAGGCCGAGGCGGCCGGGCAGCTGATGTTCTACGGCCCCGGCGCCGGCGGCTCGCCGACCGCCTCCGCGGTCCTCGGCGACCTGGTCGCGGTCTGCCGCAACAAGCTCAACGAGGCCACCGGCCCCGGTGAGTCCGCGTACACGCGCCTGCCGGTCAGCCCGATGGGCGACGTGGTCACGCGGTACCACATCAGTCTCGACGTGGCCGACAAGCCGGGCGTGCTCGCCCAGGTCGCGACGGTCTTCGCCGAGAAGGGCGTATCGATCGATACGGTCCGACAGCAGGGCAAGGGCGGTGAGGCGTCCCTCGTCGTCGTCACCCACCGTGCGTCCGACGCGGCGCTCTCGGCGACCGTCGGGGCGCTGCGGCAGCTCGACACCGTGCGCGGTGTCGCCAGCATCATGCGTGTTGAAGGGGAGTAAGGACCCATGACCACCAAGGGCACCCACCAGTGGCGCGGCATCATCGAGGAGTACCGGGACCGGCTTCCGGTCACGAGCACGACGCCGGTCGTCACGCTCCGTGAGGGCGGTACGCCGCTCGTCCCCGCTCAGGTCCTCTCCGAGCGCACGGGCTGCGAGGTGCACCTCAAGGTCGAGGGCGCCAACCCGACCGGTTCCTTCAAGGACCGCGGCATGACGATGGCCATCACCCGGGCCAAGGAGGAGGGCGCCAAGGCGGTCATCTGCGCCTCCACCGGCAACACCTCCGCCTCCGCCGCCGCGTACGCGGTGCGGGCCGGGATGGTCTGCGCCGTGCTCGTGCCGCAGGGCAAGATCGCGCTCGGCAAGATGGGCCAGGCGCTGGTGCACGGCGCCAAGATCCTCCAGGTCGACGGCAATTTCGACGACTGCCTGACGCTGGCCCGCTCGCTCTCGGACAACTACCCGGTGGCGCTGGTCAATTCGGTCAACCCGGTCCGTATCGAGGGCCAGAAGACCGCCGCCTTCGAGATCGTCGACGCGCTCGGCGACGCGCCGGACATCCACGTCCTCCCGGTCGGCAACGCGGGCAACATCACCGCGTACTGGAAGGGCTACCGCGAATACGCGGCGGACGGCATGGCCACGCACACCCCGCGCATGTGGGGCTTCCAGGCGTCCGGCTCCGCCCCCATCGTGCGCGGCGAGGTCGTCAAGGACCCGTCGACGGTCGCCACCGCGATCCGGATCGGCAACCCGGCCTCCTGGCAGTTCGCGCTGAACGCCCGGGACGAATCGGGCGGTTTCATCGATGAGGTGACGGACCGCCAGATTCTGTCCGCCTACCGGCTGTTGGCCTCCCAGGAGGGCGTCTTCGTGGAGCCGGCCTCGGCCGCCTCCGTCGCGGGCCTGCTGAAGGCCGCCGAGGAGGGCAAGGTCGACCCCGGCCAGAAGATCGTCTGCACGGTCACCGGCAACGGCCTCAAGGACCCCGACTGGGCCGTCGCGGGCGCCCCGCAGCCGGTCACCGTCCCGGTCGACGCGGCCACCGCCGCCGAGAAGCTGGGCCTCGCCTAGACGTTCCCGCGCGTGCCGGACCCGGGCGGTCCGGCACGCGCCCCGGGCTCCGCCCGCGCAGGCAAGAACCCAGCTCAACCACCCCTTTTCGGGACGAGAGCGCACCCGCGGCGTGCGACACGCATCGTGCGCCTCCTGTGCGCCCTATGTCGCCACAGAACCTTCCTTCGATAAGCTGTACCCAACCGCCCCGCCGCGTCTGCCGCGGTGCCTGGGCCGTCGTGGCCGTCGGGCTCTCCGTCACCCCACCCCCCGTCACCACGACTCACGCCGCACGGAGAAAACGCTTCACCACCCCCGCCGCCACCCAAGGAGAGTCGTTCAACCGATGGCCGGTCCCGCCTTCCGAGCCGCCGCCGTCCGGGTGCGCACCCCCGCGACCAGCGCCAACCTGGGCCCGGGTTTCGACGCCTTCGGCCTCTCCCTGGGGCTGTACGACGACGTCGTCGTCCGCGTGGCCGACTCCGGACTGCACATCGACATCGCCGGCGAGGGTGCCGACACGCTGCCCCGCGACGAGAAGCACCTCCTCGTGCGCTCGCTGCGCGCGGCCTTCGACCTCCTGGGCGGCCAGCCCCGCGGCCTGGAGATCGTCTGCGCCAACCGCATCCCGCACGGCCGCGGCCTCGGTTCCTCCTCCGCCGCCATCTGCGCGGGGATCGTCGCGGCCCGTGCCGTGACCACCGGCGGCGAGGCCCGCCTCGACGACGCGGCCCTGCTGGAGCTGGCCACCGAGATCGAGGGCCACCCCGACAACGTCGCGGCCTGTCTGCTCGGCGGATTCACGCTGGCGTGGATGGACGGCGGAGCGGCGCGGGCCCTCAGGATGGACCCCGCAGAATCCATCGTTCCGGTGGTTTTCGTCCCCGGCAAGCCGGTGCTCACCGAGACCGCCCGGGGCCTGCTCCCCCGAACGGTCCCGCACGTCGACGCCGCCTTCAACGCGGGCCGCGCGGCCCTGCTCGTCGAGGCCCTGACCAGGAACCCCGAGCTGCTCCTCACCGCCACCGAGGACCGGCTCCACCAGGAGTACCGCGCCCCCGCGATGCCCGAGAGCGTGGAACTCGTCAACCGACTGCGCGCGGACGGCGTCCCCGCGGTCATCTCCGGTGCCGGGCCCACCGTGCTCGCACTGACCGAGGACGGTGCGGCCGAGAAGGCCGCACGGCTGGCGGGCGAGGGCTGGGCGGCCAACCGCCTCGCGCTCGACGCCCAGGGCACGAGTGTGCTGCCGCTCGCTCCGTAGCGGAGAAGATTGCCGGTGAGGGAGAGGGGGAATGTTTGTTGGAGCCGGTAGTGTTAACCTCAAGTCAGCAATCGACGTCTCAGTGGCGCGTTGCTTCGTGTCCCGTTCCGGGACCACCGATTCTTCCGGGAGCCTCCCCAAAACTGCCTGAGCAGCCTTTCTGAGCAGTTTCGTGCACGCTCCGGAACCGGCACGACACCCCTCGTTCGTCCAGGAGTGGGCCGAGCAGGGGGATGCTCGCGCCGGACCCCACGCACACTTTCATCTCTCCGCCGTACCCCGGCGGGACCACCGCCCCGGCACGGTCCGCAAAGAAGACCGCAGTCGGACAGCACAACCGGTCGCCGAGCCAGAAGGCCGACGTCCGCTCCAGGGAAGGACCCTTCGTGAGCGACACCACCGATCTGATGGGCGTGACTGCCGACAAGACCGTCGACAGCGCCGCGCCCGCCGAAGGTGCTGCCACTGGCACCACCGCACGGCGCCGCCGCTCCGGCACCGGCCTTGAGGGCATGGTCCTGGCCGAGCTGCAGCAGGTCGCGTCCGGCCTCGGTATCAAGGGCACCGCGCGGATGCGCAAGGGCCAGCTGATCGAGGTCATCAAGGAGGCGCAGGCGGGCAACGCCGCGCCCAAGGCCGCCGCGCCCGCCGCGACGGCGGAGACCAAGCCGAAGCGCCGCGCCACCTCCAAGGCGCGCACCGGGGACGAGTCCGCGGCCGCCGAGCCCGCCGAGAAGAGCGCGGCCCAGCAGCAGATCGACATCCCCGGCCAGCCGGCCAGCGAGGACCAGCCCGTGGTCGAGCGCCGTCGCCGCCGGGCGACCGCGCAGGCGGGCAGCCCCACCGAGACCAAGGCGGAGTCCAAGCCCGCCGAGGCCAAGGCGGAGGCGCCGGCCGAGCCCAAGGGCGAGGAGCGCGCCGAGGCCGCCGCCGACACGGCCGAGGGCCGTCGCGGCGACCGCCAGGACCGTCAGCGCGGGGAGCGCGGGGAGCGTGGCGACCGCCGCGACCGTCAGCGCGACCGCCGGGGCAAGGGCGACGACCAGGGCCAGCAGGGCGGCCAGCGCCAGCAGCGCCAGGGCCAGGGCCAGGGTCCGCAGAGCGGCCCGCAGGACGACGGCTACGACGACGAGGTTGGCGGCCGCCGGGGCCGTCGCGGCCGCTACCGCGACCGCCGGGGCCGTCGCGGCCGCGAGGACTTCGCGGGCGAGGTGCCGGTCTCCGAGGACGACGTCCTGATCCCCGTCGCGGGCATCCTGGACATCCTCGACAACTACGCGTTCATCCGGACCTCCGGCTACCTGCCCGGCCCGAACGACGTGTACGTCTCGCTCGCCCAGGTCCGCAAGAACGGCCTGCGCAAGGGTGACCACGTCACCGGTGCGGTGCGCCAGCCCAAGGACGGCGAGCGCCGGGAGAAGTTCAACGCCCTTGTCCGCCTCGACTCGGTGAACGGCATGGCGCCCGAAACCGGCCGCGGCCGCCCGGAGTTCCAGAAGCTGACCCCGCTCTACCCGCAGGACCGGCTCCGCCTGGAGACCGACTCCAACGTCCTGACGACGCGGATCATCGACCTGGTCGCCCCCATCGGCAAGGGCCAGCGCGGTCTGATCGTGGCCCCGCCGAAGACCGGTAAGACCATGATCCTCCAGGCCATCGCCAACGCGATCACGGTCAACAGCCCCGAGTGCCACCTGATGGTCGTCCTGGTCGACGAGCGTCCGGAAGAGGTCACCGACATGCAGCGGTCGGTGAAGGGCGAGGTCATCTCCTCGACCTTCGACCGCCCCGCCGAGGACCACACCACCGTCGCCGAGCTGGCCATCGAGCGCGCCAAGCGTCTCGTGGAGCTGGGTCACGACGTGGTCGTCCTGCTGGACTCCATCACCCGCCTCGGCCGCGCGTACAACCTCGCGGCCCCCGCCTCCGGCCGCATCCTGTCCGGTGGTGTCGACTCGACCGCGCTGTACCCGCCGAAGCGCTTCTTCGGTGCCGCGCGCAACATCGAGGACGGCGGTTCGCTGACCATCCTGGCCACCGCGCTCGTCGAGACCGGCTCGCGCATGGACGAGGTGATCTTCGAGGAGTTCAAGGGCACCGGCAACATGGAGCTCAAGCTCGACCGGAAGCTCTCGGACAAGCGCATCTTCCCGGCGGTGGACGTCGACGCGTCCAGCACCCGCAAGGAGGAAATCCTCCTGGGCAGCGAGGAGTTGGCGATCGTCTGGAAGCTCCGCCGGGTGCTCCACGCGCTCGACCAGCAGCAGGCGATCGAGCTCCTCCTGGACCGGATGAAGAAGACCCAGTCCAACGCGGAGTTCCTGCTCCAGATCCAGAAGACGACACCGGCCCCGGGCAACGGCAACGACTGACGTCGCTCCCGCCCGGCCGCCGCACACAGGGCCGCCCCCGCCACTTCGGTGCCGGGGGCGGCCCTGTGTCGTACACCGTGTCCGGACCGAGACCTTTGCCACACCCCGGGTCGGCGCCGAAGGGCGGCGAGATGGCTGTACCGCTCAAGAAACCGCAGGTGAGCGGGGAATTACCGGGTGTCCGCGCGGGCCGGGAACCCGGCGTCTCCTCACGCCGGCACAACGGGTGGCTGTGCAACCCTTTTTGGTAGGGCGACGTCGTGAGAAGTGCCGACAAGTCGTCGATACCCGGTTTGTCGACGAGTCCGTCGACGCGTTCCGTACCCGCACACCACTGCTTGGGGGTAGCCGGGCGAGGCCGAGGAGCTAAGGAGACCCATGACCGAGCAGAACGGGAGCGGCGGCCGAATACGTCCCACCGGTAAGCGCCGGAAGAAGCCCTCCCGCCGCCGCAGGGCGACGGTGATCGCCGCCTGGACCCTGGCCGGGGCCGTGGTCGTCGGCGGCGCCGGACTGGGGTTCGCGTACGTCAAGCTCAACGGCAACCTGAAGTCCGTCGACATCAACGCCGCCCTGGGCAAGAACCGCCCCCAGAACGTCGACAACGGCTCCCAGGACATCCTCGTGCTCGGCTCGGACTCCCGGTCCGGTGCGAACGGCGAGTACGGCGCGGACGAGGGCACCGCCCGCTCCGACACCGCGATGGTCCTGCACGTCGACAAGGGCCACCGGACGGCCTCCGTCGTCTCCATCCCGCGCGACACCCTCGTCACCCGCCCCGACTGCGTCAGCGACACCACCGGCCGGCCCGTCGCCGGGCAGCAGCGGGCGATGTTCAACACGGCGTACGAGGTCGGCGGCCCGGCCTGCGCCGTCAAGACCGTCGAGGCCATGTCCGGCATCCGCATGGACCACTACCTGGAGGTCGACTTCACCGGCTTCAAGAAGCTCATCGACCAGCTGGGCGGCGTGGAGATCACCACCGCCGCCCCGATCGACGACCCCAAGAGCCACCTGAAGCTCGCCGCCGGCACCCACACCCTCGACGGGGAGCAGGCGCTCGGCCTGGTCCGCACCCGCAAGAGCGTCGGAGACGGCAGCGACCTCGGCCGCATCCAGCTCCAGCAGGCGTTCGTCAAGGCGCTGATGGACCAGGTCAAGAACGTCGGGGTGTTCTCCAACCCGAAAACCCTGTTCGACCTCGCGGACACCGCGACCAGGACCGTCACCACCGACTCCGACCTCGGCTCGGTGAAGGAGCTCACCGCCTTCGCCAACGGCCTCAAGGGGCTCGGCTCGAAGAACGTCCACATGGTCACCCTGCCCGTGGAGTACGACCCCACCGACCCGAACCGGGTCGTCCCGCTGGAGCCCGGCGCCACCGAGGTCTGGACCGCGCTCGCCCACGACCGGCCGATCCCGGCCTCCGCCACCGAGCACTCGGCGGGCGACAAGGGCGCCGCGGGCAGCGTCGTCCACTGACCGGAGCCCCTCCCGGGCCGGGGGAATAGTTCCGGACCGCCCCCGGTTTTGGGAGATACGACTGGTCCTGGCAGACTGGTACGTCGGCCCCGGTTCACGGACGCGCAATCCGCGCGTGCGACCCGGTGCCCTCCCGAACCTAGGAGAAACCCTTGAAGCGCGACATCCACCCCGAGTACGTCGAGACGCAGGTCAGCTGCACCTGCGGCGCGTCGTTCACCACCCGTAGCACCATCGAGGGCGGCACCATCCGCGCCGATGTCTGCTCCGAGTGCCACCCGTTCTACACGGGCAAGCAGAAGATCCTCGACACCGGTGGCCGTGTGGCCCGCTTCGAGGCCCGCTTCGGCAAGGCTGCTTCCGGCTCCGCCAGCAAGTAGCGAGCCACTGCGCCGGTTCCTGGCGCCCTCTCACGGGGGCGTCGGGACCGGCGTTTTTTCCGGCCGGGGGTGGACGGACCCGCCGCCGCACCCCCGCCCGGCCGGCACCACGCCGTCCGGCAGGCACGCCCGAGTGAAGGAAACAGGAGCCCGAAGATGTTCGAGGCGGTCGAGGAACTGATCGGCGAGCAGGCCGATCTGGAGAAGCAGCTCGCGGACCCCGCGGTCCACGCCGACCAGGCGAACGCGCGCAAGCTCAACAAGCGCTACGCCGAGCTGACCCCGATCGTCGCGACGTACCGCTCCTGGAAGCAGTCCGGTGACGACATCGAGACGGCCCGCGAGTTCGCCGCCGACGACCCCGACTTCGCCGCCGAGGTCAAGGAGCTGGAGAAGCAGCGCGAGGAACTCACCGAGAAGCTCCGGCTGCTCCTGGTCCCGCGTGACCCCAGCGACGACAAGGACGTCCTCCTGGAGATCAAGGCCGGCGCGGGCGGCGACGAGTCCGCCCTCTTCGCCGGCGACCTGCTGCGCATGTACCTGCGCTACGCCGAGCGGGTCGGCTGGAAGACCGAGATCATCGACTCCACCGAGTCCGAGCTGGGCGGCTACAAGGACGTCCAGGTCGCCGTGAAGACCAAGGGCGGCAACGGCGCCACCGAGCCCGGCCAGGGCGTGTGGGCCCGCCTCAAGTACGAGGGCGGGGTGCACCGCGTGCAGCGGGTGCCCTCCACCGAGTCGCAGGGCCGCATCCACACCTCCGCCGCCGGGGTCCTCGTCACGCCCGAGGCCGAGGAGGTCGACGTGGAGATCCACGCCAACGACCTCCGGATCGACGTCTACCGCTCCTCCGGCCCCGGCGGCCAGTCCGTCAACACCACGGACTCCGCCGTCCGCATCACGCACCTGCCGACCGGCGTCGTCGCCTCCTGCCAGAACGAGAAGAGCCAGCTCCAGAACAAGGAGCAGGCCATGCGCATCCTGCGGTCCAGGCTGCTCGCCGCCGCCCAGGAGGCCGCCGAGCAGGAGGCCTCCGACGTACGCCGCAGCCAGGTGCGCACCGTCGACCGGTCCGAGAAGATCCGCACGTACAACTTCCCGGAGAACCGGATCTCGGACCACCGCGTCGGCTTCAAGGCGTACAACTTGGACCAGGTGCTCGACGGCGACCTGGACGCGGTGATCCAGGCGTGCGTCGACGCCGACTCCGCCGCCAAGCTCGCCGCCGCGTGAGCAGAGCCCGCCCCGCCCGCCCGTAGACCGTACGGAGAACCGCGATGAACCTGCTGCTCGCCGAGGTGGCCCAGGCCACCCAGCGGCTGGCCGACGCCGGTGTGCCCTCGCCGCGATTCGACGCGGAGGAACTCGCCGCGTTCGTGCACGGCGTCAAGCGGGGCGAGCTGCACCGGGTGCCGGACGCGGACTTCGACGCCCGCTACTGGGAGGCGATCGCCCGCCGCGAGGCCCGCGAACCCCTCCAGCACATCACCGGCCGCGCCTTCTTCCGCTACCTGGAGCTCCAGGTCGGGCCCGGGGTCTTCGTCCCCCGCCCGGAGACCGAGTCGGTCGTCGGCTGGGCGATAGACGCGGTGCGCGCGATGGACGTGGTCGAGCCCGTCGTCGTCGACCTGTGCAGCGGCTCCGGCGCCATCGCCCTGGCCATGGCCCAGGAGGTGCCCCGCTCCAAGGTGCACGCCGTCGAGCTCTCCGACGACGCCCTCGTCTGGACCCGGAAGAACGCCGACGGCTCCCGCGTCACCGTCCACCAGGGCGACGCGCTGACCGCCCTGCCCGAGCTGGACGGCCAGGTCGACCTGGTCATCTCCAACCCCCCGTACATCCCGCTCACCGAGTGGGAGTACGTGGCGCCCGAGGCCCGCGACCACGACCCGGAGATGGCCCTGTTCTCCGGCGAGGACGGCCTCGACACCATCCGCGGCATCGAGCGCACCGCGCACCGCCTGCTGCGCCCCGGCGGCCTCGTCGTCATCGAGCACGCCGACACCCAGGGCGGCCAGGTGCCGTGGATCTTCGCCGAGGAACGCGGCTGGGCCGACGCGGCCGACCACCCCGACCTGAACAACCGACCCCGGTTCGCCACGGCCCGCAAGGCCCTGCCGTGACCGGCGGCCACCCTCCGCACACCCCGTACCCGCCCCACCCGTCACACCCGTACACGTTTGAGGAGGCCGGCTGATGGCTCGGCGATACGACTGCAACGACGCGACCGACCGTACGACGGGCCTGCGCGAGGCCGCGTCGGCCGTCCGCCGCGGCGAACTGGTCGTGCTGCCCACCGACACCGTGTACGGCATCGGCGCGGACGCCTTCAGCTCCGAGGGCGTCGCCGACCTGCTGGCGGCCAAGGGACGCGGCCGGAACATGCCGACCCCGGTGCTGATCGGCTCCCCGAACACCCTGCACGGGCTGGTCACCGACTTCTCCGAGCAGGCCTGGGAGCTGGTCGACGCCTTCTGGCCCGGCGCCCTGACCCTGGTCGCCAAGCACCAGCCCTCGCTCCAGTGGGACCTCGGCGACACCCGCGGCACCGTCGCCATCCGGATGCCGCTGCACCCGGTCGCCATCGAGCTGCTCACGGAGTTCGGCCCGATGGCCGTCTCCAGCGCCAACCTCACCGGCCACCCGGCCCCCGAGACCTGCGACGCCGCCCAGGAGATGCTCGGCGACTCCGTCTCCGTCTACCTGGACGGCGGGCCGACCCCCGGCATCGTCCCCTCGTCGATCGTCGACGTCACCGGCAAGGTCCCCGTGCTGCTCCGGGCCGGCGCGCTCTCCGCCGAGGAGCTCCGCAAGGTGGTACCCGACCTCGAGGTGGCCAATTGACCGCCCCTGAGGGGCGTGGCATAGCGGGGCGGCCCGACACTTTCCGCATCCTCCACGTCAGCACCGGCAACGTCTGCCGCTCACCGATCACCGAGCGGCTGACCCGGCACGCCCTGGTGGACCGCCTCGGCGATCCGCTGGGCGGCGGGCTGATCGTGGAGAGCGCGGGCACCTGGGGCCACGAGGGCGCCCCGATGGAGGCCAACGCCGAGATCGTCCTCGCCGACTTCGGCGCCGACACCACCGGCTTCGTCGGCCGGGAGCTCCTCGACGAGCACGTGATCCGCGCCGACCTGGTCCTCACCGCCACCCGCGACCACCGCGCGCAGGTGATCTCGATGGGCCACTCGGCCGGGCTGCGGACCTTCACGCTCAAGGAATTCACCCGGCTGGTCCGGGCGATAGACCCCGCCACCCTGCCCGACCCGCTCGACGAAGGCGTCGTCGAGCGGGCCCGCGCGCTGGTCCGCGCCGCCGCCGCGCTGCGCGGCTGGCTGCTGGCGCCCACCGTCGAGGCCGACGAGGTGCACGACCCGTACGGCGCCCCGATCACCTTCTTCCGGTCCATCGGCGACGAGATCAACCAGGCCCTCGACCCGGTCCTCACGGCCCTGACCGGAGTCCCCGCGCCGCACTGAGCGCGACGCCGCCCGCGCCCCCACGACGGGCGGAAAAGGCGCGGCGGGCCCTTGGGGCCGACCGGCGCGCCACGACGCCGTACAGCGGGCGGGAGCGCCGTCCCCGGCCTACATTGAGAGCTGACGCCAGCGCACCCCCTCCAGGTCCGGAGCATCCCGATGCCGGTCACCACTCCCGCCGCACCGCCCTCCGGCCCCGTCCTGCCCCAGGACCCCGCCGCCCTGCTCCGGGAGGACCCGGAGATCGCCGCCGTGCTCCAGGCGGAGCTGCGCCGCCAGTCCACCACCCTGCAGCTCACCGCCGCCGAGAACTTCACCTCGCCCGCGGTCCTCGCCGCCCTGGGTTCCCCGCTCGCCAACAAGTACGCCGAGGGCTACCCGGGCGCCCGCCACCACGGCGGCTGCGAGCAGGCGGACGCCGCCGAGAACATCGCCCGCCGCCGGGCCACCGCCCTCTTCGGCGCCCAGCACGCCAACGTCCAGCCGCACTCCGGCTCCGCCGCGGTCCTCGCCGCGTACGCCGCGCTGCTGCGCCCCGGCGACACGGTGCTCGCCATGGGACTCCCGTACGGGGGGCACCTCACCCACGGTTCGCCCGCCAACTTCTCCGGCCGCTGGTTCGAGTTCGTCGGCTACGGGGTGGACCCCGAGAGCGGACTGATCGACTACGGGCAGGTCCGCGCCCTGGCCCGCGCCCACCGCCCCAAGGCGATCGTGAGCGGCTCGATCTCCTACCCCCGCCACCCCGACCACGAGCGGTTCCGGGAGATCGCCGACGAGGTGGGGGCGTATCTCATCGCCGACTCCGCGCATCCGATGGGGCTGATCGCCGGGGGAGCGGCCCCCAGCCCGGTCCCGTACGCCGACGTGGTCTGCGCGACCACCCACAAGGTGCTGCGGGGGCCGCGCGGCGGGATGCTGTTGTGCGGCGCCGAGCTGGCGGAGCGGATCGACCGGGCGGTCTTCCCGTTCACCCAGGGCGGCGCCCAGATGCACAGCGTCGCGGCCAAGGCCGTCGCGTTCGGGGAGGCGGCGGCCCCGGCGTTCGCCGCGTACGCCCATCGGGTGGTCGCGCACGCCCGGGTGCTGGCGGCCGGCCTGGAGGCAGAGGGCTTCGAGGTCACCACGGGCGGCACGGACACCCATCTGATCGTCGCGGACCCGGCGCCGCTGGGCGTCGACGCCGCCACCGCGCGGGCCCGGCTGGCGGCGGCCGGGGTGGTGCTGGACACCTGCGCGCTGCCGTACGGGGACGCCCGGGGCATCCGGCTCGGTACGGCGGCCGTGACCACCCAGGGCCTGGACGAGGCCGACATGGCCCGGCTGGCGGTGCTCCTGGGGCAGGCGGTCCGGGAGGACGCCGATGTCCGCGCCGAGGTCCGGGCGCTGGCCGTGAACCATCCGCCCTACCCGGGGTGACGCGAAAGGGCCGCGCGGGAGGGTCCCGAAGCCCGGAACCGGCCGTCCCGCGCCCGGTGTCCTCGGTCACGGGGCCCGTCCAGCGCGACCGCCCGGTGGCTCCGGACGGTTTATGGTGTGGGCTGAGATGGCCAGGCGAATTCTGTGGGGCAGCCCGTGCGTGATTACCTGCTGACGCTCTGCGTCACGGCCGCGGTGACGTATCTGCTGACCGGTCCGGTGCGCAAGTTCGCCATCGCGATCGGGGCGATGCCCGCGATCCGTGCGCGCGACGTCCACCGGGAACCGACCCCGCGGCTCGGCGGCATCGCCATGTTCGGCGGGCTCTGCGCCGGACTGATCGTCGCGGCCCACCTCCACAACCTCGAATGGGTCTTCCAGCTCTCCACCGAACCGCGGGCGCTGCTCTCCGGGGCCGCGCTGATCTGGCTGATCGGGGTGCTCGACGACAAGTTCGAGATCGACGCCCTGATCAAGCTCGGCGGCCAGATGATCGCCGCCGCGGTCATGGTCCTCCAGGGGCTGACGGTCCTGTGGCTCCCGATCCCGGGCGTGGGCACGGTCGCGCTCACCCAGTGGCAGGGCACGCTGCTCACGGTCGCGCTGGTCGTCATCACCATCAACGCGGTCAACTTCGTCGACGGCCTCGACGGGCTCGCGGCGGGCATGGTGTGCATCGCCGCCGCGGCGTTCTTCCTGTACACGTACCGGCTCTGGTACGGGCACATGATCGAGGCGGCGGCCCCGGCGACACTCTTCGCGGTGATCCTGATGGGCATGTGCCTGGGCTTCCTGCCGCACAACATGCACCCGGCCCGGATCTTCATGGGCGACTCGGGCTCGATGCTGATCGGCCTGGTGCTGGCGGCCGGGGCGATCTCCGTCACCGGCCGGGTCGACCCGGACACACTGAAGATCTTCGCGGGCAGTGAGCGCGAGGCGACCCACGCGATGCTGCCGGTCTTCATCCCGCTGCTGCTGCCGCTGACGATCATCGCGATCCCGGCCGCGGACCTGGTGCTGGCGATCGTGCGGCGCACCTGGAACGGCCAGTCGCCGTTCGCGGCGGACCGGGGCCATCTGCACCACCGGCTGCTGGAGATCGGCCATTCGCACAGCAGGTCGGTGCTGATCATGTACTTCTGGTCGGCCCTGATCGCCTTCGGCGCGGTCGGCTACTCGGTGCACTCGACGTCGTTGTGGATCGTGCTGGTCATCATGGGGATGAGCACGATCGGTCTCGTCCTGCTTCTGATGCCGCGGTTCACCCCGCGGGCCCCGTACTGGGCGGAACGCTTCGTGCCGCCCCGCTACCGCCACCGTCGCGCCGGAAGAGGAACCTCCGGAACGGAACCCCCGGCGGCCGCCGGGGAGCGCCCTGAGGGGCCGGCGGGGCGGACGGGGCGCGAGGGGCGTGTGGAGTCCGTGGAGCCGGAGCGCACCCCGGTCGTGGTGGGAGTTTCGGGCGTCAACGGAGCGACCGCCGTCGGCCCCCGTTCGCGTCTTTCGGACAGAAACACGGCTGAAAGCGCGCGCTGATATTCAGGGCATCGCGGGGCAATAGCAGACAGCTCGCTTAGTTGCCTTGCTCACATGCGCAGCTTCACCCTCACGTGTGACAGTAAGCACACCTTTCGAGTAAAGACCTCATCAAATAGTTTGTGATACCGTTCACGAAGCCCGGTGACGGGGCCGAAGGACTTGAGTAGCAACGGTTCCTCGGCCTGAATCCAACGACCGGTCCCGGGCCTACGCTCGTCCATGACGACACCCTGCCCACCCCCTGCAAGCGGAGCTGCCGCCATGCCGTCCAACGACGCCCGGACTCTCCTCCAAGCCGCCGTACCCACCGCTGCCGCCGGCGCTGTCGCCGTCGCGGTCAGTGCCGGGGTAGCGGGTGGCAAGGGAGCCCTGGGCGCGCTCGTGGCGACGGCCGTGGTGATCCTCTTCATGGGGATCGGGCTGATCGTCCTGCAACGGACCGCGAGGTCCCTGCCCCACCTCTTCCAGGCGATGGGGCTGATGCTTTACACGGCTCAGCTTCTCCTGATGTTCATCTTCGTCGCCGCATTCAAGAACACGACGCTGTTCAACCCGAAGGCATTCGCGATCACGCTGGTGGCGATGACCCTCGTGTGGATCGGCGCGCAGACGCGTGCACACATGAAGGCCAAGATCCTTTACGTCGAGCCCGAGTCCGACAAGGCGGAAAAGCCCAAGAACACGGGCACGAAGTCGTGAAGGGTAGGGGCGGGATAAGAGCGGGTTCAAGACCCTGCTATCGTCCGGTTCCAACTGCGGCATTGCGGGCGCGGGCATGTGAGCTGACGCCTGCTCGATCGCGAGGCTCAATGCCTGACTGCCGCTCACACATCCGTAACACCAGTCCAGTGCCGAACCGCGGCTGCGCGCCGCGCCGACACAACGAGGTTGCCGTACCTATGCGCCACGCTGAAGGAGCCCGCGGTGAGTGCTGACCCGACACAGGTGCTCGCCTTCGAGACCGATTGCCACATCTTCTCCGGTTGTGGTTTCCCGGGTCCCGGCCTGCACTCTTTCCTGTTCGAGCCGATCTTCGGTGACGCGGACAGCAACATCTACTTCAACAAGACGATGCTGCTGGCGCTCCTCGGTACGGTCATCATCGTCGGCTTCTTCTGGGCCGCCTTCCGTAAGCCGAAGGTCGTCCCGGGCAAGCTGCAGATGGTCGCCGAGGCCGGCTACGACTTCGTGCGCCGCGGCATCGTCTACGAGACGCTCGGGAAGCGCGAGGGCGAGAAGTACGTCCCGCTGATGGTCTCGATCTTCTTCTTCGTGTGGATGATGAACCTCTGGTCGATCATCCCGCTCGCCCAGTTCCCGGTGACCTCGGTCATCGCGTACCCGGCAGGCCTGGCCCTGATCGTCTACGTCCTCTGGATGAGCATCACGTTCAAGCGCCACGGTTTCGTCGGCGGCTTCAAGAACCTGACGGGCTACGACAAGTCGCTCGGCCCGGTGCTCCCGATGGTGATGGTCATCGAGTTCTTCTCGAACGTCATCGTCCGGCCCTTCACGCACGCGGTCCGACTCTTCGCGAACATGTTCGCCGGTCACACCCTGCTGCTGCTCTTCACCATCGCGAGCTGGTACCTGCTCAACGGCATCGGCATCGCCTACGCGGGCGTCTCGTTCGTGATGGTCATCGTGATGACGGCCTTCGAGCTCTTCATCCAGGCTGTTCAGGCGTACGTCTTCGTGCTCCTGGCGTGCAGCTTCATCCAGGGCGCCGTCGCCGAGCACCACTGATCGCGCCTCCCCTACCCCCAGTCGTCCGGTGGCCAACCCCCACCGGTCCGTGAAAGAGAAGGAAGAACTGGCATGTCCCAGACCCTTGCCGCCGTCACCGGTTCCCTCAGCTCCGTCGGTTATGGCCTGGCCGCCATTGGCCCCGGCGTCGGCGTCGGCATCATCTTCGGTAACGGCACCCAGGCGCTCGCCCGTCAGCCCGAGGCTGCCGGCCTGATCCGCGCCAACCAGATCCTCGGCTTCGCCTTCTGTGAGGCGCTCGCCCTCATCGGTCTGGTCATGCCGTTCGTCTACAGCTGACGAACCGCGACTAGTCCGTTCCGACGAAAGGCACTGATGTGAACCCCCTGGTTCAGCTCGCGGCCGAGGCCGAGGTGGAGAACCCCCTCGTTCCGCCGATCCCTGAGCTCGTCATCGGTCTGATCGCCTTCGTCATCGTCTTCGGCTTCCTCGCCAAGAAGCTCCTTCCGAACATCAACAAGGTTCTGGAAGAGCGCCGCGAGGCCATCGAAGGCGGTATCGAGAAGGCCGATGCGGCCCAGACCGAAGCCCAGAGCGTGCTTGAGCAGTACAAGGCTCAGCTCGCCGAGGCCCGTCACGAGGCCGCGCGCCTGCGCCAGGAGGCGCAGGAGCAGGGTGCCGTGATCCTGCAGGAGATGCGGGCCGAGGGCCAGCGGCAGCGCGAGGAGATCATCGCTGCCGGTCACGCCCAGATCGAGGCCGACCGCAAGGCCGCGGCCTCCGCGCTGCGTCAGGACGTGGGCAAGCTCGCCACCGACCTGGCCGGCAAGCTCGTCGGCGAGTCCCTGGAGGACTACGCCCGGCAGAGCGGCACCGTCGACCGTTTCCTCGACGAGCTCGAGGCGAAGGCCGAGGCTGTCCGATGAACGGAGCGAGCCGCGAGGCACTGGCTGCCGCACGTGAGTCCCTCGACGCGCTGACCGACAACACGTCGGTCGACGCGGCGAAGCTCGCCGAGGAGCTGGCCGCCGTGACGGCGCTGCTCCACCGCGAGGTCTCCCTGCGACGGGTCCTGACCGACCCGTCGCAGCCCGGCGAGGCCCGGGCGGAGCTGGCCGGACGGCTGCTGCGTGGTCAGGTGGGCGGCGAGACCGTCGACCTGGTCTCCGGCATGGTCCGCTCCCGCTGGTCGCAGTCGCGCGACCTGGTCGACGCGGTCGAGGAGCTGGCGAACACCGCCGACCTCACCGCCGCCCAGCGCAGCGGGGACCTCGACGACGTCGAGGACGAACTGTTCCGGTTCGGCCGGATCGTCACCTCCGACAAGGCACTGCGCGCCGCGTTGACCGACCGGTCGGCCTCCGCCTCCGCCAAGAGCCAGCTGCTGCACAGCCTGCTCGACGGCAAGGCCAGGGCCGCCACCGTGCGCGTCGTCACGCGGCTTGTCACCCAGCCGCGCGGACGTAGCCTGGAAGAGGGACTGGAGTCCCTTTCCAAGCTCGCCGCGGAGCGCCGGGAGCGCATGGTCGCGGTCGTGACCTCGGCAGTGCCGCTGAGCGATCAGCAGAAGCAGCGCCTCGGCGCGGCGCTGGCGAAGATCTACGGTCGCCTGATGCACCTGAACCTCGACGTGGACCCCACGGTCCTCGGCGGGATCTCGGTGCGGGTCGGCGACGAGGTCATCAACGGCACCATCGCGGACCGCCTCGACGAGGCGTCCCGTCGCATGGCCGGCTGACCGACGCCGCGCAGCAACAGAACAGAGCAAGACCAGCGGCCCGGTTGGGCCGTGCAGAAACTGCAGAAGATTCCTGGGGGTCGGCCCCCAGACCCCCTTAAGAAACTTCGGGCCCAACAAGGAGAGCAGGGAACCCAGATGGCGGAGCTCACGATCCGGCCGGAGGAGATCCGGGACGCGCTGGAGAACTTTGTCCAGTCGTACAAGCCGGACGCGGCCTCGCGCGAGGAGGTCGGTACGGTCAGCGTTGCCGGCGACGGCATCGCGAAGGTCGAGGGTCTTCCCTCGGCCATGGCGAACGAGCTGCTGAAGTTCGAGGACGGCACCCTCGGTCTCGCCCTCAACCTCGAGGAGCGCGAGATCGGTGCGATCGTCCTCGGCGAGTTCAGCGGTATCGAGGAGGGCCAGCCGGTGCAGCGCACCGGTGAGGTGCTCTCCGTCGGCGTCGGCGAGGGCTACCTCGGCCGCGTCGTCGACCCGCTCGGCAACCCGATCGACGGTCTCGGCGAGATCGCGACCGACAGCCGTCGCGCCCTTGAGCTGCAGGCCCCTGGCGTCATGGTCCGCAAGTCGGTGCACGAGCCGATGCAGACCGGCTACAAGGCCGTCGACGCCATGGTGCCGATCGGCCGCGGCCAGCGTCAGCTGATCATTGGTGACCGTCAGACGGGTAAGACCGCTCTGGCCGTCGACACGATCATCAACCAGCGCGACAACTGGCGCTCGGGCGACGTGAACAAGCAGGTCCGCTGCATCTACGTCGCCATCGGTCAGAAGGGCTCCACCATCGCCTCCGTGCGCGGTGCCCTCGAAGAGGCCGGCGCGCTGGAGTACACGACCATCGTCGCCGCCCCGGCGTCCGACCCGGCCGGCTTCAAGTACCTGGCGCCGTACACCGGTTCGGCCATCGGCCAGCACTGGATGTACCAGGGCAAGCACGTCCTGATCATCTTCGACGACCTCTCGAAGCAGGCCGACGCCTACCGCGCCGTGTCGCTTCTGCTGCGCCGTCCGCCGGGCCGTGAGGCCTACCCGGGCGACGTCTTCTACCTGCACTCGCGTCTGCTGGAGCGCTGCGCCAAGCTCTCCGACGACATGGGCGCCGGTTCGATGACGGGTCTCCCGATCGTCGAGACGAAGGCCAACGACGTGTCGGCGTTCATCCCGACCAACGTCATCTCCATCACCGACGGCCAGTGCTTCCTGGAGTCCGACCTGTTCAACGCCGGCCAGCGCCCGGCCCTGAACGTCGGTATCTCGGTCTCCCGCGTCGGTGGTTCCGCCCAGCACAAGGCGATGCGCCAGGTCTCCGGCCGTCTCCGTGTCGACCTCGCCCAGTACCGCGAGCTGGAGGCGTTCGCCGCCTTCGGTTCCGACCTGGACGCGGCCTCGAAGGCGTCGCTGGAGCGCGGTAAGCGCATGGTCGAGCTGCTGAAGCAGCCGCAGTACGCACCGTTCCCGGTCGAGGAGCAGGTCGTCTCCATCTGGGCCGGCACCAACGGCAAGATGGACGACGTCCCGGTCCAGGACATCCGCCGCTTCGAGACGGAGCTGCTCGAGTTCCTGCGCCGCGAGCGCAAGGACCTCCTGACCAGCATCCGCGAGGGCGCCAAGATGTCCGACGACACGCTGCAGGCGATCGCCGACGCCGTCGCCACCTTCAAGCAGCAGTTCGAGACCTCGGACGGCAAGCTGCTGGGCGAGGGCTGATCGATGGGCGCTCAGCTTCGCGTTTACAAGCGCCGCATTCGCTCCGTCTCCGCCACGAAGAAGATCACCAAGGCGATGGAGATGATCGCCGCCTCGCGCATCGTCAAGGCGCAGCGCCAGGTGGCGGCATCCACGCCGTACGCGACCGAGCTCACCCGTGCGGTGACCGCGGTGGCGACCGGCTCCACCACCAAGCACCCGCTGACGACCGAGGCCGACGCCCCGACCCGGGCCGCGATCCTGCTCATCACGAGCGACCGCGGTCTGGCCGGCGGTTACTCCTCCAACGCCATCAAGGCCGCGGAGCGACTGACCGAGCGCCTCCAGGGCGAGGGCAAGGAGGTCGTCACCTACGTGATCGGCCGCAAGGGCGTCGCCTACTACGGCTTCCGTGAGCGCAAGATCGCGGACTCGTGGACCGGCTTCACCGACAGCCCGACGTACGCGGACGCCAAGCGCGCCGCTGCGCCGCTGATCGAGGCGGTCACCCAGGAGACCGCCGAGGGCGGTGTCGACGAGCTGCACATCGTCTTCACGGAGTTCGTGTCGATGATGACGCAGAGCCCGGTCGACGACCGGATGCTGCCGCTCAGTCTCGGTGCGGCGAAGGACGAGGACGGCAAGGGAGAGATCCTGCCGCTGTTCGAGTTCGAGCCGTCGGCGGAGGACGTCCTCGACGCCCTGCTGCCGCGGTACGTCGAGAGCCGGATCTACAACGCGCTGCTGCAGGCCGCTGCTTCCGAGCACGCCGCCCGCCGCCGCGCGATGAAGTCCGCCACCGACAACGCCGGTGAGCTCATCAAGACGCTCTCCCGGCTTGCCAACGCGGCCCGCCAGGCCGAAATCACCCAGGAAATCAGCGAGATCGTCGGTGGTGCCAGTGCGCTGGCCGACGCGACCGCGGGGAGTGACAAGTAATGACGACGACAGTTGAGACGGCCGTTGCCACGGGCCGCGTCGCCCGGGTCATCGGCCCGGTCGTCGACGTGGAGTTCCCCGTCGACGCGATGCCGGACATCTACAACGCGCTGACCGTCCAGGTGGCCGACCCGGCCGAGGACGGCAAGCTCAAGACGCTGACCCTGGAAGTCGCCCAGCACCTCGGCGACGGCATGGTCCGCGCGATCTCGATGCAGCCGACCGACGGCCTGGTCCGCCAGGCCCCGGTGACCGACACGGGCGAGGGCATCACCGTCCCCGTCGGTGACATCACCAAGGGCAAGGTGTTCAACACCCTCGGCGAGATCCTCAACAAGCCGGAGGCCAACGCCGAGGTCACCGAGCGCTGGGCGATCCACCGCAAGGCGCCCAACTTCGACCAGCTCGAGTCCAAGACCGAGATGTTCGAGACCGGCGTCAAGGTCATCGACCTTCTCACCCCTTACGTCAAGGGTGGAAAGATCGGTCTGTTCGGTGGTGCCGGTGTCGGCAAGACCGTTCTGATCCAGGAAATGATCTACCGCGTGGCCAACAACCACGACGGTGTGTCGGTGTTCGCCGGTGTCGGTGAGCGCACCCGTGAGGGCAACGACCTCATCGAGGAAATGGCCGACTCGGGCGTCATCGACAAGACCGCGCTGGTCTTCGGCCAGATGGACGAGCCGCCGGGGACGCGTCTTCGGGTCGCGCTCGCCGGTCTGACCATGGCGGAGTACTTCCGCGATGTTCAGAAGCAGGACGTGCTCTTCTTCATCGACAACATCTTCCGGTACACCCAGGCCGGCTCCGAGGTGTCCACCCTGCTCGGCCGTATGCCGTCCGCGGTGGGTTACCAGCCGAACCTGGCCGACGAGATGGGTCTGCTGCAGGAGCGCATCACGTCGACCCGTGGTCACTCGATCACCTCGATGCAGGCGATCTACGTCCCCGCGGACGACCTGACCGACCCGGCCCCGGCCACCACCTTCGCCCACCTCGACGCGACGACGGTTCTCTCCCGTCCGATCTCCGAGAAGGGCATCTACCCGGCCGTGGACCCGCTGGACTCCACGTCCCGCATCCTGGACCCGCGCTACATCGCGCAGGACCACTACGACGCCGCCATGCGCGTCAAGGGGATCCTCCAGAAGTACAAGGACCTCCAGGACATCATCGCCATCCTCGGTATGGACGAGCTCGGCGAGGAGGACAAGCTGGTCGTCCAGCGTGCCCGCCGTGTCGAGCGCTTCCTGTCGCAGAACACCCACGTCGCCAAGCAGTTCACCGGCGTGGACGGTTCGGACGTGCCGCTGGACGAGTCGATCGCCGCGTTCAACGCGATCTGCGACGGTGAGTACGACCACTTCCCCGAGCAGGCGTTCTTCATGTGCGGTGGCATCGAGGACCTGAAGGCCAACGCCAAGGAGCTCGGCGTCTCCTGAGCCCTGGCTCACCGAGGGGGGCGGGGTACGTCCCGCCCCCCTCACCACGCCCCTTAGAATTGACCCAACACCCGGCGGAACGGCCGGGTGGTGACCCGAGGAGCCACCCTTGGCTGCTGAGCTGCACGTCGAGCTGGTCGCCGCGGACCGCAGTGTCTGGTCCGGCGAGGCCACCCTGGTCGTCGCGCGCACCACGTCCGGCGACATCGGCGTCATGCCCGGTCACCAGCCGCTTCTGGGTGTGCTGGAGTCGGGCCCGGTGACCATCCGTACGAGCGATGGCGGCACGGTCGTCGCCGCTGTGCACGGCGGATTCATCTCGTTCGCGGACGACAAGCTCTCGCTGCTCGCGGAGATTGCCGAGCTTGCGGACGAGATCGATGTCCAGCGCGCCGAGCGCGCGCTGGAGCGTGCGAAGTCGGACACGGACGCCGCTTCCGAGCGACGCGCCGAAGTGCGACTGCGCGCGGTGGCGGCGCGCTAGCGCACCGCGACGACGTAGCTTTACCCTCAGCCGCGGCCCGTGCTGGAGAAACCCTCCAGACCGGGCCGCGGCTGAGGCGATGCAGGTGCGGTTTGTTGCAGGTCCGGCGGTATTCGTAACTCGACGACGCGAGGAGGTCGGTGCAGATGATCCTCGCGCTGTGGGTGGGCGGTCTGGTCGTCGCCCTGGTTCTGGTGGGGCTGTTCGTCTTCGGCCTGCGCCGGCGGCTGATCCAGCGCTCCGGCGGCACCTTCGACTGCAGTGTGCGGTGGAACGTTCCGGAGGAGCCCGATCTCTCCGGCAAGGGCTGGGTGTACGGCGTCGCCCGGTACAGCGGGGACCGGATCGACTGGTTCCGGGTCTTCTCGTACGCGCCCCGCCCGCGCCGGGTCCTGGAGCGCGCCTCGATCGAGGTGGTCGCCCGGCGGCTGCCCGAGGGCGAGGAGGAGCTGGCGCTCCTGTCCGACGCGGTGGTGCTCGGCTGTCTCCATGAGGAGACCCGCCTGGAGCTGGCCATGAGCGAGGACGCGCTGACCGGTTTCCTGGCCTGGCTGGAGGCGGCGCCGCCCGGCCAGCGGGTGAACGTGGCCTGAGCGCCGCGGGCGGCCGTCAGGGCCGCCGTAGAGATGGAGAAGCCGGGGAGACAGGGGGCGGACCTGTCTCCCCGGCTGCTTTGCGGGGTGGTGCGATGCGGTGTGCCGGTGGGGGGCGGCCGGGACCGCGTAGGGGCTACTTCAGGCCGCTGTTGATGGCGCTGACGAGTTCGCCGTTGGCGGTGTCACCGCTGAACTCCCAGAAGAACGCGCCACCGAGGCCCTGGCTCTTCGCCCAGGTCATCTTCGAGGTGATGGTGGCGGGGGTGTCGTAGCTCCACCAGTTGGTGCCGCAGTGGGCGTAGGCGGTGCCGGCGATGGTGCCGGTGGTCGGGCAGCTGGTCTTGAGGACCTTGTAGTCCTCGATGCCGGCCTCGTAGGTGCCGGGGGCGGCGCCGGTGGCGGTGCCGCCGGGGGCGTCCTGGGTGACGCCGGTCCAGCCGCGGCCGTAGAAGCCGATGCCGAGGAGCAGCTTGGAGGCGGGGACGCCCTGGGTCTTCAGCTTGGCGATGGCGTCGGCGGAGTTGAAGCCGGCCTGCGGGATGCCGTTGTACGAGGTGAGCGGGGAGTGCGGGGCGGTCGGGCCCTTCGCGTCCCAGGCACCGAAGAAGTCGTACGTCATCACGTTGTACCAGTTCAGGGACTGGGCGGCGCCGGCGTAGTCGGTGAGGTCGATCTTGCCGCCCTGGGAGCCGTCGGCCGTGATGGCGGCGGTGACCAGGTAGTCCTTGCCGAACTTGGTCCGCAGCGCCGAGGTGAGGCCCTTCAGCGCGGCGGGGCCGCTGGTGTCGCAGGTGAGGCCGCAGGCGTTGGGGTACTCCCAGTCGATGTCGATGCCGTCGAAGACGTCGGCCCAGCGCGGGTCCTCGACCAGGCTGTAGCAGGAGTCGGCGAACGCGGCCGGGTTCTTCGCGGCGTCACCGAAGCCGCCGGACCAGGTCCAGCCGCCGAAGGACCACAGGATCTTGATGTGCGGGTACTTCGCCTTCAGCTTGCGGAGCTGGTTGAAGTTGCCGCGCAGCGGCTGGTCCCAGGTGTCGGCCACGCCGTCGACCGACTGGTCGGCGGTGTACGCCTTGTCGTAGTCGGCGTACGAGTCACCGATCGTGCACTTGCCGCCCTGGACGTTGCCGAAGGCGTAGTTGATGTGCGTGATCTTCGCGGCGGAACCGGAGGTGTCCAGGTTCTTGACGTGGTAGTTGCGTCCGTAGACGCCCCAGTTGGTGAAGTAGCCGAGGTTCACCTTGCCGCCGGTGCCCGGGTCGGGGGTGCCCCCGCCGCCGGTGGTGTGCACCTTGACCGCGCCGCTGACCGGTCCGGTCTGGCCGGCGGTGTCGCGGGCCTGCACGGTGTACGAGTAGTCGGTGCCGGCCTTCAGACCGGAGTCCGTGTACGTCGTGCCGGTGACCGTCGAGACGACCGCGCCGTCCCGCAGGACGTCGTAGTTCTTGATGCCGTTGTCGTCGGTCGCGGCGGTCCAGCTCAGCTTGACCGAGGTGTCGGTGATGCCGCTGGCCGTGGGGGTGCCGGGGGCCGAGGGGGCGTTGTCGCCGGGGACGCTGCCGCCGTCGCAGGAGGCGCCGTTCAGCTTGCAGCCGGTGGGGGCGCCGGTGCCGGTGCCGTTGAAGCCGAAGCTGACGGAGGCGCCGGGGGCGACCGATCCGTTCCAGCCGAGGTTCTTGGCGGTCCAGTGGGTTCCGGAGCTGGTGACGGTGGCGTCCCAGGCGGAGCCGACCGCGGTGCCGGAGGGAAAGTCCCACTCGATGGTCCAGGAGGAGAGCGCGGTGGTGCCGGTGTTCTTCACCGTCCACTGGCCCTCGAAGCCGTTGCCCCAGTCGGACTTCTTGACGTAGGTGGCGGTCGCCGAGGACGCGGCCTCGGCGGGGGCGGCCAGGCCGACCATGGCGGCCAGCGGGAGCAGGAGCGCGGTGAGGCCCGCGACCGCTCGGGTTTTCGTGGCTCTTCCGGTCCCGAGTCTGAATCGGGTCCGGCGTAGGGGGTTTTCAGTGCTCAACGGTGCTCCTCGGGTGAGGTCCGGACAAACGGGGGTGGTCCGTGAACTGCAAACCCTGCGCCGCCCAGAGCGCACCTTGTCATGGCGTGCTCACCGCAGTGTGTCCGGTGAGATTAGGAAGGTCTGGACCAATCGTCAAGAGGTCTGGACCAAAGATCAGTTGGTGGCCTCAGATGCCCAACTCCTGGGCGAGGACCGCCGCCTGCACCCGGCTGCGCAGTCCGAGCTTCCCCAGCAGCCTGCTCACATGGGTCTTCACGGTGGCCTCCGCCATGGAGAGCCGGACCGCGATCTCCGCGTTCGACAGCCCCTCGCCGAGGCAGCCCAGCACCTCCCGCTCCCGCCGGGTGAGCGCGGCCAGCGCCGCCGCGCCGGGGCCGTCCGCCGGGGGCGCGGGGCGGGTCCCGGCGAACTCGGCGATCAGCCTGCGCGTCACGGCCGGAGCGATCAGGCCCTCGCCGCGCGCCACCGTACGGACGGCCTCGATCAGGTCCCGCGCGTCGGTGTTCTTCAGCAGGAAGCCCGAGGCCCCCGCCCGCAGCGCCCCGAAGACGTACTCGTCCAGGTCGAACGTGGTGAGCACCAGGACGTCCGCGAGCCGCTCCGCCACCACCCGTGCGGTCGCGGAAACCCCGTCCAGCCGAGGCATCTGAACGTCCATCAGCACCAGGTCCGGCCGGAGCTCGCGGGCCAGCCGCACCGCCTCCTCGCCGTCCCCGGCCTCGCCCACCACCTCGATGCCGCCCGCGCTGCGCAGGATGAGCACCAGCCCCGCCCGTACGGCCGACTGGTCCTCGGCGACCACCACCCGGATCGTCATCGTCCGGACACCCCTTCCTCCACGGGCAGTTCGGCCCGTACCCGCCAGATCTTCTTGCCGCCGGAGCCGGCCGACGGGCCCGCCTCGATCGTGCCGCCCAGCAGTGCCACCCGCTCGCGCATGCCCACCAGACCGGCCCCGGAACCCGGCGCGCGCGGTCCGCCGCGCTTCCCGAGCGCACTGCTGACCTCCACCGTGAGCAGCCGCCCGCACTGTCCGAGCCGTACCGTGACGGGCCCGGGAGCGGCGTGCTTGAGCGCGTTCGTCAGGGACTCCTGGACGATCCGGTACGCGGCCAGTTCGACCGGCGCCGGCAGCGGTCCCGGTTCCTCCCGGACGTCCTCGAAGGAGCATTCCAGGCCGCTGGAGGCCGCGTTGGCGCGGGCCTGCTCGACCAGCGCGTCCAGCGAGGCGAGCGTGGGGGAGGCGGCGGGCCGCGCCGCGTCCCCGGTGCGCAGCAGCCCGATGAGCCGGCGCATCTCGGCGAGGCCGTCGACGCTGTTCTCCCGGATCACCCCGAGCGCCTCGCGCGAGGTCCCCGGATCGTCGATGGAGAGCGCGGCGGTGGAGTGGATGGCGATCGCGGAGAGGTGGTTGGCCACCACGTCATGGAGCTCGCGGGCCATCCGGGCGCGCTCGGCGGTCACCGCCTGGGCCCGGTCCATCTCGGCGAGCCGCGCGGTCTGCTCGGCCTGCAGCCGGGCCGTCGCGGCGGCGTCCCGGTGGTTGCGGACGCTCACCGCCGTGAGCGCCGGGAGGAACGAGACCATGGCGGTGACGACGCCGATGAGCAGGGCCTGCGGACTGCGGAACCAGGCCAGGAAGCCGATCGTGACCCCGACCGTGATCAGGAACGTGGTCACCGGGATGCGCCGGGCGGCGGACGGCTTCCCGTACAGCACGGCCGCGTAGACCAGGTCCGTGAACATCAGGACCGTCGCCAGGTTCCCGACCGTGAACTGGTCCGCCACCAGGGCGATCGTGCCGACGACCAGCCCCGTCTGCGGGGCGCTCCGGCGGAGCAGTTCGAGCCCGGAGACCACGACGAGCGGCACCAGGCAGACCCAGGGGGCCGTGAAGACCCGGTCGTTCTGGAGGTGCAGGCCCAGCAGCCACAGGAGCAGGCCGCCGGACAGGCCCAGCACGGCCAGGAGCACGTCGTGGCGGTGCGGGCGGGGAAGCGTGGACACCCTCATATCCAACACGGTGACCGGGGCGCCGGCCTCCTGACGCGGGGGGAGGCGCCGGTACATCGAAGGATGCAGTGCGGATTCGTCATCGCCGACGACGAGTACGCCCCGGACGGCCGGAATGCTGGAGGGAACGGGGAGAAGAAGGGAAACGCCGTGATCGTCACACTGATCGTGCTCTGCGAGGTCGCCTTCTGGGTGCTGCTGGCGGCCGGGCTGGCCCTGCGGTACTGGGCGAGGAAGCCGCGGCTCGGGGCGGCCGTGCTGCTGTGCGAGCCGCTGCTGGAGCTCGTGCTCCTGGTGGTGACCGCCATCGACCTGAAGAACGGGGCGCAGCCGGACTGGAAGCACGGGCTCGCCGCGGTCTACATCGGCTTCACGGTGGGGCTCGGCCACTCCACGATCCGCTGGGTCGACGCCCGGGTCGCCCACCGGTGGGCGGGCGGTCCGCCGCCGGTGAAGCCGCCGAAGTACGGCCGGGCGCGCGCGGTGCACGAATGGCGGGTCGCCGGGCGCTGGACCCTCGCGGCGGCGACCGCGCTGGCGCTGCTCCAGGCGGCCGTCTGGTACGTGGGCGGGGACGGCGACGTCTCCTCGCTGCGGGCCTGGCAGGAGAAGATGCTGCTGGTCATCGGCATCAACCTGGTCATCGCCGTGAGCTACACGCTGTTCCCCAAGCAGGAGCCGAAAGCCGTCCGCTGACACCGGGACAGGCCCGCCACGGGGGTGCGGGCCCGCCCGGCAGGACTGTCCGCTACCGCTCGCCGCCCGGCACCCACAGCACGTCCCCGACCTCCTTGTTCGCCGTCCTCGCCAGGATGAACAACAGGTCGGAGAGGCGGTTGAGGTACGTGGCGGTCAGCGCGTTCATCACGTCGCCGTGCACCTCCAACGCCGCCCAGGTGGACCGCTCCGCGCGCCGGACCACCGTGCACGCCTGGTGCAGCAGCGCCGCCCCGGGCGTACCGCCCGGCAGGATGAAGCTGCGCAGCTTCTCCAGCTCCGCCAGGAAGCGGTCGCAGTCCGCCTCCAGCTTGTCGACGTAGGACTGCTCCACCCGCAGCGGCGGGTACTTCGGGTCCTCGACGACCGGGGTCGACAGGTCCGCGCCCACGTCGAACAGGTCGTTCTGCACCCGGACGAGCACCTTCACCACGTCCTCGGAGAGCTGCCCGAGCGCGATGGCGGTCCCGATGACGGCATTGGCCTCGTTGGTGTCGGCGTACGCGGAGATCCGCAGATCGGTCTTGGCGGTGCGGCTCATGTCGCCCAGCGCGGTGGTGCCCTGGTCGCCGGTGCGGGTGTAGATACGTGTCAGATTGACCATGCCGTCAGCGTAACTACGCCCGGCGCGCCGCCGGATGACCCCTGCCGGTGTGATGTCCGTCATGTGAGACGTGACGCGCATCTCTTCACGGCCCCAGGGCCCTTCCCGGGTACTAATCTCCGCCGGAGGGCATGTGAACAAGCGTGAGGACAGGCCGTGCGGGGACCAGCCGCGCGCGCGAAACACTGAACCAAGGGGTGCATACGTGGCCAGGAAGCTCGCCGTCATCGGAGCCGGACTCATGGGGTCCGGTATCGCGCAGGTGTCCGCCCAGGCGGGCTGGGACGTGGTGCTGCGCGACGTCACCGACGAGGCACTGGCCCGCGGACGTGGCGGCATCGAGGCGTCGTACGCCAAGTTCGTCTCCAAGGGCAAGCTGGACGCGGCCGACGCCGAGGCCGCCCTCGCCCGCATCACGACCACCACCGACCTCGACGCGGTCGCCGACGCGGACGTCGTCGTCGAGGCCGTCTTCGAGAAGCTGGAGGTCAAGCACGAGATCTTCCGCTCCCTCGACAAGATCGTCCGGGAGGACGCGGTCCTCGCCTCCAACACCTCCGCCATCCCGATCACCAAGATCGCGGCCGTGACGGAGCGCCCCGAGCGCGTCGTCGGTGTGCACTTCTTCTCGCCGGTCCCGATGATGCAGCTCTGCGAGCTGGTCCGCGGCTACAAGACCAGCGACGAAACCCTCGCCACCGCGCGCGAGTTCGCCGAGTCCGTCGGCAAGACCTGCATCGTCGTCAACCGCGACGTGGCCGGCTTCGTCACCACCCGGCTGATCTCGGCCCTGGTCGTCGAGGCCGCCAAGCTGTACGAGTCGGGCGTCGCCTCGGCCGAGGACATCGACATCGCCTGCAAGCTCGGTTTCGGCCACGCCATGGGCCCGCTCGCCACCGCGGACCTGACCGGCGTCGACATCCTGCTGCACGCCACCGGCAACATCTACACGGAGTCGCAGGACGAGAAGTTCGCCGCCCCGGAGCTGATGCGCCGGATGGTGGACGCAGGTGACATCGGCCGCAAGAGCGGGCAGGGCTTCTACACGTACTGATCGTTCCCGGTCCTCCGGGGGCCGGTCCTCCGTCGGCCGGCGCCCGGGGACCCGGGGCGCCGGCCCCGGGAACCGTGGGCCCGATCCGGCCTTCGCCACACCTCGGTCACTCGACGGGGTGAATTCGGTATCGGTTCGCTTACAGACGGAAACTTCCCTGTCTCCGCCGGAGTCAGTTGTGGCAGAGACAGAACAGACAGACGAACCTTGCAACGGGGCATTCCAGGGGAGCGCATATGCACATCAGGGGCGACCACGCCGAACTGGTCGTCGGGGGCCGCCTCGACGTCCGAAGCGCGGCGGACGCCCGTACGGCCCTGCACTCCGCCCTCGACGACGGGGTCGGCGACCTCGTGCTCGACCTGACCGAGCTGGACTCCTGGGACGCCACCGGACTCGGCGTCATCATGGGCGCCCACCGCCGGGCCGGCCGGGCCGGCCGACGGCTGGTGCTCCGCGGAGTGCCGCCGCAGATGCAGCGTCTCCTGGTGGCGACCCGGCTGCACCGCATTCTGGCCATCGAGGGCGGAATCGCCGCCGACTCGCTGCCCCGGGTGTAGAACCACCCGCCCGGCCCGGACCATGGACGCTCACCACGGACAGATCCGCGCAATCCGTGCGAGAGCGAGCCGCTTCGGGCGGCACGACCCCCCGGCTGTGCGGGGACACCGCACGACGGATTAGGGTTCGGCCCGTCCGCCGATTGACGGGAACCCACCGGGCGGACACCGGACCAGAAGCGACTGCGGGGCGTGTGAGGCCGGGAGGGGCAATCGTGCGCGACGCGTCTGGGGGCTTTCGTCGATGGATTCGACACACCGGGGACCGGAACTGTACGGCCGGGACGACGACGGCCCCGGTACGGCCGCCGGGCCCCGCCGGCCGGTCCGCGGCCAGCTGACCCCGGACCCCGGGCGGCCCGCGCCGCCGCAGGCCCGGACCGTGCGGCTCATATCGGGCGACTACCTCCTCACCGTCAACCCGGTCGACGGCAGCGAGATCGAGCTCTGCCCGCCCGGTGAACACCCCGGCCCGCCCGCCCGGCGCACCGAGGCCGGCCGCGCCGGCCGGGAGCGCGCCGCCGCGCCGCCCGTGCCCCCGGGCCCGCCCGCCCCGCAGCTCCCCCTCCTGGAGCGCACCCGGGAGCGCGAGCGGCTCGTCCGGCTGCTCACCCAGGGCCGCTCGGTACGGCTCACCGGACCCGGCGGCTCCGGCCGTACGGCCCTGCTGGACGCCGTGGCGGCCGACTGCGCCGGACTCGCCCCCGACGGCGTCGTACGCCTCAGCGGCTACAAGCGCACCGCCGCCGACCTCCTGTACGGCCTCTTCGAGGCGGTCCACGACGCACCGGACCACCGCCCCGACCGGGCCCAGCTGCTCGACGCGGTCCGCCGCATCGGCGCCGTCGTCGTCCTCGACGACCTGGAGTTCGGCGGCACGGCCCTGGAGGAGCTGCTCGACGCCACCCCGGAGTGCGCCTTCCTGTTCGCGACGGTGCCCGACGTCGCCGCGCCCACCACGGACTCCCAGCTCGAAGAGGTCTTCCTCGCGGGCCTCGGCCGCGGCGCCTGCCTCGACCTGCTGGAGCGGGCCGTCGAGCGCCCGCTCACCGAGGAGGAACGGAACTGGGCGGGCGACCTCCGGTTCGAGTCCGAGGGGCTGCCGCTCCGCTTCGTCCAGGCCGCGGCCCTGCTGCGCCAGCGCGACCTGCTGCGCGCCGACGCAGGGGCGTACGACACCGAGGACGGCCCGGCGCAGGACGTCCCGTTCGGCCACGACCCGGCCGTCGACGGCGTCCACGTACCGCTGCCCAGCCTGGGGGAGGGGGCGGCCCCGGCCGCCCTGCTCGCCTCCCGGCTCAGCGAGGCCGCCCGCGAGACCCTGCGCTTCGCGGTGGCGCTCGGCGGCGAGGTGCCGCACCAGGCGCATCTCCCGGCACTCGTCGGGGACACCCACGCGGATGCCGCGCTCGGCGAGCTGGCCGGCTGCGGGCTGCTCTCCCCGGCCGGATCCCGCTACCGGCTGGCCGCCGGGGTGGTGACCCAGCTGGAGGCCGCCGGATACGGCGAGGGCGCCACCGAGCGCGCCCGGACCGCGGCCCAGCACTACGCCTGGTGGGCCGGGCACCCCTCGGTCACCCCCGAGCGGGTGACGGCCGAGGGCGACGCGGTCCTCGCCGCGATGGCCCAACTGGTCCCCGGCGACGGCGCCGGACAGGCCAGCGTGGCCGTGCTGCTGGCCCGCAGCGCCGCCCCGGCCTTCGCGGCGGGGCTGCACTGGGGCGCCTGGGAGCGGGCGCTGCGGATCGGTCAGGAGGCCGCCCGGATCGCCGGGGAGGTCGCCGAGGAGGCGTACCTCCACCACGAACTGGGCGTGCTCGCCCTCCTCACCGGCAACCCGGACCGGGCCAGGGCCGAGCTGGAGACCTCGATCGGCATGCGCGGGGCGCTGGCCGACAAGTCCGGCGCCGTCGCCGGGCGCCGCGCCCTCGCCCTGGTCGCGGACCGGGCCGGCGGCGCGCTGCCGGCGAGCCTCGCCCCGCCGGAGGGGGAGCTCCCGGCCGCCGTCACGGCCCCGCTGCCCGCCCTCACCCCCCGCACGGACGAACCGGTCACCCGCGCGGTGCCGGTGGCGTCGCGGCCCGCGCCCGGCCCGTACGGGACCACCGCCGCCCTGCCGCAGCACGGCGGCACCCCCAAGGCCCCAGCCGGGGCCGCTCGGGGCGGCTCGGCGCTGCTCGCCGGAGCCCGCCGCAACCTGGTCGCCACCCTCGCGGGCATCCTGCTGACCGGGGTGCTCGGCACCGTGGTGACGCTGGGCCTGACCTCCGGCGACGACGACGTACCGGGCCACAAGGACATCGTGACCGAGCAGACGCAGGGCCAGGAGGAGGACGAGGACGAGAGCCCGGCCGACGGCCCGGCGGACGGCTCCACGCCCGGCGGCCCGCGGTCGGACAACGGCATGACGCCCGGCCCGTCCGACAGCGGCCCCACCCCGAGCGGCAGCACCGACCCGTCCGGCGACCCGGACGGACCGAGCGGCAGCGCCTCGTCGGACGCCCCCTCCAGCACCGGGCCGTCCTCGCCCCGGCCGACCGGGACGCAGAGCGGCACGAAGTCCTCCCCGCCGCCGAAGCCGACGAAGTCACCGAAGCCGACCCCCACGGAGACGGAGTCCGACTCACCGACCCCCTCCGACACGGCCACCGACCCCGGCCCCACCGAGCCGGACACCTCCGACTCGGCGAGCGGCCCCTCCGCCACGTCCACCTCGGCGTCGGCGGGCGGGGACGACGGCCCGGAGATCGTCTGAGGGCCGTCCCGGCGATCCCCGGCGGACGCGGGACCACGGGACGGTTCTCAGGGATTTCCGTCGTACCGGCGGAGGACCATCAGCGCGTCCTCCTCCGCCGCCACCATGGCGAAGGGGAACCGGTCGAGCTCCAGGCAGAGGGCGACGTCGTCGGGGTGGCTGCCCCGGCGCACGCCCTGTGTCAGCTCGGCGGCGGCGCGCGAGGCGGCGGCGCGGCGGAGGTACCCGGCCGGGTCCGGTGAACCCCCTGCGGCCCGTCCGGCGATGTACTGGGCGCAGGCGAGGTCCTCGTCGGCCCGCCCGTCCTCGCCGGTGACCACGTACGTGACCTCGTCAGGGGCGCGCTCCCGCAGCACCCGGGCGGTCGCCTCCGCGACCACGAAACCGGCGCACAGCACCAGCGACGCGTCCCGCACGGCGAGGGCACCGACCGTCCCGGCCGTGGTCTTCTGCACGACGGTCCGCCCGCCGAGGTCGGCGGAGCGGAGCTGTCCGGGGGAGTTGACCAGGTCGAAGCCGGGTGCGGGCGGGCCGTCCTTGAGCGCCGCCCAGCCCGGGTGGCGGGCCTTGAGCGCCAGCGCCTCGTCCAGCGTGCCGGTGAGCACGATCCTCTCGGCCCCCCGGGCGAAGGCCCAGGCGGCCACGGTGCAGGCGCGCATGACGTCGACGACGACCGCCACGGACGGGGCTTCGGTGGTCAGTTCGGGTATGCCGAGGAAACGGGGATCCATCCGGGCATGATGATCCACGCCCGCCCCGGAAGGGAACGGGCGTGGAGAGCGCGGCCGGGTCCGAAGGGTCAGAACAGACGCAGCTTGTCGTCCTCGATGCCGCGCAGGGCGTCGTAGTCGAGCACGACGCAGCCGATGCCGCGGTCCGTCGCCAGCACCCGCGCCTGCGGCTTGATCTCCTGCGCCGCGAAGATGCCGCGCACCGGGGCGAGATGGGGATCGCGGTTGAGCAGCTCCAGATAACGGGTCAGCTGCTCCACGCCGTCGATGTCGCCGCGCCGCTTCAGCTCCACGGCCACGGTCCGGCCGTCGGCGTCCCGGCACAGGATGTCGACCGGGCCGATGGCGGTGAAGTACTCCCGGCGGATCAGGGTGTAGCCCTCGCCGAGGGTCTCGATCCGGTCGGCGAGCAGCTCCTGCAGGTGCGCCTCCACGCCGTCCTTGATGAGACCGGGGTCCACCCCCAGTTCGTGGGACGAGTCGTGGAGGACTTCCTCCATTGTGATGATCAGTTTCTCGCCCGCCTTGTTCACCACGGTCCAGACACCCGCGCTGTCGCCGGTGCCTTCCTTGAGGGTGCAGGGCGGCGACATCCAGTTGAGTGGTTTGTACGCCCTGTCGTCGGCGTGGATCGAGACGCTCCCGTCCGCCTTCACCAGGATCAGACGGGGAGCGGAGGGCAGGTGGGCCGTGAGACGGCCGGCGTAGTCCACGGAACAGCGGGCGATGACGAGACGCATGGTCGGCAACGCTACTCGACGAGAGGGGCTCCACGCGATTCTCCCCCGTCACACCCGCATCTGTGGTCACCGCTGTGCGGGGCCCTTCGGGGTTGCCCCCCTTTGGGTGCCTTCGCTGATGGCCGGTTGTGTTCCCAATCTCCTGGTGCGGGCCGGACTGCACCCTTACCGTGGAAGCAGGAGGTCGTCGCGCGTGTACGGTGCGTCGCCGCTCTCCGTCCCAGCCCGTAAGGCCCCGGCCCGGCGCCGGGGTCGCGAGAGGAGAACCCCATGTCGCTCGACGTCTCACCGGCGCTGTTGGAACAGGCCGAGCGAGGCGAGGTCGACGAAGCCGACTTCGTCGACTGCGTCCGGACCTCCCTGCCCTACGCATGGGAGATGATCAGTTCGTTGGTGGCCCAACTGAAGGTGGACGGCGGAGAGTTCGCCGACAACCAGACGCCGCCGCCCAACGAGCAGGCGCGCGGTCAGCTGCTGCGCGCCCTTGCGAGCGACGCGATCCGGGGTGCGCTCCAGCGGCACTTCGGGGTGCGTCTGGCGTTCCAGAACTGCCACCGCGTGGCGGTGTTCCCGCTGGACGCCTCGTCCGACGAGCGGCTGGCCCGGTTCACCTCGGTGCGCGGCCAGCTGCTCAACCAGTCGCCGGAGCTGCGGGACTGCTGACGGCGGCTGCCGTTCCGGGCCGCGGTGGCGCGACCGGTTCCGGGGCGGCAGCTCCGTACCCGCGGTGGACCGCGGCCTCCGGGAAAGGCGTGCCCTGTCTCCGGTGTGTCAGGTGAGCAGCGGGAGCACTTCGGTGCCCAGTCGCGTCACGTTCTCCTCCGTGCCCGCCAGCTCTCCCGAGCCCTCCGTCAGCAGCGCGAACCGGGTGATGCCGGTGCGCTCGGCGGTGGCGGCGAGCCGGTCGGCGGCGAGGCGCGGCGGGCCCACCGGGTGCAGCCCGCACAGCAGCTCCGTGTACGCGACCGGATCACGCATCACCCGGTGCCGGCCGTCGACCGTCACATGCGCGGCCAGCCCCTGCCGCAGCCAGCCGGGCATCGCCTTCACCAGCGTCTCCACCGCCTCCTCGGGGCGGTCGGCGATCTGGGCCACCCCGGCGGAGACGTGCCCCGCCGACCGGACGTGCTCGGGCGGATGGCCCGCGGCGAGCGCGGTGGAGCGCCAGAGCGCGACCATGTCCGCCTTCTCCTGGTCTCCGCAGTGCATCCCGAGCAGCATCGGCAGACCCCGCTCGGCGGCGAGCCGGACCGTCCCCGGCGAGGTGCACGCGACGATCACCTCGGGGCCGTCGCAGGCCGCCGCCCCGTCGCCGACGAGGAGCTCGTCGGGGCGGGGAACCACGGCGACCTCGCGGAAGGCGTACCGCTCGCCGCGCCCCGCCACCCGGGGTTCGCGCAGCCAGTCCAGCAGCAGCCCCAGCGACTCCGGGAAGCCCTTCTCGTACGCCTCCAGCCCGCCGCCGAACACCTCCAGGTCCACCCAGGGACCGCCCCGGCCGACGCCGAGGCTGAACCGGCCGCCGCTGGTGAGGTGGAGCAGCGCGGCCTGCTCGCCCAGCGCCACCGGGTGCTGGGTCGGCAGCACGCTCACCGCCGTGCCCACCCGGATCCTGCGGGTCCGGCCGAGCAGCAGCCCGGCCAGCGTCACGGCGGACGGGCAGGCCCCGTACGGCACGAAGTGGTGCTCCGCCAGCCAGACCGCATCGAGCCCGGACTCCTCCGCGACCTCGGCGGACCGGACCGCGCGGTGCAGTGCCTCCGCCGCCCCCTGGCCCGGAAACTGGGCCGCCAGTACGAACGTTCCCACGCGCATCGCCTATTGCCTCCTTGCGGCCGACGCGGCTCTCCCCTGTAGAGCAACAACGTCCGACACGTGCCAAGGGCACGGGCCTGGGGCAAGTTGTTGCGATTTTCCGGTAACTCACCCTCTTCGGTGGGGGCGGCCGTGCGGTGCGGGGACCGGGGTCCGCCGAATGGCCCTACGCTGGACGGGACCCGTCCGGACTGCCCCGAGAGGTGTACACGTGTCCCCGCGCCGCAACCGCCCCCGAGGCGGCGAGAGTCCCCACGAGAGCATGCCGGAGCCGGGTGCCCGGTACGGCGGCGGCGGGCGGGCCGAGGAGTGGCAGGGCGAGCAGTGGTCGGTCCGTCCGGTCAGCGGGGCGAGCGCGGCGGGCAAGCGCTACCGCTGCCCCGGCTGCGACCAGGAGATCCCGCCCGGCACCCCGCATCTGGTGGCCTGGTCCGAGTACGCGGGGATCGACGACCGCCGGCACTGGCACAAGGCCTGCTGGAACGCGAAGGACCGCCGCACCACACAGGTGCAGCGGTCCCGGAACGCGCCTCGCTACTGAGGCCGGTTCACACGTCCCGGCGGTCCAGCGAGAGGAACGCGAAGAACAGCGCCACGGCCGTGACGCCGAGCATGATCCAGACCGGCTCCCAGCCGGACGGCCCGGACGTGGTGGGCGCGGTCTCGTAGAGGACGCTGAGCTGGCTGGGGATCGAGTACTCGAAGAGCCACATCCGCAGGTCCTCGAGGGACTGCGAGAGCATGAACATGGCCAGCACCAGCGGCAGCAGCACCACACCGATCATGATGGTGATCGCCCCGGCGGAGTGCCGGACGAGGGCGCCGACCGCGAGCGAGAGCAGCCCCAGCGTCGCGATGTAGAGGCCGACCCCGACGGTCGCGCTCAGCCACTGGGAGCCGTCGGCGTCCGCCCCGCCGATGATCGCGGTCTGCAGCATCGCGACCACCGCCGTGGTCACGGTCGTGACCACGAAGGTCAGCAGGAAGAAGACGATCGACTTCGCGGCGAGGACCCGGGCGCGGCTGGGGCAGGCCGTCAGCGTCGTACGGATCATGCCCGTGCCGTACTCCGACGCGATGGTCAGCACCCCGAGCGTGATCACGCAGAGCGAGCCCAGCAGCACTCCGAAGAAGCCGAAGCTGAGCACCGGGGTCGATTCGAGGCCGGCGCCGGTCGCGTTCACGGCGACGGCGGCCAGCACCCCGATCCCGACGAGCAGCACGATCATCACCCCGAGCGTCCACATCGTGGAGCGCACCGAGCGGATCTTGGTCCACTCGGAGGCGAGCGCGTCGCCGAGGGTCGCCGCGCGAACCGGGATCGGCGAGACGAAGGCGGGCTGCTGCCCGTGGTGCGGGGACGGTGCCTGCGGGATCGGCGGCGTGCTCATCGGGCGTCCTCGCTGGTGTCGTGCGTGGTCAGGTCTGCGGTGGGCCGGGCCGGGGGCGCCGCGTACGGGTTCTGGCCGGGCGGCGGCGGGGCGTACCAGTTCTGCTGCGGTGCCTCGGGGACGGGCTGCTGCCCGTGGCCGTCCGGGTGGCCGGGCTGTCCGTAGCCCGGCTGTCCGGGCTCCTGCGGGGGCACGAGACCGGCCTTCTGGTCGGCCGTCGAGCGGTAGTCGACGACCGACTGGGTCATCCGCATGTACGCCTCCTCCAGCGACGCCTGGTGCGGCGACAGCTCCCACAGCCGGACGTCCGCCCCGTGCGCCACGTCGCTGATCCGGGGGAGCGGCAGCCCGGTGACCCGCAGCCCGCCGTCCGGCTCCGACAGCACCTGCCCGCCCGCCCCGGTCAGGGCGGCGATCAGCTTCTCGCGCTCCTCGGCGGGGCCGTCGGCGACCCGGACCCGGGCGAAGTCGGCCGAGTTCGCCGAGATGAACTCCTTGACGTCCATGTCGGCGAGCAGCTGGCCCCGGCCGATCACGATCAGATGGTCGGCGGTGAGCGCCATCTCGCTCATGAGGTGGCTGGAGACGAAGACCGTGCGGCCCTCGGCCGCCAGCATCTTCATCAGGTTGCGGACCCAGAGGATGCCCTCGGGGTCCAGGCCGTTGACGGGCTCGTCGAAGAGCAGGACCTGCGGGTCGCCGAGGAGCGCCGCCGCGATGCCGAGCCGCTGCCCCATGCCGAGCGAGAAGCCGCTGGACCGCCTGCGGGCCACGTCCTGGAGCCCGACGACACCGAGCACCTCGTCGACCCGGGCGGCCGGGATTCCGGCGAGCTGGGCGAGCGAGAGCAGGTGGTTACGGGCGCTGCGCCCGCCGTGCACCGCCTTCGCGTCCAGCAGCGCACCCACCTGACGCGGGGCGTTCGGCAGGCTGCGGTAGGGGTGTCCACCGATCGTCACGCTGCCCGACGTCGGCCGGTCCAGGCCGAGGATCATGCGCATGGTGGTGGACTTGCCCGACCCGTTGGGACCGAGGAACCCGGTGACGGCCCCCGGCCGCACCTGGAAGGAAAGGTTGTGCACGGCCGTCTTGGCGCCATAGCGCTTCGTCAGGCCGACTGCCTCGATCATGCTTCAGCCCCATCGACTCAAACTCTGTCGTCGGGGCCCCGGCCGCGTGGCCGTACGCCCCCGTAAGAGTTAGGAGGATAACGAGCCGCTGACGGTTCCGGCCAAGCCGTTACACACGTGCGTCGATTCCAGGACGATCTCAGGCATCCCGCTTCCGCAGCACCAGGTAGCCGCCGACCAGCGCGGCCGCGACCCAGGCGAGCAGGATGCCGAACCCGCCCCACGGCCCGTACGGGGCCGGGGCGCTGCCCATGGCGTCGGGCACCACCTGCATGATCTTGGACCCCGCCTGGTCCGGGAAGTAGCGGGCGACCTTCTTCGCCCCCGGGACCACCGAGAGGATCTGGGACACCAGGAAGAAGAACGGCATCAGGATGCCGAGGGACAGCATGGAGCTGCGGAGCATCGTCGCCACCCCCATGGAGAAGATCCCGATCAGACCCATGTAGAGCCCGCCGCCGACCACCGCCCGCAGCACATGCTCCGCGCCGATGTCCGTGCGGTGGTCGCCGAGCAGCGCCTGCCCGAGGAAGAACGAGACGAAGCTGGTCGCGAGCCCCACCAGCAGCGCCAGCACCCCCGCCACCGCGACCTTGCTGAACAGGAACGCGCCACGCCGGGGCACCGCCGCCAGCGAGGTGCGGATCATGCCGGAGCTGTACTCCGTACCGACCACCAGCACCCCGAAGACGACCATCGCCAACTGGCCGAGGGTCATGCCGGAGAAGCTGATCAGCGTCGGGTCGAACGTGCCCCGCTCCAGCTCCGGGAGCTCGTTGAACTGGGCGTTCATCAGGGCGCAGAGCGCCGCGCCCATCGCGACGGTGACGACGAACGCCGAGATCAGCGTCCAGACGGTCGACGAGACCGTACGGATCTTGGTCCACTCGGAGGTCAGGACCGCGGGTACCGATGCCATCGTCGTCACGCTTCCTTGCCGTCGGCGGCCGGGCTGTCACCGGTCCGCGCGTTCCACTGGTCGCCCCACTGCGGGCCCTCGGGCGGTGGCGCCGTCATGTGGTCCGCGTGCGCGTGGTACTCCACGGAGCCCGCCGTCATCTGCATGAACGCGTCCTCCAGCGAGGCCCGCTGGCCGCTCAGCTCGTGCAGCGTGATCCGGTGCCGTGCGGCCAGCTCACCGAGCGCCTCGGTGGTGGCACCGTCGACCTCCAGCATCCCGCCGGTGGTCTCGACCACGACCAGCCCCTCCGCGTGCAGCACGTCCCGCAGCCGCTCCGGCTCCGGCGAGCGCAGCCGTACGTAACTGCGGGAGTTCTGCTGGATGAAGTCGGCCATCGACGTGTCCGCGAGCAGCTTCCCCTGGCCGATCACGATCAGATGGTCGGCGGTGAGCGCCATCTCGCTCATGAGGTGGCTGGAGACGAAGATCGTCCGGCCCTCCGCGGCGAGCGCCTTCATCAGATGGCGGATCCAGTGGATGCCCTCGGGGTCCAGGCCGTTGACGGGTTCGTCGAAGAGCAGGACCTGCGGGTCGCCGAGGAGCGCCGCCGCGATGCCGAGCCGCTGCCCCATGCCGAGCGAGAAGCCCTTCGACTTCTTCTTCGCCACCGCCGTCAGCCCCACGGTGTCCAGCACCTGCGCCACCCGGGCCTCCGGGATGCGGTTGCTCTGCGCGAGACAGAGCAGATTGTTGTACGCGCTGCGCCCGCCGTGCATCGACTTGGCGTCCAGCAGCGCCCCGATGTGCTTCAGGGGTTCGTCGAGCTGGTGGTAGGGCCTGCCGTCGATCCGTACCGAACCACTGGTCGGATTGTCGAGGTCGAGCATCATCCGCATCGTCGTGGACTTGCCCGCCCCGTTGGGTCCCAGAAAGCCCGTCACCATTCCGGGCTTCACCCGGAAGGAGAGTCGGTCGACGGCAACCTTGTTGCCGAAGCGTTTCGTGAGGCCATCGAGCTCGATCATGCGTTCACGCTAGAACGGCCGCGCGCCCGGCGCCACCACAAAGGCGGAACCGGGCGCGTTGAGAGGCGTGCTGCCGAAGGGTCAGCGGCCCTGCTGGGCCGGGACACCACGGGTGACCGGCTCGTCGTCGGCCGGAGCGCCTGCGGCGGCGACCGCGGCACCGGTCAGCGTGGCCAGCATCTCGCGGACGTTGGTCAGCTGGGCGTTGATCGAGTCGCGGCGGTTGGTGAGCGCCGCCAGCTCGCGCTCCGATTCGCTGCGGATCCGGTCGGCCTTGGCGTTCGCGTCGGCCACGATGTCCTCGGACTGGCGCTGCGCGGTCTCCACCGTCTGACGGGCCCGGCGCTCGGCGTCCGTACGGAGCTTCTCGGCCTCCAGGCGGAGCTGCTCGGCGCGGTGCTCGATCTCGGCGAGGCGCTTCTCGGCCTTGGCCTGACGGGACGCGAGGTCGCGCTCCGACTGGTCACGGCGCTTGGCCAGGTTGGTCTCGAAGTCCGCGGCGGCCTGGGCGGCCTTGGCGCGGGTCTCCTCGAAGAGGGCGTCCGCCTCCTCGCGCTTCTGCGCCGCGTCCTTCTGCGCCTCGGCGCGCAGCGAGCCGGCCTCACCCTTGGCCTTCTCGACGATCCGGACGCCCTCGTCCTCGGCCTTCGCCTTGCGCTCGGCGGCGAAGGTTTCGGCGTCGTTGCGCACCTGCTGGGCGGCGGACTCGGCGAGCTCGCGGTGCTGCTCGGCACCGCGACGGGCCTCCTCACGCAGGTCCTTCGCCTCCTCCTCGGCCAGCCGGAGGATCTTCTCGACACGGGCACCGAGACCGGCGTACGACGGCTCCGCGTCGCTCACCTGGGCCTGGGCGTTCTGCGTTTCGAGGTGGAGCTCCTCGATGCGCTTTTCCAGAGACGTGATGCGGGTCAGGGCACTATCACGGTCGGCGACGAGCTTGGTAATGCGGTCATCCACCTGACCGCGGTCGTATCCACGTCGGACGAGTTCGAAGCCGAAGGGGGAGGAAGGGTCGCTCATGGGGTTCCTGTCGGATGAGACCGGTGAGGTGTTATAGGGGGAATCCTAGGGGCCTGAACGGCGTGTCATCGAGTGGATGCCTTTTTGATCTGGAGAATGACACCTCTTTTGAGTGGCCGGCCCCGGCATCCCTTGCCACCCGGAGGGCGGAACGGTCCTGCCGGGGGCAGTTGAACATCCCTCAGCTCTCCGACGACTTGCCACCCGATCGAGTGGAGGAACCGGCTCCGGCCTTGACGCCGCCGGAGGAGCCGGTTCCCTTGCCGCCGCCCGCCGGGGTCTCGAAGGACTCCAGCGCCTCCAGGACGTCCTGGACGCGGGAGATCTCGGTGTTGATGTCCTCGCGGCGGCGCACCAGCAGATCCAGCTCGCGCCGGCCCTCGTCGACGATCCGCTTCGCCTCGGCCTCCGCGTCGGCGTGCAGCTTCTCGGCCTCGCGGACCAGCGTGGCCTTCTTCTGCTCGGCCTCCTTCAGCAGCGACTCGGCCCGCTTCACCGCGGCGATCCGGACCTTGCTCGCCTCCGAATTGGCGTCCGCCAGCAGCTCCTTGGCCTTGGCCGCCGCCTCGTCGCGCTGCTCCGTCGCCGCCTTCATCAGGTTGTCGACGCGCTCGCCCGCCGTCTTCATCTGCTCGGCGGTCTCCCGCCGGGCCCGGTCGTGCAGCTCCTCGATCTCGCCCTCCAGACGGGCCCGCAGCTCCTCGGCCCGCTCGCGGATCGCCGTGGCGTCCCGGCGCGCGCCGACCAGCAGCTCGTCCGCGTCCGTACGGGCCCGCTCCACCAGGGAGTTGCCCTCGACGGTCGCCTCCGACGTGATCCGCACGGCCTCCTTGCGGGCCGCGCCGACCATCGTGTCGGCCTGCTCCTCGGCCTCGGTGGCGACGCGCAGCGCCTCCTCGCGGGCCTTCTCGATGAGCTGGTCGGCCTGCTCGGCCGCGTCGGCCCGGCGCTTCGCCGCGGCCTCCCGCGCCTCGTCGAGCAGCCGGTCCGCCTCCTCGCGGGCCTCGGTGCGCAGTTGCTCGGCCGCCGCCTCCGCCTCGGTTCGGAGCCGCTCGGCCTCCTCGCGGGTACGGGCCGCGTGCTCCTGGGCCGAGCCGACGGTGGCCGCCGCCTCCGCCCGCATCCGCTCGGCCTCGTCCGCCGCCTCGCCCGACAGCCGGGCCGCCTGCTGGGTGGCCTCCTCGACCAGAGCGGCCGCCTGCTGCGTGGCCTCCTCGACGAGCCGGGTGGCCTCGCCGGTCGCCTCGCCGACCAGCCGGTCGGCCTGGGTCGCGGCGTCGGAACGCATCCGGTTGGCGTCCTCGCGGGCCTCGGCGCGGCTCCGCGAGGCGTCCTGCTCGGCCGAGGCCAGCGCGTCGGACGCCTCCGTACGCATCCGCTGGCTGTACTCGGCGGTGTCCGCCCGCAGCCGCTCCGACTCGGCGACCGCGTCGGCGACGGTCCGCTCGGCCGTGGCCCTCGCGGCGTCGGCCTGCTCCCGCGCCTCCTCGCGGATCCGGGCCGCGTCCTCACCGGCCCGGTCCCGCTCGGCGTGCGCGTCGGCGCGGACCCGGTCCGCCTCCTCCTGCGCCTCGGACTTCGTCCGCTCCGCGGCGTGCTCGGCGGCCGAGCGCAGCCCGGCGATCTCCGCCTCGGCCTGCTCCTGGAGCCCGCTGACCGAATCCCTTACCTGCTGGGCGGTCTGCTCCGCTGTCGAGACCAGCTCGGTCGCCCGGGCGTCCGCCTCCTCGACCAGGCGCTGCGCCTCGGCCTGTGCCTCCTCGACCCGCTTGCGGGCGGAGGCCAGCAGCTCCTCGCTCTGCTCGCGGGCGCGCTCGCGCTCCTGGTTCGCCTCGGCGCGCGCCGCGTCCAGGGTCTCGGTGGCCTCCCGGCGGCGCCGGTTCGCCTCCTCCTGCGCGGCGGCCAGCGCCTCGGCGGCCTCCGTGCCCACCCGTTCCGCCGCGGCCGCGGCCTCGGCGCGCAGCCGGTCCGCCGCCTCCTGGGCCTCGGTCTTGAGCCGCTCGGCCTCCGCCGCGGCCTCCGAACGCAGCCGTACGGCGACGGCCTCGCCCTCCGCCCGCGCCTGCGAGGCGTCCGAAGCCGCCTCGTCGCGCAGCCGCTCGGCCTCCGCCTCGGCCTGCTCGCGCAGCGCACGGGCGCGCTCGGCGGCCTCCGTGCGCAGCCGCTCGGTCTCCTCGCCGGTCTCCCGGCGCAGCTCCTCGGCCTCGGTACGGGCGTCGGTGAGCGTCTGCTCGGCGGTGGCGACCTTGGTCTCCGCCTCGGAGCGCAGCCGGGTCAGCTCCTCGGCCGCCTCCGACTGCCGGGCCGCGACCGCCCGCTCGGTCTCCTCGCGCAGCGCGGCCGCCGCCGCCTCGGCCGCGGCGGTGGTCGAGGCGGCCAGCTCCTCGGCCTCCTTGCGCACCTCCTCGGCCTCGGTACGGGCCCGCTCCAGGGCCTCCTCGGCCTGCTTGCGCAGCGCCCCGGCACGCTCGGCCGCCTCGGCGCGGACCCGCTCGCCCTCGGCGCCCGCCGTCGAGCGCAGCTCCTCCGCGTCCGCCTTCGCCTTGGCCAGCAGCTCCTCGGCGGTCTTCGCGCCCTCCTCGATCTGCTGGAGTGCCTCGCGGCGCGCCTCGCCGCGGATCCGCTCGCCCTCGGCGACCGCCTCGGAGCGCAGCTGCTCGGCCTCGCCGCGCAGCCGCCGCGCCTCCTCCTGGAGCTCGACCGTCTTGGCCCGGTACTCCTTGGTGTCGTCCTTGGCCGCGCCCTTGAGCTGGTCGGCCTGCTCGGCGGCCTCGCCGCGCAGCCGGTCCGCCTCGGCCTCGGCCTCGCGGCGGATCCGCTCGGCCTCCTCGCCCGCCGCGCGGGTGGTGGCCCGCGCGTCCTCGGACGCCTTGGTCAGCACCTCCTCGGCGCTCCGGGCGGCCTTGGCGAGCTGGGCCGCGGCATCCTCGGCGGCGGCGGTACGGGCCTTCTCGGCGGCCTCGGACTTCAGCCGGTCCGCCTCGGCGCGGGCGTCGGCGAGCGCCTGCTCGGCCTCCGCCTTCAGGGCCTCGGCCTCCTTGGTGGCCTCGCCGACCAGCCGGGCGATCTCCGACCGGGCGGTACGGGTGCGCTGGTCGTTCTCCGACTCGGCGGCGGCCAGCCGCTTGACGGCGGCCTCCTTCGCCTCGGCGGTGACCTTCTCGGCCGCCAGCCGCGCCTCGCGCAGCCGGGTCTCGGCCTCCTGCATGCGCTGCTCGGCCGCCCGGCCCAGCTCGGCGGTCCGCTGCCGGGTCTGCTCGGTCTCCGCCGTCGTCGACGTACGGAGCCGCTCCGCGTGGCTGGTGGCCTCGCGGGCCTGGGCGGAGGCGGTTTCGAGGAGCCGCTCGGCCTCCTTGCGGGCGCGCAGCAGGATCGTCTCGGCCTCGGCGCGGGCCGCCTGCGCCTCGGAGCCGACCCGCTGCCGGGTCTCCTCCGCGAGCCGGGCCGCCTCGGCGCGGGCCGACGCCAGGGACTGCTCGGCCTCCGCCCGGGACTCCTCCATCAGCCGGCGGGCCTGGGCCTCCGTACGGGCCCGCAGCTGCTCGGCCCAGGCGACGTTCTCGTTGACGTGCGACTCGACGGTCTGACGGCGCTCGGCCAGCTCCTGGTCGAGCTGCTGGCGCCGCTGCACGGCCTCGTTGTGCAGCTCGGCCTGGAGCCGTGCCTGGTGCTCGGCGTGCTCCTGGAGGATCCGCTGCGTCTGCGCCCGGGCCTCGCGCAGCTCCCGCTCCGCGTCGGTCCGGAGCTGGTCCGCCTGGACCTGCGCGTTGCGGAGCATCTGCTCGGCCTGGTAGCCGAGGTCCGCGCCGTCGTACGCGGGACGGCTCGCGAGATTGCGCCGAGCCTCGTGCAGCTTGGCGCGCAAGACCTCGACCTGGTAACCGAGGTCCTCGGCGTGCTGGACGGCCTTCTCCCGGTCGGTCTTCAGCCGGTCCATCTCGGCCTCGAACCGCGAGAGATGGTCGTCTTCAGCTCGGTGGCTCTCCTGGCGTTCGTAGCCCCGCACTGCGCGGTCCCATCCTTCCCCGAGCTCTCAACTTCTTCCCGAGCTCTCACCTTCGTTCGAGCAGGGGATGACCCATTGAGCAGGGAAGACCCCAACCCTGGTCGCAATGAGCACCGCTCGCCGGCGAGCGGTCCCCCGGGGAATGGTGACAGACAAACGACGAGGACGCGGCGCGGCCCCGATCCGGCCCCGGCCCGGAACCGCCCACTCTACCGGGCCAGGTATCCGGAGGTCAGTGCTCCGCTGCGGACGTGACCAGTTCGGTGAGGACCCCGTGGCAGTCCTTGGGGTGCAGGAAGGTGATCCTGGAGCCCATCGAGCCGGTCCTGGGCTCGTCGTACAGGACCCGGACGCCCTTGCCCCGGATCGCCTCGGCGTCCCCGTCGACGTCCGCGGTCCCGAAGGCGATGTGGTGGACGCCCTCGCCGTTCTTCGCCAGCCACTTGCCCACGGCCGAGTCCTCCCTGGTCGGCTCCAGGAGCTGGAGGTAGGAGGCGCCCCCGTCGGACGTATCGTTGATCTTGAGCATGGCCTCCCGTACGCCCTGCTCCTCGTTGACCTCCGAGTGGAAGACCTCGAAGCCGTACGTCGAACGGTAGAACTCGACGGTCCGGTCCAGGTCGAAACAGGCGATTCCGATGTGATCGATGCGCGTCAGCATGGAACCAGTGCAGCGCCGCGGAGACGGTTACGCAACGTGCGCGCCGTCACACCCGCTGCCGGATGACGGGCGGGGGACCGCTCAGTACATTCGGGTAAACCCTCGTTCACTTCTCACCCAAGGGGCGCTCCTCATGTCTGGAACGACCGGCACCACCTCCGTGATCGTCGCGGGCGCGCGGACGCCCATGGGCCGCCTCCTCGGCTCGCTGAAGAGCTTCTCCGGCGCCGACCTCGGCGGCATCGCCATCAAGGCGGCGCTGGACCGGGCCGGCATCGGCGGCGACCAGGTCGAGTACGTGATCATGGGCCAGGTGCTCCAGGCGGGCGCGGGCCAGATCCCGGCCCGCCAGGCCGCGGTCAAGGCGGGCATCCCGATGAGCGTCCCCGCCCTCACCGTGAACAAGGTCTGCCTCTCCGGGCTCGACGCCATCGCCCTGGCCGACCAGCTCATCCGCGCGGGCGAGTTCGACGTGGTCGTCGCGGGCGGCCAGGAGTCCATGACCAACGCCCCGCACCTGCTCCCGAAGTCCCGCGAGGGCCACAAGTACGGCGCGATCGAGATGCTCGACTCCATGGCGTACGACGGCCTGACCGACGCCTACGAGAACATCCCGATGGGCGAGTCCACCGAGAAGCACAACGCCCGCCTCGGGCTGACCCGCGCCGACCAGGACGAGATCGGCGCCCTCTCGCACCAGCGCGCCGCCGCCGCCCAGAAGAACGGCGTCTTCGAGGCCGAGATCACCCCGGTCGAGATCCCGCAGCGCAAGGGCGACCCGGTCCTCTTCGCCCAGGACGAGGGCATCCGCCCGGAGACCACCGTGGAGTCCCTGGGCAGGCTGCGCCCGGCCTTCGCCAAGGACGGCACGATCACCGCGGGCACCTCCTCGCAGATCTCCGACGGCGCCGCCGCGGTCGTCGTCATGAGCAGGGCCAAGGCCGAGGAGCTGGGCCTGGACTGGATCGCCGAGATCGGCGCCCACGGCAATGTGGCCGGTCCGGACAACTCGCTGCAGTCGCAGCCGTCCAACGCGATCCTGCACGCCCTGAAGAAGGAGGGCCTGGGCGTCGAGGACCTGGACCTGATCGAGATCAACGAGGCGTTCGCCGCGGTCGCCGTCCAGTCCATGAAGGACCTCGGCGTGACCCCGGAGAAGGTCAACGTCAACGGCGGCGCCATCGCGCTCGGCCACCCGATCGGCATGTCCGGCGCCCGGGTCGTCCTGCACCTGGCGCTGGAGCTGAAGCGGCGCGGCGGCGGGGTCGGCGCGGCGGCGCTGTGCGGGGGCGGCGGTCAGGGCGACGCGCTGATCGTCCGCGTACCGGGCAAGTAGTACGTGGCACGCAACGAGCGAACGGAGCGGTGATGGTGGACGTCCCCACCCTGGTGGAGCAGGCGCGCGCGGGCCGGCCGCGGGCCGTGGCCCGGCTGATCTCCCTGGTGGAGGGGGCGTCCCCACAGCTGCGCGAGGTGATGGCGGCGCTGGCGCCGCTGACCGGCAACGCCTACGTGGTCGGGCTGACCGGCTCGCCGGGGGTCGGCAAGTCGACCTCCACGTCGGCGCTGGTCTCGGCGTACCGGCGGGCCGGGAAGCGGGTCGGCGTCCTCGCCGTCGACCCCTCCTCGCCGTTCTCCGGCGGGGCGCTGCTCGGCGACCGGGTCCGGATGTCGGAGCACGCCTCCGACCCGGGCGTCTACATCCGCTCGATGGCCACCCGCGGCCACCTCGGCGGGCTCGCCTGGTCGGCGCCGCAGGCGATCCGGGTGCTGGACGCGGCCGGGTGCGAGGTGATCCTGGTGGAGACGGTCGGGGTCGGCCAGTCCGAGGTGGAGATCGCCTCCCAGGCCGACACCTCCGTCGTCCTGCTGGCGCCCGGCATGGGCGACGGCATCCAGGCGGCGAAGGCAGGAATCCTGGAGATCGGCGACGTGTACGTGGTCAACAAGGCCGACCGGGACGGCGCGGACGCCACCGCCCGCGAGCTCAACCACATGCTGGGCCTCGGCGAGGCGCGCGGCCCCGGCGACTGGCGGCCGCCCATCGTCAAGACGGTCGCCGCCCGGGGCGAGGGCATCGACGAGGTCGTCGAGGCGCTGGAGAAGCACCGGGCCTGGATGGAGGAGCACGGCGTGCTCGCCGAACGGCGCCGGGCCCGCGCCGCCCGCGAGGTCGAGACCATCGCCGTCACCCGGCTCCGCGAACGCATCGGCGACCTGCACGGCGACCGCCATCTCGGCGCGCTCGCCGAACGCATCGTGGCCGGCGGCCTCGACCCCTACACGGCCGCCGACGAGCTGGTGGCGGGGCTCACCGCCGGGCCCTGACCCCGGGGCGGTGTCCGGCGGTCCACGGCGGTACACGCGTCTGACGTGTCCGTGGCAGGATGACCGCCGGACCGGACCGGCACCCGCGCGGCGCCGCCGGTCCCCGCGCACGACGGGGGGAGAGGCGCATGCTGGGGCCGTTGCGGGAGGACTCGCCGAGACGGATCGGGCCGTACACGGTACGGGCCAGACTCGGCGCGGGCGGCATGGGTGAGGTCTTCCTCGGTGTCCGGGACGGCGGCGGCGAACCGGCCGCGGTCAAGACCGTCCGCCGCGACGTGGCCAAGGACCCCGGCTTCCGCGACCGCTTCCGCCGCGAGATCACCGTCGCCCGCTCCGTCACCGGCCCCCACCTCGCCCCGCTGCTCGACGGCGACGCCGACGCCGAGGTGCCCTGGCTCGCCACCGGATACGTCGCCGGGCCGACCCTCTCCGCCGCCGTCCGCCGGGCCGGGGCGATGGACGAGGCCGCGGTACGGATGCTCGGCGCCGCCCTGGCCCGCGCCCTGGCCGCCGTCCACGCGGCCGGGATCGTCCACCGCGACGTGAAGCCCGGCAACGTGATGCTCGCCGCGGACGGGCCGCGCCTCATCGACTTCGGGATCGCCCGCGACGCCGGGGCCGCCCCGCTCACCACCACCAGCCGCATGGTCGGCAGCCCGTCCTTCATGTCCCCGGAGCACGTGGCGGGCAGCGGGCGCGTGGTGCCCGCGTCGGACGTGTTCTGCCTCGCCTCGGTGCTCTGCTTCGCCGTCACCGGCCGCGACCCCTTCGGGGACGGGCCGGTGGCCGCCGTGCTCTACCGGGTCAAGTACGTCGAGGCCGACCTCGACGGGGTGCCGGACGGGCTCCGCGCCGTGCTGGAGCGCTGCCTGACCGCCGACCCGGCCGCCCGCCCGGACGCCGCCGCGCTCGCCGCGCTGCTCGACCCCGGCGCGGCCGGGGCATGGCCGGCCGAGGTGGCGGGCCACATCGCCGAGCACGGGCGCGAACTGGCCCGGGTCGCCGTCCTGCCCGGCCCCCTGCTCCCCGGCTACACCCCGACCGAGGCGACCCCCGACAGCCGCCCCTCGTTCCACCAGCTCCCCACCGGGGCCGCCGCCCCGGCCCCGTACCCGCCCGGCGTCCCCGACGTGCACGGCGCCCCGACCCGGGGCCCCGGACCCGCCGCCGGAAGTACCGACGGCACCACCCGCCCCCCGGAGCCGCGCCGCGCCCGCCGACGCCTCGCCCTGGCGCTGGCCGCGCTGCTGGTGGCGGGCGCGGCCGGCGGGGGGTACCTGGTCTGGCGGGGCGGCCGGGGCGCCACCGACGCGGCGGGCCCCGGCAAGGCCCCGGCCGGGCACGGCCGGATCGTCGCGGGCGTCGGCGTCACGGGCGGCCCGGACGCCTCGGGCACCGTTCCCTACGGCCGCGACACCCGCCCCGACGGCTGGACCAAGCCATGGCGGGGGAAGCTCACCGGCGCGCCGATCGGCTGCTCCGCCGGGCGCTCCGCACTGGTCTGCCGGAAGGCGGACGGCACGTACGAGGCCCTGTCGGCGGCGGACGGGCACCGGATGTGGACCCTGGACACGGGGGAGACCTCGAAGGTGGCGGGCTACGGGCCGACCGGGCAGTTCTTCATGCCCGCCCACGCCACCCTCCCCACCGTGTACGACGACACCGTCCTGCTCGCCGCGGGCGAACGGCTCCAGGCGCTGGACGCCCGGACCGGCAAGGTCCGCTGGGAGGTCCGCGGCGGCGGGGCGCACAACCTGGCCAGCGCCCCGATGGTCGTCGACGGACTGGTCCTGGCCGCCACCACCTGGTCGGCCGAGGGCGCCGAGCTCGCCGCGTACGACCTGCGCACCGGCGAGCGGAAGTGGCACGAGTCGCTGGCCCCGCAGGTGATCGCCAAGGGTGGGCAGGGCAACCTCTGGCCGGTCGCCACCGACGGCACGGTGGTCTACGCGATCAGCACGGCGGGGCCGAAGGCGTTCCGCGCCAAGGACGGCACGGAGCTGGGCACGGCGGGCGGCGACGGCACGTCCTGCGACGAGCTGCGGCTGCGCGGCCGGTCCGCCTACTGCTCCGTCGCGCGCCCCGCCTCGGACGGCTCCGGCTTCGGCACCGACACCGCGGTGGTGCGGCTGGACGCGGCCACGCTGAAGGACGAGGGCCGGGTGCCGCTGGCCTCCGAACTCACCCTGGAGACCACCGTCACCGCGATCGACGACCGGGTGGCGGTCCTGCGCCGGGGCAACCCGTACGTGCCGACAGCGCCCGACGAGATCGTCGTCGTCGGCCGCGACGACGGCCGGGTCCTGCACCGCTTCCCGCTCGCCCTGAAGGCGGGCGGGGGCCGGAGCAACGCGGTCTCCGCCCCGCTGATCGCGGCCGACACGGTCGTCTGGGCGGACAGCACGACGCTGTACACCGTCCCGGTCCGCTCCGACGGCACCCTCGGCGACCTGGTCCGCACCCGCCTCCCGGGCGCCCCCGGACCGGTCCCGGCCCCCACGTACGACGCCGTCGACGGCATCCAGCTGGACAAGGAACTGAACGACCCGCAGGTGCTGCCGGTCGGCGGCGTCGTCCAGATCGTGTACGACGACGGCACGACGCTCTCCGTGCCGCTGCCCGAGTGAAGGCGTGAGAGGACCCACGAGTGATCGAGCCGCTTCCGGCCGGCAGAGCCCGGCTGATCGGCCCCTACCAACTCCTCGGGCTGCTGGGCGCCGGAGGCATGGGCGAGGTGTACCTGGCCCGCCCGGCCGGGGCGCCGGACTTGTACGAGGGCCTGGTCGCGCTGAAGACCGTCCGGTCCGACCTCGATCTCGACGACGGCTTCCGGGTCCGCTTCCGGCGGGAGATCACGGCGGCGGGCGCGGTGCGCTCCCCGCACACCGCGGCGCTGGTCGGCGGTGACGCGAACGGGCGGCTGCCCTGGCTGGCGACCGAGTACGTCCCCGGCCCCTCCCTCGCGGAGGCGGTGGCCCGGGGCGGTCCGCTGCCCGAATCGGTGGTCCGCGCGATGGGCGCGGGGCTGGCCCGCGCCCTGGCCGACATGCACGCGGTCCGGGTCCTCCACCGCGACCTCAAACCGGGCAACGTCCTGCTCGGCGCCGCCGGGCCGAAGGTGATCGACTTCGGGATCGCCCAGGCCTTCGACGCCACCCAGCTGACCCGGACCGGCGTGGTCGTGGGCAGCCCCGGCTACATCTCGCCGGAGCACGTCAACGGCTCCCGGGCCCTCGTCCCCGCCTCGGACGTCTTCTGCCTGGGCGCGGTGCTGGCCTTCGCGGCGACCGGGCGGGGGCCGTTCGACGACCCCGACATGGCCGCCGTGATCTTCCGGATCGCCCAGGGCGAGGCCGAACTCTCCGGAGTGCCGCCCCGGCTGCGCGCGGTGATCGAGGAGTGCCTGCGCGGCGACCCCGCGGCCCGGCCCGCCCCCGGGGAACTGGCCGAGCTGCTGCTGCCGGGGGACGTGCCGGACGGGCGGTTCCCCTGGCCGGAGGCGGTACGCGACCAGCTCGACGCCCATGCGGCGGGGGCGCGCGACGCGGCCCGGTCGGCGGGCCCGGCCGCCGCCGTACCACCGGCACCGGCCGGCGCCCCGGGCTTCGGCCCCGCCCTCGCGCCGACCCCGGTGCCGGACCCGGTGACGGTACGGGACGAGCCGGGGCGGCGGCGGGGAGCGCGGATCGCGTGGGCGGCCGCGGCCGTGGTGGTGTGCGGGGCGCTGGGCGCGGTGCTGCTGCCGGGGCTCTTCGCCGACGAGGGCGGGGACGGCGGGGACGCGGCGGCCGGGCCGAGCACCTCCGCCTCGCGGCCGGTACGGACGGCGTCCGGGCCCGTCGTCGTCCCCGGCGCCGACGCCGGGCACACCGGGGACTTCGGCGCGGCCGGCGCGGACATCGCCGGGAAACCGGCGGGCTGGCGGGCCTGGAAGACCCGGATCGGGGACGGCCCGGTGGCCTGCGTACAGGCGGGGACCACGCTGGTCTGCGGCGGCCCGCAGCGGGTGACCGCGCTCGACGCGGCGACCGGCGGGCGGCGCTGGCGGACCGCCCCGGCCGACGGCCCGGCCCTGGTGGGCGGTGTCGTCGGCACCACCGTCCACGCCTTCGAGGGCGGCGCCCTGGTGGCGCGCGGCCTCGCCGACGGCGCCGAGAAGTGGCGCGAGCCGCTGCCCTCCGGCACCCGGGCCACGGCCGCCGTCCTGTCGGACGGGGTGCTGTACTACGCGGTCCGGTCCACCGGCACCGGCGCCTCCCGACTCCTCGCCCACCGCCTCACCGGCAGCCACCGGGCCGTCTGGGACAAGCCGTGGAACGACCGGGCCAGCACGGCGGAGCTCGCCCTCGCCGACGGCCGGCTCGTCGCGGCCGGCGCCGGGATCACCGTCCTGAAGAGCGCCGACGGAGCCCCGCTGGCCACGGTCGCCCCGGGCGCCGTCACCTGCCGCACCCCCGTCCTGACGGGCAAGGACCTGCTCTGCTCCGGCCCGGACGGGCTGACCGTCGTCGATGTCACCGACCCGGACAGCCGCCGGACCTACGCCCCCGGCGTGGACATCGCCTACCGGCCGGCCGTCTCCCGGGACGGCACGGTCGTGATCGGCGACACGAAGCAGGTGCGCGCCCTCCGGCTCTCCGACGGCGGCCCGGTCTGGTCGACGGAGGACCTGGGCGAGGGGCTGGAGATCGCGGGCGCCCCGGCCCTGGCCGGCGACCGGGTCGTCGTCCTCGGCGGGCAGGGGGCCGAGGCCCTCGACCTGGCGGCGCCCGCCACCGGGAACGCGGAGAGCACCGGCTCCAAGCTCTACACGGGCTGGCCCGCACCACCGGGCGACCGGGTCGACTCGGCCACGGTCTCGCTGATCGTCCAGGGCGATGTGCTGTTCTTGGGCTTCGCCGACGGCACGGTCCTCTCCGGCAACGCGCCCTGAGACGGCCCCGGGGCGGCTCCCGGTCCACCGCCGGCCGGACCCGCCCCGGGCCGTACTCAGTCGTCGTCGTGGCCGTCGTGGTCGTCGTCCACCCGGTCGGCCGTCACCTTGCCGGTGGCCGCGTCGACCGTCAGCTCGTGCTCCTTGCCGTCCTTGGCGTCGACCTCGACCTCCCAGTGCTGCGCCCGGCCGTCCCGGTCGTGGTCCAGGTCCACCGAGGTCACCGTCCCCGGGCGGGCCTTCAGCGCGGCGTCGACGGCCGCGTCCAGGGAGACCCGGGCCGGGCCGGACGCCCGCCCGCCGTGGTCGTCGCCGTGGTCGTCGTCCTTGTCGGTGTGCCGGTCGAGCACCTTGCCGTTGCCCGCGTCCACCGTCACGTCGTGCCGGACCTTGTCGGAGCCGTACACGTCGACCTCCCAGACCAGCCCGCCGTCCTCGTCGTCCAGCTCCGCCTCGGTGGCCGTGCCCGGGACCGCCTTCAGGGCCGCCGCCACCGCCTCCTTCACGTCCACCTCGGCGGCCCGGTCGCTCGCCAGACTGCTTCCGACCTCGCGGTCGTGGTCGCTGTCGTCGGCGAAGGCGACCGCGGTGGCGGCCCCGCCGCCCGCCAGCACGGCGGCCGTGACGGCGGCGATGACGATCTTGCGCTTCATGGGTTTCCTCCCGAACGGGTGCGCCGGTTTGCGACGGGAACCACTCTGCCGGGGCGATGCTGAACACAGCCTGAAGCCACCTGAAGCCGTCTTCAGCTCCGGTTTGCGAACCTGTGGGGCATGCGCCTGTTGATCGTGGAGGACGAGAAGCGGCTCGCGACGGCCCTGGCCGCGGGGCTCACCGCCGAGGGCTTCGCCGTGGACGTGGTCCACGACGGCCTCGAAGGACTGCACCGGGCCGGCGGGGGCGGATACGACCTGCTGGTCCTCGACATCATGCTGCCCGGGATGAACGGCTACCGGGTCTGCGCCGCCCTGCGCGCCGCCGGCGACGACACCCCGATCCTCATGCTGACTGCGAAGGACGGGGAGTACGACGAGGCCGAGGGGCTGGACACCGGCGCCGACGACTACCTGACCAAGCCCTTCTCGTACGTCGTGCTGCTGGCCAGGATCAGGGCGCTGCTGCGGCGCCGAGGGAGCGGCTCCGGCTCCCCGGTGCTCACCGTCGGCGCCCTCCGGATGGACACCGCCGCCCGTCGCGTCCACCTGGACGGCGCCGAGATCATCCTCACCGCCAAGGAGTTCGCCGTGCTGGAACAGCTCGCGCTGCGCCCCGGCGAGGTGGTGAGCAAGGCCGACATCCTGGAACACGTCTGGGACTTCGCCTACGACGGCGACCCGAACATCGTCGAGGTCTACGTGAGCACCCTGCGCCGCAAGCTCGGCGCGGAGACCATCCGCACGGTGCGCGGCGCCGGATACCGGCTGGAGGCGCGGTGAGCTCGGTACGGGCCAGGGCCGCGCTCGGCGCCACCGCCGTGGTGGCGCTGGCCCTGGTCGGCGCCGGGATCGCCGTGCTGCTCGTGCTGCGCGCCAACCTCACCGGCCAGGCCGGGCTCCAGGCCGAGGTGGTGGCCCGGGAGGTGGCCGGACAGCTGGCCCTCGGCGTGCCGTACGACGGCCTGGAGACCCGCGACGAGGAGGACCACCCGGTCCAGGTCACCGACGAGGAGGGCCGGGTGGTCGCCGTGTCCAAGGACCTCCAGGCGATCAGCGGCACCGGCACGGACCGGGTCGTCCCGGTCCGCCCGTCCGCCACCGGCGGCTCCGGTGGCTCCGGTTCCTCCGGCTCCTCCGACGACGACGGCGACGGTGACGACGACTCCGCCGCCCCCGGCCGCGGCGAGACCGACCCCGACGACGCGGACTTCTCCAACGGCACCGCCACCGTCGACGGCGAGCGCGCCGACTACCGCTTCGCCTCCGTCCGGGCCACCACCCCCGCCGGCGAGACCCTGACCGTCCACGCGGGCGCCCCGCTCGCCGCCGAGCAGCAGGCCGTGGGCACCGTGCGCGACTCGATGCTGACCGGGCTGCCGGTCCTGCTGCTGGTCGTCGCCGGGGTGACCTGGCTGGTGACCCGGCGGGCGCTGCGCCCGGTCGAGGGCATCCGGCGCGAGATGGCCGCGATCACCGCCTCCGAGGACCTGGGCAGACGGGTGCCCGAGCCGGACGCGCGCGACGAGATCGCCCGGCTGGCCCGCACCACCAACGAGACCCTGGCGGCCCTGGAGTCCTCGGTGGAGCGGCAGCGGCGGTTCGTCGCCGACGCCTCGCACGAACTGCGCAGCCCGATCGCCTCGCTGCGCACCCAGCTGGAGGTGGCCGCCGCCCATCCGGAGCTGCTGGACCTGCCGGGCGCGGTCGCCGACACCGTACGGCTCCAGACGCTCGCCGCCGACCTGCTGCTGCTGGCCCGGCTGGACGCGGGGGAGCGGCCCGGCGGTACGCGGGTGGACCTGGGGCGGCTGGTGCGCGAGGAGGTGGCCCGGCGGACCGGGGACCGGATCGCGGTGACGGTGTCGGTGCCCGAGGGGGAGCGGTTCGAAGTGACCGGTTCGCGCGGGCAGTTGGCGCGGGTGCTCGGCAATCTGCTGGACAACGCGGAGCGTCACGCACGCGGCGCGGTGGAGGTCGGGGTGCGGGCGGCGGGCCGGGGCGGGGTGGTCGTCTCCGTCGACGACGACGGGGCGGGGGTCCCGCCCGGGCAGCGGGAACGGATCTTCGAGCGGTTCGTACGGCTCGACGACGCCCGCAGCCGGGACGACGGCGGTGCCGGGCTGGGCCTGGCCATCGCCCGGGACGTCGCCGTCCGGCACGGCGGCACCCTGACGGTCGGCGAGGCGCGGGAGGGCGGCGCCCGTTTCGAGCTCCGGCTGCCCGGAGCCGACTGAGGCCGCCCGCCCGCCGGGCGTCAGATCCGGCCGCGCCGTCCCCTCAGGTGCTCGGCGACCGGGCCCAGCGCCGCCTGGAGGTTCTCCAGCGCCTCGGGGGTCAGCAGGTCCATGAAGTGCTTGCGCACCGAGGCCACGTGGTGCGGCGCCACCCGGCGCATGGTCTCGGCGCCCTCCTCGGTGAGGACCGCGTACAGTCCGCGCCGGTCGGACTCGCAGTTCTCCCGGCGGACCAGCCCGGCGTTCTCCATGCGGGTGATCTGGTGCGAGAGCCTGCTCTTGGACTGGAGCGTCGCGGCGGCGAGGTCGCTCATCCGCAGCCGTTGGTCGTCCGACTCCGAGAGGTTGACCAGGATCTCGTAGTCGTTGTTGGTCAGGCCGAACGGCTGGAGGTCCTTCTCCAGTTGGTGCATCAGCAGTCTGCTGACGTCCAGATGGGTGCGCCAGGCGCACTGCTCCGCGTCGTTCAGCCAGCGAGTGGCCGTCTCGGTCTCCATGTATGGATTCTACCTAAGAAGTTGAAAGCTGGACGAAGTGGGAGTGTGACGGTCGGCACCGCCCGGGAGCGGATCCGGACGCGGGGCTCGGACGCGCGGCGTCACACTCCGCAGAGTACCGTTCACAGTCGGAAACGACGCTGGAGGTCCCCGAGCTGACCGGGCATCCGGGGGGTGGCGCCAGGTTGACTCCCGTGCCCCGGCACACCGGCCTGATCCGGCACCGCGCCCGTCGGCTGCTCGGCGATCAGCTGCTCCGTCGACTGGAGCAGCACCGTGCCCGCGCCGACGAACTCGAACTGGTGCTCCTCGCCCGAGGTGCCCCCGATCCCCGTCAGCTGGCGCAGTCCGCCCAGCACCCCGGTCAGGTACCCGTGGTCGTAGTGGTGGCACGGCGAGGGGCAGTCCGCCCAGCCCACCAGGGCCTGCGGATCCACCCGCAGCGGCGGCTCCATGAAGACCACCGGACCGTTCGAGGCGGCCACGAACTTCCCCGTGCCGATCAGGGTCAGGAAGCCCGGCACGATCGACTGCTTCAGCGCCAGCGACGGCTCGAAGGCGAGCAGGTTGCCGGACCGGATGGTCAGGTTCCCCTCTTCCAGGTCGTAGGAGTTCACGTCGAAGGCGCGGTCGGCCAGCAGCATCTTGCCGCTGCCCTCGGCCACCACCCAGTCGCTCGCGTGCAGCGGCGAGTGGAAGCTCGTGCGCAGCAGCCGCTCGAAGCGGCCGTGCCCGACGCCGTCGAACCCGATCCGCCCGTAGTAGGCGATCATCTTGCCCTTCTGCAGGAACCACTGGCTCCCCTTGAGCTCCACGCAGAAGGTGTACGCGTTGACGTTGTCGTCGGACGGCAGGGTCATCGGGTCGAGGACCACGGGCGTGCTCACAGCTTCTCCTCCGAGGCCTGGACGTACACCGTGCCGCTCCCGCTCAGCTCCAGCTGGAACGCCTCGCCGGAGCCGCGCCCCACCATCTCGCGCCAGCCGAGCGCGGTCGACAGCTTGTTCCGTACCTCGCCGTGGTGCGCGACGTACGCCTGCGGGTCCACATGGACCTCGCGGCCGGGGGTGATCGGCAGCTCGATCATCCCGCCGTGCGCCATCACCGCGACGGCGCCGTGCCCGGAGAGGGTGGTGGTGAACAGGCCCTGGCCGGTCACCTGGCCGCGCACCATGCCCATCACGCCGCCCTGCGAGCCCATGAACATCGTCCCCTGCTGGAGCGTCCCGTCGAAGGCGAGCAGCCGGTCCGCCTCCACGTACAGGGTGTCGCCGGACAGGTTGATCACCTGGATGTGGTGGCCGCCGTGGCCGAACATCACCGTGCCGCTGCCCTCGACCGTCATCAGCGGGGTCGCCTCGCCCGCCACCCGCCGGCCGATCATCGACATCACGCCGCCCTGGCCGCCCTGGATGCTGGGGGTGAACGACACCTCGCCCCGGTACGCCAGCATCGCGCCCCGCTGGCTGAACAGCCGCTGGCCGGGCATCACCGTCGCCTCGACCATCTTCGAGTTGATCTCGCGGAACGGCATCAGACGTCGCCCCCGATCGTGTTCCGCTCGCTGGGCTGGACGTAGACGACGCCCTCGCCCTCGAACCGCATCTGGAACGCCTCCCCGGACCCCTCGCCGATCAGCGTCCGGAAGTTCACCCCGGCCTGGAGGTGCTGCTGGAGCCGGCCCTGGTGGGCGATGTACGCGCCGGGGTCGACGAAGAGCGGGTACTGCGCGGAGACCCGCAGCGCCACCGCCGCGCCGTCCGACATGATCGCCACCTGCCCGGTGCCCTCGACGGTGGTGGTGAACAGGCCGTTGCCGCTCGCCCCGCCGCGCAGGCCGGTGAAGGAGGTGCCGGTGCGCAGCCCGGCGTCGGTGCAGAGCAGATTGCTGGCCTCGACGAACAGCTTGTCGCCGTGGAGCGGGACCAGGTTGATCTCGCTCGCCCGGTCCGCGAAATAGCAGGTGCCCTGGCCGGTCACCTGCATCACGGTCATCTGCTCGCCGGTCAGTCTGCGGGTCACCATGCCGCGCAGCCCGTCGCCGCCGCCGGTCATCTTCTTGAACGTCATCCGCCCGTCGTAGGCGACCATCGAGCCGTTCTTCGCCTTGACGGAGTCGCCGGCCAGGTCGACGGCGAGCGTTCTGCTGCCTTGGAGTCGGAACATTGCCACGGGCCGACGTTAACGGCAGGCCCCCGGCCGGAACAGGGCCCGTCCCCGTGACATCCGCCCCGGACCGCCCCTGATACGCACCCGGTACGGGATCCGTACGCGATCGGGACGTACGGTCCGACGGCACGTGAGCCGGTACACACCGCCCCGGGGGCGGCCGGCCGTCGTACCGATGCCACAATGGGGCGAGCTTGTGCCCTGATTCACAAGCCTGCTTTCGCCAGCCGTCACCGTTCTCCCACCGAAGGTGCCCCCGTGGACGTCAAGACCGCTACCGCCCTGCACCGGCTGCGCCTCATCTCGGTTCCCGAGGCGCTCTCCTTCCCGGCCCTGATCCTCTTCGGCTCGGTCCTCAGCCGGATCTCGGACATCGACTTCCTGATGATGCCGCTCGGCATGCTGCACGGTGTGCTCTTCGTGATCTACGCCGTCCTGCTGATCGACGTCTGGTCGAAGACCAAGTGGCCGCTGAAGCGCATCGCCTTCTTCTTCCTGCTCGCGGTCCTGCCGTTCGGCGGGCTCTACGGCGACAAGGTGCTCAAGCGGTACGAGGCCGACGGCGTCATCGCCGCCCGCGCCCGCCGCGAGGGTGTGGTCGGCGCATGATCGTCGCCTTCTCGGTCAGCCCGCTGGGCGTGGGCGAGGACGTCGGCGAGTACGTCGCCGACGCCGTCCGGGTCGTCCGGGAGTCCGGCCTGCCCAACCGCACGGACGCGATGTTCACCTCGATCGAGGGGGAGTGGGACGAGGTCATGGACGTCGTCAAGCGCGCCGTCGCCGCCGTCGAGGCCCGCGCCGGACGCGTCTCCCTGGTACTGAAGGCCGATATCCGCCCCGGTGTCACCGACGGTCTGACCTCGAAGGTCGAAACGGTCGAGCGCCACCTCGCGCAGTGACGTCAGTGCGCCACCTCGCGCACTGACGCCCGCGCACCGGCATTCCGCACCCGAACCCCCTGACGAGCCCCCTTCTGCGGGGCTCGTCCGCTTTCGCGGCTTTCTCGTTCCGGTGCGGCCCAAGTGATCCCGCGTTATTCGGACCGAAGTTCGAGACGAAGCTGACCAGCATATGACCAGTGGGTAAGGTCGATGCCGTGCCGAAGCCGCTCAGCCTCCCCTTCGACCCCATCGCCCGCGCCGACGAGATCTGGCGGCAGCGCTGGGGCCCCGTCCCCTCGATGGGGGCGATCACCTCGATCATGCGCGCCCAGCAGATCCTGCTCGCCGAGGTCGACGCGGTCGTCAAGCCGTACGGGCTGACCTTCGCCCGGTACGAGGCGCTGGTGCTGCTCGCCTTCTCCAAGGCCGGCGAGCTGCCGATGTCCAAGATCGGCGAGCGGTTGATGGTGCACCCCACCTCCGTCACCAACACCGTGGACCGGCTGGTCCGCTCCGGCCTGGTCGACAAGCGCCCCAACCCCAACGACGGCCGCGGCACCCTCGCCTCCATCACCGACAAGGGCCGCGAGGTCGTCGAGGCGGCGACCGAGGACCTGGTCGCCATGGAGTTCGGGCTCGGGGTGTACGACGCCGAGGAGTGCGCGGAGATCTTCGCGCTGCTGCGTCCGCTGCGGGTGGCGGCGCACGATTTCGAGGAGTCGTAGCCCCGGGGGAAGGGCGGGCGTAGCCGGGGAAACACGGGGCGTAGAACGGCGCTTCGAGAGACCGGCCCGCCGCAAGATCGCCCCGGGTGTCCGGTTAGGCTCGATGCCATGAAACGCAGTGTGCTGACCCGGTACCGGGTGATGGCCTACGTCACCGCCGTCATGTTGCTGGTGCTCTGCACCTGCATGGTCTTCAAGTACGGCTTCGACACCGGTGAGGGCCTGACGCTCGTCGTCTCCCAGATCCACGGTGTCCTCTACATCATCTACCTGATCTTCGCCTTCGACCTCGGCTCCAAGGCGAAGTGGCCGATGGGCAAGCTGCTCTGGGTGCTGATCTCCGGCACGATCCCGACGGCCGCGTTCTTCGTCGAGCGCAAGGTCGTCCGCGAGGTCGAGCCGCTGATCGCCGACGCCGCCCCGGCGCCCGCCAAGGCCTGACCGGCCCGGAGCTCCGGACCCCCCGAAACCGCCCCGCGCGAAGCGCCGGGCGGTTTCCCATCGACATTTAGTAGGACGTCCTAGTAAATTCGATCGTATGGACGCTGACGCGATCGAGGAAGGCCGCCTCCGCTGGCAGGCCCGTTACGACAAGGCCCGCAAGCGTGACGCGGACTTCACCACGCTCTCCGGCGATCCGGTCGAGCCCGTCTACGGCCCCCGCCCCGGGGACGCGTACGAGGGCTTCGAGCGGATCGGCTGGCCCGGTGAGTACCCCTTCACGCGAGGGCTCCACCCCACCGGCTACCGGGGCCGTACCTGGACCATCCGCCAGTTCGCCGGCTTCGGCAACGCCGAGCAGACCAACGAGCGGTACAAGATGATCCTCGCCGCGGGCGGCGGCGGCCTCAGCGTCGCCTTCGACATGCCGACGCTGATGGGGCGCGACTCCGACGACCCCCGCTCGCTCGGCGAGGTCGGCCACTGCGGCGTGGCCATAGACTCCGCCGCCGACATGGAGGTCCTCTTCAAGGACATCCCGCTCGGCGACGTCACCACGTCGATGACGATCAGCGGACCGGCCGTCCCGACGTTCTGCATGTACCTGGTCGCGGCCGAGCGCCAGGGCGTCGACCCGGCGGTGCTCAACGGCACGCTCCAGACCGACATCTTCAAGGAGTACATCGCGCAGAAGGAGTGGCTCTTCCAGCCCGAGCCGCATCTGCGCCTCATCGGCGACCTGATGGAGCACTGCGCCCGGGGCATCCCCGCGTACAAGCCGCTCTCGGTCTCCGGCTACCACATCCGCGAGGCCGGGGCGACGGCCGCGCAGGAGCTGGCGTACACCCTCGCCGACGGCTTCGGCTACGTGGAGCTCGGCCTCTCCCGCGGGCTCGACGTCGACACCTTCGCGCCCGGCCTCTCCTTCTTCTTCGACGCGCACCTCGACTTCTTCGAGGAGATCGCCAAGTTCCGCGCCGCCCGCCGGATCTGGGCCCGCTGGATGAAGGAGGTCTACGGCGCGAAGACCGACAAGGCGCAGTGGCTCCGCTTCCACACCCAGACCGCCGGGGTCTCGCTCACCGCCCAGCAGCCGTACAACAACGTCGTGCGCACGGCCGTGGAAGCCCTCTCCGCCGTCCTCGGCGGCACCAACTCGCTCCACACCAACGCCCTCGACGAGACCCTCGCCCTCCCCTCCGAGCAGGCCGCCGAGATCGCGCTGCGCACCCAGCAGGTGCTGATGGAGGAGACCGGCGTCGCCAACGTGGCCGACCCGCTGGGCGGCTCCTGGTACGTCGAGCAGCTCACCGACCGCATCGAGGCCGACGCCGAGAAGATCTTCGACCAGATCAAGGAGCGCGGCACCCGGGCCCACCCGGACGGGCAGCACCCCATCGGCCCGATCACCTCCGGCATCCTGCGCGGCATCGAGGACGGCTGGTTCACCGGCGAGATCGCCGAGTCCGCCTTCCGCTACCAGCAGGCGCTGGAGAAGGGCGACAAGCGCGTCGTGGGCGTCAACGTCCACCACGGCTCGGTCACCGGCGACCTGGAGATCCTGCGGGTCAGCCACGAGGTCGAGCGCGAGCAGGTCCGGGTCCTCGCCGCCCGCAAGGAGGCCCGCGACGACGCCCGGGTGAAGGCCGCGCTGGACGCGATGCTGGCCGCCGCCCGGGACGGCTCCAACATGATCGCCCCCATGCTCGACGCGGTCCGCGCCGAGGCCACCCTCGGGGAGATCTGCGGTGTGCTGCGCGACGAGTGGGGCACCTACACGGAGCCGCCCGGCTTCTGATCCGTACCGGGCCCGGCGGCCCGGGGTGCCCGGCCGGGTCAGCCGGCCGGGCACCTCTCGTACACCGTCACCCGCCGGCCGCGGACCTGCGCGTCGGCCACGGCCCGGAAGTGCTTCCGCAGCACGGAGCTCTTCGTCCGGTCCCGCTCGGTGGCCGGCGGGCGCGCCGCCCGGGGCGCGTCCGTGACGAGCAGTACGCGGCACCGGGCCAGCAGCGCCGCACGGATCCGGTCCGGCTTCTTCTCCACGCCCCCGAGCGTCCCGGACTCCTCCGGGCTCCGCTCCAGGGCGATGTCCCGCAGACCGGAGAAGGCGTCCGGGGAGACCGCCCTGGTGTCCCGGCGGAACGAGGGCACGAAGACCACCGCGTCCCCGGCCCTCTTCAGCCGGCGCACCTCCGCGGACACCGCCAGGACGTCGTCCACCCGGCTCGACGGGGACCGCTTGGCCAGGGACTGGGGGAGCAGTGCCGCCATCGCCACCGCGAGCGTCAGGGGAAGGACCGCCCCCGCCGCCGCCGGGTACCGGGTCCGCACCGCCCGGGCCGCCGCCGCGACCGCGGTGCCGATCAGCAGGGCCAGCCCCAGCAGACTGAAGAGGACGTACCGGTCCAGGAACATCGGCCGGACCAGCGAGACCGCGACGAGACCGAGCTGCGGGACCGCCAGCAGGGGCAGCGCGACGGCCGCCACCGACAGCCGGCCCTCCCGGGGCCGGTCCAGCAGCGCGCAGCTCCCGCCGATCGCCAGCAGGACCGCCGGAGCGATGAGCATGTGCCAGGTCAGCGGCGGGATCCAGGAGACCTGCGAGGACTGGGTCCGGCTGAAGAGGATCAGCGGCAGCACACAGGCCGTCGCGCACCCGGCCGCGACGGCCCAGCGCCCGAGCACCGGGCGGGGGGCCCGGCTCCGGACCAGGGTCGCCAGATGCGCCGGGAGGATCAGGAGCGAGAGCCAGTTCAGAAGCCCGCACAGCACGACGATGACGGCGTAGGCCACCCAGTGCGGCGTTCGCCCGTCGCCCTGGAGCAGCGTCACGAGCAGCAGGGTGGAGAGCGCGGCCCCGGCCGCGACCAGCGCGTACGGCCGGCCCTCCTGGAGGTGGAACTGCACGGCCGGGAGCAGCCCGAGGGCCATCCCTCCGGCCGGGCCCGCCCACGGACCGGCCAGTCGGCGGCCGATGACCGCCACGCAGCCCGCCGCCACCGCCATGGCGAGGACCGAGGGCAGCCGGAGCGTGGTGGTGCCGGGGCCGAACCACTCGAACAGCGCGTGCATCAGCAGGTAGTAGCAGCCGTGCACGACGTCGATGTTCCCGAGCATGTGCCAGATCTCGGTCGTGGAGCGCTGGGCGACCTGCCAGGTCGCGGCCTCGTCCCGCCACACGCTGTCCTGCCGCGAGAGCCCCCACAGCCCGAGGGCGACGGTCCACAGCACCGGTACCGCCCAGACGGGTCCCCGGCGGAGCGGTCCGCCGGCCGGGAGCCGGGCGGACGGCGTTGTGGTTCCCGTGGAAGTGGAAGTGGCACGGGAGGACGGGCGCGGGGTACGGGGCGTGGGTATCAAGAAGGGCTTCCGTGGCGGCGGGCGGACAGGGGGCGCCCCCACCGGACACGAGGCACGGGGACGGGGTGCGGCTCTCATGGGGGCGGACGTGATCGGGGCCCTCGCGGTTGCCCCGGACGGCCGCCCGCCTCCTGCGGGAACGGCTCCGGTCTACCGGGCCGCCGCCCCCAGCCCCGCCAGCAGCAGCACGGTGAAACGCCGGGCCCAGTCCTCGTCGACGGGCTCGGCGCTCACCAGCGTCCGGTGCACCACCGCGCCCGCGATCACGTCGAAGATCAGGTCGGCGGTGGCCGCGGCGGTCTCCGCGTCCTTCTCGACGGGCAACTCCCCGCGCCGCTGGGCCCGTTGCCGCCCCTGGAGCACCAGCCGCTTCTGCCGTTCGACGATCGAGCCGCGGATCCGGTGGCGCAGCGCCTCGTCGCGGGTCGACTCCGCGACCACCGCCATCAGCGCCGTCCGGGTCTCCGGCCGGTCCAGCAGCGCGGCGAACTGGAGGACCACCGCCTGCACATCGGCCGACAGGCTGCCCAGGTCCGGCAGCTCCAGTTGGTCGAAGAGGACCGCGACGGCGTCCACGACCAGCTCGTTCTTGCCCGCCCACCGCCGGTACAGGGTCGTCTTGGCGACCCCGGCCCGCGCCGCCACATCGCCCATCGTCAGCTTCGACCAGCCGAGATCGACCAGGGAGGCCCGGGTCGCCTCCAGGATCGCCTCGTCGGCGGCGGCACTGCGAGGGCGTCCCGTTCGAGGGGGTTCGGGGCGGGCGGGGCTCGGCATGCCGCGACCATACCGGTGAGTAAGTACGACGGACCGGCCCCGGGAGGCGTGAGACAGATCACCGGTCGCACCTGTGCGCGAAGGGGGCGGGACAGTTACGCTACGGGTCGTAGCGTAAGGACGACGGTCGTGCCGTCGTGAACGCCGCAACCGAACGACAGCCACAGGCTCCGGGTGGGGACCCGGTGCCGCACAGGGCCTTTCAGGGGCCCAGGACCGTGTCTGTCCGCGCGTCCCGCACACCGGCGGGGCGGCCGGACGGGCCCGGTTCCGGTATCGCTTTCCGGATCGGCGCACCGAGGGGGGAGGATGTACGCATGCAGCCTAGGAACATGTCCATGAGCGGCGTCGTCGACCTCGCCGCGGTGAAGGCGGCCGGCGAGGCCAAGGTGAAGGCGGAGCAGGCCCGTGCCGAGGCCGCCCGGCAGGGTGGCGGCGGTGCCGTACCGCCCTCCGCCCTGGTGATCGATGTCGACGAGGCGGGCTTCGAGCGCGATGTCCTCCAGCGCTCCGCCGAGGTGCCGGTCGTCATCGACTTCTGGGCCGAGTGGTGCGAGCCGTGCAAGCAGCTGGGCCCGCTCCTGGAGCGGCTGGCCCGTGAGTACAACGGCCGTTTCGTGCTGGCCAAGGTCGATGTCGACGCCAACCAGATGCTGATGCAGCAGTTCGGCATCCAGGGCATTCCGGCGGTCTTCGCCGTCGTCGCCGGACAGGCCCTCCCGCTCTTCCAGGGCGTGGCCCCCGAGGCCCAGATCCGGCAGACCCTGGACCAGCTGATCCAGGTCGGCGAGGAGCGCTTCGGTCTCACCGGCATCGCGGTCGACCAGGACGCCGCCGGGGCCCCGGAGCCCGCCGAGGTGCCGGCCGGTCCGTACGACGCCCTGCTGGCCTCGGCCGTACAGGCGCTGGACGCGGACGACTTCGCCGGTGCCGTCCAGGCGTACAAGAACGTTCTGTCCGACGATCCGGCCAACGAGGAGGCCAAGCTCGGCCTGGCCCAGGCCGAACTCCTGTCCCGGGTCAAGGAGATGGACGCGCAGCGGGTCCGCGAGTCCGCCGCCGCGAATCCGGCCGATGTGGAGGCCCAACTCGCCGCGGCCGACCTGGATCTGGTCGGCGGTCATGTCGAGGACGCCTTCGGCCGGCTCGTCGAGACGGTGCGGCGCACCTTCGGGGACGACCGGAACACGGCGCGGGTGCGGCTGCTGGAGCTGTTCGAGGTGATCGGCCCGGACGACCCGCGGGTGATGGCCGCGCGGACGGCGCTGGCACGCGTCTTGTTCTGATGTGACAAGCGGCCGCGGTTCCCGCCCGGGAATCGCGGCCGTTTTCGCGGACGGACGACAAGAGATGCCGCCGCTTTACCAAATCTTGATAAAGCGGCGGCCTGTTACTCGTAGTAAATCGTGCGCGGACGTCTGTCCGCATCCACCCGCCCTTGCCCCCTTTTGGCGTCCGATTCGGAGCCACCCTGTGTGGCCGGGCGGTATCAGGCGGTCGAGCGAGGGTTATCGGGCCGTTACTAGCGAGTAACGAACCCCCTTGTGTCACGGGCGTGAATGGACCACGATCGGCCACGCTCGGTCCAATGACGCCAGCCCGACCGCCAGTCGGCGCGGGCGGTTCCGTTGGTCCCCACCGGGTGGGCCGGTGGCATTGGCGCCGGCTCCGGACAGGGGGGTTCCTGTCGTCCGGCAGGGCCTGTCCGAAACAGGCCGCGCACACGCGCGGCCGGTGGTTGTCGCTCGGGGGTGATCGCCGGTGATTCGGACGCGGTTCCTGCCTCCGTCCGCGGGCGCTCTCCTTTCCGAGGACGTAGCACTTCTCCCATCCCAGGACGGGCCCAGGCCCGGACCGGAGATGTACGTCCGAGAAGGAGGAAAACAATGAGTTCCCAGGTTCGTGGCGGCACCAGATGGAAGCGTTTCGCTCTGGTCATGGTGCCGAGCGTCGTCGCGACCGCGGCGGTGGGTGTCGGTCTCGCGCAGGGTGCCCTCGCGGCGTCCTTCAGCGTGTCCGGCCAGAGCTTCAAGGTGCGTGCGGACAAGCTCGTCGGTGAGGACTTCGTCCAGTACGGGTCGGTCGCCACCGGTATGGACCCCGAGGGCAAGAACGGGGCCCACGCCGTTGCCGTGTCCGGCTTCAGCAAGGCCACGATCACCAACATGTGCCAGTCGGTGGTCACGCCGAACCTGCCGTTCGGCCTCGGCACCGTCACGCTCCAGCTGAACGCGGGTACCAACCCGGATAAGCCGGTCAAGGCGACCAACCTGTACCTCGATGTCGCCGAGCTCGACGCCGACGCGTCGTTCAAGAACATCGACATCGGCGTTGCCGCGGGTGCCCTCAAGGACCCGAACAAGCCTGGTTCGATCGGCATCCAGCCCCGCACCCAGGCGAACCCGAACGGTTTCGCGCAGCGCGCCGAGAAGGCCACGCTGACCAACGTGAAGCAGACGGCGTGGGCGACCACGGCCGGCACGTTCAAGCTCAGCAACCTGAGCCTGCGGCTGCACAGTGGCGTCAAGGAGTGCTACTAGGCACCCGCCGGGTGGCCGGGGCGTTCCCGAACGCACTCCGGCCACCCACCCTTTCACTTCTCACAGCAGTACCGGTTCCAGGGAGCTGTCTTTCATGAGCCCCGAGTCCACAGGGCAGAACGAGCATTACCTCCGCGTGTTCTGGCGCGCATTCCGCACCTGGCGGGGTAATCGGCCGTTCTGGGCGGGCCTGTTCACCATGGCGGGTGGCCTTCCCATCGCGTACTTCCCGTACGCCAACATGCACCTCGGCAACGTCACACTGGCGATGTCCACGACCGCCGGTGCCGGGTCCCTGATCATCGGGGTCCTGTTGATAACGCTGGGGCTCACCATGTGGTTCCACCACATCGTGAGGGTGTTCGCGGGCGTCGCCGCGATCCTGCTGGCGCTGATCTCGATTCCGGTCGCCAACATCGGCGGCTTCCTGGTCGGTTTCCTGTTCTCCCTGCTGGGCGGCGCGCTCTCCATCTCGTGGGCCCCGGGCGAGCCCGTGGCCGAGGACACGGCGGCGGAGGAGGCCGGGGTGACCGGCGCCGGGACGCAGGCGCCCGGACCCGAGTTCCACACCACGGCGGCGGTGCCACAGCAGCCGGAGCAGTACGACACGACAGTCGAGGCCGATGGCGGGAGGCGCCGTGCGGGGTGACGAGACGCAACTGAACTCGGCCGGGGACCGCCCCGGCGCCAGGAGCGGACCGCGCCACGCGGCCCCCCGGAAGTCGCTGCTGACGAAGCTGCACATCCCGGCGGGCAAGGCGTTCGCGCTCGCCGCCATGCCGACGGCCGTCTTCGTGGGCATGGGGCTCACCCCCAAGCTCGCGCTGGCCGACGACAACCCGGACATCCCGTTCGCGCCCGGCCCCTGCGTCACCCGCTCCGACGAGCCGGCCGAGTCGCCCTCGCCGTCCGCCTCGAAGACGACGTCTCCGTCCCCGTCCGCCACCGATGCCGCCACGTCCGGTGCCGGTGCCGGCAAGAAGGACGACGCGACGGCCCCGGAGCCCGCCACGACCCCGGCCGCCGGGGACGCGGTGAAGCCCGCGGCCAAGTCCGTCGAGTCCGACGCCCCCGGGCCGAGCGCCTCGCCCACCCCGACGAAGTCGAAGAACCCGCTCGACCCGCTGGGTGTCGGCGACGCGCTGCGCGATCTCTTCGGCATCCCGGACAAGGACGCGGACACCCCGTCCCCCGACGCGAGCACCGAGGCCCCCGCGCCGGAGGCGTCCAAGAGCGCGGAGAAGCCCGCCGACAAGCAGGCTCCGAAGTCCTCGGACGGCACGGACGCCGCGAAGCGGACGGCCGACAGCACCGCCGACGCCATCCGCGAGGCGGCCGGCAGGGCCGGGAAGACGGTCGAGGAGCTCGACGACAGCGTCAAGGGCCTCGACGCGAAGAAGGACGAGGACATCCCGGACGGGGCGAAGAAGCCCTTCCCCTGCCCGACCCTCGACGCCGAGGCGCTGGCCGCGGCCAAGCAGGACACGGGCGTCCCGCTCCTCCCGGACGACCCGTGGATCCTGGAGAGTTCGGCGCTCACCCTCAGCGGGCTCGACTACAAGGGCATCGTCGAGGTGGAGACGTACAACGGCACCGTCAAGAAGGTGCTGAAGTTCACCGCCAGCTCGATCGACATCGACAACCTCCACCAGAAGACCGTCGGCCCGGCCGGGACGACGGCCCATGTCCAGGCGCGGAAGGGCTCCAAGTCCACCATCCGCGACGGCGAGGTGACGATGTACACCGAGGAGCTGAAGGGCAATCTCTTCGGCCTCATCCCGGTGACGTTCAGCCCGCAGGCGCCGCCTCCGCTGAACGTGCCCTTCGCCATCTTCACCAAGGTCAAGGTCACGCAGGCCGGCCAGTTCGGCGGCACCCTCACCGTCCCCGGGCTGCACAACTACCTCACCGGCGGGAACTGACCGTACGGAGAACACGGCGGGCCGCACTCCCGAGGGGGAGTGCGGCCCGCCGTCGTTCGCCAAGGGGTGTCAGTCGCGGGCGCCGCCGCCGACGTGGTGCACCCGCACCATGTTGGTGGTGCCGGGGATGCCGGGGGGCGAACCGGCCGTGATGACCATGGTGTCGCCCTCGTTGTAGCGGCCGAGCTTCAGCAGCTCGCCGTCGACCAGGTCGACCATCGCGTCGGTGGTGTCCACGTGCGGGACGATGTGGGCCTCGACGCCCCAGCTCAGCGCGAGCTGGTTGCGGGTCGACTCGTCCGTGGTGAACGCCAGGATGGGCTGGGCCGCGCGGTAGCGGGAGAGCCGGCGGGCGGTGTCACCGGACTTGGTGAAGGCGACCAGCGCCCGGCCGTCCAGGAAGTCCGCGATCTCGCAGGCGGCACGGGCCACCGAACCGCCCTGGGTCCGCGGCTTCTTGCCCGGCACCAGCGGCTGGAGCCCCTTGGAGAGCAGCTCCTCCTCGGCGGCGGTGACGATCTTCGCCATCGTCTTGACCGTCTCGATCGGATACGCGCCCACGCTGGACTCGGCCGACAGCATGACCGCGTCCGCGCCGTCCAGGATCGCGTTGGCGACGTCGGACGCCTCGGCGCGGGTCGGCCGCGAGTTGGTGATCATCGACTCCATCATCTGGGTCGCCACGATCACCGGCTTGGCGTTCCGCCGGCACAGCTCCACCAGGCGCTTCTGCACCATCGGGACCTTCTCCAGCGGGTACTCCACGGCCAGGTCGCCACGGGCCACCATCACACCGTCGAAGGCCATGACGACCTCCTGCATGTGCTCGACCGCCTGCGGCTTCTCCACCTTGGCGATGACCGGGACCCGGCGGCCTGCCTCGTCCATCACCTTGTGGACGTCCTTGATGTCGTCGGCGTCCCGGACGAAGGAGAGCGCCACCAGGTCGCAGCCCATCCGCAGGGCGAACCGCAGGTCATCGACGTCCTTCTCGGACAGGGCCGGGACGTTGACCGCCGCGCCGGGCAGGTTGATGCCCTTGTGGTCGGAGATGACACCGCCCTCGATGACGATCGTCCGCACCCGGGGGCCCTCGACCGCGACGACCTTCAGCTCGACGTTGCCGTCGTTGATCAGGATCGGGTCGCCCTTGGCGACGTCGCCGGGCAGCCCCTTGTAGGTGGTGCCGCAGATCGACTTGTCGCCGGGAACGTCCTCGGCGGTGATGGTGAACTCGTCACCGCGGACCAGCTCGACCGGGCCCTCGGCGAACTTCGCCAGCCGGATCTTCGGGCCCTGGAGGTCGGCGAGGACACCGACCGCCCGGCCCGTCTCGGCGGCGGCCCGGCGGACCCGGTCGTACCGGGCCTGGTGCTCCTCGTGGCTGCCGTGACTGAAGTTGAAACGGGCCACGCTCATGCCGGCCTCGATCAGAGCGACGAGCTGCTCGTGGGAGTCGACGGCGGGACCGAGTGTGCAGACGATTTTGGAACGGCGCATGAGGCGGATCCTATCGGTTTGTTTCGCTACGGAATATTCCGTCTGGTGGAAGATACAAAGGGGCGCGGGGGCGCTCAGTTGTGGACCTCTCCGACGCCCCCGCCGGGCCCTCCGACGTCCCCGCCCGGCCGCCCGGCGGGCACCGCGCCCGGCCCTCCGGCGGCCTTCCCGCCCGGCCCGACGAGTGCGAAGGTCTGGACGGCTATCTCCAGCTCCTCGTCCGTCGGCACCACGGCGACCGCGACCCGCGCGTACTCCGGCGAGATCAGCCGGGGCTCGCCGGACCGCGCGTTGTTCAGACCGGCGTCCACCGCCAGGCCCAGCTCCTCCAGGCCGGCGACGGCGGCCTCCCGCACCGGTGCCGAGTTCTCCCCGACCCCCGCGGTGAACACCACGGCGTCCACCCGGCCCAGCACCGCCGTGTAGGCGCCGATGTACTTCTTCAGCCGGTGCACGTAGACGTCGAAGGCCAGCGCCGCCCGCTCGTCCCCCGCGTCGACCCGGCGCCGGATCTCCCGCATGTCGTTGTCGCCGCAGAGGCCGACCAGACCGCTCCGCTTGTTGAGCAGCACGTCGACCTCGTCCGCCGACATCCCCGCGACCCGCATCAGATGGAAGGTGACGGCCGGATCGACGTCCCCGGAACGGGTCCCCATCACCAGCCCTTCCAGCGGCGTCAGCCCCATCGAGGTCTCCACGCACCGGCCGCCCGCCACCGCCGAGGCCGAGGCACCGTTCCCCAGGTGGAGCACGATGACATTGACCTCCTCGGGGGTGCGGCCCAGCAGCTCGGCGGCCTTGCGGGAGACGTACGCGTGCGAGGTGCCGTGGAAGCCGTAGCGCCGGATGCGGTGCTCGTCGGCGGTCTCCGCGTCGATCGCGTACCTGGCCGCGTACTCCGGCATCGTCGTGTGGAAGGCCGTGTCGAAGACCGCCACCTGCGGCAGGTCCGGCCGCAGGGCCCGCGCGGTACGGATCCCGGTGATGTTCGCCGGGTTGTGCAGCGGGGCCACCGGGACCAGCCGCTCGATCTCCTCCAGCACCGCGTCGTCGATCACCACCGGCTCGGTGAACCGGAGCCCGCCGTGGACCACCCGGTGGCCGATCGCCGCGAGCCGCGGCGAGTCCAGGCCGAGCCCGTCGGCGGCCAGCTCCTCGGCCGCCGCCCGCAGCGCCTCCTCGTGGTCGGCGATCCGGCCGGTCCGCTCGCGGGTCTCGCCGCCGCCGCCCAGCAGCGGGGTGTGCACCAGACGCGAGGTCTCCTCGCCGATCCGCTCCACCAGCCCCACCGCGAGCCGGGTCCGGTCGCTCATGTCCAGCAGTTGGTACTTCACCGACGAGGAGCCGGAGTTGAGCACCAGCACGCGGTACGCGCCCGCCCCGGCGGGGTCCGCGGCGGCGCCCTCCTCGGTGGTCCCGGTGCCCGGGTTCTCGGTGGTCGGGGCGGTCATCCGTTCCTCACTGCTCCTTGCCCTGCGCCTGGATCGCCGTGATGGCCACGGTGTTGACGATGTCCTGGACGAGCGCTCCGCGCGACAGGTCGTTGACCGGCTTGCGCAGGCCCTGGAGCACCGGCCCGACCGCCACCGCGCCCGCCGAGCGCTGCACCGCCTTGTACGTGTTGTTGCCGGTGTTCAGGTCCGGGAAGACCAGCACGGTGGCCCGGCCCGCCACCTCCGAGCCCGGCAGTTTCGTCGCGGCGACGCTCGGCTCCACCGCGGCGTCGTACTGGATGGGGCCCTCGATCCGCAGGTCCGGCCGGCTCGCCCGGACCCGCTCCGTCGCCTCGCGCACCTTGTCGACGTCGGCCCCCGAGCCCGAGGTGCCCGTCGAGTACGAGAGCATCGCGATCCGGGGATCCACCCCGAACCGGGCGGCGGTGGCGGCCGACTGCACCGCGATGTCGGCGAGCTGTTCCGCGTCCGGGTCCGGGTTGACCGCGCAGTCCCCGTACACCAGCACCTTGTCGGCCAGGCACATGAAGAAGACCGAGGAGACGATCGACGCCTCCTCCTTCGTCTTGATGATCTCGAACGCCGGGCGGATCGTCGCCGCCGTGGAGTGCACGGCCCCGGAGACCATGCCGTCGGCCAGTCCCTCCTGGACCATCAGGGTGCCGAAGTAGTTGACGTCCGCGACGACGTCGTACGCCAGCTCCACCGTGACCCCGCGGTGCGCGCGCAGCTGGGCGTACCGCTCGGCGAACGTGCGGCGCAGCTCGGAGCGCTGGGGGTCGAGGATCTGGGTGTCGGCCAGGTCGATGCCGAGGTCGGCGGCCTTCTTGCGGATGAGGTCGGGCTCGCCGAGGAGGGTCAGGTCGCAGACGTCGCGCCGCAGCAGTACGTCGGCGGCGCGCAGCACCCGCTCCTCGGTGCCCTCCGGCAGGACCACCCGGCGCCGGTCGGCGCGGGCCTGCTCCAGCAGTTCGTGCTCGAACATCATCGGGGTGACCCGGCCGCTGCGGGCCACCGAGATCCGCTCCAGCAGCGCCGAGGTGTCCACATGGCGCTCGAAGAGGCCGAGCGCGGTCTCCGCCTTGCGGGGCGTCGCGGCGTTCAGCTTGCCCTCCAGGGCGAAGAGCCGGCCCGCCGTGGGGAAGGAGCCGCCGGCCACCGAGACGACCGGGGTGCCCGGTGCGAGTCGCGCGGCCAGCGTGAGTATCTCCTCGCCGGGGCGCTCGTCGAGGGTCAGCAGCACCCCCGCTATGGGCGGGGTGCCCGCGCTGTGCGCGGCGAGCGAGCCGACGACCAGGTCCGCCCGGTCCCCGGGCGCCACCACCAGGCAGCCCGGTGTCAGCGCCTTCAGCAGGTTGGGCAGCATCGCGCCGCCGAAGACGAAGTCCAGCGCGTCCCGGGCGAGCCCCGAGTCGTCGCCGAGCAGCACCGTGCCGTCGAGCGCCGCGGTGATCTGGGCGACGGTCGGGGCGGAGAGCGCCGCGTCGTCGGGCAGCACCGAGCAGAGGACGGGCAGGGTGGCGGTCAGCCGGTCCGCGATGGCGTCGCGGTCCTGTGCCGCCACCCGGTTGACCACCATCGCGATGACGTCGCAGCCCAGCCCGGCGTACGCCCGGAAGGCGTTGCGGGTCTCGGCCCGCACCGACTCGGCGGTCTGGCCCTTCCCGCCGACCACCGCGATCACGGAGGCGCCGAACTCGTTGGCCAGGCGGGCGTTGAGCGCCAGCTCGTCGGGGAGCTGGGTGGCGGCGAAGTCGGTGCCCAGGACCAGCACCACCTCGTACTTCTGGGCCACCTGGTGGAACCGGTCGACCAGCCGGGAGACCAGCTCGTCGGTGCCCTGCTCGGCCTGGAGGGCGGACGCCTCGTGGTAGTCGAGCCCGTAGGCCGAATCGGGGTCCTGGGGGAGGCGGTAGCGGGAACGCAGCAGCTCGAAGAGCCGGTCGGGTCCGTCGTGCACGAGCGGGCGGAAGACGCCGACCCGGTCCACCTGACGCGTCAGGAGCTCCATGACACCCAGATCGACGACCTGACGGCCGTCTCCCCGGTCGATCCCGGTCACGTACACGCTGCGCGTCACGCGTGTTCTCCCGTCGGTCCGCGGTTTGGGATGGTATTGCCATGTTGACGATACCCGCGGGCCCCGATCCGCCGCCCGCCGGGAGAACCGGTCCCTGAGCGGCGCGGGAAGCGGCCCGGGGGAGCCGCCGGGCGGCCGGGGGCGCAAGGTCCAGACCTCTCGTGGGACAATCGCCGTGGCTCAGGGCAAGGGGGGTATCCGCACGTCCCCCCGACGCGGCACGGCACTAGTGAGCAGGAGACACAGCACGATGCGCATCGGAATTCTCACCGCAGGCGGCGACTGTCCGGGCCTGAACGCAGTGATCCGCTCGGTCGTGCACCGCGCCGTGGTCGGCCACGGGGACGAGGTCATCGGCTTCGAGGACGGGTTCAAGGGGCTCCTCGACGGCCACTTCCGCCCCCTCGACCTCAACGCCGTGAGCGGCATCCTGGCCCGTGGCGGCACCATCCTCGGCTCGGCCCGCCTGGAGCGCGACCGGCTCCGCGAGGCCGCCGAGAACTGTGCCGAGCTGAGCCGCCGTTACGGCATGGACGCGCTGATCCCGATCGGCGGCGAGGGCACCCTGACCGCCGCCCGGATGCTGTCGGACGCCGGGATGCCCGTCGTCGGCGTGCCCAAGACCATCGACAACGACATCTCCGCCACCGACCGCACCTTCGGCTTCGACACCGCGGTGGGCGTCGCCACCGACGCCATAGACCGCCTCAAGACCACCGCCGAGTCGCACCAGCGGGTCATGGTCGTCGAGGTGATGGGCCGGCACGCGGGCTGGATCGCGCTGGAGTCCGGCATGGCCGGCGGTGCCCACGGCATCTGCCTGCCCGAGCGCCGCTTCGAGGTCGACGACCTGGTGAAGATGGTCGAGGAGCGCTTCGCGCGCGGCAAGAAGTTCGCCGTCATCTGCGTGGCCGAGGGCGCCCACCCGGCCGAGGGCTCCATGCCGTACGCCAAGGGCGAGATCGACCAGTACGGCCACGAGCGGTTCCAGGGCATCGGCAACCGGCTGGCCATCGAGCTGGAGAAGCGGCTCGGCAAGGAGGCCCGGCCGGTCATTCTCGGCCATGTGCAGCGGGGCGGCACGCCGACCGCGTACGACCGGGTGCTCGCCACCCGCTTCGGCTGGCACGCGGTCGAGGCCGCCCACCGGGGTGACTTCGGCCGGATGACGGCGCTGCGCGGCACGGACATCGTGATGGCGCCGCTCGCCGACGCGATCACGCAGCTCAAGACGGTTCCGCTGGACCGGATGGAGGAGGCCGAGTCGGTCTTCTGACCCCACCCGTACGGGGCGCGCCGCCCCGTACCGGCCGAGCGGCTCCGACCGTCCCCCCGTGGACGGTCGGAGCCGCTCGGCGTTCCTCCCGGTGTCCGCGCCCGCCGGGACGGCCGGTCCGGGGCGGGGCGCGGTGCCAGAAACACTCTTGAGCAGCCGGGGCCGATCAACAAGGCTTGCCCCTGTCCCGGACATGTCCCAGTCCTGTCCGGGCACGGGACACGGGGGAGGGGCGCGGCGGATGGCGGTCGAGGAGAGGGCTCCGGACCCTCGGGAGGCGCACGGCGCGCCGGAGTTCGTCGCCCTGCTGCGGGCCCTGAAGGACGCTTCCGGGCTGACCTTCCGCGAGCTGGCGCAGCGCGCCGAGGCGGCCGGTGAGGTGCTGCCCCGCTCCACGATCGCCAACATGCTGGCCCGGAACTCGGTCCCGCGCGAGGAGCTGCTGGCCGCTTTCGTCCGCGCCTGCGGCCTCGGCCCCGAGGGGGTACGGGACTGGCTCGATGTCCGTGCGGAACTCGCCGCCCGCCGACCCCGCACCGGCGCCGCGGACCCGTCGGACAACGCCCCGTCCGCCTCCGTCGAAGATCCCGCCGCGCTCCCCGCCGAGCCGCCGCCCGTGCCACTCCCCGGCCCTGGCGCACCCCGGCGCCGCCCCCGCGCCCTGGTGGCGGCCGTCGTGGCGGCCGTGGTGCTCGCCGCCGCCGGAATCACCGCCGCCCTGCTCGTCCCGGACGGGGACAGCCCGGGCGGCCCCGTCTCCGGCCCGGTCGCCGGGCGGACGGTGCAACTGCGCTCCGTCGACTCCGGGCTGTGCTTCTCCGAAAAACGGGGCACGCAGCTCGGCTGGCTGTACCAGGTGGCGTGCGGGCAGGAGACGATCCCCGCCTTCTCGCTCCAGCCGCTGGGCGACGACACCTGGCGGATCGTGACCGACCACCCGGACTACGGAAAGGGCTGCACCGGTGTCGTCGACGGGGCACCCGACGCCGGGGCCCCGCTCCAGGACCAGGAGTGCGGGCTGCGCGGCAGAGCGGAGGAGTTCCTGATCCGGCCCGTGGGCGCCCCGGTCCAGGGCTACCGCATCGTCCCCGCCCACACCCGGCTCTGTGTCGGCACGGAGGGCCGGAGCACGGAGCGCGGCGCCAAGCTGGTGCAGACGGACTGCGCGGGGCCGGACCGGGGCAAGGTGTTCTCCTTCGACCCGGTGGCCGCCGGCTGACCCCTTACGGCGGAGGCGGTGTCACGCCTTCGGGCCGGGGGCCTCCGCCGCCCGCCAGAACCGCTCCAGCACCGTCGCCAGGAACTCCCGCCCCGCGTCGCCCGTCGTCCCGGGCCGCTCCTCGCCGGTACTGCTCCAGCTCAGCGTCGACACCATCAGCGACTGGTAGTCGGAGTGCAGCTCCTCCAGCACGTCCTGGAGGAATCCGCGCTCCAGCGGCACCAGCTTGGCCACCGCCCGCAGTTGCGCCTGCCAGCGCGTGGTCACCGCGGCCCGCAGCGCCTGGGCCAGCTCCTCGTCCCGGCCGCACACCGATACGAAACCGGCCGGTGTCAGCCCCAGCGCCTCGGTGAGCGCCGCCGACTGGCGCTCGTTGCCGCGCCAGCGCCCGGCCTTCTCCATCCGCAGATACGCGGAGGTGCCCACCCCCACCAGCCGGGCCAGCTCCTCCGCGCTCAGCCGCCGCGCCGTCCGGTGCTCGCGCAGGGTGCGCGCGGCGGTGAGGAGTTCGTCCGGGGAGCACCACAACACCCCGGCCAGCGCCGTGAGTTCGTACGCGCTGGGTACGGCCTCGCCGCGCTCCCAGGCGACCACCGTCCCGGTCTCGATCCGGAGCCCGTACTGGGCCGCGAGGCCGTACGCGACATGGCCGGGAAGCATCCCCAGGGCCTCGCGCAGCCGGCGCGCGGCGGGGGCGTTGAACGGCGGGGAGGGAGGCACGGCCCCACGGTAGGAGTCAAGGCGTTGCCTGACTACGGTGTGTTCCACCGATATCCAGGAATCGTAGGAACATCCTAGGAATTCGGTGGAGTCTTCCGGGAACGCCGGGTGTCCCGGGAATCCGGCCGGTTGTCCCGCTCCGTTCAGCGGTCCCGGCTCACCCAGCGGTAGTACAGCTCGGGGCGGCCGACCTGCCCGTAGTGCGGGCTGCGCGCCGCGCGCCCCGCCGTCACCAGATGCTCCAGGTAGCGGCGGGCGGTGATCCGGGAGATGCCCAGCTCCTCCCCGGCCGCCCGGGCCGTCACCCCGTCCGGGGCGGCCCGCAGGGCGCGGGTCACCGCCTCCAGGGTGGGTCCGCTCAGCCCCTTCGGCAGCCGGGCCGGTTCGGGGGAGCGCAGGACGCCCAGGGCCCGGTCCACCTCGTCCTGGCCGCTCGCCTCCCCGGCCGCCGCCCGGAACTCCGCGTACCGCACCAGCCGGTCGCGCAGGGTCGCGAAGGTGAACGGCTTCAGCACGTACTGGACGACCCCCAGCGACACCCCCTCCCGGACCACCGCCAGATCCCGTGCCGAGGTCACCGCGATGACGTCCGCCGCGTGCCCGGCCGCCCGCAGCGCGCGCAGCAGCTGGAGGCCGTGCCCGTCGGGCAGGTACAGATCGAGCAGCAGCAGGTCCACCGGGGTGCGCTCCAGCGCCCGTACCGCCTCCGCCCGGGAGCGCGCGACGGCGGCCACCGCGAAGCCGGGGACCCGCTCCACGTACATCCGGTGGGCGTCCGCCGCCACCGGATCGTCCTCGACGACCAGTACCCGGATCATGCCGTGGCCTCCTTCGTGTCCGGTGCGGGTGCGGGGCGGGCCGCCCCGGTCAGCGGCAGCCGTACGGTGAACCGCGCCCCGCCGTCCGGTCCCGCGTCCAGCACCACCGTCCCGCCGTTGCGGTGCACCGCCTGCCGGACGAGCGCGAGGCCGATGCCCCGGCCGGTGCCGTGCGTCGACCAGCCCCGGTCGAACACCTCGGCGGCGTCCTCGGGGGCGATCCCGGCCCCGGTGTCGGCGACCCGCAACAGCAGCTCGCCCTCCCCGGTGAGCGCGGTGACGGTGACCCGGGCGCGTCCGGCCCGGCCGCCACCGCCGTCCGGCCCGCGCTGGGCGGGTACGGCGCCGGGCGTGCCGGTCGCCGCCTCCGAGGCCGCGTCCACCGCGTTGTCGATCAGGTTGCCGAGGACCGTCACCAGGTCCCGCTGCGGGAGCGTCGCGGGCAGCGCGCCGTCGTCGATCAGGCTGTCGTCGGCGAGCACCAGCTCCACCCCGCGCTCGTTGGCCTGGGCCGCCTTGCCGAGCAGCAGTGCGGCCAGCACCGGTTCACCGACCGCGCCCACCACCCGGTCGGTGAGCGCCTGGGCCAGCTCCAGTTCGGCGGTGGCGAAGCCCACCGCCTCCTCGGCCCGGCCCAGTTCGATCAGCGAGACGACGGTGTGCAGCCGGTTCGCCGCCTCGTGGGCCTGCGAGCGCAGCGCCTGTGTGAACCCCCGCTCGGAGTCCAACTCGCCGGACAAAGCCTGGAGTTCGGTGTGGTCGCGCAGGGTCACGACGGTGCCGCGCTGCTCCCCGCCGACCACCGGGCGGGTGTTGACCACGATCACCCGGTCCGCCGTGAGATGCAGCTCGTCGACCCGCTCCCCGTCCGCCAGCAGCGCCCCGGTCAGCGGGGCGGGCAGCGCCAGCTCGTCGACCCGCCGACCCACCGCCCCCGGAGCCAGCCCCAGCAGCTCCCGGCCCGCGTCGTTGATCAGCGCGATCCGGCGCCGCCCGTCGAGCATCAGCAGCCCCTCACGGACCGCGTGCAGGGTGGCCTGGTGGTAGTCATGCAGCCGGCTCAGCTCGGCGGCGTTCATCCCGTGGGTGTGGCGCCGCAGCCGGGCGTTGATCACGTACGTGCCGATCCCGCCGAGGGCGAGCGCCCCGCCCGCCGCCAGCGCCAGCGCCCCGAGCTGGTCCCGTACCTGCGAGGAGACCCGGTCCACGGTGATGCCCGCGCTGACCAGGCCGACGACCCGGTCACCGTCCAGGACCGGGGTGACGACCCGGATCGACGGGCCGAGCGTGCCGGTGTACGTCTCGGTGAACGTCTCGCCGCGCAGCGCCCGCGCGGTGTGCCCGAGGAACTTCTCGCCGATCCGGTCGGCGTCCGGGTGCGTCCAGCGGACCCGGTCCGGGGACATGATCGTGACGAACGCGATCCCGGTGTCCGCGCGGACCCGCTCCGCGTACGGCTGGAGCACGGCGGACGGGTCCGGGGTGCCGATCGCCTCCCGTACGGACGGCGAGTCGGCGACCGACAGCGCGGCCGCCCGCACCTGCTTGGCCGCCGTCTCCTTCGCCTGCCCGCTGCCGGAGGCGTACGCGAAGAACGCGCACCCCGCCACCACCGCCGTCATCAGCACCACCTGCATGGCGAAGAGCTGACCGGCGAGGCTGCGCGGACGGGTACGGGGGAGACGCATGGCCCCAGTGTGCCTGGCCGAAAACCGGTGAACTAAATGCACGCAACGGTGACCGGCGTCACAGAGAGCGAGATATTCGCCGGGGGTTTTTCCGGCCCGGACCGTCGGAGCAGCCCTTGCGCCCCCAGGGACGGGGGAGTGACCCGGACGAGCCGAGGAGAATTCCCGTGGGAGTGGCAGCCGCCAGGCGGGACCGCACGCACTATCTGTATCTGGCCGTGATCGCGGCCGTGGCGCTCGGCATCCTGGTGGGCTTCGCGGCCCCGGGTGTCGCCGTCGAGCTGAAGCCGATCGGTACCGGCTTCGTGAACCTGATCAAGATGATGATCTCGCCGATCATCTTCTGCACGATCGTGCTGGGCGTCGGCTCGGTCCGCAAGGCCGCCAAGGTCGGTGCGGTCGGCGGCCTCGCCCTCGGCTACTTCCTGGTGATGTCGACCGTCGCGCTCGGCATCGGCCTGCTCGTCGGCAACCTCCTGGAGCCCGGCCAGGGCCTCCACCTCACCGAGGCCGTGCGCGCCGCGGGCGAGAAGCAGGCGGCCGGGGCGAGCGAGTCCACCGCCGACTTCCTGCTCGGCATCATCCCGACCACGATCGTCTCCGCCTTCACCCAGGGCGAGGTCCTCCAGACCCTGCTGGTCGCCCTGCTCGCGGGCTTCGCGCTCCAGGCCATGGGCGCGGCCGGTGAGCCGGTGCTGCGCGGCATCGGCCACATCCAGCGCCTGGTCTTCCGTATCCTCGCCATGATCATGTGGGCGGCCCCGGTCGGCGCCTTCGGCGCGATGGCCGCGGTGGTCGGCGAGACCGGTGTCGACGCGCTGAAGTCCCTCGCCATCATCATGGTGGGCTTCTACCTCACCTGTGCGATCTTCGTCTTCGTGGTGCTCGGCACCATCCTGCGGCTGGTCGCCGGGGTCAACCTGATCTCCCTGCTCAAGTACCTGGGCCGCGAGTTCCTGCTGATCCTCTCCACGTCCTCCTCCGAGTCCGCCCTGCCGCGGCTCATCGCGAAGATGGAGCACCTGGGCGTCAGCCGCCCGGTCGTCGGCATCACCGTGCCGACCGGCTACTCCTTCAACCTCGACGGCACCGCGATCTACCTCACGATGTCCTCGCTCTTCATCGCCAACGCGATGGGCGACCCGCTGAGCGCCGGTGAGCAGATCTCGCTGCTGCTCTTCATGATCGTTGCCTCGAAGGGCGCCGCCGGGGTCACCGGCGCGGGCCTGGCCACCCTCGCGGGCGGCCTCCAGTCGCACCGCCCCGGCCTGGTCGACGGCGTCGGCCTGATCGTCGGCATCGACCGCTTCATGAGCGAGGCCCGCGCCCTGACGAACTTCGCGGGCAACGCCGTGGCCACCGTCCTGGTCGGCACCTGGACCAAGGAGATCGACAAGGAGCGGGTGGACCAGGTCCTCTCCGGCGCCCTCCCCTGGAACGAGCAGATGCTCGCCCAGGAGGGCGGGGCCGACGCCGCCGACGTACCGGCGCCCCGCGAGGCCGAGGCCGCCACGACCAAGGCGTAGCCACCTCCCGGACCACGACGGCCGGGGCCGCCACGGACGCTTCCGTGCCGGCCCCGGCCGCTGTTTGCCTTGACGCCGACGTCAAGGTCTACCGTTCACGCCATGCGAATCGGGGAACTCGCCGAACGGGCCGGTACGACCACGCGGACGCTGCGCTACTACGAGTCGCGCGGACTGCTGCCCGCGCGCCGGGCCGGCAACGGCTACCGCGACTACGGGGAGGACGACCTCAGGCTCGTCCAGCAGATCCGGACCCTCCAGGACTTCGGGTTCGGGCTGGAGGAGACCCGGCCGTTCGTCGAGTGCCTGCGCGCCGGCCACCCGGCCGGTGACGCCTGCCCCGCCTCGCTCGCCGTCTACCGCAGCAAGCTCGGCGAACTGGACGCGCTGATCGAGCAGCTCCGCACCGTCCGCGACCAGGTGGGCGCGCAGCTCGCCCGCGCCGAGCTGGAAGCCTCCGCCGAGCTGCCCGGCGGACCGGAACCCCGTTGTGAACTTGGAGGATGACAGATGATCCACACCGCACAGGGCGTCGCGGAGGTCACCGACGCCACATTCGAGGAGCGGGTGCTCGCGGCCGGGCTCCCCGTCCTGGTGGAGTTCACCGCCGACTGGTGCGGCCCGTGCCGCCAGTTGGCCCCGGTGCTCTCGGCCGTCGCCGCCGAACTGGCCGGGCGGATGGAGATCGTCCAGCTCGACATCGACACCAGCCCCGCCACCGCCGCCCGCTACGCCGTCCTGTCGGCGCCCACCCTGATCGTCTTCCGCGACGGCGAACCCGTCCAGCAGATGGTCGGCGCCCGCCCCCGGCGCAAGCTCCTGACGGAACTGGAGCAGGTGCTGGACGGAGCGGGCTGAGGGACCGTCGCCGCGGACCGGGCCGCTTCCCGGCCCGGTCCGGCCCCCGTGATCCGCACGCGCCCGCGGTCGTCAGCCGCCCTCCTCCCCGTCGGCGAGACGGCGACGCCACCACAGGTCGGAGCGCCACTGCCGATGACGGGCGAAGGGATCGGGCAGGGTGCGCCGGAGGTAACCGGCGTCCAGGAAGGCCACGCGGTGTCCCAGCTCCACACGGGGGCGGTCCGGCAGTCTCCGCAGGACCAGTTCGAGCACATCGCGTGCGTGGCGCACGTCGTCGAAGGAACACCCGGCACATGAGCACCGCGCGTATCGCGGGTAGAGAGCGCCGTGTCCCGGCCGTGCCAGGAACGCCCGGTACCGTCGCAACGCGTGTTCCGTGGCACCCGGGTAGACGTAGTACTCGTCGGAAGCCCACTCCACCCGGTGGATCGCGAGGCTGGTGCGGGCCGAGAACCCGGTGAGCCGGTCCGGGGACAGCTCCTCCCAGACACGAGGGCCACATCGTTGGGCACGCAACGTGCCCGGCCGTCTACGCGGCATCGGCCTTTCGGTATACGGTCATGAAGGTCATCATGCCAGCCTCCCCGTCCCTGCCGGAACGGTGCGACAGGAGCTGCTGACGACGCCGGAACGAGAGCCTGATGCCTCACGCGGGGGCGGTGCCCGGTGGTGTCACGGAGCGGCTTCGCCGCGCGGCCGTCCGCTCGGCAGACCTTCGACCGAGGAGCACCGTGTCGAGTTCGAGCTTCCCACCGGTACGGGCACCGGGGCGCGGGGCGGGCTGGTACCGCGGGGACTGCCATGTCCACTCCGTCCACTCGGACGGAGAACTCACTCCCGAGGAGTTGGTACTGCGGGCCCGCACCGCCGGGCTCGACTTCATCGCGACGACGGAGCACAACGCTGCCGCGGCCCCCGATGTCTGGGCGCACCTGGCTGCCGACGACTTCCTGATCGTGCTGGGCGAGGAAGTGACCACGAGGACCGGGCACTGGCTTGCGCTCGGTACCGGCCCCGGTCACGTCGTCGACTGGAACCACCAGGTCAGGGACGGGCGGATCGACCGGTGCCTGGATCAGGTCCATCGGATGGGGGGCCTGTGCGTGGTCGCGCATCCCCACGCGCCCTACCCGTCGGGCGACTTCATGTTCTCCTTCCGGGGTTTCGACGTGGTGGAGGTGTGGAACGGGCTGTGGACTTCGGACCGGCCCTGGAACGCCGACAACGAGGCCGCCCTGGCCGAGTGGGGGCGGAGCCTCGCCGCCGATGTCCGGACGGGCTCCTGGCGGCCGGCGATGGGCAACAGCGACACACACCTCGAGGGGCAGATGGGCACCCCGCACACCGTGGTCCTCTCCGAGGAGCTGAGTACCCGGGCGATCCTCGCCGGGATCGGCTCGGGCCGCAGCTGGATCGCCGAGTCGGCGGAGGTGGACGTGTCGTTCACCGCCCGTACCGACGGCCGCGTCGTCGGGGTGGGCGAACAGCTCGCGACTCACGGCGGGCGCGTCGAAGTCCGGGCGGCAGTACGTGGCGTACCGGCGGCGGACATCAGCTTCCACACCGATGGCGGGAAAGTCCACCGCGCGTCGCTTCCCGGTGACGGGGCAGGCGCGGTGCGGTGGCAGACGACGGCGGAGGAATCGATGTTCGTCCGCATCGAGGTCCGCCATCCCCACGGCCACATCGCCGCACTCACCAACCCGATCGTCCTGATCTGACCGGTCGCCCGCACGGGATGTGCGCGGACGGCAACGGCGGTCGACGAAGACTGCCCGCTTCCGGCAGTGCATTTCGCAGCGCTCAACGGCGAGAATCCTGACGTTCTCAACAAGACCATGGAGGCCCACCCGTGAGACAGCACCGCGCAAGCCTGCTCGTCGTAGCCGCAGCTCTGACACCGGCCCTTCTCTTCACCACCCCGGCGTTCGCCGCCGGTTCGACGGCCGCGCCCGCGGCCACGTCGACGGTCGCGGCGGCGACGTTCGACAAGCCGGTGGACGAGATGTCGGAGGACGAACTGCGCGCCGCGATCGCCGCCATCCTGGTGGACGAGAAGAGCGGCAAGGGGGTCGTCCGAGAAGCCAATGAGGCTCTCAACGGCACCGTGGACGACATGCGTGCCTTCTTGAAGACGGGTTACCGGCTGGCGCAGGCCGAGGACGACCGGGTCGCCATCCTCACCATTCTCAACGGGGCGCAGAAGAACGGTGACAAGCGGGTCATCGCGGAGATCAATGGCCTGCTCGACCGCGACTCCCCGGAGGAGATGCGTGCGTGGCTGGAGACGGGTTATCGCCTCGCCCAGGCCGAGGACGACCGGGTCGCGATCTTCACCATTCTCAACGGGGCGCAGAAGAACGGTGACAAGCGGGTCATCTCCGAGATCAATGGCCTGCTCGACCGCGACTCCCCGGAGGAGATGCGTGCTTGGCTGACGACGGGATACCGGCTGGCCCAGGCCGAGGACGACCGGGTCGCCATCGTCACCATTCTCGCCGGGGCGCAGAAGAACGGTGACAAGGCGCTCATCGCGGAGATCAACGGGCTTCTCGACCGCGACTCCCCCGAGGAGATGCGTGCGTGGTTGGTGGCCTTCAGGTCGGCCTGACCCGACTGGTTCCAGCCCGGAGACGTCGGCCCGCCGGATCGGGACGGCCGCACGTCGGCCCGCTCCGGCGTGACGGCCGCTTCGCCGGGCTGGAGCCGCCGGGGCGGATCACCGTCTGCCGACGGTGAACACCGCCCCGGTCGGGCTCGGCGTTCACTACCGTCCCGTTCCATGACCACAGTCACCACGCGTACGGTCACGTACCCGGCCGACGGCCTGACCATGGTCGGCCACCTCGCGCTCCCCGCCGGTGCCGGGCGCCGGCCCGCGGTCCTGATCGGACCCGAGGGGATGGGGCTCAGCGATGTCGAGCGGCGACGGGCCGACGCCCTGGCCGAGTCCGGGTACGTGGCGTTGGCCTTCGACCTCCACGGCGGGCGCTATTTCGAGGACCCGCAGGACATGCTGGCCCGTTGCCTGCCGCTGCTCGCCGATCCCGACCGGATGCGCGGAATCGGGCACGCCGCGCTCGACGTACTGTGTGCCGAACCACGGGCCGACCCCGAGCGGACCGCCGCGATCGGCTACGGCACCGGGGGCGCGGTCGCACTGGAACTCGGTCGCGACGGCGTCGACCTGCGCGCGATCGGGACGGTCAACGGCCTGATCACGGGCCGACCGGGCGAGGCGGCCCGCATTCGCTGCCCGGTGTGGGCCGGGGTCGGGTCGGAGGACCCGATCATGCCGCCCGCGCAGCGGGAGGCGTTCACCGCCGAGATGCGGGCCGCGGGCGTCGACTGGCGCCTCACGGTCTACGGCGGAGCCCTGCACGCCTTCCACCACCCACCGGTCGACCACGCCGCGCCTCCCGGCGTCGGCCACCACCCCCGCCACGCGCAGCGGGCCTGGCGCGACATCGTCGACCTGCTGGCCGAGTGTCTGCCCGTGTCGGAGTGATCCTGAGTCAGCTCCTGACACCCGCTGCGGTCGCATGGTCCGCCCACCGGCCTCGGCCTCGGTCGGAGACGAGATCGCGCACGCCCCCCGACCAGCCCGGCGGCTACCAGTCGGTGAGGTCGACCGCGTGGACGCAGTGCGGGTCGTCCGTCACACCCCAGCGCTCCCTCTCACGTACGAGCGTGGGAAGCGCGGCCAGCAACGCGGTCGTCGCGCCGGTGAGGCGTACGTCAGCGGCGATGAGGCCCCCGGCACCCTCGACCGATAGGTAGAGCCGCATACTGCTCTCCGCCGTGATGAGGAAACCGCACAACGCCGGGGACGGAGCCGCGTCGACCGCCGGCCAGGCCAGCGTCCGCAGGACGCGCAACACCTTGTCGGGGCCCTCCGGCGGCGCGGGCTCGACGGCGGAGGTGTCCACCCGGACCAGCGTCATTCCCAGCACGGACGCGTCGGTGCGGGCCGGGGTGCGGGCCGAGAGCGTTCGCGCCCAGCCCAGGACCAGTGGAGCGGTGACGGCCTCGCCGTCGTCGTCCACCAGCGGGATCTCGTACGCGACCGACCCGCCCGGGGCCTCGGTGCCGTCGGCCCCGATCACCACCCGCACGGTGTCTCGCGTCGGCAGGATCCCGCGCAGGAAGGTCGTTCCGATGAGCGGGACCACCGTGTAGTCGAGGAGGAACCGTGTGAGGTATGCCTGCTGCTCGACCACGTCCTCACACCACCCGGTCATTCGTTGATCCATGCCGGGCACTTGGTGACACCCTTGCGGTAGGCCGTGATCACACCGATCTTCCCGCCCTTCCCCGCGTCGTACTCACCGTCCGCCGTACGTCGGGCGTACTGCACGATGACCACGATGTTCACGAACCGGGCGCCGTTGCGGGCGACTCCGTAGTACTCCAGGCGTCCCCCGCTTTCTCTGTCGACCTTACCGGCCAGCGCCGCGTCGACGACCCGGCAGCGTTTGATGTTGTGCTTGCCGGAGAAGTGGTTCCAGCCGAGATCCCCGTTGCCGTATCGAGTGGGATCGCCCGGCCCTCGGGGTCGGTCTGCTCGCACTTCACCTTCGCGTTCCAGTACCGCTACGCCGATGCCTCGGGTACCGGTCCTGCCGCGACGAGCGCGACGCCCACGGCTGCCGTGACCATGGCTGTGGTTCGTTTCATGCCCGGACCGTCCCACGTTCCACCCGCGCGCGGGCCCTCTCCAGCGGCAGGAACGATCCACCGGACCCGGACGAGTGACGCGCTGTCGGCGGACCTCGTTCCCTCGGTCCCCACGGGCGGTGCGAGGCATCCCTGAGGCCCGCCTGCAGTAAGGCGGCGGTGCGGAGCCCCCCAGTCGCGGACTGCGGTGGGGAAGTGGGCAGTGTGCAGGGGTCGCGCCGACGCGGACGGGGCTGGAGCCGGTGGACCCCGGGCGACCTCTCCAACCGGCCAATGTCCCCGAGTGCCCGGTGCGGGGCGGCGGGCGGCGCTAGCGTGGCGGGCGCCATTACTCCGCGCAATCCGATGATCGCACAGGGGGAACAGTCATGACCTCACGCGCAAGAGGCGCCTTACCCAGGGCGCTGGCCGCTTTCGTGGCCGCGCTGGCCGTCGTACTCGGGCTGACCGCGCAGACCGGGACGGCACGGGCGGCCGAGACGTCCGGGCTCGCCGGACTGACGTTCAGCTCCGCCGGCAACAACCGCAACCTGGACGTGCAGAACGGCAACACCGGCGACGGCGTCTACGTCGTCACCAACTCCGCACCCGGCTACCACCAGCAGTGGACCGCCAACAAGCAGGCCGACGGCTCGTTCACCCTGGCCAACGACTTCACCGGGAAGTGCGTGGCGACCGGGCTGCCGCTGCGGCAGCAGTCCTGTTCCGGCGCCGCCGCGCAGCGGTGGTACTTCCAGCCCGTCACCGGCGCGGCCAACACCTTCATGATCCGCAACGTCGGTAACAACAGCTGCATCGACATCGTGCTGAACGCCCAGTACGACGACGCGTGGACCCAGACCTACGGCTGCAACGGCTCCGCCGCCCAGCAGTGGCGGATTCCGGCCGCCTCCTCGGGCGACGCGATGGCCGCCGCCGTGGAGTACGCCTCCAAGCGCTGCCAGCAGGACGCGAGCAGCTGCTCCTGGACGAAGGGCACCCAGGCCCCGGCCGAGCCGCTGCCCGTCGAGTGCGTCTCGCCCGTCTGGTACAACGGCACGGGCGCGCCGGTGCCGTGGACGTTCACGCTGACCACCTCCAGCGGATGGTCCAGCACGCTCGGGGTGTCCTTCACGTCGACTCTGGGCACGGGAGCGGCGAGCCCCGTCCAGACGAGCGTCTCCCTCACCACCTCCGGCAGCGTGACGTACGACCTGAGCCAGACGCTGGGCAACAGCCTGACCATCACCGTTCCGCAGCAGCAGTACGGCTGGGTCGCGCTGTCGAAGCTCGCCACCAAGGTCACCGGTGACTGGACCTTCGACGCCAACGGCTACCCGTGGAAGGCGCACGACACCGTCACCGTCCCGCTGGTCAGCGACGACCAGGGCCACGCCAGCATCTACCTGGCGAAGACCGCGCCCGCGTTCACCACCTGCGGCGGCTGAGTCAGACCGGCCGCAGCCACACCGTCGCCAGCGGCGGGAGCGCCAGCGCGATGCTGGTGCTCCTGCCGTGGGCCGGGACCGGTTCGGGCTTCAGCGGGCCGGACGCGCCGACGCCGCCACCGCCGTATCGGGCCGCATCGGTGTTGAGCACCTCGGCCCAGGCCACCCGGTCCCCGGACACCTCCGGCACGCCCAGGCGGTAGCCCTCCCGCACCACCGGGGAGAAGTTGCTGACCGCCAGCAGCGGCGAGCCGTGCCGGTCGAAGCGGAGGAAGGCGAAGACGTTGTCCTCGGCCGCCCCGCCGTCCACCCAGGCGAACCCCTCCGGGACGGTGTCGAGCTGCCAGAGCGCGGGCGTCTCCCCGTACACCCGGTTCAGGTCGCCGACCAGGGCGCGCACCCCCCGGTGGTCGCTCTGTGCCGCGTACGAGGGGTCGAGCAGCCACCAGTCCGGGCCGTGCCCCTCCGACCACTCCGCGCCCTGGGCGAACTCCTGTCCCATGAAGAGGAGTTGCTTGCCCGGGTGGGCCCACATGAAACCGAGGTACGCGCGGTGGTTGGCGCGCTGCTGCCACCAGTCGCCGGGCATCTTGGAGACCAGCGCCCGCTTGCCGTGCACCACCTCGTCGTGCGAGATCGGCAGGACGTAGTTCTCGCTGTACGCGTACACCATCGAGAACGTCATCTCGTCGTGGTGGTACTTGCGGTGCACCGGCTCCTTCGTCATGTACTCCAGGGAGTCGTGCATCCAGCCCATGTTCCACTTCAGGCCGAAGCCGAGCCCGCCCAGGTCCGTGGCGCGGGTGACACCGTCCCAGGCGGTGGACTCCTCCGCGATGGTCACCACCCCCGGACTGCGCCGGTAGACGGTGGCGTTCATCTCCTGGAGGAAGGAGACCGCGTCCGGGTTCTCCCGGCCGCCGTGCTCGTTCGGCGTCCACTGGCCGTCCTCGCGCGAGTAGTCGAGGTACAGCATCGAGGCGACGGCGTCCACCCGCAGCCCGTCGACATGGAACTCCTCGCACCAGTAGGTCGCGTTGGAGACGAGGAAGTTGCGCACCTCGCGGCGGCCGTAGTCGAACTCCAGCGTGCCCCAGTCGGGATGCGCCGCCCGCGCCGGGTCGGGGTGCTCGTACAGCGGCCGGCCGTCGAACTCGGCCAGCGCCCACTCGTCGCGCGGGAAGTGCGCGGGCACCCAGTCGACGATCACGCCGATCCCGGCCCGGTGCAGCGAGTCGACCAGGAAGCGGAAGTCGTCGGGAGAGCCGAGGCGGGAGGTCGGGGCGTAGAAACCGGTGACCTGGTAGCCCCAGGAGCCGCCGAACGGGTGCTCCGCGACCGGCATCAGCTCCACATGGGTGAAGCCCAGGGCCCGCACGTACGCCGGGAGCTGCGCGGCCAGCTGGCGGTAGCCGAGCCCCGGCCGCCAGGACGGCAGATGCACCTCGTACACCGACATCGGCGCCTCGTGCGCCGGTACGTCGCCCCGGTGGGCCATCCACTCCTGGTCCCGCCAGACGTGGTGCGAGGCCGTCACGACCGAGGCGTTGGCGGGCGGCACCTCGGTCCGCCGGGCCATCGGGTCGGCGCGCAGCGTGTGCGAGCCGTCCGGGCGGCAGACGTCGAACTTGTAGAGCGCCCCCTCCCCGACCCCGGGCAGGAACAGCTCCCACACCCCGGTCGAGCCGAGCGAACGCATCGGGTACGCGCTGCCGTCCCAGTGGTTGAAGTCCCCGGCCACCCGCACCCCGCGCGCGTTCGGCGCCCACACGGTGAACCGGGTGCCCGCCACCCCCTGGTGCTCCATGGGCCGGGCCCCGAGCGCGGTCCACAGCTCCTCGTGCCGGCCCTCGCCGATCAGATGCAGATCCAGCTCGCCGAGCGCGGGCAGGAAGCGGTACGGGTCGTCCGTCTCCACCTCGGCGTCCGGGTAGGCGACCAGCAGCCGGTACTCCGGCGGGGCGGCCACCGGAAGCAGGACGGAGAAGAAGCCGTCGCCGTCGTCGCGCAGCGGCGTCCGCGCCCCGTCCGCGAGCACCGTCACCGACCGGGCGTACGGGCGCAGCACCCGCAGCTCCACCCCGCCCCGCACCGGATGGGCGCCGAGCAGGTCGTGCGGGGCGTGGTGCTCACCGGCGAGCAGCCGGGCGCGGTCGGCGCCGTCGAGGGGGCGTACAGCACGCGGGCCACCCCGGCGGGGGCGCGCCGGCTCGGCCCGGGACGACCGGGCGGCGGGCCGGGCGGCGGGCCGGGAGGGAGCGGTGCCGGACACCCCGGCGGCGGGCCGGGCGGACGCGGTGCGGGCGGGCTTGCGGGCGGCGGTCACGGGGGCGGGTCTCCTCGGCGGGTCGAGTCGGGTCGGGGCGAAACGGTCCTTCGGTCCTCGGCGGCCGGGGAGGGGGCGTGGTGCGGGGCTCAGTCCTCGGCGGCGGCCAGGCGGTGGATCGCGGCCATCGGGACCGGCAGCCAGTCGGGCCGGTGCCGGGCCTCGTACAGCACCTCGTACACCGCCTTGTCGGTCTCGTGGGCGCGCAGCAGCTCCGGTTCGCCGCGCGGGTCGGTGCCCGCGGTCTCGGCGTACCCCTCGCAGTAGGCGGTACGGCAGCGGGCCGCCCAGGCGTCGTTCCACGGGCGGTGCGAGCGGGCCGCGTAGTCGAAGGAGCGGAGCATCCCGGCGATGTCCCGGACCGGGAGCTGCGGGCGGCGGCGCTCGTGCAGCGGCCGGGCCGGTTCGCCCTCGAAGTCGATCAGCGACCAGAAGCCGTCGGCGGCGCGGAGGGTCTGGCCGAGATGGAGGTCGCCGTGGACCCGCTGGGCCGCCCAGCCCCGGCCCCGGTCGCCCAGCGCGGCCACCGCGTCGAAGGCGGTGCGCAGCCCGGGGACGTACGGGACGAGCGCCGGCACCGCCTGCGCGGCGGACTCCAGCCGGCGCACCATCGCGGCGGCCAGCCGCTCGGTCTGGTCCCGGTGCAGGGCGGGTGTCGGCAGGGCGGCGGCGAGCGCGGTGTGCACCTCGGCGGTGGCCCGGCCCAGGGCGCGGGCCTCGGCGGCGAAGTCCCGGCCCTCCGCGAGGGCGCGCAGCGCGAGCCCCCAGCCGTCCTCGGCGCCGCCGAGGAACGGCTGGAGCACGCCGAGGGTGAGCTGTCCGGGTGTGCGGGCCTCGAACCAGGCGACCGGGGCGGGCACCCGGCCGCACCCCTCCCGGGCCAGCGCCAGCGGCAGCTCCAGGTCGGGGTTGGTGCCCGGGAAGAGCCGCCGGAAGATCTTGAGGATGTAGGTGTCGCCGTAGACGAGCGAGGTGTTGGACTGTTCGGTCTCCAGCGGGCGGGGGGCGAGCCGGGCGGGGACGGCCGGGCCGCTCCCGTCGAAGCGCAGGTCGCCCAGGGTGCCGGGGGTACGGAATCGTTCCAGCAGCACTCCGGCCAGGTGCGGGTCGTGCAGCCCCTCGTAGACGGTGTGCCCGGCGAGCGGCCCCTCCCGCACCCGGCCGATGAGCGCGGGGGCGAGCCGGGTCGGCAGCACGGACCGCACCCCGAGGAGGAGTTGGTAGCAGTCGTCCGGCAAGTGCCCGGGGGCGGCCGGCTGGTGGACCCGGACCAGCAGATGGAGCAGCCCGGCGCCGGTCCCGGTGCCCACCGGCAGGATCTCGGTCGCCGACACCAGCGAGAAGCCGGTGACCGGCCGCCCCTTCCCGGCGAACCAGCGCTGCCGGGGCAGCCAGCCGTGCAGCAGCGGGGCGAGTGACGGGAGCAGACCGGTGCCGCGCGGCGTGGCGGCCCGTGTGGATACAGCCTCCGACATGGCGTCGAATCCTTTCCCCGGGCACACCACAGGATGCGGAGAGTGTCCTGGATTGCTGTGGTCGATGTCCTTCTGTGTGGAACGTGTCGGGGCGGGTTGGTCCGTACGGCCCGCCCGGTGCGGGCGGGCCGGTGTCCTCGGGATCAGCCCGCCGCCGCGTCCGCGTGCAGCCGGAACCAGTAGAAACCGTGCCCGGCCAGCGTCAGCAGGTACGGAAGCCGCCCGATCGCCGGGAACCGCACCCCGCCGATCAGCTCCACCGGACGGCGGCCGGTGAAGGAACCGAGGTCCAGCTCGGTCGGCTGCGGGAACCGGGAGAAGTTGTGCACGCAGAGCACCAGGTCGTCGCCGTGCTCCCGGGTGAAGGCGAGCACCGCCGGGTTGGACGAGGGCAGTTCGTCGTAGGAGCCGAGGCCGAAGGCGGGGTTCTGCTTGCGGATCTCGATCATCCGCCGCGTCCAGTGCAGCAGCGAGGACGGCGACGACATCGACGCCTCCACGTTGGTGACCTGGTAGCCGTAGACCGGGTCCATGATCGTCGGCAGGTAGAGCCGACCGGGGTCGCTGGAGGAGAACCCGGCGTTCCGGTCGGGGGTCCACTGCATCGGGGTGCGGACGCCGTCCCGGTCGCCCAGCCAGATGTTGTCGCCCATCCCGATCTCGTCCCCGTAGTAGAGGATCGGGGAGCCGGGCAGCGACAGCAGCAGCGCGGTGAACAGCTCGATCTGGTTGCGGTCGTTGTCCAGCAGCGGGGCGAGCCGGCGCCGGATGCCGATGTTGGCCCGCATCCGCGGGTCCTTGGCGTACTCCGCGTACATGTAGTCGCGCTCTTCGTCCGTGACCATTTCGAGGGTGAGCTCGTCGTGGTTGCGCAGGAAGATGCCCCACTGGCAGTTCCCCGGGATCGCCGGGGTCTTGGCCAGGACTTCGGAGACGGGGTAGCGGCTCTCCCGCCGTACGGCCATGAAGATCCGCGGCATCACCGGGAAGTGGAACGCCATGTGGCATTCGTCGCCGCCCGCCTCGTAGTCGCCGAAGTAGTCGACGACGTCCTCCGGCCACTGGTTGGCCTCGGCGAGCAGCACGGTGTCCGGGTAGTGCGCGTCGATCTCCGCGCGGACCCGCTTGAGGAAGGAGTGGGTCTCGGGCAGGTTCTCGCAGTTGGTGCCCTCGCGCTGGTACAGGTAGGGCACGGCGTCCAGCCGGAAGCCGTCGATGCCGAGGTCCAGCCAGAAGCGGAGCGCGGAGACGATCTCCTCCTGCACCGCCGGGTTCTCGTAGTTGAGGTCCGGCTGGTGGGAGAAGAACCGGTGCCAGTAGTACTGGCCGCGCACCGGGTCGTAGGTCCAGTTGGACGTCTCGGTGTCGACGAAGATGATCCGGGCGTCCGGGAACTGCTTGTCGTCGTCGGCCCAGACGTAGTAGTCGCCGTACGGCCCGTCCGGGTCCTTGCGGGACTGCTGGAACCACTCGTGCTGGTCGCTCGTGTGGTTCATCACGAAGTCGATGATCACGCGCATCCCGCGCTGGTGCGCGGCGTCGACGAACTCCACGAAGTCGGCCAGGTCGCCGAATTCCGGCAGCACCGCCGTGTAGTCGGAGACGTCGTAACCGCCGTCGCGCAGCGGGGACTTGAAGAATGGCGGCAGCCAGAGGCAGTCGACGCCGAGCCACTGGAGGTAGTCCAGCTTGGCGGTGATGCCCTTGAGGTCGCCGATGCCGTCGCCGTTGGAGTCCTGGAAGGACCTGACGAGCACCTCGTAGAAGACGGCGCGCTTGAACCAGTCGGGATCGCGGTCCTTGGCGGGGGTGTCCTCGAACATGTCGGGGACGGGCTCATTGACGATCATGGTGTGGGTGACCCTCCGGTCGACGGAAACGGTCGCAGGACGACGATGTGCGCGGGCGTGACGTCTGGCTCCAGACGCACATAGAAGGTCCTGCCCCAGTGATAGGTGTCGCCGGTGAGCTCGTCGCGCACCGGCACGGACTCGTGCCGGTCGAGGCCGAGTCGCGGCATGTCCAACGAGACCGTGGCCTCGTGGGTGTGGTGCGGGTCGAGGTTGACGACCACCAGAACGGTGTTCGAACCCGAGCGTTTGCTGTACGCGATCACCGCCTCGTCGTCGGTGGGGTGGAAGTGGACGTCGCGGAGCTGCTGGAGCGCGGGGTTGCGGCGGCGGATCCGGTTGAGGGCGGTGATCAGCGGGGCCAGCGAGCGGCCCTCGCGCTCCGCCGCCGCCCAGTCCCGGGGCCGGATCTCGTACTTCTCCGAGTCGAGGTACTCCTCGCAGTCGGGCCCGGCCGGGGTGTTCTCGCACAGTTCGAAGCCCGCGTACACGCCCCAGGACGGGGAGAGCGTCGCGGCCAGCACGGCCCGCGCCTCGAAGGCCGGCCGGCCGCCGGCCTGGAGGTGGCCGGGGAGGATGTCCGGTGTGTTCACGAAGAAGTTGGGCCGCATGTACGCGGCGGACTCGCCCGCCAGCTCCGTGACGTAGTCGGTGATCTCCTGCCGGGTCTCGCGCCAGGTGAAGTACGTGTACGACTGCTGGAAGCCGACCGCGGCGAGGGCCTTCATCATCGCCGGCCGGGTGAACGCCTCGGCGAGGAAGACCACGTCGGGATCGGTCCCGTTGATCTCCCCGATCACCCGCTCCCAGAAGACCACCGGTTTGGTGTGCGGGTTGTCGACCCGGAAGATCCGCACCCCGTGGCCCATCCAGAACCGCAGAATGCGCACCGACTCGGCGACCAGCCCGTCCATGTCCCGGTCGAAGGCGATCGGGTAGATGTCCTGGTACTTCTTCGGCGGGTTCTCGGCGTACGCGATCGACCCGTCCGCCCGGTGGTGGAACCACTCCGGATGCCGCTGGACCCAGGGGTGGTCGGGGGAGCACTGGAGCGCGAAGTCGAGCGCCACCTCCATCCGCAGCCCGTGGGCCACCGCCACGAAGTGGTCGAAGTCCTCCAGCGTGCCGAGGTCGGGGTGGACCGCGTCGTGGCCGCCCTCGGCGGAGCCGACCGCCCAGGGCACCCCCACGTCCTGCGGACCGGCCACCAGGCTGTTGTTGCGGCCCTTGCGGTGGGTGGTCCCGATCGGGTGCACGGGCGGCAGGTACACCACGTCGAAGCCCATCGCGGCGACGCCCGGAAGCCGCTCGGCGGCCGTGCGGAAGGTGCCGCTCACCACCCGGCCGGGCCGCCCGCCGCGCCCCGGCTCCACCCGGGCCCCCTCCGAGCGGGGGAACAGCTCGTACCAGGAGCCGAACAGCGCCCGGCGCCGCTCCACCACCAGCGGCAGCGGCCCGGACGAGGAGACCGGTTCGCGCAGCGGGTACCGCTCCAGCGCGGCCCGCGCCTCGGGGGCGAGCGCCGCCGCCAGCCGGGCGGCCGCCGGGCGGGAGGTGTCACGGAGCGCGTCGGCCGCCGCCAGCACCGCCTCCCGGCCGTCCCGCTTCGGCACCCCCTCGGCCGCCCGCTCGTACAGCTCGGCGCCCTCGGCCAGGACCAGCGCGGTGTCGAGGTCCGCCGGGACCTTGATCGCGGCGTGGCGCAGCCAGGTGGTGACCGGGTCGCCCCAGCCCTCCACCGCGTACGTCCAACGGCCCTCCGCCTCCGGGGTGACCTCGGCGCCCCACCGGTCGGTGCCGGGGGCCAGCTCCCGCATCGGGAGCCACGGGCCGGGCCGCCCGTCCGGTCCCACCAGCACCACATTCGCGGCCACCGCCTCATGGCCCTCGCGGAAGACCGTCGCGGTGATCAGGAAGGTCTCACCCACGACCGCCTTGGCGGGCCTTTGGCCGCAGTCGACGAGCGGGCGGACGTCGAGCACGGGGATGCGACCGATCAATGGACTCACCTGGGACAGGGCCTCGGGCCGGTGGTGGGGGCGTGGCGCGGTGGCGGAACGCGGGACGTGCGCACCGCTGCCGACGGGTTTCGCTCCTTTCTAACCGCTTCGCGGCCGGTCGGCAGGGCGTGGCCGGGGCCGCACCCGTCCGCTTCACCCGACTGGCAGCCGCGGGCCCCGGCGCGGGAACGGAAAACGGCGCCCGCCCGGACGGAGTACGCCGCGACGCACCCCGTGCCGCGTCCGCCGGGATCCGTACCTCCCCTGTCAAGGTGGAGGGCGTGAAGGCCATCCGTCGGTTCACCGTGCGCCCCGTCCTGCCCGAACCCCTCCGACCGCTCAGCGAGCTCGCCCGCAACCTGCGCTGGTCCTGGCACGCCGGGACCAGAGAACTGTTCCGGGCCGTGGCCCCGGAGGCCGAGGAGGACGACCCGGCGCGGGAGTGCGACCCGGTCCGGCTGCTCGGCGCCGTCACCGCCGGACGGCTCGGCGAGCTGGCCCGGGACGAACCGTTCCTGCACCGGCTGGCCGCGGCCGCCCAGGACCTCCAGGACTACCTGGAGCGGCCCCGCTGGTACCAGGAGCAGCTGGCGCGCGGCGCCGAACTCCCGGCCGCCGTCGCCTACTTCTCGCCCGAGTTCGGGGTGACCGCCGCACTGCCCCAGTACTCCGGCGGGCTCGGCATCCTCGCCGGGGACCACCTCAAGGCCGCCAGCGACCTCGGCGTCCCGCTCATCGGCGTCGGCCTGCTCTACCGGCACGGCTACTTCCGCCAGAGCCTGTCGCGCGACGGCTGGCAGCAGGAGCACTACCCGGTCCTCGACCCGAACGAGCTGCCGCTCGCCCTGCTGCGGGAGCGCGACGGCACCCCGAGCCGGGTGGTGCTGGACCTGCCCGGCGGCCGTTCGCTGCACGCCCGGATCTGGCAGGCCCAGGTCGGCCGGGTCCCGCTGCTGATGCTCGACTCCGGCGTGGAGGAGAACGCGCCGGGCGAACGCGAGGTCACCGACCGGCTGTACGGCGGCGGCAGCGAGCACCGGCTCCTCCAGGAGATGCTCCTCGGCATCGGCGGCGTCCGCGCGGTACGGGCGTACTGCCGCCTCACCGGCCATCCGGCGCCCGAGGTCTTCCACACCAACGAGGGCCACGCCGGCTTCCTCGGCCTCGAACGCGTCCGGGAACTCTCCGGCACCGGCCTCGGCCTCGACGCCGCGACGGAGACCGTACGGGCCGGCACCGTCTTCACCACCCACACCCCGGTGCCCGCCGGCATCGACCGCTTCGAACGCGACCTCGTCGCCCGGTACTTCGGCGACGACGGCGCACTCCCCGGCGTCCCCGCCGAACGCGTCCTGGAGCTGGGCACCGAGACCTGGCCCGGCGGCGACCCGGGCGTCTTTAACATGGCGGTGATGGGCCTGCGGCTCGCCCAGCGGGCCAACGGCGTCTCCACCCTCCACGGCGCGGTCGGCCGCCGCATGTTCGCCGGGCTGTGGCCGGGCTTCGACGCCGCCGAGGTGCCCCTCACCTCCGTCACCAACGGGGTGCACGCGCCCACCTGGGTGGCGCCCGAGATCCTCCGGCTCCGCGGCCGGCACGGCGCCGCCCCCGGCCGCTGGGACACCGCCGCCGAGATCCCCGACCGGGAGCTGTGGGAGCTGCGCCGCTCGCTGCGCGCCCGGCTCGTCACCGAGGTCCGCACCCGGCTGCGCGCCTCCTGGCTGGACCGGGGCGCCGCCCCCGCCGAACTCGGCTGGATCGACGGGGTGCTCGACCCGGACGTCCTGACGATCGGCTTCGCCCGCCGCGTCCCCTCGTACAAGCGGCTGACGCTGATGCTCCGCGACCGGGAGCGGCTGACCGGGCTGCTGCTCCACCCGGACCGCCCGGTCCAGATCGTCGTCGCGGGCAAGGCCCACCCGGCCGACGACGGCGGGAAGCGGCTGGTCCAGGAGCTGGTCCGGTTCTCCGACGACCCCCGGGTGCGCCACCGGGTGGTCTTCCTGCCGGACTACGGCATGGCCATGGCCCAGCGGCTCTACCCGGGCTGCGACGTGTGGCTGAACAACCCGCTGCGCCCGCTGGAGGCGTGCGGCACCAGCGGGATGAAGGCCGCACTCAACGGCTGCCTCAACCTGTCGGTGCGCGACGGCTGGTGGGACGAGTGGTACGAGCCGGACTTCGGCTGGGCGATCCCCACCGCCGACGGACCGGTCGTGGACGAGGAGCGCCGGGACGACCTGGAGGCGGCCGCGCTCTACGAACTGATCGAGGACCGCATCGCGCCGCGCTTCTACGACCGGGGCGGGGAGGGGCTGCCGGAGCGCTGGATCGAGATGGTCCGCCGCACCCTCGGCGTGCTCGGGCCGAAGGTGCTGGCCGGGCGGATGGTGGGGGAGTACGTGGAGCGGCTGTACGGGCCCGCCGCGCGCGCCGGACGCGCCCTGGACGCCGGGACGGCCCGCCGCCTGGCGGAGTGGAAGGGCAAGGTCCGCGCCGCCTGGCCGCAGGTGGCCGTCGACCATGTGGAGGCCGAGCCGTCCACCGCGGCGGACGGCTCCGCCGAGCTGGGCGCCACCCTGACCCTGCGGGTCCGGGCCGCTCTCGGGGAGCTGGACCCGGGCGACGTGGAGGTGCAGGCGGTGGCGGGCCGGGTGGACACGGCGGACGGCATCTCCGACGCCCAGGTCTTCCCGCTGAAACCGGCCGGCGGCCAGGACCTGGAGGGCCGCTGGCTGTACGAGGGGCCGCTCGCCCTGGACCGCACCGGCCCGTACGGCTACACGGTGCGGGTGCTCCCGGCCCATCCGCTGCTGGCGTCCGGGGCGGAGCTGGGCCTGGTGGCGCTGCCCCCGGAGAAGGCGGCCGGCGAGGGCGACGGGGCGGCGGGCGGGCCGATGCGCTGACGGGCCGGAACGCGGAACCGCCCGGCGGGAGCGTGGACTCCCGCCGGGCGGTGGTCACCGGTGCCTGACCGGTGCGGGCTCAGAAGGTGAGCTTGAATCCGTTGATCTTGCCGCTGTCGCCGGTGTACATGTCCTGGACCTTGAGCTTCCAGGTGCCGTTGGCGACCTGCGCCGAGGCGTCGACGGTGTACGTCTCCTTGACGTCGGCCGCGGAGTCGCTGATCGAGGCGCTCTTCAGCCGGTACGAGGTGCCGTTCGGGCCGACCAGGTCGATGTTCAGGTCACCGCGCCAGCTGTGGGTGATGTCCACCGTGACCTTGAGGGCGCTCGGCGCGTTGCCGGTGACACCGGTGACGTTGACCGAGCTGGTGACGGCCGCGCCGTGGTCCGGGATGGCGACCGAGGTGGTGCTCTCGAAGACCGTACCCGGGTTCGGGTTGCCGCCGCCGTCACGGGTGCCGACGTTGACGGCCGCCCAGGCGTCGCCCACCGCCTTGTACTCGGCGCTGGTGGCGCCGTACAGGTCGGCGGCCGCCGCCAGCGTGCCGGTGCGGGCCGCCGCGTAGTTGGTGGTGGAGGTGAACTTGGTGGTGAGCGCCTTGAACCAGATCTTCTCGGCCTTGGCCAGGGAGATGCCGGTCACCGGCAGGCCGTCGGAGGTCGGGGAGTTGTAGGAGACCCCGTTGACGACCTTCGCGCCGCTGCCCTCGGCGAGCAGGTAGAAGAAGTGGTTGGCGATGCCCGAGGAGTAGTGGACGTCGACGTTACCGACACCCGAGTACCAGGAGTCCTTGGACGCGCCGTCCTTGCTCGGCTTGTCCATGTAACGCAGCGGCGAGCCGTCACCGTTGATGTCGATCTTCTCGCCGATGAGGTAGTCACCCGGGTCGGCGCTGGTGTTCGAGTAGAACTCGACCGCGCTCGCGAAGATGTCGCTGGTGGCCTCGTTGAGGCCGCCGGACTCGCCGCTGTACACCAGGTTGGCGGTGGATGCGGTGACACCGTGCGACATCTCGTGCGCCGCGACGTCGAGGGCGGTCAGCGGGTGGGTGTTGCCCGAGCCGTCGCCGTACGTCATGCAGAAGCAGCTGTCCTGCCAGAACGCGTTGACGTAGTTGTTGCCGTAGTGGACGCGGGAGTACGCGCCGACGCCGTCGCCCCGGATGCCGGTGCGGCCCTGGACGTTCTTGTAGTAGTCCCAGGTCTCCGCGGCGCCGTAGTGGGCGTCCGCGCCCGCCGTCTCGGCGTTCGTCGGGGTGCCGTCGCCCCAGGTGTCCGTGGAGTTGGTGAACAGCGTCCCGGTGCCGGACGTACCGTGGTTCAGGTTGTACGTCTTGTGGTTGCCGCGGCCGGTGTCGGTCAGCGTGTACGACGGGGCGGTGCCCAGGGTCACCTTGCCGCTGTACTCGGTGTTGCCGACGCCCTTCTCGACACCCTGCCACTCGAACAGCTTCGCCCCGGTGGCCGCGTCGGTGACGACGTGGAGCTCGTTGGGGGTGCCGTCGTCCTGGAGGCCGCCGACGACGGTCTCGTAGGCGAGCTGCGGCTTGCCCTGCGCCATCCAGACGACCTTGCGGGGAGCCTGGCTGGCCTCGGTCTTCTTCGACCCGTCGGCCTTGGCGAGGCCCAGGGCCTGGCTCTCGGCCTTGGCGGGCGCGATGTCCGCCTTCAGGTCCACGGCCTTCAGCTCCGTGCTGGTCACCCGGGACGCCTTGGTGACGCCCAGCGTCTTGCCGGCCTTGCTCTCCTCGACGACCATGTCGCCGCCGAGCACCGGCAGGCCCGCGAAGGTGCGCTCGTAACGCGTGTGCGTGGTGCCGTCGTTGTCCTGGATGACGTCCTTGACGACGAGCTTCTCCTGGGCGCCGAGGCCGAGGCCCTTGGCCGTGGCCGCCTTGGTCGCGTCGGCCTCGCGGATCAGCTCGGCCCGCTGGGAGGGGGAGAGCTGCTTGGGCAGGGCCCCGGTCCGGGCCCCGACGGTCGCCTGTGCCGCGGCGGAGCCGGTGGGGGTGGCGGTGGCGGTGCCGGTCTGGACACCGACGGCGAGGAGGGCTGCTGCGGCGATCAGAGCGCCGGTCGCGGTGGCACGACGGCTGTGCGTGGATCTCACGCGGACTCCTTCTGCGAGGGGGGTACCGGCGGCTCAGACGAGCCGTCCGGGGTGAGCGAGAAGTGCGCAGAACGGGGTGAAGGTTGTCAGCCGCGGGCCGTTCCTGTCAGGAGCGCGTCAACAACTTGGCCGGAACTCGTTCGTTGCCGGAAAGGTCATGTTCGTTAAGCGGACGTTTCACGGATCATCACCGGGGCGGTGCGGGTCTCACATACGGGCCGGGTCCGGTGGCGGGAGCCGAGGTGGGCTCACGGGCGTCGCATTCGAACAGGGTTCACGGGAAGGGGAGTTCGGGGCTGGCCGAGATGGGGTACGGATGTGGCTGAATTCCCACCGTCCGCTCTGCGGTGTACGTCCCGACCCGCTTCCCCGGGCACACGGCGGCGGCCGGCGCCGCCCCTCGGTGGGGGCGACGCCGGCCGCGGGCGGGGGAGGCGTCAGATCGTGAGCACCATCCGGAAGCGGGCGGTGCCGGAGAGCATCTTGCGGTACGCCTCCTCGGCCCCGTCCAGCGGAACCGTCTCGGTCATCGGACGGATGCCGTGCAGGGCGCTGAACGCGAGCGTGTCCTGCACGTCCTGCGCGGTGCCGGAGGGATGGCCCCGGACGATCCGGCCGGACATCAGCAACTGGTTGGGGCTGATCCCCAGCGGCTCCGCGTCCGCCCCGATCACCACCAGCTCGCCGCGCGGGGCCAGCCCGTCCACGGTCGCCGTGATCGCCTCGGAGCTGGCGGCGGTGGCCAGGACGACCCGGGCCCCGCCCAGGGACTGGAGCGCGTCCGCCACGGCGATGTCCGCCGTGCTGTCGACGTAGTGGTGCGCGCCCAGCTCCCGCGCGAACCCGGCCTTGGCACCGCCGCGTGCGATCGCCACCGTCTCGAAGCCCATCGCCGCCGCGTACTGCACCCCCAGATGGCCCAGACCGCCGATCCCGAGCACCGCGACCAGGTCCCCGGGCCGGGCGGCACTGCGCCGCAGCCCGTTGTACGTGGTCACCCCGGCGCAGGCCATCGGCGCCGCGTCGGCCGCCGTCAGCGCGTCCGGGATCCGGGCCAGGGCATCCGCCGGAACGGTCACGCTCTGCGCGTACCCCCCGTCGTACGCCCACCCGGGCACCTTCAGGTTCACGCACACCACGAAGTCGCCCCGGCGGCACGGGACGCAGTGCCCGCAGCTCCCGCCGAACCAGCCCACCGCCACCCGGTCGCCCACCTGCCAGGCGTCCTCCGTGCCCGCGCCCAGCTCCGCGATCCGCCCGGCGATCTCGTGCCCCGGCACCACCGGGAACCGCACCCCCGGCACCAGGTCCTCCACGAACAGGGTGTCGCTGTGGCAGATCCCGCAGGCATCCACCGCCACCCGGACCTGCCCCGGGCCGGGCTCGGACACCACCCGCTCGACGACTTCGAGGGGGCCGCTGGCGGCGGCCGCCTGCGCGACTCGGTACACACGGGGAACGCTGCTCATCCGACCCTCCGGGGGCATCTGCGAACGGGCCCCCCTGGGACGGGTCGTCGAACCGCCCGGCCCCAGTAGACCAGCTCGGGCCCGTGCGGACGCGCGTGACGCACGGAGCGTCCGGCGGATCGGGGACGGGTACCGGTGGCCGGGATCGGGATCGGGTTCGGCGCCGGGGTCCGGGAAGGTGCGGGTGCGGGCCTGACGCCCCGGCTGCCGGGATGCCGTGGCGCGGCCCCCCGGGTCAGGCCGCCGGCGACGGACCGCCCCCGCCGTGCCAGGACCGCCAGAGCGCCGCGTACGTCCCACCGGCCGCCACGAGCTCGTCATGGGTGCCCAGTTCCGTGATCCGGCCGTCCTCCATCACGGCCACCCGGTCCGCGTCGTGTGCCGTCTGGAGCCGGTGCGCCACGGCGACGACGGTCCGGCCCGCCAGCACCGCCGCCAGCGCCCGCTCCGTGTGCCGGGCCGTCCCCGGGTCCAGCAGCGCCGTCGCCTCGTCGAGGACCAGCGCGTGCGGATCGGCCAGTACCACCCGCGCCAGGGCGAGCTGCTGGGCCCGCGCGCCGTCCGGCCGGTGCGCCCCGGGGCCCAGGTCGGTGTCGAGCCCGTCCGGCAGCCACTCGGCCCCGTCGTCGACGCCCACCGCGGCCAGCGCGGCGCGCAGTTCGGCGTCGTCGGCGTCCGGCGCGGCGATCCTCAGGTTGTCCCGGAGCGTGCCGAGGAAGACATGCTGCTCCTGGGTGACCAGGACGACCTGGCGGCGCGGCCGTTCGGCGGCCGGCCCGGCGACCGGCCCGGCGACCGGCGCCCGCCTCACCGTCACCGACCCGGTCCGGGGCGCGTCCAGCCCGGCCAGCAGCCGGCCCAGCGTCGTCTTGCCCGCCCCGGAGGGGCCCACGACCGCGAGCCGCTCCCCGGCACGGACCGTCAGATCGACCCCGCGCAGCACGTCGTCCCCGCCGTCGTACGCGTACGACACGCCCCGCACTTCGATCCGGCCGTCGGCCGGTACGGAGGCCGCTTCGGGGACCGGGACGGGGGAGGGCTGCGGGACGTGCGCCGTGGAGCCCACGCCCTCGACCCGGGCGAAGGAGGCCCCGCTGCTCTGGAGCTGCTCCAGCCGCTGGAGGACCGTGTCCAGCGGCTGGGAGAGCTGCCGCAGATACAGCGCCGCGGCCACCACCGCACCGATGCTCACCGCACCCCGCGCGTGCAGCACCCCGCCGAGCAGCAGCACCCCGGCCACCGGCACCACGTACGAGACGTCGATCGCAGGGAAGAGCACACTGCGCAGGAACAACGTCCGCGTCCTGGTCCGCAGGCACTCCTCGGCCGCCGCCCCGCAGGCCGCGATCCGCCGCTCCTGGAGCCCGAGCGCCTCGACGGTACGGGCACCCCGCGCCGTCTCCGCGAGCTGCTGGGCGAGCGCGGAGTTGGCACGCCCCTCGGCCAGGTACGCGGCCGGTGCCCGGCGCAGGTACCAGCGCGCGGCGAACCAGATCCCGGTCAGCCCCAGCACCCCGCAGACACCGAGCAGCGGATCGAGCGCGACGACCGCGCCGACGATGAACAGCGCCTGCACCGAGGAGATCAGCACCTCCGGACCGGCGTCCCGCAGCGTGGCGCCGACCAGCGCGACATCGGTCGTGCCCCGGGTCAGCAGATCGCCCGTACCGGCCCGCTCCGCCACCCGGGCGGGCAGCGCCAGCGTCCGTTCGGTGAACTCCTCGCGGATGCGCGCCAGGGCCCGTTCACCGAAGCGGTGCCCCACCGAACCGGCCCAGCGGACCAGCAGCAACTGCGCCACGGCGAAGCCGAGCAGGGCGAGCGCCAGCCGGTCCACCGCGGCCGCCCCGCCGCCGGCCACGACCTCGTCGACGATCCGCCCGAGCAGCCACGGGCCGACCAGACCGGCCCCGGCGGCCAGCGCGTTGAGCCCGATCATCGCGGCGAAGGCGCGGCCGTCCAGCCGGACCAGCCGCAGCGCCGCCCGGAACGTACGCGACGGCCCGGCAACGGGCAGCCCCCGGGGTTCCCGCCCGGTCACGGTGCTCATCGCACGCCCTCCTCGTACGGTGCGCCGGACGGCCCGCCGACCGGGTCGTCGTCCGTGCCCCGGGACACCAGGCGCCGGTAGCCGGGCTCCCGTTCCAGCAGCTCGTGGTGGCTCCCGGTGGCCGCGACCCGGCCCTCGACCAGGTAGTACACGGTGTCCGCCCGGTCCAGCACGAGCGGCGAGGTGCTGGTGACGAGCGTGGTGCGGCCCGCCCGCGCGGCCCGCAGCCGGTCCGCCACGGCCGCCTCGGTGTGCGCGTCCACCGCCGAGGTGGGCTCCACCGCCAACAGCACCTCGGGATCGGCCAGCAGCGCCCGCGCCAGCCGGATCCGCTGGCGCTGGCCCCCGGAGAGATTGCCGCCCCGCGCGTCCACCGGCGCGTCCAGCCCGTCCGGCAGCCCGCGCACGATGTCCTCGGCCACGGCCGCGTACAGGGCGCGCTCGATGGCCTCCGCGTCCCGGTCCCGGGCACCGCCGAGCACCTCGCGCAGTGGCCCGCCGAACAGTTCGGCGTCGTTGTCCGCGACCAGGATCCGGCTCCGCACCCGCGCCGGATCGACCTCGTCCAGCCGTACGTCCCCCCAGGTCACCGCCGAACCCGTGAACCGCCCCAGCCGCTCGACCACCGCCGCCGACCGGTCCGGCCGGGCACCGGCCAGCGCGGTCAGCCGCCCCGGCACCACCTCCACCCCGGACTCCGGGTCACGCAGCACGGCGGGCCCGGCGGGCGCGTCCGCCCCGATCCCGTCCCCGCTCCCCGCGCCGGGCTCCAGGGACAGGAAGCGGATGACCCGGCGGGCGGCGACCAGCCCCCGGCTCAGGTCGTAGCCGCCCTCGATGAAGAACTCGACCGGCACCACCAGCACCGCCGCGTACCCGTACACCGCGACCAACTCGCCGACGCTGATCGACCCTTCGGCCGCCATCCGGGCCGCCAGCCAGGTCACCGCCCCGAGGAACAGGGTCGGCAGACCCACCCCGAGCGCCCGTATCCAGCTCGTCACCGCACCGACCCGGTACCCCTCCTCGCGCAGCTCCCGCGAGGAGCGCCGGAAACGCTCGGCGTACACCTCCTTGCCGCCGATGCCGTTGAGCACCCGCAGCCCCCCGACCATGTCCTCGAACCGGCCCGCGAGCAGCCCCTGCCGCTCCCGGTACGCCGCCTCCACCCCCTGCAACCGCCCCAGCAAGGGACCCACCAGCACCATCAGCAACGGCACCCCGACCAGCACCACGACGGCGAGCAGCGGATCGACCGCCAGCAGCAGCCCGGCCACCACGACGAAGGCGAGCACGGCGCCCACCCCGGGACCGGTGATGGTCAGTGTGTTCGCGATCATGGCGACGTCACCGAACCCGATGGTGACGACCTCCCCTGCGGTGACCTTGCGCGGCAGTTCGCCACCCAGCCGGGTCGCCTGTGCGACGACGGCCCGCACCGACCGGAGGACGGCGTCCAGCCGCACCCGGGTCATCGTGCGGTGCCGCATGATCGCCAGCCAGGCGTTCAGCACCCCCACCCCCAGCAGCGCCGCGACCCACCCGCCCAGAGCGGGCCAACTCCCCGACCGCAGACCGTCGTCGATCGCCCGGGAGAGCAGATAGGGCGGCAGTGCCAGACAGACCATCCACGCACTGCCCAGCACCGAACCCGCCGCGACCCGGCGGCGCTGGCAGACGATCAGCCACCACAGATACCGAAAGGGTCCCCGGAGATCGGGCGGCCGTACGCCCCGGTCGCCCCGCTCTCCGTGCCGCCCTGGCCGCTCTCGCATCGGAGCCCCTCCCCCTGGAGTCGGTCGAGCACGCCCGCCGAAGCGCGCTCCGTGGAGCGTACCGACAGGGTGTACGTGCAGTCGGCGTCGGGGACCACGACGAGCAACGGGGACCCGTCCTTGAGGAGTTCGTGTGCGGCGCGCTGGCTGCGCCGGTCCTCGTACCAGGCGCGGAGGTCGGCGAGGTGCCCGCAGCCCGTGTCGAGGTCGAGCCGGTCCGCGATCCACAACGCCTGCCCGCCGAGCCACCGCAACGCGAGCACGGACGAGACGGTCCGGAAGGTGCCCAGCACATGCCGCACGGGCTCGTCGCTCCCGTACACCAGCCCCTCGGCCAGCGCCTCGCACCAATATCCGTCGGGCGCCATCTGCACACCCCCCTCGTACGGAGCACCCCCCACCCCCACCGGCCGCGCGGCCCCGGGCTCCACCTCCCACTCCGTCCCCCCGCAGGGCGGCCGCAACAGCCAGTACGGCCCGGCCGTTCCCCGGAACTCGCCCACCCGATCATGGCGGCTGGTGTCGACCAACGGCGCTCCGATCGGCGGGAGTTGAGGGGGATGCGGGGGCTGCTGCTCGTTCGAGGGGTCGTTCTGCACGGACATGGGACCACTCCTCTCCGTAACGGTTCCGCTACCAAGTGAGGTCAGGGTGGTCTAGGGTCGGGAGGGTCTTCAACTTACGCAGACTGACAGGCAGGTTGGATTCAGATGGTGAACCGGAAGGAACTCGACCCGGACCAATCGCCGAGCGCGGCCTTCGGAGCGCGTCTACGCAGCTTGCGTGACGAACGTGGTTGGACGCAGGACGAACTCGGCGAGCGAATGGGGTGTTCGGGGGCCCACATCTCGGCTATCGAAACTGGGCGACGAAAACCAACTCGTCAGTTCGCAACAAGTGCTGACAGGGTGTTCGGAACCGGAGATCGGTTCGAGCGCCAGAGCCTGGCCGTGAGGCACAGGGCCCTGCTTGAGGGGTTTCCCGAGTACGTCACCCATGAGCTGCGTGCGGCGGAGATCAGGCTTTACGAAGTCGGCGTGATACCTGGGCTGCTCCAGACCCCGGAGTACGCAACGGCGCTGGGGGACAGCGCCGTGAAGCGAGGGGTCGCCTCGCGGGAGCAAGCCGACGAGCGGATTGCGCTGATCGCGCAGCGCCAAGCTGCGTTGGTGCGAGTGCCGCCCCCAATGATCTTCGTTGTGCTCGACGAGAGTTGCCTTCTCCGCCCCATCGGGGACGACGCTCTCATGGGCGCACAGTTCGCGCGCTTGTTGGAGTTCGCGGAGCTACCCAATACCGTGCTCCAAGTGGCCCCGTTCAGCATTGGGGTTCGACGTCCCATGACGTTGCCGGTGACTGTGCTCACGATGCCGGACCGCTCGCTCATGTCGTACGCGGAGTCCGCGAACCGTGGCCACCTTGAGCGCGATAGTCCGTCGGTTCTACCAATCCTGACGGACTACCATCAACTGCAGGCCGAGTCGCTGCCGCGAGCGGCGTCCGTGGCCATGATCAACCGGTTACGAAAGGGCACCCCGTGACTACCAATTCCCCCCGCTGGTTCAAGTCCTCCTACAGCGAGAACGGTGGCCAGTGCATCGAGGTCGCCGCCAACCTCATCGCTTCGTACGGTGTGGTTCCTGTCCGTGACTCGAAGAGCCCGAGTGGTCCGGTGCTGAGTGTCCCTGCCGCGTCGTTCGCCTCGTTCGTGGCGGGCGTCAAGGCCGGCGAGTTCGGCGCCGTCTGACCCGACAAGTTCGGTGCATCTGAACCAGGGAGCCCTCATCGTGCGGTGGTCGCCGCATGGTGGGGGCTTCGGCCGTTGTGGGCCGGTGCGAGTTTGTCGCCTTCGCTTGAGGGCATCTCGCCCCCGATGCGACCGGTCACGTCCATGGAAGGGGCACCCCCGTGACGTCTGATTCCCTCCGCTGGTTCACGTCCTCGTACAGCAGCAACGGCGGCGCTTGCGTCGAGGTGGCGGCCGATCTCGTCACCCCGCACAGGGTGGTTCCCGTCAGGGATTCGAAGAACGCGAGCGGCCCTGTGCTGAGGGTTTCCGCTTCGTCGTTCGCCTCATTCATCGCGGGTGTCAGGTCAGGCGACCTCGATGCTGTCTGACGCGCACGTCAGTCGGCCTCTGCCGCACGCATCCCCTATGGCGACCCACCCAACTGCGAAAGGGCACCCTGTGACCACCGATTCCCTCCGCTGGTTCACGTCCTCCCACAGCAGCAACGGCGGCCAGTGCGTCGAGGTCGCCGCCAACCTCATCGCGTCACGAGGCACGGTCCCCGTCCGCGACTCGAAGAACCCGGGTGGTCCGGTGCTGAGTGTCCCTGCCGCGTCGTTCGCCTCGTTCGTGGCGGGCGTGAAGGCGGAGGAGTTCGGCACCGTCTGACCCGGCAGGTCACCCTGCGGGGGTGCTCGCTCTCCGCCGCTTCCAGTCCCACAGGGCGTTGGCGCGGTGATCGGGATCGAAGCGATTGAGAGGACCGAGCCGGTCGATGGCGTCGGCGGTGCGGGGGTCGTCGCGCAGGGCGAGGCCGTAGGCGGCTTCCAGGCGGGTGATCGGGTCGTCCTCGTCGAGCAGCGTCCACAGGGCGTCGGCGACGGCGGGGCTCCGGTCAGGGGAGGCGGCCAGTTCGGTCGCCGCCGTACCGCGCAGGGCGGTGTCCGGGTCCCCGGCCAGGATCAGGAGCGCTCCGGTGATCCGAGGGAGAAGGACCGGGTCGCCCGTGCCCGCCCGGCACGCGTTCATCCTCGCCATGGCGTCCGGGTCGCGGACGAGGGCGGCCAGTGCGGTCCTGGCCGCGTCGGTGAGGGGAACACCGTCGCCGACGAAGGCGGCGGGGACCTCGCGGCGTGCGCGGGGGTCGGGATGGTCGGCGTAGCGGAGCCCGATCGCCTCCAGGTCGGGGTGCTCGTACTGGGTGAAGGCTTCGAGCACGTGCGCCAGCACCTCCCTGTCCGTCTCCTCGGCCGCCCAGACGGCCAGCAGATCACTCGCCTCCGTCAAGAAGGACGGGGTGGAGTCGGTGATGCTCCGCATTCACAGATAGCGCGCGACGACGCTGCGGTGCTCGGGGTCGGGGTGGTGCCGGTGGGCGACCAGGGCCGACCAGGTCTCGGGGCTGCGGCGCCGGCAGAGGACCCAGCAGACCTGCCACCAGGTCGCCTGGTCCTCGTCCGGCTGCCCCGCGGCGCGGGCGATCAGCTCGTCCACCGGGGTGAGGACGCGGAAGGCCCACTCCAGCGCCGTCAGGATCGCGCCGTGCCCGGCCCGTGCGACGAGGCCCCCCAAGGAGACCTGGCCGACCGTTTCCCAGGAGTACACGCCGTCCTGCACCGGGACCGCCACGGCGGGGCCCGGGGCACCGGTCCGGCGCCGCAGCCCTTCCGGGGCACCCGTCTCGTACCAACGCCGGGCCAGGGCGAGCAGCGCCTCGCGCGTGTCCTGCGGCAGCCGTAGCCGGGGCTCGTCGCCCAGCACCGCCGAGAAGACCGCCGGGGAGCCGCCGTCGACGGCCCGCCACAGCGGGGTGGTCCCGTCGGGGAGCATCCGGTCGGGGTCCGCGCCGCCCTCCACCAACGCCTCGGCCACCGGGGCGTCGTAGGCGGCCACGGCCGAGCAGAGCAACGGCAGCCCGTCCGCGTCCACCGCGTCGGGACGCGCGCCCTCGTCCAGCAGAGCCCGAACGGTCCAGGCATCCCCTGCCCGTACCGCCGCTGCGAGGCGACCGTCGAGCGCGCCCCCACCCATGTGTTCCCCCGCCCACCCGGGGGCGCCGACGTCGGCAGCCCCACGCCCAGCCGTCCCGAACCCGGCGGAACGACAACCCGGCAGGTCCTCGGTACGGCCAGTCGGGTGACTGATTCACTCGTGCGTGTTCCGAGGGTGCGCCACCTGGCTGAGCTGGGCAGCTTCCGGCTGGAGCGGGTCGCGACCCGGCGGCCCGACCATCACCTCTCGGGAGACTCTATGCGTATTCGGACGGCACTCGCCGCTCTCACCCTCGCTACGGCCGGCCTGATCGGTGCGGCAGGCGCCGCCTGCGCCCAGGAAGGGCCCGACGCGAACTGGGGCCAGGGCCAGTTCATCGTCAACCAGGACGGTGCGGGCGTCGAGAGCGCCCAGTCGTCCGTGGCGGCGGACGGCGTGAGCCACGCCGGCTTCTGGATCTGGTCGGACGCGAACGGTGTCTCCGGTTCGTTCAACGGCTCCGGCGCCACCTGGAACAACGACTAGACCTCCATACCCCGCACGACACACGAAACACACCGCATGACACCGGCGCTTCCGTTCGGCTTCAGGGCCGGGCGGAAGCGCTGCGTCGTTCCGCCCCCGCGACGACTGCCCGTCCCCGGACCCCTCGCCCCGCCAATCGACTTGGGAGAGTCACGACCATGGCGACGACCGAGCCGCTGCTCACCACCATCGACGATGTCATCGCCCGCATGGAGCAGATCGACACCGAACTCGACCCCCTCGACGGGGTGGCCTGTTTCAACCACATGTATCTGAAGGTCACCAAGCTGGTGAAGGAGAACATCACCGCCGGCACCTTCGGTGACAGCGCGTTCCTGGAGAGGATGGACGTCATCTTCGCGGGTCTCTACCTGCGCAACATCGATGCCGACAACGCGGGGCGGCCGGTCGACACGGCCTGGGCCCCGCTGTTCGCCGCCCGCGACAACCGGATCATCTGGCCCCTCCAGTTCGCACTGGCCGGGATGAACGCCCACATCAACCACGACCTGCCCGTCGCCGTCGTCGACACCTGCGCCGAGCGTCGCACCACCCCCGACACCCCGCCGGTCCACCACGACTACGAGAAGGTCAATGATCTCCTCGCCTCCGTCGAGGCCGAGGTGCGTGCCGAGTACGAGCCCAGGATCGCCAAGCTGGCGACCCGGGACGCGGAGGCGCTGAAGCACGCCATCAGCGCCTTCTCCATCTCCGAGGCCCGCGAGGTCGCCTGGCGGACCGCCGAGGAGTTCTGGCTGGAGAAGCACAGCCTCGACCCCCTGGCCTACCGCCACCACGAAGCCGCCGTGGCGCGAACCGTCGCCGGTGTGAGCCAGGGCATCCTCCTGCCCGTCGTCCCCATGCCGCCGGACTGAGGGCGTTGGACATCGGGAGCGGCCGCCGGACCAGAAGAGCCTGGTCCGGGGCCGCTCCCGAGGGTCGGCCGGTCCCGGGCGCCGATGCCCGGCCGGGCCGGCCGGATGCCGTGCCGCGACGGGCCGTATCCCCCGTACGTCCCCCGCACGGCAGGCGGTGCTTCGAGGACAGGCCCTACGGCGACCACGGCGCCCAGGGCAGGGCCTCGCGCCAGCCGGGGCGCCCGGCCGCCCAGTCCTGGACCACCCTGGCCACCGGCTCCACCGAGAAGGGGCCCTGGTCGCGGGGGACGGTCGCCTGGAAGTGCCGGTCGGGCCCGCCCTCGCGGTACTCCACCTGGTAACTCAGGTCGTCGTTGAGATAGACCTGGATGTAGTGCTGGCCGACCGGCTCCGCGCCGAGCCGGTTCACGACGACGAACCGCCAGGTGAGGCTCATGTCGGCCAGGAGGTCGTGCAGGGCCTCCTCGGACGGGTCGTCCCAGGTCTTCCCGGTCGCCTCGACGGCCCGGATCATCGGAGAACTCATGGACGTGACGTTAGCGTCCGCCTCCGACAACGCCGTTGCCGCGATCAGCCGTACTCAGCCGTACTCAGCCGTCCATCGCCACGCGGTACAGGGCCGCGAGCGCGTCGTCGATGGGGTGGGGCTGGGGCCGGCCGGACGGGTCGAGCCGGTTCCACCGCTGGAGGTTCACCGCGACGGACATCCGCCGCCTGCCGTCGGCGCGGGTCATGGAGAGCGTTCCGCCGCCCCAGACCGTGCCGCCATGGCCCCAGAAGGCGTGCCGGCCGGAGTGCTCCGCCGGGTGCAGGCCGAGTCCGTAGTCGATGATCCTCCCCTCCTGGGAGACGACCGGGACGGTCCGCCGCATCTGCGCCAGGGACGACGGAGCGACGATCTCCCCGGCCAGCAGCGCGCCGAAGAAGCGGTTGAGGTCCGTGACGGTCGAGACCAGTGAGGCGGAGGGGCCCACCCAGGACATGTCGTAGACGCTGTAGTCGCGGGGCGGGTCGATCATCCCGAACCACGCCTCGTAGAGCCGCGCGTGCGGTCCCTCGATCTCCGGTCCGGAAGGGAAGCCGGTGTCGCGGAGCCCGGCGCGCTCGATGACGTCCCGGGTGATGCACCGCTCGGCCGTGGTGCCGGTCACCCGCTCCAGGAGCTGGGCGAGGAGCAGGTAGTTGGTGTTGGAGTACACCCCCGGAGTGCCGCCCGGGGTCCCGACGGCGGGCGCGGAGACGCCCATTTCAGTCAGGTCGACGGGATCGAACCGGGTCAGCCGGTGGTCGTCCAGACTCTCCGGACCGGTCTCCGCGACAACGGGCCACGCCTTCAGGGACGGATAGGCGTACGGGAGGTACTCGGCGAGGCCGCTGGTGTGGTTGAGCAGCATCCGGACCGTGATCGCGTCCCCCCGCTCCCCGGGCACCAGCTCCGGGAGGTGGCGGCCGACCGGCGCGTCCAGGTCGATCCGGCCGCGCTCGGCCTGCCGCAGCACCGCGGCGGCGGTGAAGGTCTTGGTGACGCTGCCGACACGGTGCCGCAGTCCGGCGGTGACGGGGCGGCCGGTCGCGACATCGGCGACCCCGGCGGCGCCGCGCCAGACCTCTTCGCCGTCCCGCACCTCGGCGAAGACCCCCGGCACTCCGGCACGGTGGACGTTCTCGACGGCCGCGTCCAGGGCCGCGCGATCCAGCGGGTTGTTCACGTCGTACGTCACGTCATGCGTCCTCTCGTGATTCCCGGGGCGCCCCCGCGATGCGGCCGCCCGCCCCGGACAGCAGGGAACGAGTGGCGTGCCGGCCCGTCCGGCACGCCCATGCCCTCATTATGCACGCGGTGCGTGCAACGGCGTGTGCATGGATTAGGCTGAGGTACGGCTGGGGGTTCGGAGAGAGGAGCGGGATGGCGGGCCGAAGGCGTTGGTCGACCGAGGAGATCCTGGACGCGGCGGCGGAACTGCTGCGGACGGGCGACGCGGAGTCGTTCAGTGTGCGCGGGCTGGCCGCGGCCCTCGGGACCGATTCCTCCAGCCTCTACCGGCACTTCCGCAGCAAGACCGAGCTGCTGCGCGCGGTCGCCGACCGGATCCTCCTGGCCGCGATGGACGGCTACCACCCCGAGGGCGACTGGAAGCGGCGCATCACGTCCCTGGCCCTGCACGTGCGGGAGGCGTTCGGGCGGCAGCCCCAGCTCGCCGCGGTCTGGGGGCGGTACGCGTCCAGCGGCACCGGGTCGAGGCTGGTCATGGAAGAGGTGTTGCAGGCGCTGCGGGCGTCGGGGCTGCCCGACGAGGAGATCCCGGCGCGCTATCACCGGATCACGGTCCTCATCGCCGCACTGATCGCCTCCGAGGCCGGGGCCAACGCCGTCTCCCCCGGGGAGCGGGAAGAGGGCCTGGAGCTGTTCCGGGTGGCGGTTCTCGGCGCCGACCCCGAACGCTTCCCGGCCCTGGCCCACTTCGCACGCGACATCCGCCCCCTCGGGGTGGAGCGCCGCGAGGCGTTCGAGGAGATCCTCGCCGCCCAGCTCGCCCACATCGAGGCGGCGGTCTGAAGGCAGGGTCTACGGGCGTGCGTCGAGCATGTCGAGGTAGTGCCGGTTGTACATCACGCCCAGGACGTTCCCGAAGGGATCGGTCACGGAGGCGGTGACGAAGCCGGGGCCGCGCTCCATGAGCGGTTCGTACTCCTTCGCCCCCAGGGACAGCAGCCGTTCCAGCGTCGCGGGCACGTCGTCGACATGCCAGTACACGATCGCGCCGCCCGGACCGGCCCCCGCGCCGGCGGGCGCGTAGCGGCTGTCGATCAGCCCCAGCTCGTGCTGGTGGTCGCCGATCCGGAACTCCGCGTACCCGGGGCGCTCGAAGTACGGCTCGACGCCCAGCAGTTCCGTGTACCACTCCTTCGCCGCCGTCAGGTCCGTGGTCCAGAAGCTGACGGTGGTCAGTCCTCGCAGCATGGCGCCCCCTTGGTCACCCGCCGGGGTCCCGTACCCCGGCCGGTGCCGCGACTGTAGGACGCCATCAGGTCGGATTCCGTCCTAATGGGCTCAGGGGGTCGGGGCGGGCAGGAACTCCGGCTGGTCGAGCAGGCGCAGCCAGCTTCCGTCGGGCTGGCGGCGGACGACCTGCGCACGGGCCCCGGTGCCGTCCTTCGGCGGGGTCGAGGTGAGCGCGATGTCGCCGCTGACCAGGGTGGGCAGCGGCTGCTCCGGCGCGAAACGCGGCCCGTGGGCCAGCACCTTTGCCCACAGCTCACGGATCGCCTCCCGGCCGACCGTCAGCCGGCCGGGCGGATAGGCGAGCACCGCGTCCTCCTCGTAGAGCGCGGCGACCCCGGCCGCGTCCCCGGCATTGGACCGCTCCACGAACAGACGGGTGATGTCCTCGGGGCGCATGGCCTTCTCGTACTCCGGCACGGGTTCCTCCTGCTGTCGGGCATCGGCACCCCTGCGGTGCCGCTCCGGTCCTTCCAGGGTGGTGGGCCGGTGATCAGAAGTCCAACAGATGGAAATGCTGAGAACTAGAATCTCTGGTCATGGATCTGAGGCAGTTGGAGTACTTCGTCGCGGTCGCCGAGGAACGGAACTTCACCCGCGCCGCGGAGCGGGTGCACATCAGCCAGTCCGGTGTCAGCGCGCAGATCGGACGGCTCGAACGGGAGCTGGGCGCCGAGCTGTTCGACCGGTCGGCCCGCACCGTCACGCTCACCGTCGCCGGGAAGGCCGCCCTCGAACACGCCCGTGCCGCGCTCGCCGCGGCCGGAGCGGTCGGGCAGGCGGTGGGGGAGGTGACCGGCCTGATCCGGGGCGCGCTGACCGTGGGGATGGTCGTCGGCTGCACCCTCACCCCGCTCTTCGACGCCCTCGCCGCCTTCCACGAGGAGCACCCGGGCGTGGAGCTCTCGCTGCTGGAGGACCGGTCCGACCGGCTCCTCGACGACGTACGCACCGGCGCCGTCGACCTGGCGCTCGTCGGCACCGCGACCGCCGCCCACGAGGGGCTGGAGACGCTGACCGTCCTCGGAGAACGGCTCGTCGCGGCGGTCCCGGCCGGGCACCCCCTGGCCCGGCGACGGCGGGTCGTCCTGGGTGACCTGATGGCCCATCCGATCGTCTGCATGCCGCCCGGCACCGGCCTGCGCGCGGTGTTCGACCTGGCCTGCGCCGCACAGGGCCTCCGGCCCGTGATCGCGTTGCAGGCCAGCGCGGCGGAGGCCCTGGCCGACCTCGCCGCCCGGGGCCTCGGCGTCGCCGTCCTCAGCGGTTCCATGGCCGAGGCCCACCGGGACCGGCTCACCGCCCGCACCCTCGTCGACGTCGAGACGCCGGGGCTGCTGGCTCTGGTCTGGAGGAGCACCCACAACCCGGCGGTGCGTGCGATGGTCGGGCACGCCCGGTCCGCGTTCCGGGACTTTCCCGGCGTGCGCCCGTAGCCCGTGGGTAGACAGTCCCTCGTTCAGGTGACGCCGGGACAACCGGCCCCGGGCACCGGCGGCCGACGCCAGGATGGCCCATCGACATGCGACCGTGGACTGTCTGTAGGGAGCGGAAAATGCGGGACCGGAAGCGGGCGACCCCGCTGGACCATGCCATCCAGGCGTATCCGGTGCAGGACGGAACCGACGCGCACTCGCACTTCGGGTGCGTGCTCCATCTGCGCGGGACCCCGCCGGACGCCGACGGCCTCCGCCGCCACCTGGAGGAACGGCTCGCCCGGCTCCCCGGCCTGCGCACCGTGCTGGACGCCCGGACCGGCCGCTGGCACACCAAGGACCCCGACCTCGCCCTGCACGTACAGGAGTTGTTGGTGCCGCCCGGGGACGACGCCCTGCGCGACGCCGCGCGGGAGGTCCTGCGGACGCCGCTCCCCGGGGACGTTCCCCCCTGGCTGATGGCGCTCCTCCGCGAGGAGGAGTCCGGCCGCTGCGCCCTGGTGTACCGGGTCCACCACGCCGTCCAGGACGGTGCGGGCATGCTGCACACGCTGGAGGAGCTGTTCTCGGCGGAGCAGCCCGTCGCGCCGCAGGAGTCGTCGGCCGTGTACCGGAAGGCCCAGGGGGTCCGGCTGTCCCGGCCGGGGGACTGGCTGCGGGCCGGGGCCCTGACGCTGCGGCTCCTCGGACGGTGCCGGGCGTGGCAGGCCCCGGAGTACCGCTTCTCCACCACCCGGGACCTCGACTGCGTCGCCGTCCCGGCCGACTGGCTCAACCCGCCCGACGGGGAGGGCGGTTCCCGCAACGACGTGTTCCTCGCCGCGACGGCACGGGCGGTACGGGACTGGGCCGCCGCGTCCGGCGCGGGACCGGTGCGCCGGTGCGAGGTCCCCATGCTGGTCCCCGCCAACCTACGCACGGACCGGGATCTCGACCGGCCCGGCAACCCGCTGGTGCTCGCCCCGGTGCGGGTGCCCGCGCCCCCGGCCGGGCGCCCGGCGCCGGTGCGTTCCGCCACCCGGGCGTTGCGCGACCCCGCCGTACGGTTCCTGCTCGACCGGTTCGGCGGGATCATGCCCCACCGGCTCGCCGCCCTGCAGCTCAGGTCGCTCGGCACACCGTCCCGGACCATGCCGATCGTGTCGAACCTGACCCTCCGTCACCCGCTGGCGGTGCTCGGCGCCGAGGTGGTGGGGATCGACCCCCTGATGTGCCTGCCGCAGGGATTTCCCTTCACGGTGCTGATGATCACCCACGGCGGGACCTCGGTGGCGTGCTTCGTGACGGAATCGGGCCTGCCCGGCCTGGCCACGCTCCCCGGGCGCTGGCACGACGCGCTCGACGACCTCCGGACGGCCGGCCACGGCACGGTCCCGGACCCGCGAACGGGGACGGGGGCCGGGGAGAGCCCGGACCCGGCGTCGGCGCGTCCCTGACACGCCGCGCCGGGCCGGCCGGTGCCCCGGCCGCTACGTCAGACTGTCCCGCCACGCCCGGTGCAGGCCCGCGAAGCGGCCGGTGGCGGCGATGAGTTCGGCGGGGGTGCCGTCCTCCACGACGCGGCCGTGCTCCATCACCAGGACCCGGTCCGCGATCTCCACCGTGGAGAGCCGGTGGGCGATCACCACCGCGGTCCGGCCGTGCAGCACCGTGTCCATCGCCTGCTGCACCGCGCGCTCGCCGGGGATGTCCAGCGAGCTGGTCGCCTCGTCGAGGATCAGCACCGCCGGGTCGGCGAGCAGGGCGCGGGCGAAGCCGACGAGCTGGCGCTGGCCGGCCGAGATCCGGCCGCCCCGCTTGCGCACGTCGGTGTCGTAGCCGTCGGGCAGGGCGCTGATGAACTCGTGCGCCCCGATCGCCTTCGCGGCCCGCTCGATGTCCGCGCGGCTCGCGTCCGGGCTGCCGATCGCGATGTTTTCCGCGACCGTCCCGGAGAACAGGAACGCCTCCTGCGTCACCATCACCACCCCGCGCCGCAGTTCCGGCACGGCCAGGTCCCGCAGGTCCGTGCCGTCGAGCAGCACCCGGCCCTCCGTCGGGTCGTAGAACCGGGCCAGCAGCTTCGCCAGCGTCGACTTGCCCGCGCCGGTCGAGCCGACCACGGCGACGGTCTGCCCGGCCGGGATCGTCAGGTCGAACCGGGGCAGCACCTCGCCGCCCGTCCGGTACGCGAACCGCACCCCGTCGAAGACGACCTCCCGGCCCGGGGCCTCGCCGGTGCGGGCGGGCAGCTCCCGGGGGGCCGGGGGCTCCGGCACGGACGGGGTCTGGGCCAGCAGCCCCGCGATCTTCTTCAGCGAGGCGGCCGCCGACTGGTACGAGTTGAGGAACATGCCGAGCCGGTCGATCGGGTCGTACAGCCGGCGCAGGTACAGCACCGCCGCCGCCAGCACACCGAGCGCCAGGGTCCCCGAGGCCACCCGGTACGCGCCCCAGAGCACGATCCCGGCGACGGCGGTGTTGGCGACCAGCCGGGATCCGACGACATACCGGGCCATCTCCAGCATGGCGCTGCCGTTGTACCAGCGGTGGGTGTGGTTCAGCTCCTCGAAGCGCGCCTCGTTGGCCCGCTCGCGGCGGAACGCCTGGACGGGACGGATCCCGTTCATCGTCTCGGCGAACTTCACGATGACCCCGGCGGTCGCCGTGGACTTCGCGCCGTACATCTCCCCGGCCCGCCGCTGGAACTGCCGCACCAGCAGGTACAGCGGGACGAACGACAGCACGGCGACCGCCCCCAGCCCGAGATCCAGCCAGAGCAGCATCAGCGAGATGGTGACGAAGGAGAGCACCACGCCGATCAGCTCCTGGAGCCCCTCCTCCAGCAACTCCCGCAGCGACTCCACGTCCGTGGTGGAACGGGAGATCAGCCGGCCCGAGGTGTAGCGGTCGTGGAAGTCCACGCTGAGCTCCTGGGCGTGGCGGAAGATCCGGCCCCGCAGGTCGAGCAGCGCGTTCTGGCTGATCAGGCCGGAGAGCCGGACGAATGCGTACTGCGTGGCCCCGGACACCACCGAGCAGAGCGCGTACCCGACCGCCACCGCGATCAGCGGCCCGTACTCCGCGTCCCGGAACGCGGGCACCCCCCTGTCGATGGCGTACGCGACGAGCAGCGGGCCCGCCTGCATCGCCGCCTGCTGGACCACGAGGAGCAGCGCGACCAGCGCCACCCGGCTCCGCATCGGCCGCAGCAGCGACCTGAGCAGCGTGCCGGTCGCCCCGGGCGGGGTGGGCAGATCGTCCTGGTCGAAGCCGTCCTCCGCGCCGGGCTCCGCCGCGCTCGCCGGGGCCGCCGGACTCCCGGCGGGCGTCGTCGTACTGGTCATCGGGTGAGGCCCTTCTCGGCGGGGAGGTCCGGGGCGAACGGGGCACCGGCGGGGGACGGCTCGGGGAAGGCGTCCGGGCCGACTCCGTCCGGTATCCGCGAGGCGCCCGACATCAGCCAGGCGTACTCGGCGCTGTCGCGCAGCAGTTCCTGGTGGGTGCCCACGGCGGTGATCCGGCCCCCGGAGAGCAGCGCCACCCGGTCCGCGAGCATCACGGTGGACGGCCGGTGCGCGACCACGATCGCCGTGGTCTCGGCCAGGACCTTGCGCAGGGCGGCCTCCACCAGCGCCTCCGTGTGCACGTCGAGCGCGGAGAGCGGGTCGTCGAGGACCAGGAAGCGCGGCCGGCCGACCACCGCGCGGGCCAGCGCGAGCCGTTGCCGCTGCCCGCCGGAGAGGCTGAGCCCCTGCTCGCCGACCTGGGTGCCGACGCCCTCGGGCAGCTCGTGCACGAAGTCGGCCTGGGCGATGGAGAGCGCCCTGCGCAGCTCCTCCTCCCCGGCCCCCTCGGCGCCCATCAGCACGTTCTCGCCGACGCTCGCCGAGAAGAGCGTCGGCTCCTCGAAGGCCACCGAGACCAGCTCGCGCAGCCGCTCCCGGGGCATGGCGGCGATGTCCGTGCCGTCCAGGGTGATCCGCCCGGCGGTGACGTCGTACAGCCGGGGGACCAGCGCGGTGAGCGTCGTCTTCCCGGAGCCCGTCCCCCCGACCAGGGCCATCGTCTCGCCGGGGCGGACGCGCAGGTCGATCCGGGACAGTACGGGCTCGGAGCCCGGCTCCGCGTCGGGATAGCGGAACTCCACGCCCTCGAAGACCATCTCGCCGCGGGCCGGGCCGTCCTCGCCGCCGGTCGCGGGGGCGAGGACGGCGGCTCCGTCCGCGTCCGCCTCCTCGGGCTCGTCCATCACCTCGAAGAAGCGGTCTGCCGCCGTCGCCGCCTCCTGGCACATCGCCAGCAGGAAGCCGATCGACTCGACCGGCCACCGCAGGGCCAGCGCCGTGGAGAGGAACGCGACCAGGGTGCCCGCCGACAGACCGCCGTCCGCGACCTGGACCGTGCCGAGCACCAGCGCCGCACCGATCGCCAGCTCCGGTATCAGGGTGATGGCCGACCAGATGCCCGCCAGGAGCCGGGCCTTCTCCAGCTCCGTGGTGCGCAGCCGCTCCGTGAGCGCGCGGAAGGCGAGGGCCTGGCTGCGGTGGCGGCCGAAACCCTTGACGATCCGGATGCCGAGCACGCTCTCCTCGACGACCGTGGTCAGATCGCCGACCTGGTCCTGGGCCCGGCGGGCCACGGTGGCGAACTTGCTCTCGAAGGCCGAGCAGATGATCATCAGCGGCACGACCGGGATGAGCAGGATCAGTCCCAGCGTCCACTGCTGTGCCAGCAGAATGACGAAACCGACCACGATCGTGGCGCCGTTGACCAGCAGGAACGTCAGCGGGAACGCGAGGAACATCCGCAGCAGCATCAGATCCGTGGTCGCGCGGGAGAGCAGCTGCCCCGAGGGCCAGCGGTCGTGGAAGGACACCGGGAGCCGCTGGAGACGGCGGTACAGATCCGACCGCATCTCCGCCTCGACCCCGGCCAGCGGCCGCGCCACCATCCACCGCCGCACCCCGAAGAGCCCCGCCTCGGCTACGCCGAGCAGCAGCAGATACAGGGCGCCGAGCCAGACGCCGCCGGGGTCGCGGTCCGCCACCGGACCGTCGACCATCCACTTCAGGACGAGCGGGATCACCAGGCCGACGCAGGACGCGGCGATCGCGACCAGCGCGGCACCGGAAAGCCGCTTCCGTACCGGTTTCACGTAGGGCCACAAGCGCATCAGGGCCTGCGCGGTGGACCGTTCCTTGGTCACTGCATGTTCTTCGGGCATCACAGTCGAGACTACGGTTCGCCCCTGACATCGCTCATGTGGTTTTCCACCGGTCCCGAGCGCGCGCGATTGTGGAGGAGCGCTGGTCGTAGCCGGTATCAACCGATCGGCCGATGCCGGTTCGAGCGCGATGGACGATGGTGCGCCGGCGCGCGCTTCACGATGCTCGGAGCCATGGCAATCATCGAAGCGAACGGGGTGCGCAAGGCGTACGCCGGGCGCACCGTGGTCGACGGCGTGAGCTTCGCCGTCGACGAGGGGGAGATCTTCGGGATCCTCGGCCCCAACGGTGCGGGCAAGACCACCACGGTGGAGTGCGTCGGGGGACTGCGCGCCCCCGACGCCGGGACGATCCGGGTCGCCGGGCTCGACCCCGCCGCCGACCGCGCCCGGGTCACCCGGCTGCTCGGCGCCCAGCTCCAGGAGAGCGAGCTCCAGCCCAAGATCACCGTGGCCGAGGCGCTGGAGCTGTACAGCGCCTTCTACCCGGACCCCGCCGACTGGCGGCAGCTCGCCGAACGGCTCGGCCTGCACACCAAGTACGGCACCCGGTTCGCCAAGCTGTCCGGCGGACAGAAGCAGCGGCTGTCCATCGCGCTCGCCCTGGTCGGCAACCCCCGGGTGGTGATCCTCGACGAGCTGACCACCGGGCTGGACCCGCGGGCCCGCCGGGACACCTGGCAGCTGATCGAGGACGTGCGCGCGGGCGGCGTCACCGTCCTGCTGGTCACCCACTTCATGGAGGAGGCCCAGCAGCTCTGCGACCGGATCGCCGTGATCGACAAGGGCCGGATCGTCGCCCTCGACACCCCGTCCGGGCTGATCGGCCGGGCCGACGGCTCCACGGTCATCTCCTTCACCCCCTCGCGGCCGCTCGACGACACCGACCTGGCCGCCCTGCCCGGCGCGGTCTCCGTCCGGCGCGAGGACGGCGGCGAGCGGATCGTCATCGGCGGCGACGACACGACCGTCAACGCGGTCATCTCGCTGCTGGCCCGGCACGGCATCACCGCCCAGCGGCTCCGCGTCTCGGAGGCCACGCTCGACGACGCCTTCCTCGACCTCACCGACCAGACGGAACAGGCGGCCTGAGATGACCACCGCGAACCCGGCACCCGCCACCGCCCCTTCGGCCCCGGCCCCGGCCTCCGCGCACCGGGCGGTGCTCCGCGCCGAGACCCGGCTCTTCCTCCGCGAACCCGGCAGCCTCTTCTGGATCATGGTCTTCCCGAGCGTGCTCCTGGTGATCCTCGGCCTCGTCCCCTCCTTCCGGGAGCACTCCGACGACCTCGGCGGCAGGCGCGTCATCGACCTCTACGTACCGGTGGCGGTGCTGCTCGGCATGATCATGGCCGGGCTCCAGGCCATGCCGCCCGTCCTCACCGGCTACCGCGAACGCGGCATCCTGCGCCGGATGTCCACCACCCCGGTACGCCCCTCCGCGCTGCTCACCGCGCAGATCGCGCTGCACGCCGTCGCCGCGCTCGGCTCCGCCGTACTGGCCATGGCGGTCGGCCGGATCGGCTTCGGCGTCGCGCTGCCCGGACAGCCGGCCGGGTACGCCGTGGCGCTGCTGCTGGCCGTGGCGAGCGTGCTGGCGCTCGGCTCGCTGCTCTGCGCCCTCGCCCGTACGGCCAAGGCGTCCGCCGCGCTCGGCTCGGTCGTCTACCTGGTCACGATGTTCACCGCCGGGGTCTGGATCCCGGTCCAGAGCATGCCCGACACCCTGCGCACCATCGTCCGGTTCACCCCGTTCGGCGCCGCCTCCGAGGCGCTGAACCGGGCGGCCTCCGGCAGTTGGCCCGAGCTGACCCAGCTCGGGGTGACCGCGCTCTGGGCGGCCCTGGTGGCTTTCCTCGCGACCCGGCTCTTCCGCTGGGAGTGACCGGACCCGGGGAGGCGGGGCAGACTGCCGTCATGGACGAGGGGAACGCACCCGTGGTGGGACGGGCCGGACGGGCGTGCGGGAAGAGCCCCGACGTGGGCTGGGACCGGTTCTTCCGGTACGGGCCCTACGGGATGCTCGGCCTGGGCACCGCCCTGGCCGCCCTGAGCGCCCCGCTCCTGATGAACCGCGCCGACCTGCGCAATGCCGCGGTGCTGGTCCCGGTGACGCTCGCGCTCCTGCTCTGGTGGGGCCGGAGCGGGCCGGGGGCACCCGACAAGGGATGGGCGGCGCGCGCCTACTTCACCGTTCGTACCGTGCTCGCCTTCGCCCTGACCTGGTGCAATCCGTTCTTCTCGGTGTTCGCGAGCCTCGGGTACTTCGACGCCGCCCGGCTGCTCCCCGGCCGGGCCGTGCGCCCCGGGCTGCTGGCCACCGCCGTCATCCTGGCCGCGGCGCAGTCCGGCAGCGGTCTGCCGCCCGCCTCCACGATGAACTGGATCGCCTTCGGTGCCCTGTTCGTCCTGCACGCCACCATCACCATGACCTTCGCCAACATCGGCGACCGGGAGGCCGACCACGCCCGGGTCCAGGCGACCACCATCACCGATCTGGAGTCGGCCAACGCCCGCCTCGAACAGGCCCTCGCGGAGAACGCGGGACTCCACGCCCAACTCCTCGTCCAGGCCCGCGAGGCGGGCGTGGCCGACGAGCGCCGCAGACTCGCCGCCGAGATCCACGACACCCTGGCCCAGGGGCTGACCGGGATCATCGCCCAGCTCCAGGTGGTCTCCTCGATCGGCGACACCGACCCGGAGCTGGCCCGTACGCATCTGGACCGGGCCGCCGCCCTCGCCCGGCACAGCCTCGGCGAGGCCCGCCGCTCGGTCCACGACCTGGTCCCCGCCGCGCTGGCCCACGACGACCTGCCGGGCGCGCTGAAGCGCACGGTCGCCGGATGGGGGGAACGCCACGGTGTCCGGGCCGGGTTCACCGTCACCGGCACCGTCGAACCGGTCCACGACGAGATCGCCGCCACCCTCCTGCGGATCGGCGAGGAGGCCCTCGCCAACGCCGCCCGCCACGCCGACGCCTCCCGGGTCGGCGTCACCCTGTCGTTCATGGACGACGAACTCACCCTGGACGTACGGGACGACGGGTGCGGCTTCGACCCGGACGCGCTGCCTCCGTACAGCGGGGCGGGCGGTTTCGGGCTCGGCGGGATGCGGGCCCGCGCCGAACGCGTGGCGGGCACCGTGGAGGTGGAGACGGAGCCGGGCCGGGGCACGGCGGTCAGCGCACGGGTCCCCCTGGTCCGCACCGCTGCCTGACCCGTACGGTTGTCCTGCCATGGTTCAGGATTCCGCACGCGTCATCACGCTCGTCGTCGTCGACGACCACCCGGTCGTACGGGACGGTCTGCGCGGCATGTTCGACTCGTCCCCCGGCTTCGAGGTACTCGGCGAGGCGGCGAACGGGGTGGAGGGCGTCGAGCTGGCGGCCCGCCTCGACCCGGACGTCGTCCTGATGGACCTCCGGATGCCGGGCGGCGGCGGGGTCGCCGCCATCGCCGAGCTGACCCGGCGCGGAGCCCGCTCCAGGGTCCTCGTGCTCACCACGTACGACACCGACTCCGACACCCTGCCCGCGATCGAGGCGGGCGCCACCGGCTATCTGCTCAAGGACGCCCCGCGCGACGAACTGTTCACCGCCGTCCGGGCCGCCGCCGACGGGCGCACCGTCCTCTCGCCCGCCGTCGCCTCCCGGCTGATCTCCCGGGTGCGCACCCCGGCGGCGGGCGGCGAAACCCTCTCGGCGCGCGAGCGCGAGGTGCTCGAACTCGTGGCGAAGGGGACCTCCAACCGGGAGATCGCCGCCGAACTCTTCATCAGCGAGGCCACGGTGAAGACCCACCTCACCCATGTCTTCGCCAAGCTCGGCGCCAAGGACCGGGCCGCCGCCGTGGCCATCGGCTACGACCGGGGCATCCTCGGCTGACCGGGCCTCCGCACGGCGCCCGGAGCGGGCCCGCGCCCCGGCCCGGACCGGTACCTGAGCCGGTGTCCACCTTGGTACGGAACGGTGACATGCGCGGGGTCATTTCCAGATAGCCGGTGTGATTATCTTTCACCGAGCGTGCACATGCAGCGCGCGGGGGAGGGAACCGAGGTTCCCGGGGCCATGGCGGGGCCAGGCCGTGTGAGGGGAGACGACCACATTGAACGGGCAGCCGATATCGGGGACATCGGCCGGGGCGAACGGCATGCGGGGCAGGCGGCGGACCGCCGGACTGGCCCTGATGACGGGTGCGTTGCTGCTGATGGTGACGGCCTGCGGCGGGGGTGACGAGGCGGGCGGCGCCGGAAAGGGCGGCGGCAAGGCGGGGGACACCTCCGCCTCGACGGCCGTGGTGACCGTGGCGCCCAAGGACGGCGCCGAGTCCGTCGCGACCAGCGGCGCACTGAAGATCTCGGCCGCGGAGGGGAAGCTGACCACGGTCAAGGTCTCCGACCCCAAGGGCGCCGAGGTCGAGGGGAAGATCGCGGCCGACGGCGCGAGCTGGGCCCCGGACCAGCACCTGGCCGCGGCGACCAAGTACAAGGTCCACGCGATCGCCAAGGACTCCAAGGGCCGTGAGTCGGCGAAGGACACCACCTTCACCACGCTCGTCCCGCAGAACACCTTCATCGGGCAGTACACCCCGGAGGACGGTTCCACGGTCGGTGTCGGCATGCCGGTCTCGATCCACTTCACCCGCGGCATCACCGACCCCGAAGCGGTCGAGAAGGCCATCAAGGTGACGGCCGAGCCGTCCGTCCCGGTCGAGGGCCACTGGTTCGGCAACGACCGCCTCGACTTCCGCCCCGAGGACTACTGGGCCGCCGGCACCAAGGTGACCGTCAAGCTCAACCTCGACGGCGTCGAGGGGCGGCCCGGGGTCTACGGCAAGCAGGCCAAGACGATCTCCTTCACCATCGGCCGCAAGCAGGTCAGCACGGTCGACGCGAGCAGCCACCGGATGAAGGTCGTCCGCGACGACCGGCAGATCAAGGACATCCCGATCTCCGCGGGTGCCCCGGCGACCACCACGTACAACGGTCAGATGGTCATCAGCGAGAAGCTCAAGGTGACCCGGATGAACGGTGACACCGTCGGCTTCGGCGGCGAGTACGACATCAAGGACGTGCCGCACGCCATGCGGCTCTCCACCTCGGGCACCTTCATCCACGGCAACTACTGGGGCGGCTCCGGCATCTTCGGGACGACCAACACCAGCCACGGCTGCGTCGGTCTCCAGGACGTGCGCGGCGCCTGGAGCAAGGACACCCCGGCCGCCTGGTTCTTCAACAACTCGCTCATCGGCGACGTCGTGGTCGTGAAGAACTCGAAGGACAAGACGATCCAGCCGGACAACGGCCTCAACGGCTGGAACATGTCCTGGGCCGAGTGGACCAAGTGACTCGCTAGCCGCATACCGGCGGTACGACGACGGGCCCGGCGCCGCGACCAGCGGCACCGGGCCCGTCGCCGTGTGACCGACCGCACGGGCCCCGGCCCCGTTAGCGGCGGTTAACCTGCCTTCCATGACAGCGAATCTCGAAGTACGCGACGGAGTCGGCACGATCCGGCTGGACCGCCCGCCCATGAACGCCCTGGACGTCGCCACCCAGGACCGGCTGCGCGAGCTCGCCGAGGAGGCGACCCGGCGCGAGGACGTGCGCGCCGTGGTCCTCTACGGCGGCGAGAAGGTGTTCGCGGCCGGCGCGGACATCAAGGAGATGCAGGTGATGGACCACGCGGCGATGGTCGTACGGTCCAAGGCGCTCCAGGACTCCTTCACCGCCGTGGCCCGGATCCCCAAGCCCGTCGTCGCCGCCGTCACCGGCTACGCCCTGGGCGGCGGCTGCGAGCTGGCGCTCTGTGCCGACTTCCGGATCGCCGCCGACAACGCCAAGCTGGGCCAGCCCGAGATCCTGCTCGGGCTGATCCCGGGCGCCGGCGGCACCCAGCGCCTCTCCCGGCTGGTCGGCCCCTCCCGGGCCAAGGACCTGATCTTCACCGGCCGTCACGTCCGCGCCGAGGAAGCGCTGACGATCGGTCTGGTGGACCGGGTGGTGCCCGCCGCCGAGGTGTACGAGCAGGCGTACGCCTGGGCCGCCGCGCTGGCGAAGGGCCCGGCCATGGCGCTGCGGGCCGCCAAGGAGTCCATCGACGCCGGCCTGGAGACCGACCTCGACACCGGGCTCACCATCGAGCGGAACTGGTTCGCGGGGCTGTTCGCCACCGAGGACCGGGAGCGCGGGATGCGCAGTTTCGTCGAGGAGGGGCCGGGCAAGGCCAAATTCCTCTGACCGAACGCAAGTTGGGTACAGATTGCCGCCGGTTCATCCGTGCGGGCGGATTGGCCGGGTCCCGGGGGTATCTCGGGGCCCGGTTCCGCATGTGGCCCCCCGGTCCGCACGGGGCGTGATGTCGGTGCAGGTCAGGGGGGCTTTTTCTGGCCGTTTCATGCCACAGGAATATGTCGGGCGACTGGACCGGGGGGTTGCGCACGGGGGGCGTATTCCTTCGGAACGGCCCCGGGGGGCCGGTCTTGCGGCCATGATGGTGCTCATGGCGGGCCTGGAGGGTGTGGATCGGCCGCGACCGCACAGTGGTGCGACAGCGGCGCGCTGTAAGCCGGTATTCGAGGACGAACAGGCTTTCAAGGCGCTGGAGTTGTTCGGGAACCCGGCGGAGGGCGAGGTCCGGCTGCCGTCCCGGCCGGAGTCCGCGGCGACCGCCCGGCGGCTCACCTCCTGCGTCGTGCTGCGGCAGTGGGCACTCTCCCCGCAGATCGCCGAGTACGCCGTGCTGCTCGTCTCCGAGCTGGTCGGCAACGCGGTACGGCACACCGGCGCCCGGGTCTTCGGGCTGCGGATGATGCGCCGCCGGGGCTGGGTCCGGATCGAGGTGCGCGACCCCTCGCGCGGGCTGCCCTGTCTGATGCCGGTCCAGGAGATGGATGTGAGCGGGCGGGGGCTCTTCCTCGTCGACAAGCTCTCCGACCGCTGGGGCGTGGATCTGCTGCCGCGCGGCAAGACCACCTGGTTCGAGATGCGGATCTCCGACCGCTGACCCGGCCGGGGCGTCCTCCCGGTTCCGGCGACCCGCCCCCGGACGCACCGCAGCCCCCGGGATCCGCCGTGGTGCGGCGCTGCGGGGGCTGCTGTGTGGGGACCGTGAAATGGGGGGTGTGTTCACGGCCGCTGGTGACGACCGGGCTCGGGTCATGCGGTCGTGGTACCGACTATGGCAGACGGGCGACCTCTCCACCAAAAGTGCAAATAGCCCATTGGTGGACATAGAAGGACATTCGCCGGAAGAATCGTAGGTGGCATGGGTCACTTACCTGCAAAATCATGAATATCTATGGGGTTGAGTGAATGATTCCTCTGCTTCACCCATATGCCCATAATGTTATCTTCTTCCCGTTCCGCGCCTAGCGTGGCTGAACATGAACGCCTCCGACACTCCGGTGCCCCGCCGCAGCGCGCTGCGCGCGGGAGCGGGGGCCGCCCTCGCCGGTGCCCTCGCCGCCGGATGCGCGGACCATGACACCGCCGCCCGCCCGGCCGTCCCCCGGCCGGACCCGGCGAGCCCGGAGAACCCCGCCGGGGCCGCCCGCTCCCCGTCCCCGCACCCCGCGCCCGGACCGCGCCGCTTCCCCGGCCTGCCGGTCCAGATCGACCACGGCCCGCGCGACCGCCCCCGGGTCGCCCTCACCTTCCACGGCCAGGGCGACCCGGCCATCGCCCGCGCCCTGCTCACCGAGGCCGAACGCGCCCACGCCCGGATCACCGTCCTCGCCGTCGGTACCTGGCTCGACGAACACCCCGGGCTGGCCCGGCGGATCCTCGACGGCGGCCACGAACTCGGCAACCACACCCAGCACCACATCGACATCTCCACGAGGGACGAGGCCGGGGCGTACGCCGAGATCGACGACTGCGCCCGGCGGCTGCGCCGGCTCACCGGCTCCATCGGCACCTGGTTCCGGCCCTCGCGGGCCCGGGACGCCACCCCGCTCGTCCAGCGGCTCGCCGCCCGGGCGGGCTACCCGCACGTCCTCTCGTACGACGTGGACTCCCTCGACTTCACCTCCCCCGGCGCCGCGTCCGTCACCCGCAAGGTGACCGGGGAGATCCGCAACGGATCGGTGGTGAGCCTGCATTTCGGCTACGCGGACACGGTCGCCGCGCTGCCCCTCCTCCTCACCGAAATCGACCGCCGCGGACTGCGTGCGGTGACGACCACGGAGTTGCTGACCTGATGCCTCCCACCACCAAGCGCACCGCGGCCCTGCTCGGGGGCGTGCTGCTGGCCGTACTCACCGGCTGCACCGCCTCCGGCGGCCCGAGCAACGTCCAGGCCGTCGGCAGCGAGGCCGCCGATCCGCCCACCGGGTCCGCCCACGACCGGTCGGCCGTTCCGCCCGGGCTCCCCGGGATGCCCCCGGTGCTCGACACCAAGGACGTCTACTCGGCCGACCGGGGCGAACTCTCCCCGGTGGTCAAGGACTTCCCGGCCCGGATCTACGTCCCCAACACCAACTCCGACACCGTGACCGTGATCGACCCCGCCACGTACAAGGTCATTCGGACGATCAAGGTCGGCCGGCAGCCGCAGCACGTCGTGCCGTCCTGGGACCTGAAGACCCTCTGGGTCAACAACGACCTCGGGGACAGCCTCACGGCCATCGACCCGGCCACCGGGAAGACCGGCCGAACCGTACCGGTCTCCGACCCGTACAACCTCTACTTCACCCCGGACGGCAAGTACGCCGTGGTGATGGCCTCGATGGACAGGCAACTGGTCTTCCGCGACGCCCACACCATGAAGACGGTCAAGGCCGTCCCGGTCGACTGCGAGGGCGTCAACCACGCCGACTTCACCACCGACGGCCGCTACTTCATCGTCTCCTGCGAGTTCTCCGGCGAACTCCTCAAGGTCGACACCGCCGCCCAGAAGGTCGTCGCCCAGCAGAAACTCCCGCTCAAGGGGGCGATGCCGCAGGACGTCAAACTGTCGCCGGACGGCAGCACCTTCTACATCGCGGACATGATGGCCGACGGGGTCTGGGTACTGGACGGGAAGAAGTTCACCACCCCGAAGCTGCTGCCCACCGGCAAGGGCGCCCACGGCCTCTACGTCAGCCGCGACTCCAAGGAGATGTACATCTCCAACCGGGGCGAGGGCTCCGTCTCCGTCTTCGACTTCGCCGGTCGCAAGCTGGTGAAGAAGTGGCACCTGCCCGGCGGCGGCAGCCCCGACATGGGCGGGGTGTCGGCCGACGGCAAGGTCCTCTGGCTGAGCGGCCGTTACAACGCCGAGGTGTACGCGATCGACACCGCCACCGGCAAACAGCTCGCCCGCATCCCGGTCGGCAGCGGCCCGCACGGACTGGCCGTCTACCCGCAGCCCGGCCGGTACTCGCTCGGCCACACCGGGGTCTTCCGCTGACGGAGCGGCCCGGGGCCCGGCCGGCCGCTCACCGTGCGACCAGCAGGGCCTCCGAGCCCACCGGCCGGTACCCCGCCGCCTGGAACGTCCGCACACTGCGGGCGTTCCCGGGCGACTGCTGGGCCCACACCACCGCGTCCGGCACCAGATGCCGGGCCGCCCGTGCCAGCCGTACGCCCAGCCCCCGGCCGCGCGCCTCCTCGTCCACCTCGACGGCGGTCTCCCAGCGGCCCGCGACGCCCCGGCCGAGGACCACCACCCCGCCGTCGGCCGCCCAGACCCGTACGCCGTCGCGGTACTCCAGCGCCCGAGCCACCCTCGGGTGCTCCGGGTCCTCGATCTCCCGCAGCGCGATCTCCGGCTCCCCGGGCAGCGCACCGGCGACCGTCAGCAGGTCGATGGTGTTCATGTGACGGCCGGTACGGGCCAGCAGGGCGCCCAGGAAGTGCGGGTTCATCGTCGCGGCGAGCGGGTCGCCGGGGGTGCCGGCCAGCACGGAGCGCACCCAGCCGGGGTCCTCGTCGAGGAAGACCACCGAATGCGCGGTGAACGCCAGCACGCCCGCGTCCCGGGTGCCGGGCTGCCGCACCACCGTCGTCCCGCCGTCCGCCGGCGGGAACCGCCCCTGTGCCGCGTCCGCCAGAATCCGCGCCAGCGCGCCGTCCACCCGTACCCCCCCGCTCTCGATCGTCCCTCGACCCTAACCCGTGCGGGAGCGGCGGTACGGGGGCCAGCCGCGCAGCTCGTCGTCGCGCGGGGCCCGGACCAGGCGCGGTTCGCCGGGGCCGAAGGCCATCACCGGTCGCGAGGCGTCCCAGGCGGGCCAGCCGGGGTCGCCGGTGCGGGCGAACGCCACCCACGCGGCGTGCATCGCGGCGGCCAGCTCCCGGGGCGCGTCGGCCCCGGCCAGAGCCACCGCGTCCGGCCGGTCCAGGGTGTCGAAGACGAAGGCGATCTCCAGCGCGTGACAGGCCCCGAGCCCCAGCACCGGCGACGGCCAGCCGAACTCGTAGAGCCGGGTGGTCCCCGCCGCCCCGGCCCGGGCGTCGGCCAGCCGGTTCAGCGGGACCCGCAGCAGCAGGTCGGTGGCGAGCGCGCCGAGCAGCTCGCCCGGGGTGGCCCCCGGCCGGTTCGCCCGGTACGTGCGCACGGTGGCGCCCGGCACCCGGAACCTCCGGCGGGCCAGCCCGAGCCCGAGCGCGGAGATCCGCTCGGTCAGCCCGCTGGGGACGAACCAGAGCCGGTACTCCTCGGTGGTCGACCCCATCAGCAGGTCGACCCCGGCCGAGGCGCCGTCCAGCAGCGCCGCCAGCGGATCGCGGGGCAGCAGTTCGCCGTCCACCACCAGATGGAAGGAATGGCCGCCGGTCAGCGGGGAGCCGCCCGCGGTGACCGCGGTCTGCGCGTCCAACAGCGCGCGCGGAGGGACCCCGGCCAGCGCCCCGGCCGTCGCCGCCACCCCGAGCCGCCGGGCGATGAGCTCCGTGGTGCGGCGGGCCGCCCGGCCCGGCGGCAGCGCACCCGGCGCACCGCTCTGCAGGACCGCCCGCCGGAACAGCCCCCCGGCCCCCGGCGCCGCCAGCAGCGCGCCGATGCTGACCGCCCCCGCCGACTCCCCGCACACCGTCACCAGGCCGGGATCGCCGCCGAACCCCGCGATGTTCTCCCGCACCCAGCTCAGCGCGGCGATCTGGTCGAGCAGCCCCCGGTTGGCGGGCGCGTCCGGGAACACCCCGAAACCCTCGACACCGAGCCGGTAGTTGACCGAGACCAGCACCACCCCGTCCCGGGCGAACGCCGTCCCGTCGTACAGCTCCACGGCGGAGGAGCCGTGCAGCAGCGCCCCGCCGTGGATCCAGACGATCACCGGCAGCCGGTCGGGGCCCGGGGACGGCGTCCACACATTGAGGTTGAGGCAGCCGTCGCCCGGCACCCCGGGGTCCGGCAGCAGCCGGTCCAGCGGCGGGGCGTAGGGCCGTTTGGGTGCGGTCGGCCCGAACGCCACGGCCTCCCGCACCCCCTCCCACGGCTCGGGCGGCGCGGGCGCCCCGAACCGCAGGGGGCCGACCGGCGGGGCGGCGTACGGGATGCCGCGGAAGACGGCGACCCCCTGTTCCCAGACGCCGCGCACCCTCCCGTGGGCGGTGGCGGCCAGGGGCGGTGCCCCGGACGGCGGGGCGGATATCGCGGCGGGTACGGCGTCCATGCGGCCAGCCCTTCCTCGGCTCCGAGGCGCCGGGGGCCTGCGCCTTCGCGCCTCTTCGGTTCTGCGGCGCCTCATCGGGGCCGATGACCGATATGTACCCGCTTTCGGGCCGAGGGACCGGGGAAGGGGCGGCGGATCAGGCCGCGAAGTGCTCCGACAGGGAGTCGCGGTCGTCGATCTCGACGAGATCGGGGCGGGTGTAGCGCTCCGCCCGCGCGTGGTAGTCGAAGTCCCCGCGGACCAGCCCCCGGTAGTCCCGCGCGCACCGCTCCAGCGCGGTCCGGGTCTGTCCCTCGATGCCGGCCGCCCCGATCTCCTCTAACAGCTCCCGCTCCGCGCTGCGCACCCGTCGGGCGATCCGGGCGAGTTCGGCGCCCGCCTCGTCGACGGCCTCCTGGAGCGAGCAGCCGCGCTCGCGCTGAATGAGGGCCACCGCGTTGTGCCCGTAGCCGAGCAGCGCCTCCTTCTCGAAGGAGCAGATGTCGTTGCAGAGCCCGGAGTGGTCGGTGACGGCGTGGCGCAGCGCGATGTACGAGGGGAGGCTCCGGGCCGACTCGGGCAGGTCGATCCCGGCGGTGATCTCGTGGAGGTCGAGGAAGGGCTGCATGGCCACCGACTCCCGGCGGTGCGTGATGTATTCGGCGCGGCCGGGGACATGCCCGGTGGCCCGGTCCACGGCCTCCGCGTAATAGGTCCACAGCCAGGAGACGGTGTCCCGGCGGAACTGCCGGATCCAGTGCGCCGGCCGGTCCCGGAACGTCCGGCTCCGCAGCTCGGCCAGGGACCGCTCCATGGCGCCGCGCGGCTCCTCGCCGTCGAGGACGGCCACCAGCCGGTCGATCGCCGGCTCGCACAGGCGCGGATCCCGCCCGGCGGGCCCGTCGTCGAACTCGTCGTCGACGAGGAACGCCCAGAAGAGCCACTGGCAGAAGAGGTCGAGATGGTGCTGCGAGGCGGTGGGGAAGATCAGGGAGATCCAGAGCTCGGGCCTGGTCCGGATCATCTTCTTCCGGGCCGCGGGGGAGAGGGAGAGATCATGGGAGTCCGCCCATTCCCACACGGCCTCCCTGGTCCGTGCGATCCCTGGATTGCAGCCGGCGCTCGGGAACGGCATATGAAAATCCGGCAGCGCGATCTGGCTCATTGATACCCCTCGTCAAAACGGTTCGGATGCGCGGGCGCATGGGTATCCGGCCGGATTCGATTGCGCCGATCGGGTGAGTCCCCCGGGTCGGGCGGTTCGCGTCCACCGGGCGCGGGCGCAGGCGCGGGGCCAGATGCGTCGTGCGGGACGGGACGGACACTTCCTGCTCACTCTCCTTCGCCGGAAGCCGGGGGCGTCGGGGCCGGGCCCAGGGGCCCGTGGTGGTGTCCGCCCTCGGTGCGGGGCGGCGACATCACCATGCGTCACACCCAGTCAACCCCCTGTACCGGTCATAGGGAAGGCATTTGTGACCGAAAGTGCTTGATCGTCGGGAACAAGTGCCCATCTTTTGATCAGCTATTGAGCCCTTGTCGCGTTCCCGGTCTGCGACGGTACGTCCGCGTCCGCGGGCGTGGGTCGCGCGTACGGACACGGCGACGGCCCCGTCCGATGGGTCCGGGACGGGGCCGTTCGGAGGCGGGGCCCCCGGGGCGCTGCGCGCACTCAGGCCGCGCCGCCCCGCTTCACGCGCCCTTCAGATGCCGCATCAGCCGCTCGAACTCCTGCCAGCCCGACAGGTCGGAGGGGTCGCCCGGGAACGGATAGTAGAGCGCCGGACGGGACTTCGGGCCGAGCTGCACCGGCGGCTGCGCCAGCGGGGTGCGCCGGGCGCGGTCGCCCGGCATCTCGCGGACCTCCTCCGCGCCGAGCACGAAGGCCAGCGGCACCCCCGGCCCCTCGAAGTGCGGCGGCACCGCCAGGTCCCGGCGGGCCCGGCGGAGCTGGACCAGCATCGACTGGAGGTGATGGCGGGTCACCAGCGCCTCCGCCACCTTCTCCAACGCCTCCACCGGGGGCTCCTCGTCCCGCCCGTAGCCGAACGCGAGAGTGACGTCCTCCTCCACGCCCGCCTTCGTCCGGCTGATCCGCACCGTGGCCAGCCCCGGCCGGTCCGGGGAGCCGACCACCACGAACCAGGTCGGCTCGGGCGCCCGGTCGAAGGCGACATCGGTCAACCTGCGCAGCGACCACGGCAGGTTGGCAGGTTCGGAGGTGCCCCACCCGGCCGGCGGCTGCCCCGTCAGCTCCTGCCACACCGTCTCCAGGGCCCCGCCCAGCACCAGCCGGTCGTCGGCCGGGTGGACCGTGCGGTACGAGATCGCCAGCTGCCGCTCGCCGCCGTCCACGATCCGCCGGTAGGCGTCGGCCACCGGCGTGCGCGGGTCGTCGGGGGTGGCGTCGGGCGACTCCACCGTGGCGAACAGCCCGTTCTGCCAACGCAGTACGGCGCCGGACAGGCCGTCGTAGTAGCCGTCCTTCTCATCCTGCACCACCCAGCGGGAGGGCCAGCCGCTCAGGCTGTTGCGGACCGCGGGGGAGAGGGTGGTGCCGGGCGAGGTGACGATCTGGAGGCCCAGCTCCGCGTTGGCGGCGGCCCGGAACGCGTCCGACAGCCAGGCCGTCATGGCGATCACCGGGCGGTCCTGGATGATGACGGCCACCTTGTCGGTGAGCACGTCGACGGCGGGCTGCGCGGCGGCAGGCGTGGGCGCCACGCTCACCTGGTCGGTCTTCACCACCGCGACGGAACGGGCGGCCTCCGGCGGCCAGGCGGACCCCTCGGCCAGCAGCGCCACCCGGGCCGCGAAGGTGCCCGCGAGCGCCTCGGCCTCCGCGACGCCCGTCGTCGCCCGCGCCTCCGTCCACCAGAACGGGACCGGCGGCGCGGTCGCCCCGAGCAGCCGCTCCGCCTCGCCCGCCACCTGCACCAGCAGCGGCGCCTCGATCGAGACCAGCGGCCGGCCCTGGTCGTCGCAGAGCTGTACGACGGCCTCCTCGCCGGCCGTCCCCACCAGCTTGTCCGGGCCGCCCGCCAGCAGTGCGGCGAGCACCGTCAGCGGATCGGGCATGCGCGAGGTGAGGGCGATGACGTCCTTGGTCATGTGGTCGGCCGTTCCTTCTTCGTCCGGGGTGCGGAAGCGCGGTGGGGCGGCCCGGGATGCGGGCCGCCCCCGGTGCGTTACTCCGCGGTGTACACGGTCTGGATCAGGCGGTGGGGCTGGCCCCTGCGGATGAACACCCCGCGCCCCGGCGGCTGCTGGGACGCGTACACGCCGGGGAAGAGCTGGCCCTCGCTGCGGTCGCCCGCCATCAGGAGCGCCGACGCCCCCGACTCGCGCAGCCCCAGCACCAGCGGGTCGTACATGCCGCGCGAGGCACCCGCGACCCGCCGGGTCAGCACGAAGTGCAGCCCGATGTCGACGGCGGAGGGGATGTACGGCAGGAACGGCTCCAGCGGCGACTGTCCGGCCGTGGTCAGCACGTCGTAGTCGTCGACCAGGATCACGATCCGCGGACCGCTGCCCCAGCTGCCGGGCTCCAGGTCCTCGGTGTCCGTCCGCTCGTCCGGCAGCCGCTTCTCCAGCTCGGTCGCGATCCCGGCGGACAGCCCGGCGCACATCTTCGGGTTGTACGCGTACCCGCCGCGGAACTCCTCCGGGATCGCGCCGCGCAGCCCGCGCCGCGGGTCCATGACGGCGAAGACCAGCTCCTCCTCGCCGTACCGCTCGATCAGCCCCTGCGCCACGGTCTTCAGCAGGTTCGTCTTGCCGCACTCGCTGTCGCCGAGGATCAGCAGGTGCTGGTCGTGGTGGAACAGGTCGAGCAGCGCGGGCGCCAGCGCCGTCTGGTCCAGGCCGATCGGCACCCGCTTGGGCTCGGCGACCGGGCCGGGCAGCAGCCGCGGCTCCAGCAGGTGCGGCAGGACCCGCACCGGCTGGGCGACCTCGCCGCTCCAGGTGGCCCGGACGGTACGGGCGGTGTGCTCCAGCACCGAGCCCAGGTCCGACGCGTCCCCCAGCCCGTCCGTACGCGGCAGCGCGACCTGGGCGAAGAGCTTGCCGTCGGTGAGGATGCGGCCCGGCTCGTCCGGCGACAGGGTCTGCGCCAGCTTCCGGTCGATGCTCGACTCGCTCGGGTCGTTCAGCCGCAGCTCCACCCGGGTGCCGAAGTTCGACTGGGTGGCGATGCGCACGTCGTTCCAGCGGAGCATGCCCGCCACCACGTGGATGCCGTAGCCGCCCCCGCGCTTGAGGATGTCCACGACGGCGTCGTCCAGCTCGTCGAAGTCGTCGCGCAGCGCCCCGAAACCGTCGATGACCAGCACGATCTCGGCGGACGCCAGCTGCGGCAGCCGGCCCGCCGCGTGCAGCGAACGCAGCTGCTCCACCGAGTCGATGCCGTGCTCGCGGAAGAGGTCCTCGCGGACCGCGAGCATCCCGCGCACCTCCTCGACGGTGCGCCCGGCCCGTTCCCGGTCCGCGCGGCCCGCGACCCCGCCGACGTGCGGCAGCCCGGAGACCGCCTGGAGCCCGCCGCCGACCAGGTCGAGCCCGTAGACACCGACCTCCTGCGGGGTGTGGGTCAGCGCCAGGGAGAGCGCCAGGGTGCGCAGCAGCGTCGTCTTGCCGGACTGCGGACCGCCGATGACCGCGGCGTGGCCGCCCGCCACCGTGAGGTCCAGGTACCACTCGCCCTGCCACTGCCGGGTCGGGTCGTCGAGCAGCCCGAGCGGCACCTGGAGCGGGCCGCGCCGCTTCGCCAGCTGCATCCCGCGCGGCCCCACGTCCAGTGGCCCCGCCACCCGGTCCAGGGCGACGGCCTGCGGCAGCGGCGGAAGCCAGATCCGGCGCACCGGACCGGCCGCCTCGCGCAGCTGGTCGACGACGACACCCATCTCGGTCGGCCCGGTCTCCCGGCGCCGCACCTTCGGCTCCTCCTCCGCGCGCTCCGGCTCGGCGAGGGTGTTGAACGCCTCGTACTCCAGGGCGAGCGGACCGGTGTCCTCCTCCTGGTCGCGCTGGACCGGGCCCCGGTACGCGCCGGAGACGTAGCTCGCCTTGAACCGCTCGTAGTGGCTGGTGTCGACCTTCAGATAGCCGAAACCGGGCAGCGGCGGCAGATGGAAGGCGTCCGTGGTGTCCAGGACCGTCCGCGACTCGTCGGCGGAGAACGTCCGCAGCCCGAGCCGGTACGACAGATAGGTGTCCAGGCCCTTGAGCTTGCCGCCCTCGATGCGCTGGCTGGACAGCAGCAGATGCACCCCGATGGAGCGGCCGATCCGGCCGATGGAGAGGAACAGGTCGATGAAGTCCGGCTTGGCGGTGAGGAGTTCACCGAACTCGTCGATCACCACGAAGAGGTGCGGCAGCGGGTCCAGATCGGGCCGCCGCTCCGCGCGCAGCGCCGCGTAGTGGCCGATGTCCGCGACGTTCCCCGCGTCCTTCAGCACCTGCTGGCGGCGCTTGACCTCACCGGCGAGCGAGGCGTGCACCCGCTCGACCAGCCCCGCCTGGTTCTCCAGGTTGGTGATCACCCCGGCCACGTGCGGCAGTTCGGCGAACGGGGCGAAGGTCGCACCGCCCTTGTAGTCGACCAGGACCAGCGCCAGGTCCTCCGGCGGATGGGTGGCCACCAGCGCCAGGACCAGGGTGCGCAGCAGCTCCGACTTGCCGGAACCGGTGGCCCCGACGCAGAGCCCGTGCGGGCCCATGCCCAGCTCGGAGGACTCCTTCAGGTCCAGCAGCACCGGCTGGTGGGAGTCGCTGATACCGATCGGCACCCGCAGGAAGGCCCGTTCGCCGCGCGGCGCCCACAGGTACGACAGGTCGAGCTGCGCCACGTCGTCGATGCCGAGCAGATCCGCGAAGTCGACCGGACCGGACAGCGGCGCGTCCACCATCGACTCGGCGGACAGCCGCATCGGCGCCAGCATCCGGGCGAACCCCTCGGCGAACGGGATGGACACCTCGTCCACCGTGCCGTGCGCGCTGATCGGCTCCTGCTCGCGCAGGTCCTCGATGACGACCGCGTCGCCGTCCACGGTGATCCGGACGCTGACGTGCCCCGGCTCCTGGACCCGGTGCTCCAGCAGGTGCAGCACGGTGACGCCCATCTCGCGCAGCCCGACCGCGTCGTCCGGCCGCGGCAGCTCCACCGCGTCCTCGCCGTGCCCGTCGGTCACGACGAGCAGCCGGGAGGTCATGGCCAGCGCGTCCTTGCCGGACAGCCCGCGCCGCACCTCCGCCGCGTACGAGGCCCGGCGGCGCAGCTCCGCACCGATCTGACGGGCCAGCTGCGGCGCCGACGGGGCGATCCGCCGGGCGGCGACCGGTCCGTCGAACTGGTCCGGGTCCAGCAGATGCGGCATCCACTTGGCCCACTCCCACTCCGCCAACCGGTCGCCCGGCACCGCGAGCGCCATCGCCACGTCGTCCGGGGCGTGCGTGGCGGCGGTCTGCACGAGCAGGGCGCGCGCGACGCGCAGCCCGTCCTCGCGTGGCCCGATGACGCTGATGTTGCCGACCCGGTCCAGCGGGACGGTCAGCGGGAGCTCGGTCCCGGTACGGAACCGGTCCATCAGCGCGGACGCCTCGTTGAGCATGAAGGTGTCGGGCGGCGACAGGACCGACGAACCCTGCTGGGCGACGGTCAGGTCACGGACCGGCATCTCGCCCGTGCCGACCCGCACCCGCAGGAAGTCGCCGTCCGTCCGGCGCCGCTCCCAGAGCCGGGCCGGGTCGCGGACTATGTCGTACAGGGCGTGCGGCGGCGGGTTGAGGACGGCGGCCCGCTCGGCCCGCTCGCGCTCCTCGACGGACAGCTTCTCGCGCAGGTCCTCCAGGTACGCCAGATACGCCTCGCGCTGGGTGCGGCGGGTGCGCTGCGCCTTGCCGCGCTGCGAGAAGACCAGCGTGAGGGAGCCGATCACGGTGACGACGAGGATGATCGCCCCGAGCCCGGCGAACTGGCTGTTGCGCACCACCGTCATCATCACGACGGAGGACATCACCCCGGCGACGGGCAACAGCGACATGGCGATGTTGCCCGACTTGCCCTCGGGCAGGTTCGGCGGCGCCTCGATGGTGCGCGCCTCGGAGGCGGCCGGCGGCCGGGTGGTCCGGGCCGGGCGGTGGATCAGTCGGGTACTCATCGTCGTCCGTCACTCGGGGTCGGGCGGGGCATCGGTGGGATCGGGCCGGCCGGCGGCCAGGCGGTCAGTGGTACTGCTGCGACAGCCGGAACACGTCGGCGGCGAGCCGGGTGGCCGCCTCCCGCGTCGCGTGCGCCAGCAGCTCGGTGCGGATCTCCCCGCCGGCCGCCAGATGCCGGTCGTACGGCAGGATCTGGACGCTCGCACCGGTGGCCGTCAGCTTCTGGGCGGCCTGGTCGAGGTCGAGCCCGGAGTGCGGCACCAGCTCGCTGAGCACCACGACCGTCCCGGCGATCACCTGCCGGGGCAGCGACTGCATCCACGTCAGGACCGCGTACGTGCTGGTGATGCCCTCCAGCGTGGCGGGGGCGGTCAGCACCCGGGCCTGCGCGGCGGAGAGCGCGACCCGGGCGACCTCGGCGGGCAGCGTCTCGCAGTCGACGACCGTGACGCCGAAGTAGCGGCGCAGCGACACCATCACCCGCTCGTACGCCCGGCTGTCCAGCATCGCGCCGATCTGGCCCTGACTGCCGGGCAGCAGCCAGGCGTTGCCCGGGAGCTGCACCAGATAGCCGGTGATGTCCAGCAGCGACATCTGCGGCTCGATGATCCCCGCCAGGTCGCCGGTGGTCCACCGGAGCGACTCGGCGCCCAGCCGCAGCGGCAGTGAGCCGAGCGCCGGATCGGCCTCGACGAGGAGCACCGGGTCCTGCCGGTAGTGCGCGTACGTGGCGCCCAGCAGCGCGGCCACCGTCGTCTTGCCCGCGCCGCCCCGGATGGACGTCACGGCGATCTGCCGGCCGGTGGTCACCGGCTGCTGGAGCGTCTCGGCGGTGGCGGTGGTCCGGGCCACCTCGCGCGCCGCCGAGGAGGACACGCTCACCCGCAGCGCCCGCGCGGCCCGCGCGGCGAACGGCTCCCCGCGCCGCGCCTTCCGCCCGACCCCGGCCAGCCCCCGGTCCACCACGGGCCGGGAGTCGGGGGCGCGGTGCGGCGCACGGGTGGAGGGGGTGTACTCGGCGGGCGGCTGCTGGTGCGGCTGCGGCTGCGGCTGCGGCTGGTGGGGCTGGGGCTGTGCCTGGGGCTGCTGGTGCGGGGGCTGAGCGACGACCGGGGCGGCCACCACGTGCTGCTCCTGGTACCCGGGGTGCTGCTGGTACTGCTCCTGCTGCGCCGCGTACTGGGCGTACTGCTCCTGCTGCGCGGCGTACTGCGCGTACTGCTCCTGCTGGGCCGCGTACTCGGCCTGCTGCTGCGGCACGCCGTACGCCTGCTGCTGCGCGGGCGCGGCATGGGGCTGCTGCTGTCCCTGCGCGGGGGCGGCGTACCCCTGGTCCTGCTCGGGAGCCGCGTACCCCTGGGCCTCGGGGCCCCGCGCGTTCTCCTGGGCGGCGCCGTTCCTCATGGCGCGCAGCACATCGCCCTGCCAGTTTTCTTCGTTCGGCATGTCGGCCCTTCTCTTGCGCCCCGCTGCCCCGCCCGGAGCACCTGCGCGTCGACTCAGAACTTGTTGAGCAGCTGTCCGTACACGCCGAACACACCGACGGCCAGCGGGAAGAGCCCCACCACCCCGATGGATTCGACCAGGTCGGCCATCCGTCGCAGCCGGACCTGCACATGCTCGGGCGGCTGCACCGCCAGGACGAGCAACGGCAGCACCGAGGCCACCACCAGCAGGGCGAGCGGCCCGGCACCCCCGGCGTGCTCCGTCCACAGCACCACCAGACGCACGGTCAGGACGGCCGCGGCGGCGAAGAGCGCCACGACCTCGGCGACCAGCGGGAAGGCCCGAGCCCGGGAGAGCAGCACCAGCGCCACCAGCGAGGGCAGCGCCACGGTCCACACGGACGGCTTGTCCGCCAGGGTGAGCAGCCAGCCACCGGCCGCCGCGGAGACCGCGGTGACCACCGTCGCCAGGGCGAGACCCCGGTGGGTGGCGGCCAGCGCGTTGCCCACCTGGTGGCGGCTGACGGAAGTACCGGCGGAGCGGCGGTCGTCGAGCGCGGTGAGCCCGGACGCCGCCAGCGCCAGCCGGGGCAGCAGCCCCAGCAGGACGACGGAGAAGACGGCCATCACGGCACCGAGCCGGGCCAGGTCGTCCTGGACGGCGGCGACCGCCTCCCACACCAGCGTGATCGCGGTGATGGCGGCGGCCCCGATGAGCCCGCCCCGGCCCAACGGGGAGAAGTAGCCGAGCAGCACCAGCGTCAGGACCAGCGCGGCGGCCACGGCGGCCAGCCGCGCGGTCCCCGGCCAGTCGTACGCGTCCGCGGCGGTCCAGGCGGCGAGCACCCCGACGCTGCCGGAGCCCAGCAGCAGCGCGGTCGCCAGCCCCCGGTTGCCCTGCCCGATCTTCGCGATGAGCGCACCGGCCGCCATCAGGAGGAGCGTGACGACGGCGAGCACGCCGGTCAGCGCGTCCAGGGCGAACTCGCGCCGGGCGAGCAGCGCGGCGACCACCGCGAAGGCCACCGACCCCACACCCGCGCTCGTCCGCCGCGCGGAGGGACGCCAGCGCCAGGTCTGCAGATCGAGGTCGTCGGCGACCAGATCGGTGACGTCGTGCACGACCGGCGCCGGGGGAGCGGAGTGGGCTCGCACCAGCCGGAGCACCGCACCGTCCGCGATGCCCACCGAGGACAGCGTGGAGTCGTGCGGGAGCGCGGAGCCGTCCGAGGTGATCAACTGCCGGGTCATCGGACGCGCGGCGGCCCGGTCGTCCAGCAATTGGAGGATGTCCGGCAGCAGTTGCCCGATCGGGGTGTCGGACGGCAGGACGATATCGGCCCGGCGCCGCTCACCGACCAGAGTCACCCGGCTGAGCTGCGCTCGGGAAGTCGTTGCTGTGCTCACCACTTTACGGGAACCTATCATCGCGACGTTGTGAGGAGTCGGGCGCCGTGTGCCGATGCCACCGGCGCCTTTCGATCCCCGATCACGGGGAAATCCTCATGGAATTCTGGAGAGTTGCCGACCTATTGGGGATTCTTCGTCGATTCCCCGGTCTTATCCGGTTGCGCCGTTTTCGCCGGCTGCTGGTACTGCTGTTCCTGACGCTGCTGCTTCTGCTGTTCGGCCTTCTGCTTCTCCAGCATGTTCTGGACGAAGGACCATCCCACACACCCCGCGCACAGCACGGCGGCGATGGCGATCCCTGCGAACACCTTTCCCAGCCGCTCGTCGGCGGTACGCCGGGCCCGCTGCGCGCCGAACAGCAGCGCGTCACGCATCCTGCGCCGGCGTACCGCCACCGACTCCAGGAGTTGGCTGTCGTAATCCCGTGCCATTCGTCTCGTCGTCCGTTGCCTCGGTCGTGCGTCGCCTCGGTCGTGCGTCGCTTCGGTCGTACGCGGTGCCGGCCCCGGTCCTCCGGTCGGCGGCACACTACGGGAATCCCCCTGATTGACTCCTGAAACATAGAGCATGCGCGAGGGGCGGTACAGCCGGGGCCGAGCCGTGGGCACCCCTCGCGAACGGCCTTCCGCGCACGTCAGGAAGGAGCCTGCGGGCTGCCCGTCACCGCTTCGTACCAGGCGCACAACGACTCGGCCACGGCATCGAGCAGACCGCTCGCCGCCGCCTGCGCGATCGTCCCGTCGGCGAACCGCTCCCCGCGCACCACGGCCGTGGCCGCCCGTACCGCGTCGGCCGGAGCGAGCCGTCCCCCGGCGGGTACGGCCGGCGGCGGATTGCGCATCCACAGATAGGCGGGGGTCACGGCGCCGACCCCGGACAGCGCGCGGACCAGCCGCAGCAGAGCTGTGCCGTGGACCGGGTGGCCGATCCGCAGGGTGCCGTCCGGCTGCCGGCCGCTCCCGGACCACCGCACCTCGCGGTCCCCGTCCGTGAGCCCGGCGTGCGCCGCCGCCAGCTCCCGCCACGCGTCGGCGTTCTCCCGGTCGAGCCCGGCCAGCAGCCGCCGGTCGTCGCCCGCGGTGACGGCACGGGTCAGCCCCTTGAGCGCCTCCAGGGACGGGGCCGCGCCCGGGAGACCGGGCACGATCCGGCCGATCTCCCCCGGCGCGGGCCCGCCCGCCGCCCCGGCGAGCGCCGCCGAGGGCGCCAGCCCGCGCGCCTTGGCATCCGCGAACCACGAGGCCCAGGCGAGCCCCGCCCGGTCCCCGGCCGCGTCCCCGGCGGGCCGCAGCAGCCAGCCGGCGGCATCGTCCGCGTCGGCACCCCAGGGGTAGCCCATGACCTCGCCCTCGTCGTCGACGACGGTGAGGTACCGGACGGGACCGTCGGTCGTACTGCGGTAGCGCGGCCTTCCGGGTGCGTAGGACATGGTCAGCTCGCTTCGGCGAGGCTCCGCACCGCGTCGGCGTTGGGCGCCTCGGCCAAGGAACCGGGCACGACATGGCTGCTCTTCGTCGGGTCCGACTGCTCGATCATCTCTGCCAGGGCAGCGGTCGGAGCCAGCCCCCGGGCCTTCGCGTCGTGGAGCTTCCGGGCCCACCGGCCGCCCTTGTTGAAGGCCTCGTCGCCGCCCGCCGCGCGAACCAGCCAGCCGGCGGCGTCGTCCGCGTCGTTCGCCCACACGTAGCCGATGATCCCGCCCGACCGGTCCGCCACCGTCAGGTACTGGACGGGCTTGTCGGACCGTGAGCCGTAGCGCGGCGGACCCCCGGGGGCCTGGTTGAACAACAGATCCTCGTTCAGCCGCGGATTGGGCCGCTGTTCGCCACTCATCAGTGCGCCACTCCCTTGTTAGGCGGCATGACCTCGCCGTAGACCTGGACCTGACCATTTTCCATAAAGACGCGGGTCACCTTGAACTCGGAACCGCGGGCCAGGAGCAGTTCCCGCTCCGACGCGTCGAACTTGGACACCTTCTCCAGCCACAGCGCGGGCGTCCCCTTCGGTACCCGCAGGTGGAGGATCGCCTCCTTGCCCGCGAAGCTGTCCACCGGATGATTGCCGAGGGACGTAGAGGTGTAGCCCTTGTCCGGGTACGTCTGGCCCAGCATGTCGTACGGGGAGTCGAGTTTGAGGTGGCCCAGACCGGTACCCCGGACGATCATGATGTCGTCGGGCACCGGGCGGGTCGACATGACCCGGTCCATTTCGGCGATGTTGTGGAGTACCTCGGGGCGCGGGCCGTACCCGGCGGTGCCCCGCAGGTATCCGTTCATGTCGTGGTACGAGGGGAACGTCTCACCGGTGTAGTCCCAGAGCGCCTGCTTCGCGGACGGGTCCAGATTGTCCACGTAGTCGTTCCAGTAGTCCTGGCCGTACCTCATCGCCGCGACATCGTCCGCGAACGGGAGTGTGCCGTCCGCGAGTTCCGCTGCGGCCACGCGGTGCTTCTCGGCCGTACTGAGGTCGTCGAAGTCGTCGGCCGACATATGCGGCCGGTACGTGAAGTCGTCGCCCGCGCCGCCGTGCGCCGCGCCGTCCGGGCCGTTGTGGGCGCCGGGCGGGCTGGTGGCGTCGTCGGCGCCGTGGACGAGGTCGTCGGGGGTGCCGTGCGGGTCGGGGTGGCCGGTGTGCGCCGCGTCGTCGGTGTGGCCGGCCGCGTCGTCCGCGTGCCCGCCGGGCCCGTTGTCGTGCCCGCCGTTGTGCGGTCCGTCGTTGTGCGGGCCTCCGCCGGAGGGGCCGTCGTGTCCGTGCGCGCCGGGGCCGTCGTGGGACGGGGCGTGCGGGGTGTCCGGCGTGTGCGGGGTGCCGGGCAGATCGTGGCCGGGGGTGTGGAACCCGTTCGGCGGGAGGTTGTGCCCGGGGGCGGTGGGGAAGTGGTCGGTGGGGACGTGGCTGGTGACGCCGCCCGGGACGTGGTTCCCCGGGCCGTACGAGGCGTTGTCGAATCCGCCGCCGGGAACGTGATTGCCGCCCGGGACGTGGCTCCCGGGGCCGTACGACACGTTGTCGAAGCCGCCGCCGGGCGGGTACGACGGCATGTCGGGGATGCCGTGCCCCGCGTGCACGCCCGCCGGGACAGGCTGCTGGAGCTGCCAGGACTTCGGCAGGCCCGAGGTGCCCGGGACCGTTTCGTGCGGGATCGGAGTCGTCTCGACCACGCCGTTCGGGGCGACCAGGTTGCCGTTCGGTTCCAGGAGTCGCCCGTCGGGCAACTGCACCGATCCATCCGGGAGTTTGGGGATCTCGATGTTGGAGATGCCCTTGAGGCCCTTGGTGATGTCACCGATCTTGGAGAGTCCGGAGCCGGCGCCCTTGGCGAT